>NZ_JBWDOG010000002.1:0-658908 GCF_056269115.1 Patulibacter ginsengiterrae
TGGTTGCACAGGAGCCTTCCAAGCTCTTAGGGCGGGTTCGATTCCCGTCGCCCGCTCCATCGAAACGACGAGGGCCGCGACTGATGTCGCGGCCCTCGCTGCTTCCCTCGTGATTCGTCCCGTGTGGAGGTGCCCGCGTCCGCCCGGTTGCTGCGGACGCGGGGGTCTTGGCGGTTCCATCAGCCGTGACGGCGGACGGAAGCGATGGGGGTGGGGTCGATCATGCGGGTCTCCGATCAGGTCGGGTGATCAAGCGATGAACCGATCGTCGCATCAGTTCCTTGGGCGGAGCACGGGCGTACCTCTCGGGCTCCTAAGCATTCGCGAGCAACTGACTAATCCGGGTCTGGGAGTCACCGGAGCGGCCGACCGGCCGGAGTCGAGATGCCGAGCGGGAAGGGAGCACCCGTCCGCGGCCTCGCTCCGGTACTCTTCTCGGTCCTCGGGGAGTGGCGCAGTCTGGTAGCGCACCCGGCTGGGGGCCGGGCGGTCGCAGGTTCAAATCCTGTCTCCCCGATCGAGGACTGAAAGGCCCGCATTTGCGGGCCTTTCTCGTTCTCTAGGCCCGCTCGGATACCCGTCCAACGGCGTTTCTCGCGCAGTAGGGTCTTGCGTCTATGACGTCCTTCTCGCGAGCACTCGCTCGTCTAAGCGTGGTGGGTCTCGCTGCTGCCGTTCCCGCCGTCGCCTCCGCGCCAACCGACGCCGCTATCACCCGGTTGGGTCACGGACAGTGCTACTGCCAGGGCCTCGGGCTCGACGCCGCCGGCAACCTGTTGGTCTCCGACCCCAATTCCAACCGGCTGCTGAAGCTCGACCCGTCGGGAGGCCTCATGCAGGCCTTCTACGGCGGCAGCGGCTGGAGCTTCAACCTGCCGCACGACTCGGCGGCGCTGCCCGACGGCAACATCGTCGTGACGGACCGGTCCGACCGAACGCTCGTGATGACCCCCAGCGGCGGGCTCGTTCGCCGCTATGACTTCGGGTGGTACGCCGGCGGGGTCGCGGTCACGCCCCAGGGGCGCGTGTTCCTCGCGAACGAGGTCAACGTGGAGAACGCCGACCCGGACGGGTCGAACGCGACGACCTGGTTCGCGGACGACTACGGCTGGAAGAACGCCGGCGGGGTGGCGTACAACCCGGTCAACGACCACATCTACGTGGTCGACTCGCAGACCGCTCGCGTATTCGAGCTCACCCAGGCCGGCACGGTCGTCCGCACGTTCGGCAGCTTCGGCAACGGCTTCGGGGAGCTCAACCGTCCCAGCGGGATCGCGGCGGACGCCAACGGCGCCCTGTATGTCACGCAGCCCAACTTGTCCGGCACCAACGCGCGCACGCTGATCAAGAAGTTCTCGCCGCAGGGGATCGAGCTCGGCGTCTGGGACGCCCCTGCGTTCCAGCCCTACCGCCTGGCGATCCGGGGCAGCAAGCTCTACGCCACCGTCTTCGAAGGCGTCGTGGCGATCGACCTCGACCGTCCGATCGCGTCGTTGAAGGGTGACAAGCCGGTGAAGACCAGCCAGGAGCTGACCTTCGACGCCAGCGGCTCCTCGCAGCCGTTCGGGGCGGTCTCCCGCTACGAGTGGGACCTCGACGGCGACGGCAACTTCGAGACCGACACCGGCAGTTCGCCGCAGGCGTCGCGGCGGTTCGTCTCCGCGGGCACGCAGACGGTCCGGGTGCGCGTCTCCGGGTCGCTCGGCGGTACCGATACGGCGGAGGTGCAGGTCCCCGTGTCGCCGTCCGCGGCCGTGATCGCGGCGCCGGCCACGGCGTTGACCGGGACCCCCGTGACGTTGAACGCGGCCGCCTCCGCGCTGCCCGCCAGCGAGATCACGAACGTCGCCTGGGACCTCGACGGCAACGGGAGCTTCGAGGTCGATACCGGCACCACGACCTCGGCCGCGACGTCGTTCGCGGCCCTGGGCACGTTCGCGGTGGGGGTCCGCATCTCGCGCAGCGGCGGCGTGGTCGACGAGGCCCGGGCGAACGTCGCGACCCGCCCGGCGCCGCCGGCCGGCCGTGTCGGCGTCAGCATCAACGGGGGCGCGCTGTACACGAACACGCCGAAGGTGACGCTGGACGTCATCTGGCCCGCGTTCACGAGCTCCACGGTGATCGCCAACGACGGCGGGTTCCGGGGGGCGAGCGCGGTTCCGGTCGTCGAGCGGATCGCCTGGACGCTTAACAGCTCCGGCCCCGAGCGCCTGCCGAAGACGGTCTACCTCCGCTTCGACGGCGAGACGAAGACCTTCCAGGACGACATCATCCTCGACGAGACGCCGCCGACCCTGAACTCCGCCCAGCTGGTGCCGACCGGTGGCGTGGCCACGCCACGCGCGAAGAAGGCGACGAAGAAGCGCTCGTTCCGGGTCAAGGTCGCCGCGAAGGACAAGACCAGCGGCGTTGCGAAGGTCCAGCTGGCGGTCAAGAAGGGCAAGCCGCTGGCGGCCGTCAAGTACAAGAAGACGGTCTCGGTCAAGAGCGCCACGGCACCGAAGTACGTGCGCGTCCAGGACGGTGCCGGCAACTTCAGCACGTGGAGGACTCTCAAGGCGGGGAAGAAGCGCCGCCGCTAGCGGCGGCGCGTTGCTGCAGCCGCCGAAGGTGTCGGCGGTTGCAGCGGCACGAGGGACACCTGGACGCCTAGGTAAATATGTCGCATCGACTCTGGACGTTCAGGCAGTGCCGGCGTGCGAACGGCGTATGTGTCAGTAGGGTTCGGCGTCGTCTCGGGGTCCGGCGTGTGCTGCCAACGACCCGACCGCCCTTCGATCGAGTTGGCCTCCGTATGCACCGTCTAGCTTCGCGTCCCGCGCGCCGCCTCCCCGCCCTGCTCGCCTCCGTCGCCGCGATCTCCGCGTCGGCGATCATGCTCGGGGCCGCCGCTCCGGCCGCGCAGGCGACCGTGCCTCCAGCGACCTGCACCGCCCAACCAGCACTCGGCGCCGCCCAGGGCTGGACCGAGTTCGTGGCCGGGGACGGGCAGCGCGGATCGGAGTCCGAGGGCTCGATCGCCTACGGCGGATCGCTCGCCGCCTCCGGGATGACGGTCGGCACGCGGCTGACCGCGCCGACCACCACGACGGACACACCGACGCTCGTGGTCGCGGGCACGGCGCACTCGTTCAACCTCCAGCGCGGCAGCGCCTACGTCGGCAACCTGACCGGCTACATCAACTACAACGGCGGCGGCCGGCGCCTGACCACGTCGCCGCTCGACGTGGCCGGGGCGTTCCCGGACCTGCGCGCCCGCTCGACGGCGTGGGCGGCGGCGCCGGCCACGGCCACCGCGCGGGTGATCGAGTCCGGTACCGAGGGCACGATCGCGCTCGGGGGCCAGGTGCTGCTGCTGCGCGGGACCAACGCCCAGCGCAACGTCTTCAGCGTCACCCCGGCGCAGCTGCGCAACATCCGCGCGACGCTGATCGACGTGCCGGCCGGCTCGACGACCCTGATCAACGTCTCCGGTCGCGCCGTCCAGATCGACGGCGAGACCCGCTACCGGGTCGGCAACGACTACCGCCAGGCCGACGACGCGCCGGTCAACGACGCCGTCCGCCGGACGGTCTGGAACCTCTCGCTCGCCGAGACCGTGACTCTGAACTCGGGCTCGGCCTTCGGCGGCACCGTCTTCGCTCCGAGCGCCGCCGTCGGCGCGCTCAGCATCGGGCACTCCAACGGGCAGATCGTCGCGGCCTCGTTCCGCTCGAACTTCGAGACCCACCAGTACCTGCTGCCGGGCGACGCCTGCCTGCCGCCGGTCACCCCGCCGACCCCCGATCCGGAGCCGACCGGCACGGCCGAGCTGCACGTCGGCAAGAGCGTCGATCGGGCCGAGGTGCTCGGCGGCGAGCAGGTCAGCTTCACGCTGACCGCCGAGAACCGCGGCACCGCGGTAGCCGAGGACGTCGTCCTCAGCGACCTGCTGCCGGTCGGCCTGAGCTTCGTGTCCGCCGATCCCGGCTGCACCGTCACCGGCCAGGTCGTCCGCTGCGTCGTCGGCGCGATCCCGGCGGGCACCACGCGCAGCGTGCGGATCGTGGCCCGCGCCGCCGTCCTGCTCGCTCCGGCCGGTGGCAACGACCAGCTGCAGGTGGGCAAGGTCGAGGAGCAGCTGACCCTCCAGAAGGGCGAGATCGTCGCCAAGCGCCTGGTCTGCGCGAACGGCGGCATCCTGACCGACGGGGCGGTTCGCGTCGACCACGTCGACCAGGGCGAGGGCACGCTCGAGGACGTCGAGGTGCTGCGCCTGAACACGCTCGTGGACGGGAGCTACGAAGCGGTCGTCGCCAACCACTCGACCGGCCAGGCCCAGGCCAAGCTGTTCGGGACCTGCCTCTCGCCCGTGACGACCGAGGGCCACCCGCTGCTCGTCGGCGACCCGGTCACGAAGACCGTCACGCTCGGCCTCGGCCGGCATACGGCGAGCTTCGACTGCGGGGTCGGGCGGACGCCGATCGCGCCGAGCCTCGACGTGGCCCGCGGGCGCGCCCGCGTCGTGGGGTCGGTGCCGGTCGGTGACGGCGGTCGCCGGATCGTGCTCCAGGTCGACGTGGCCGACAGCGAGGTGACCGTCGGCGTGCGGTGCCTCTCGCAGCTGACCGGCGACGCCAATGGCACCACCACCGCGCTGCGCTGGAACACGATCTCGAAGCCGATCACGGTCGCGGCCGGCCAGATCGTCACCGAGTCGCTGATCTGCGGCGACCAGCAGAAGGGGATCGTCGCCGGCTACGAGCTCGACGGCGGCCTCGTCTCGCTCGGCAACGACCCGCAGCCGAAGAGCCGCGTCTTCCGGATCCACAACCCGACCGGCGCTCCGCTGAGCGGGACCCTCTACCTGCTCTGCATCGATGAGCGGACGACCAACCCGCAGGGCGTCTCCTCCGTCACCAACACCGTCACCGGCAGCTCGGCGAGCCCGCAGGCGACCGGAGCCGTGCTCTCGGCCAGCGCCGGCGTGCGGATCCAGGGCGCGGCCCCGCCGAGCGGCACGCCGTCGGTGCAGATCGACCCCCCGGCGATCGCTCCGCCGTCGCTCGCTCCGACGGTCGGGCCCGCTCCGACGGTCGCTCGCACCGCCACGGCCCGCACCGCGACCCTTCGCTCGTCGACCGTCGCCGTCGCCGTCCGTTGCGCCAGCGCAGCCTGCTCCGGCACCGTCGAGGTCCGGACGACCAAGCGTCTGCGGGTCGGCGGTCGCACGATCAAGGCCAAGGGCCTGCTCGCCCAGCGTCGCTTCCGGGTCACGCGGGGCCGGGACGGCACCGTCCGGGTCGTCCTGCCCAAGCGGGTCGCCGCCGCGCTGCGGGCCCAGAAGGTCCGGAGCGTGCGGGTGACCGTGCGCGACGGGGCCGGGCGCCGCACCAGCACCGTCCTGCGGCTCGGGCGCGGCTAGCCAGGCCGGACCCCGCCCGGTGCTCTAGCGAGTACCGGCGGGCTCGCCGGCAGCGGGCTCGGTCGGCGTCTCGGGCGCTGGGCGCTGGAGGTCCCGGTGGGGGCGGTGACCGGACCGCAGGATCGGGTCGTCACCGCTGCGACCGGAGAGCGGAACCCGGTGCGGACGTCGGTGGCGGTCACGGTGACCGCGCCGCGGACGAGGATGGCCGGCGTCGAGGACCGTGAGGTCGCGCAGCGATGGGCGTTTCATGAGAGCTCCTGGTGTCGGGACGGACGGGGCTGTCGACTGCTGTTGTCGATGTGCGCGAGCCTAACCGTGCCGGGGACCTCCATCCAGAGCCGATCGGACCGGCGACGCGGTCGGATCGCGGTTCTGTCAACGTAAGCGGGTCTGCGAGCGGCCGGAGCACCCACCGAGTGGGGCTCCTCCCGAGAGGCGCCCGAACGGGCGGGCCTCTCCGCAGGGGCTGTCCGCCGGCCCGTCCGTCGGCGCAGGCAGCCCGTGACATCACCCGCCGGGAAGCGTGACGTCGAGGCTGATCCGGTCCATCCGTGGATGCGGTCTGGTTCTGGAAGCGCGCCGCCGGTCAGGAGAGCCCCCGACGTACGACGTCGGGGACCGGACGCACCACGCACGCCGCCGGAACGGCTGCCGTTCCAGAACGAGGACCTGAGCATGAGCATGACCCCGACCGACGACGCCACTCCGCAGGCCGAGTCGCACCCGAGCGACGACACGGCGGCGCCCGAGGCGCCCGCCCCGACCGACGACGCGGCCCCGAGCGAGACGCCCGCCGTGGCCGACGAGCCGCAGGCGAACGACGAGTCGCAGGCCAGCGACGAGCCCAAGGCCGGCGACGAGCCCAAGGCCAAGGATGAGCCGAAGGCCAGCGACGAGCCCAAGGCCAAGGACGAACCCGTGCCCGCCGACGAGCCGGTGGCGGACGACGCCGGCCCCAGCTTCGCCGACCTCGAGCTGCGACCCGAGCTGCTGAAGACCCTGGTCGGGCTCGGGTACGAGGAGCCGACCCCGATCCAGCGCGAGACGATCCCGTCGCTGATCGCCGGCCGCGACCTGCTCGGCCAGGCGGCGACCGGGACCGGCAAGACCGCGGCGTTCGCGCTGCCGATGCTCCAGCGGCTGCCCAAGGGCGGGGACCGCACCGAGCCGTTCGCGCTGGTGCTGGTGCCGACCCGCGAGCTGGCCGTCCAGGTCTCCGAGGCCTCTCACCGCTTCGGCAGCGAGATGGGCGCCCGCGTGCTGCCGATCTACGGTGGCCAGCCGATGAGCCGGCAGCTGCGCGCGCTCCACCGCGGCGTCGACGTCGTGGTCGCCACCCCGGGCCGCGCGCTCGACCACATCCGTCGCGGCTCCCTGCGGCTCGCCAGCCTCGAGATGGTGATCCTCGACGAGGCCGACGAGATGCTCGACATGGGCTTCGCGGAGGACATCGAGGAGATCCTCAACGAGACCCCGGAGAACCGCCAGACGATCCTGTTCTCGGCGACGATGCCGCCGCGGATGGACAAGATGGCGCGCCGCCATCTGAAGAACCCCGTCCGGATCCAGATCGAACGGCCGACGGTCGCCGCCGGCGAGGCGCCGCGCGTCCGCCAGACGGCCTACATCGTCCCGCGCGCCCACAAGCCGGCCGCACTCGGTCGCGTGCTCGACGTCGAGATGCCGACCGCGGCGATCGTCTTCTGCCGCACCCGTGACCAGGTCGACGAGCTGACCGTCACGCTCAACGGCCGTGGGTTCCGGGCCGAGGCGCTCCACGGCGGCCTCAACCAGGAGCAGCGCGACCGCGTCATGGGTCGCCTGCGCAACGGCACCACCGAGCTGCTGATCGCCACCGACGTCGCCGCCCGTGGGCTCGACATCGACCAGCTGACGCACGTCGTCAACTACGACGTGCCGTCGGCGGCCGCCTCCTACGTCCACCGGATCGGCCGCGTCGGTCGTGCCGGCCGCGAGGGCGTGGCGATCACGCTCGCCGAGCCGCGCGAGCACCGGATGCTCAAGAACATCGAGCGCGTGACCGGCCAGACGATCAAGGTCGAGAAGGTCCCGACCGTCGCCGACATGCGCGCCCGTCGCCTGGAGCTGACGCGGGCCGCCGTCCACGAGCACCTGATCGCCGACGACCTCGATCACTTCCGGGTCGTCGTCGATGCGCTCTCCGACGAGTTCGACGTGATGCAGATCGCGCTGGCCGCGGTCAAGCTCGCCCACGAGGCCGGCGGCGACGCCTCCGACGAGCAGGACATCCCCGAGGTCGTCTCGCGCTCGGCCGGTCCGAACGGCAAGCGCGGCCAGGGTGGCGCGGGCCACGGCAAGCGCCCCGACCGCGGGCCCGCCGCCGACATGACCCGGATCTTCGTCGGCGCCGGTCGCAGCGGCGGCGTCCGCCCGCAGGACCTGGTCGGCGCGATCGCCGGCGAGTCCTCGCTCAGCGGCAAGGAGATCGGCGCGATCCAGATCACCGATCGCTTCGCGCTGGTCGAGGTGCCCAACCACGCTGCGGAAGAGGTCGTCCAGGCCCTGCGCGGCACCCGGATCAAGGGCAAGAAGGCCACGATCCGCCTCGATCGCGACCAGGCCTAGTCTGACGCCGCGGAGACGGGTGCCGGTGCGCCCGTCTCCGCGGCGAGACACCGGCCTCGTTCGCCGCCGCCGAGCAGCACGCGACCCCGGAGCAGATCAAGGCGCTGACCGAGTGCCTGTTCCACCCGATGGCCGATGACGCCGAGTTCGACGCGGTCTGGTCCGACGTCTTCCCGGTCTACTTCGCCGATCCCGAGCGGATCGACTTCTCGTCGCTCGACGCGGGTGGGGGCAACGCGGCGGCGTTCAACGCCTCGCTGCGGATCCTGCCCAACGTGAACGTGCTCGAGCGGCTCGGGGAGCTGACGATGCCGACGCTGGTGCTCGGGGCGACGAAGGACTGGACGTTCCCGCCGCCGGTCGGCGCCCGCCGGATCCACTCGCGGATCCCCGGGGGCGGAGTACGTCGAGTTCGCCGACTCCGGCCACTACCCGTTCATCGAGGAGTCCGAGGCCTTCGTGGGAGCGGTCGGCGACTGGCTGGCCCGAACCCCGTCGGGGTCGGCCGTCGTGCGCTGAGCGGCGGGGCGGCGGCGACCGCGGCGGTTCGGACGGCCCGCCGCCGTCCGGGCTCAGCCGCTGGTCGAGTCGCTCAGGTGGCGGCCGACCGGGCCGACGTAGATCCCGCGGGGGAGGCCGGCCAGATCGGCCTCGCCGCCCTTGACGAGGGCGAGGTAGACGCGGCAGGTCCGCTGGAGGCCGCGGCCGGTGGCCACGCGGACGTGCGGCCCGGCCCAGAGCTGCCGGCCCTGGTGGGTGAAGAGGTACTCGCGGGCGTTCTGGCCGCGGGCGCTGACGCTGACGTCGTCGGCCCAGTCGAGCTGCTCGGAGAGGGCGACGTCGCGGATCGGCCGTCCGATCCCCTCCGGGACCGCCCAGGCCGCCGCGACCCGGTCGAGCGCGACGAGGTCGCGCAGCAGCTTGCGCGGCTCGTCGTAGGGGGCGGTGCGCGCGGTCTCGAAGGCCCGGTCGGTGTAGACCAGGTGCTCGGCGTGGGCGGCGGCCAGCTCGACCGCTTCGAGCACGGTCCGGACCTCGGGCAGGTCGTCGACGTGGAGCGGCGCACCGTCCTCCGGGTCGACGAGGTCGACCGTCGCGGCGCCGGCCTCGACCGCCAGCCGTCGCAGCCGGCGGGCGCTCGCGCGCAGTCGGTCGCGGTCGGCCTCGGCCGCCTCCCGCAGATCGGTCAGCTCCTCGAGCGCCTGGCCCCGCGCCTCGAGCTGGGCCTCGAGGTCGGTGACCCGGGCGACGAGGCCAGTCACCTCGGCGTCGCTGCGGTCGGCGGAGGGGCCGTCGCCGCCGGGACCGGTGCTCGCCCGGTCGTACAGCTCGCGCAGGTGGTCGCGTTCGGCGACGGCCTGGGCCAGCCGCGCGTGGGCCCGCTCCAACTCGCCGGCGAGCAGCTGCCGCTCGCCCTGCTCGCGGCCGGCCTTCGCCCGCTGTCGGGTCTCGCGCTCCTGCGCCCGGGCGACCTGGCTGGCGGCCCGCTGGGCGTCGAGGCTCCGACGCTTGGCCGCCGTCTCGGCGGCCCGGCGAGCGTCGGCGGTCTGCTCACGCGCCCGCTGGAGCAGGCGAGCGGCGGTCGCGAACGAGGCCGGGAGGACGTTCGGCGCGCCCGGCGCGGGCAGCTGGTGGTCCGTGAGCGTCGCGGCTTCGTCGGCATCGAGCCGGAGCAGTCCGCTGATCGCAGCCGCGGTCGTGCCGGGAGCCGGACCGTCGTTCGAATCCGGGGGCGTGTCCTTGGCGCTCTTGCGGGCCTTGGCGTGGCGCCCGCTGCGGCTGCCCGTGCCCTTGGGCGCCCGCCATCCACGTCGTGACCCGTAGCCTCGGGGTTCGTCGTCGGGGTTGGCGGACATGCTCCCCGATCATCGCACTGCTCTACGGCGTATGTTGCGGTGGGCGCCGGTTCCCAGCCGGCGAACGGGCCTGGAAACGCTCATGCTCGGCGTTGTGGCGCTTGGTGGAGCCCAGATCGGCCAAACCGCTTGCGTAGCGACGTCTGCGTCAGTACGGTGATCCGCGTGAGCCGAGACCCCACCGGCGACGCCTCTGTTGCGGCGATTTCCGTCCCCCTCGCCGACGAGATGCTCGTCGCCGTGCGTGCCGAGCTTCAACGGCGTGAACAGGCGCTAGCCGAGGCTGAGGCCGGGCTGATGCCGCTCCGTCATGAGGTGGCGCGACTACGCCAGGCGATCGACGTGCTCGAGGGCCGTGTGCCCGCGACGCCGTCCAACGGAAACGGGGACGGCAGCGGAAGACAACGACCGCGGGTCCGGCGCAACCGGGTCGCGCGGATCGCCACGATCCGGCAGCTGCTCGACAGTGGCGAGCGGATCACCGGGATGGTCGTCGCCGATCGCCTCGGCGTCTCCGCCGGCTACGCCCAGGAGCTGCTGGCGGTGGCCCGGCGGGAGGCGGCGGCCGAGGCGTCCGTGGAGCGCCCCGACTAGCATGCGTCACGTCGACGCGGAACGGACGATCGTGTTCGGCGCGGAGGCGCTGGGCACGATCGGCGAGTTCGCGGCCGACGGATTCACGTTGCTGACCACCGCCCGCGCGGCGTGGTCGGCGCCGGCGGTGGCCGATCGAGCGGGCACGGTGGTCGAGGTGCCCGCGGGCCTGGTCGAGGACGTCGCCGGAGACCTCCGCGGTCGGGTTGGCGGTTCGCTGCTCGTGGCACTGGGCGGCGGGCGGGTGATCGACGTCGCCAAGGCCCTCGCCGCGGCCGATCCTCCCTGCACCGTGGTGGCGATCCCGACCACGCTCTCCGGGGCGGAGATGACCCAGGGGCACCGGCACGCGCGGGGCGTCGAGCCGAAGACCCCACGGGTGCGACCGCGGGTCGTCCTGAACGACCCGGCGCTGAGCGCGTCGCAGCCCGTCGACCGGCTCGCCGCCAGCAGCGCCAACGCGCTCGCTCACGCCCTGGCCGGGCTGCTCGGGGACCGGGCGACCCCGATCAGCGCCTCGATCGCCCGCGAGGGGAGCGTCCGGCTCGTGGCGGGTTGGCGTGGGGTGGGGCCCGATCGCCCGACGGTGGCGCTCGGCGCGCTGCTCGCCGGCTGGGCGCTGGACCACAGCGGCCTCGGCCTGCACCACGTGCTCGCCCAGACCGCGGTCCGGACCGGGGCGATCGGCCACGCCCAAGCCAACGCGGCGCTGCTGCCGGCGACGATCGCGGCCCTGCGGCGGCGTCGACCGGACGAGCTGGGTCGCCTCGACGCGGAGCTGGGCGTCGCGCTCGAGACCTTCGCGCAACGGCTCCGCGAGCGCGCCGGAGCGGACCTCGGGGTGCTGGCCCACGACGAGGAGCTGCGCGACCGCGCGGTCGAGGCGGCGGTCGCCCGGCCGGAGATCGGTCGCGTCCCACCGGCCCCCGATCGTGCCGAGCTGCGGGCGATCTACCGGGCGGCGGCTACGGGCTGACCGGCGGTTCGCGTGCCCTGGACGGCAGTTGGCGTCCCCAGACGGCAGTTCGCGTGCCCCGGAAACGACAGAACCCCCGCGGTCCTTGCGGAGCGCGGGGGTTCTGGGTGCTGCGTATGGTGCGGATGAGAGGACTCGAACCTCCACGGGGTTGCCCCCACGGCGACCTGAACGCCGCGCGTCTACCAATTCCGCCACATCCGCGTGGCGATCACGGCTGTGCCGCGAGCGGAGACAATAGCGCACGCTGGGAAAAGACGGCGGCCCGTGGCGGGGCGGGGTTCGCGGGGCCGAGCGGGGAGCGGGGGCGGGCGACGCGCGCCGCGTCGGGAGTGCTATAAATCCCGCTCCGCAGCGCGGCCAACGCCTTCACCGGCGCGACGTGCACCGCGGCAGAAGTGCTATAAATCGCCTCCGCGCCGCTATCGTCCAGGGGACTAGGACGCCGCCCTCTCACGGCGGAAACCCGGGTTCGAATCCCGGTAGCGGTACCTCTCGAAGCCCTCGCGAAAGCGGGGGCTTCGTCGTTGGCGGGGTCCGGTCTCGGGTTTCGTAACGGCCAGGCTCGACCGTTCGTCTGTTTGCTTGGCGGGCGGGGGCGCGGTCGTCAGAGTGCGCGGCTCCGTCGTCGACTCTCCTGGAGCCCCGTCCGTGCCCCCTTCCCTTGGGCTCGCTCGCCCCTTTGCGCTGCTGATCGCGGTGCTGTCCCTCGCCATGCTCTCCGTCGCTCCGGCGAACGCGAGCGACAAGTCGCTGCGCTCGACGGTGATCTCGGCCGGCAAGCAGCTCGAGCGGGCCGGGGAGTCTCTGGAGATGCCGGAGGACGAGGAGAGCCCGAGCTTCGCGGCCGAGTACCAGACCGGGATGCGGAAGCTCGACGGCGCGTTCGCACGCTACGGCCGGCGGATCGCCGCGCAGCGCGGGTCGACGGGCAAGGGCCGGCAGGCCCGCAAGCTGCTGCTCAAGAGCACCGACGCGATGCGCAAGAGCTATGCGCTGGTCACGAAGATGACGCTCGACGAGGATGAGCCGTCGCAGCACGACCTGGACAAGGCCGCGCGGCTCTCCGACGCCTCGGCGCGAGACCGCCGGCGCGCCTACAGGCTGCTGAAGATCAAGCTCCCGGCTCCGCTCGGCGAGGGGGCGGTGGTCGTGACCCCCGACGAGGGCAGCTCCGACGACGAGAGCTCCGACGACGAGAGCTCCGACGACGCGGGCGGCGACTCCGACGAAGACGGCGGCGAGGCTGCCGCCGAGTGAGGTCGGCCGGCGGGGCGACGCGTTCGCCCGGCGGCCCCGCCAGGACCACCGCAACAACCGGGCTGCCGCCGCGCCTCCGCGCGCGCACGGCCCTGTTCGTCGATCGTTCGTCTGTTTGCTTGGCGGCATGGGGACGGGGTCGTCAGAGTGCGCGGCTCCCTCAACGACTCCCCTGGAGCCATTTCGTGTCCCGTCCCCTTGGGCTGACCCGCCCGCTGGCACTGCTGATCGCTGTGCTGTCCCTGACCATGCTCTCCGTCGCGCCCGCGAGCGCGAGCGACAAGACGCTGCGCTCGGCGGTGATCTCGCTCGACAAGAAGGCGAGCAAGCAGATCGATGCGATCGACGGGCCGGAGGACGAGAAGAGCCCGACGTTCGCGGCCGACTACACGGCGGCGATGGAGCAGGTCGACGGGATTCTCGTCGAGTACGGCGAGCAGATCGCCAAGCAGCGCGGGTCGACCAGCGCCGGTCGCACGGCACGCAAGCTGCTGCTGAAGTCGGTCGACGGATCGCGGAAGCTGTTCCGGCTGACGACGAAGGTCATGCTGGATAGCGCGGCCGGAAAGGAACCGTCGAAGAGCGACATGGCTGGCCTCACGAAGGTTGGCAAGGCGGTCGAACGCGACAGTCGACGGGCCTACAAGCTGCTGAAGATCAAGTACGACGACAGCGCTGTCAGCGGGTAGCGTTCCGCCACCCGCTGAGGTCGGGTCCCGCAACGGGGCCGCCGGCCGAACCTCGCCGTCGAACCGTTCGGGCGCTGCCTCGTGCGGCCGAGCCCGCGCCGTAGAAGCGCCCGATTCCCGTCACCGACTCCCCGGAGCCTTTCGTGTCCCGTCCCCTTGGGCTTGTTCGCCCGCTCGTACTGCTGATCGCGGTGCTGTCCCTGACCATGCTCTCCGTCGCTCCCGCGAGCGCCAGCGACACGTCGCTGCGCTCGGTGGTGGGCTCCGGCGTCAAGCAGTGGCAGCGGGAGAGCGATGCGATCTTCGCCACGTTGCCCGACGAGAAGGATCTCGGGAGCAGGGCCTACTCCGCCCGCTACGCCGCTGCGGTCGAGCGGCTGGACGCGCCCCTGGTGCGGTACAGCAGGAAGGTCGCGGCCGAGCGCGGGTCGACCAAGGCCGGGCGGAGGGGGCGCAAGCTGATCCTGCTGAGCATCGACGAGATGCGCAGGCACTACCGGCTCACCGCCAAGCTCTCGCGGGCCTACGCCAAGGGGCACCACCCCTCGAAGCGCGACACGGCCGAGGTCGACCGGCTCGCCCGGAGCTCGGAGAAGCACCAGAGCCAGGGCGTCAAGCTGATCTGGTAGCGCGAGGAGACCGAGACGCCCCGGGCCCGGCGCCGAAGCGCAGGGCCCGGAGCCCCCGGCGTCGCCTCGCCGCTCAGGCGGTGCTGCCCGGCTTCCAGAGCGGCTCCTCGCCGCTGTTGGCCGCGCGGGAGAGGATGAACAGCAGGTCGGAGAGCCGGTTCAGGTACCGGATGACCTCCGGGTTCGCCCCTTCGACCAGCAGCGCGCGCCGCTCCGATCGGCGCGCGACCGTGCGGGCCACGTGCAGGTGGGCGGCGGCGGGGCTGCCGCCCGGGAGCAGGAACGACCGCAGCGGCGTCAGCTCGGCGTTGACCTCGTCGCAGCGATGCTCCAGCCAGGTGACCTGCTCCGAGGTCGCACGGAGCCGGTCCTTGCGGGCGTGCTCGGTGTCGTACGGGACCGAGAGGTCGGCGCCGAGGTCGAAGAGGTCGTTCTGGATCTGCCGGATCCAGGGACCGAAGCGCTCCGGCAGGTCATCGAGGGTCAGGACGACGCCGAGCTGGCTGTTGAGCTCGTCGATGTCGCCGTAGGCCTCGATCCGGGGATGGGTCTTCGGTACCCGGCTCATGTCGCCCAGGTGGGTTTCTCCGGCGTCACCGGTTCGCGTGTAGATGCGCGTCAGGTTGACGGTCATGCGTTGCTCCTCTGTCGGGGACCGGGACCGCTCCCGCCGACCCTAGCGTTCCGGGGTGATCTCTCGAGGCCGACGGACGGCCCGTGGGAGCGGGGGCGAACGGCGGCGGATCCCTAGAATCCGTCGCCGTGCTGACGTCGTCGCCCCGTTCGTCCCGCGTCCGCCGAGCGCTGTTGCTGCTGGCCGTCGCGGGCGGCCTGGCCGCCGTCAGCGGCTGCGGCAAGGTCGGCGATCCCTCGGCCGGGGTGCGGGTCCTCGTCACCACCGACGACGGCGCCAAGGTCCTGCTCGACGAGACCAAGGTCGAGGTCAAGGACGAGGAGTCGGTCCTGGCCGTCCTCCGGCGCACCGCCGACGGGGTCGAGACCAACGCCGCCGGCTCGGCCGTGACGACGATCGACGGCCGCACGGCCAAGGGCGGTGCCGCCTGGAGCTTCTGGGTCAACGGCGTCTCGCTCCGCAGCGGCGGCCTGCTCAAGGGCCAGGACGTCAACCTCCAGCAGCCGCCGGTCGTCGAGACGCCGCGTACGGCCAAGGTCTTCAACGGCGACACGATCTGGTTCGACCTCCGTCCGAACGCCAAGGTCGGCACCCCGCGCGGCGTCGTCGGGACCTTCCCCGAGCCGTTCCTGCACGGGGCCGAGGGCATGCGCTGGCCGCTCCGGGTCGAGTGCGCCGAGCCGCGTCAGCAGGCCTGCCGTCAGGTCCGCGACGCGCTGACCCGCTACGAGATCCCCGTCTCGACGAACCTGCTGCGGACCTCCTACAACCCCGAGAGCGCGCGGGTCGCGGTCGGCACCTGGGACAAGATGCGCGAGGACCCGGCCGCCCAGCTGGCCGAGCGGGGCCCCGGGGCCTCCGGCGTCTGGGCCGTGCCCGCCAAGAACGGCCGCACGATCGAGCTGCTCGACGGACCCGGCAACGTCGTCGACACGCTCGGCCCGGGCACCGGCCTGATCTTCGCCTCGCGGTACCGCGACGAGCCGCCGAGCTGGATCGTCACCGGCACCGACCAGGCCGGGCTGCTCCAGGCCGCGGGCGCGCTCGACGAGGAGACGCTCCAGCGACACTTCGCGGTCGCCGTCCGCGGCGGCACGGTGACGCCGCTGCCGGTCGCGAAGGCCGCCGGCCGCTAGCGCCTCCCGGCCGGGCGCGCGGGACCGGCCCGCGGCCCGCGAAGGTCCCGGCCCGCTGACCTTCGCGGGCCGCGGACGATCCTGCTCAGGCCCCGGAGATCCGGACCGGTCCGCCGGTCGGATCGACCCCGTCGACCCAGCCGGCCGGCAGGGTCGAGCAGCGCGCCGGACCGGCGTGGCTCAGGCGGCCCCGCCACAGCTCGCGGTCACCCTGCGTGACCCGGACCAGCAGCCGTCGACCCTGGACCAGCGTGCGGACGGCGAAGCGGTTGCGCGGCGGCCGTCCGCCGCCGGGCACGACGACGTTCGGGGCGACCCACTTCAGCGGCGCGTCGACCTCGACCGGCACGCTCGTCCCGGGCGTCCAGGCGCGGACGTCGGCCGGGGCGGTCAGCCAGCGAGCGATCGTTCCCGCGACGTGGCGGCCGTCGAGCGCGGCGACATCGCCGGTCTCGGTCGGGTGCAGCAGGTTGCCGGCGGCGAAGACCCCAGGACGGTCGGTCCGGAGCGCCTGGTCTACTCGCGGGCCGCCGGTGCCGGCGTCGCGGGGCACGTCGGCGGCGACGGCCAGCTCGTAGTCGGCGATCCAGTCCCCGGTCAGCAGCACCCGGTCGCAGGCGAGCTGCTCGAGGCGACCGCTGTCGAGGTCCTCCAGCTCGATCCCCGTCACCCGGTCGACGCCGAGGATCCGGCGGACGCGGACACGGGTCCGCAGCGGGACCCCGAAGCCGAAGCGACCGCCGAGCGCGACCGGCGCCCAGGTCTCGTGGCGGGCCTGCTCGGTGACCATCGCGATCGGCGATGCCCCGCCGTGGCGGAGCGTCGCCAGCGCCGAGTACGAGACGTGCTCGGCCCCGACGATCACGGTCCGGCCGGGCACGCGGTGGTGCTCGAGGTAGACCTGCTGCTGGAGCGTGCCGGTGGTGAGGACGCCACCGGTCGCGCGGACCCCGGCGATCAGACGGGCGCTGCGCGGACGCTCACGGACGCCGGTCGCCAGCAGCACGGCACGGGGCGCGATCCGGGTGCGACCGTGACGGCTGGTGGTCCACGCGGCCGGCGCGGCGTCGGGGCCGGAGTCGCCCGGCGCGTCCCAGCCGGTCACCATCGTGCTCGTGCGCACGTCGATCCCGGCGCGGGCCGCGGCGTCGCGGAGCCGGGCCGCGTACGCGGGACCGGTCAGGCTGCGGTGGAGGTCGCGGAGGCCGAAGCCCTGGTGATCGCAGTGGCGGGGTACGCCACCGGCCTCCGGCTCGCGCTCGACCACGGTGATCCCGCGGACGCCCTGGCGTCGCAGGGCGACCGCGGCGGTCAGGCCGGCGGGGCCACCGCCGACGATCAGGACGTTGGGGGTCTCGGTGACGCTCATCGGACCGGCTCCGACGCGCGCGCGGTCAGCGCCTCGCCCAGCAGCGAGTCGACCCGACCGCCGCAGTAGAAGCTCTGGCAGCGGCCCATGGTGGCGCGTGTTCGGCGGCGGAGCCCGTCGACGTCGACCGCCGGGACCGGCGAGTGGAGGGCGTCGTGGATCTCGCCGCGGGTGACCCGCTCGCAGAAGCAGACGAGCTCGCCGCAGTCGGGATCGGCGGCGATCCGCTGCTCCTGCTCGTACGGGCGGGGGAAGGCCTCGCCGATGTTCGGCATCCGCAGCTCCGGCAGGTCGTCGCGCGGCTCCAGCTCGAGCCCGGCGCCGACCAACAGCTCGCAGACCGCCTCGCCGATCGCCAGCGACGACGTCAGGCCGGTCGAGCGGATCCCACCGACCGAGACGTAGCCCTCGGGCGCGAACAGCGCCAGCTGGTAGTCCTTGTGCTCGGTCGCGGCCCGCAGGCCGGTGTAGGTGGCCGTGACCTCCTGGTCCAGCAGCGCGGGCAGGATCCGGCCGCCGGCGTCGAGCAGCCGGGCGAGCCCGTCCGGGGTCGTGGCGCGGTCGTCACGGTCGTCGATGTCGTCGGCGGTCGGCCCGAGCAGGACGTTGCCGAAGGTCGTAGGGGAGACGAGCACGCCCTTCGTCGTCGCGGTCGGGACCGGCAGCAGCACGTGGTTGA
This sequence comes from Patulibacter ginsengiterrae, assembly GCF_056269115.1. NCBI lineage: Bacteria > Bacillati > Actinomycetota > Thermoleophilia > Solirubrobacterales > Patulibacteraceae > Patulibacter > Patulibacter ginsengiterrae. The sequence goes on from NZ_JBWDOG010000002.1 coordinate 17,837, forward strand.
CCAGCGGACGCGAGAGCTTGTCGAACACGATCAGCTCGCCGCGGCGAGGGCTGATCGTGTAGCCGTCGTGCCCGGCGAGCCGGTGGACCACGTCGGAGGCGAGCCCGGCCGCGTTGACCAGCCAGCGGCAGGTCAGGGCGCCCTGGCTGGTGTGGACGCGGAAGCCGTCGCCGCCGAAGCCGTCGGCGGGGCGGAGCCGGTCGATCGCGGTGACCGCGCACGAGCGGCGCAGGTCGAGTCCGGCCTGGACGGCGTCGTAGGCGTAGGCCAGCGGCGTGGTGAAGGGGCAGACGATGTGCTCGTCGGGGACCTCGAGCGCACCGAGCGCGCCCGGGCCGAGGTGCGGCTCACGGCGGCGCAGCTCCTCGACGGGGATCTCGCGGACCTGGTCGTAGCCGTTGCGGCGGGCCTGGTCGATGATCTGCGGGAAGCGGGCCTGCTGCTCCTCGTTCCACGCGACCAGCAGCGCGCCGAGCGGCTCGATCGGGATCCCGACCTGCGCCGCGTACTCGTGCAGCAGCGCGTGGCCGCGGGCGACCAGCCGCGACTCGATCGTGCCCGGCGTCGCGTCGAAGCCGGTGTGGAGGATCGCGGTGTTGGCCTTGCTGGTGCCGGCGGCGATGTCGGGCCGGGCCTCCAGCAGAGTCACGTCGAGGTGGTGGCGGGTCAGCTGGCGGGCGATGCCGAGGCCGACGACGCCGCCGCCGACGATCACGACGTCGCGGTCGAACGAGGGAGTGGTCACTGGGCCTCCGGGGGAGAGGGCGGGAGCGGGGGAAGGGCGGCGAGCGCCTCGGCGGCGATCCGCCAGCGAGCGACACGGGCGCTCGCGGTTGCGGCGTCGATCCGGGGCTCGTAGGTCGCGGACGGGCGCCAGGCCGGGACGGCCTCCTCGGCGTCGGCGGCGAGGCCCGCGCCGAGCCGGGCGAAGGCGGCGACGCCGAGGCCGGTCGCGTCGGGCGACGGGTAGACCTCGACCGGCACCTGCAGCAGGTCGGCCTGGGTCTGGAGCAGGACGGCGGAGCGGGTCAGTCCGCCGTCGACGCGCAACGTCCGCAGCGGGGCGCCGAGGTCGCCGACGACGGCATCGGCGAGGTAGGCGACCTGGGCGGCGATCCCGTCGACCACGGCCCGGACGAGCTCGGAACGGCCGGTCGAGAGGGTCAGGCCGACCCAGCCGCCGCGGGCGTTGGGGGCCCAGAACGGGGCGCCGAGCCCGGCCAGGGCAGGCACGAACAGGGCCTCGCTGTCGGCGGCGGCGTCACCGGCGAGCGCGTCGACCTCGGCCGCGGAGCCGGTCAGGCCGAGCCCGGCCAGCCAGTCGATCGCGGCCGCCGCGGTGTAGACCTGGCCGTCGAAGCAGTAGCTGGGCGTGCCGTCCAGTCGCCAGGCGACGCAGGCGGCCAGCCGTGCCTGCGAGCGGACCGGCGTCGTCCCGGCCTGGGCGAGCAGGAAGGCGCCGGTCCCGTAGGTGCACTTCGCCTCGCCTGGGACGAGGCAGCGCTCGGCGAAGAGGGCGGCCTGCTGGTCGACGCAGAGGCCGGTCAGCGGCAGGCGCGGGCCGAAGGCGTCGGTGGTGCCGAAGTCGCCGGCGCAGTCGACGACCGTCGGCAGGCTCGCGGGGTCGAGGCCGAAGATCCCGCAGGCCTCGGGCGACCAGTCGCCGGCGTCGAGATCGAGCAGCAGCGAGCGCGAGGCGGTCGCCGCGTCGGTCACGAACGCGCCGGTCAGCTCGCGGACGAGCCAGGCGTCGATCGTGGTCACGACCGCGCCGGGGTGTTGCCGGGCCAGCCAGGTCAGCTTGGGGGCGGAGAAGTAGGGGTCGAGCGGCAGGCCGGAGATCGCCGTCAGGCGATCGCCGTGCTCGGCCAGCTCGTCGGCGATCGTGCTCGCCCGGCGGTCCTGCCAGCTCAGCGCGGGGCCGAGCGGGCGGCCACTCGCGGCGTCGAGCGCGAGGACCGTCTCGCCCTGGTTGCCGAGGCCGACCGCGACCACCGGCACGCCCGCCGCCGCCAGCGCCTCACGGCCGGCGGCGACGATCGAGTCGAGCAGCTCCTGCGGATCCTGCTCGACGTGTCCGGGGGCCGGCGACCGGGGGCGGACCGGTGCGCGGCCCTCCCCGAGGACGGTCCCGTCGGGCGCGACGACGAGCGCCTTCGTCGACGAGGTCCCCTGGTCGACGGCCAGGACGTTCATGCGTTGCTGGTCGGAACCGGGTCGACGGTGCCGGCGGGGACCTCGCCGGTCTCTGCCTCCCGCGCCGCGATCGCGGCCTCGTCGGCGGCCAGTCCGGGACCGATCGGCCCCTGCTCGCCGGCGGTCGGCCGCAGCGCGTCGCGGTTGAACAGCATCATCAGCGCGAACACGACGACGCCGATCGCGAACATCACGCCGACCAGCTTGACCGGGTCGCGGAACTGCTCGGGCAGCGTCAGCGCGGAGAGCGCGAACAGGCACCAGGCGACGGCGCCGACGACGACCGGCCAGGTCCAACGGCCGAGGTTCCAACGCGACTCGACGTTGGGCAGCTTGTGCTTGGTGAACGCGAACAGCAGCACGGTGATCAGGTAGATCGTCGTCGGCAGGATCGTCGCGGCGGCGAACAGGTTCGCCAGCGCGTTCTCCCCGAACAGCATCGTGAAGACGATGCCGCCCGCGAGGATCAGCAGGATCGCCGGGATCGGGGTCCCGGTCTTGGGGGAGACCTTGCCGAAGACCTGGAAGGCGGGGAACCGGCGATCGCGGGACATCGCGTAGACCAGCCGCGAGCCCGAGGTCATGATCGTCAGGCCGCAGACGAACTGCGCGATCGAGATGAACGCGTAGGTGATCCGGGTGAAGACCTCGCCGAAGTGCGAGCTCATGATGTCGGCGCCCGGGGTCGAGGACGCGGTGATCGCGGCGACGTTCGGGATCGCGACGGTCAGCGCGACGAGGAACAGGAAGCCGGCGCCGGTCGAGACGAGCACGCCCTGGAGCATCGCCTTCGGAACGACCTTGCTCGGGTTGTGGGTCTCCTCGGCCAGGTTCGCCGCCGACTCGAAGCCGACGATCGTGTAGGCGCCGAGCAGGACCGCGACCATGAAGGCGCCGTTGAAGCCCCAGTAGTTGCCGTCACCGGCGTGGGTGCCCTTGGAGAAGAGGTTCGAGGCCGATCCGCCGGAGTCGCCGAAGAGCACGGCGCCGATCAGCAGCACGCTGAGGACGAGGATGCCGACGATCTCGATCCCGACGCCGATGTTGTTGATCAGGCTGACGAGCTTCTGGCTGAAGACGATCAGGAGGGCCTGCAGGCAGAGGGCGCCGATCGTCAGCAGCCGGACGTTCTCGACGGTGTGGTCGAGTCCGGTCAGCGGGATCAGCGACTGGTCGGCCATGCCGTAGGTGACGGCGACGATCACGATCGCCAGGAACGAGTACGAGATCCAGCCGAAGCCCCAGCCGACCTTCGGTCCCACCAATCGTGAGGCCCATTGGTACGAGTAGCCCGCGATCGGCATCCGCAGCGCGAGCTGGATGAAGACCAGCGCGACGAGCGTCTGGCCTGCGCCGGCCAGCAGCCACATCCAGATCCCGACCGGCCCCGAGTTGCCCAGCAGCAGGCCGTAGCCGGTGAAGATGCCGGTCGCGATCGAGACGAACGAGAACGCCATCGCGAACGAGCCGAACGGGCTGATCGTCCGCTTGACCTCTTGTTCGTAGCCGAACCGGCCGACGTCCTCGTCGGTGGTGGTCGCCTGGGGGCTGGTGCTCATCGGTGATCGTCCTCGCTGGGATGGGGGGAGTGAGCCGCCGGGGCCGCGGGCGGCAGTCGGCCGTCCTCGGTCTCCGGGGCCGCGACGGCCGGAAGGACGTTGCTCGGCCGCTCGGGGATCCGCGCGTGGGCGACGAACGTCGAGCGGTGGGGCAGGTAGAGGTCGCGGGCGTACTCGACGGGTACGCCGCTGAGGGTCTGTGCGGTCCGGGTGACGCGCATCAACGGCGCGCCGGGATCGCAGCCGAGGTCGTCGGCGTCCTCGGGCTCGGCCGCGACCGCGTCGAGCTGTTGGAAGGCGTGGTCGGGGAGCAGGCCGTACTCCTCGACGAGCAGCGCGTAGATCGAACGCTGCTCGAGGTCGTGGGCGTCGAGGTCGGGCGTCAGCGCGAGCGGGAACCACGAGCGCTCGAGCGCGACGGGCACGCCGTTGGCCGTCCGCACCCGCACGACCCGCCAGACCTCGTCGTCGGGCTCCAGCCGCAGTGCGGTTGCGGCGAGCGCGCCGAAGCGGTCGAGCCGGACCGGAGCGCGGTCGCAGTCGATCAGCTGGGCGGCGGGGCGGCGGCCCTTGCCGAGCACGCCCTCGGTGAAGGAGATCAGGACCGAGGTGTCGATCGTGATTCGCGGCTCGCAGGCGTAGGTGCCCGAGCCGTGGCGACGGTCGACGAGGCCGTCGGCCTCGAGCAGGTCGAGCGCCGCCCGCAGGGTCGCCCGGGAGACGCCGAGCTCCTCGCAGAGTCGGCGCTCGGCGGGGAACCGCTGCCCGGGCTTGATGGTCCCGTCGTGCATCCGGGCGACGAGGTCGTCCCGGACTGATGCGAAGCGCTGTGTAGCCATAGATCCAAGTGGTCCGCTCGGTTGCGTGCACCGTAGGGAGCATTCGCACGATATGCAAACCACTTTCCCGCAAATTGCGGGAAAATTAGTTCAAGTGGTTCAGACCACTGCTCGATACGGGACGACGTCGGGTCGATCCCGAGCGACAGCGACCCCGCCACGGGCGGGGTCGACGAGACGGCGTACGGACCCCGCCCGCCCACCCACCTGCCGGAGCGGCGGCGGGCGGGTGTCGCCCGGCTAGCGCCGGGCGACCGGCAGCCAGGTCTGGGCGGCGCCGTTCATCTGCAGGATCTCGCAGCCGCGGGCACTCGGCAGCGCCGGATGCTTGCAGCTCCAGCGCCCGTCGCTGGCGAGTCGGCGGAGGACGACCAGCACGTCGTCGCTGGGGCGCGCGACCGCCGTCAGCGCCGAGCCGTAGCGCTCGGTCTGGGCGGCACTGAAGCCGCCCTGCAGCGCGGCCTTCCTGCCGCCGGCGTACGTCATGCGGAGGACCTCGGAGCGGCTGTCGCCCCCGGTCCGCAGGACCGGCACCACGACGTCGGACGCGCTCAGCACGGGCCGGCCGAGCGCGGCGATCGTCCGCCGCGTGGTGGTCGTGGTCAGCACGGTCCGTGCGACGCGGCCGGCCTTCTTGCGCTGGTTGACGATCAGCTGCCAGCGCTTGCCCGGGCCGGTCGTGTGCCACGAGTAGGCGAGCGTGCTGCCCCGCAGATCGATGTCGGACGGGCCGTAGGCGACGATCGGGAGCGTCCGCTTGCCGCGCCGCACGCGCCGCGGGCCGAAGAGGCTGGCCTTCTTCGGCGCCGCCCCGTCGAGAGCCGCGATCGCGATCCCGTACCGCTCGCGGCGTCCGGGGACGACCTCGCGCGAGAACGCGATCTGGTTGCCCCAGACCGCCGGATGGCGCTCGTTGAGATCGGCGCGTGAGGCGGAGGGGACCGGGCCACCCGCTCCGGTCCGGGGATCGATGCGGTAGATGTCGCAGCCGACCGGGCTCGCCTCGACCGCCGAGACGCAACGGCTGTAGACGATCAGTGGACCGCCGTCGGGACCGAGGCCGATGCTCGCGTCGATCGGGGAGTCCTGGGTCGGGACCGGCAACGTCACGCCGGCGCCGGCCGGCGTGCGGGCGATCAGCTGGTAGCGCCCGGTCAGGTCGCGTCGGCTCCAGACGAGCCAGCCGTTCCAGCCATCGATCGGCGTCTCGTTCTGCTCGACCGAGAGGACCAGCGGCCCGGGGGCGGTCGGCGCGGGCGGGGTGGGCGCCGCGGTGGCCGCGGCCGGCGGCACGACGACGCCATCCGCGGTCGGCACCTCGGTGGTCGGGGTCGTGGTCGTTCCGGTCGCCGGGGCCTCGGTGGTGGTGACCGTGGGCGGGGTGCCGGCGGAGGCCCCCGCGTCCTGGGCGAGGGCGGAGGGCGGTAGCGCGAGCACGGCGGCAGCCGCGAACGCGACCGTCGCCGAGGAAGCGAGGCGGAACGTCACGGAGACTGAAACCCCGAGAACCCGAAGAAGTTCCGCTCGCAACGACGAATCGTCGCCTCAGCGGGCGGCCGCGAAGGCCGGATCGTCCTCGTGCTCTCGGAAGAAGCGGACCATCGGAGCGACGTAGCTGGCGACCGGGGGACAGCGGACGCCGTGGCGGCCGAGCAGCTCGGTCGCGCGGGTCGCGTCGTAGCGGACCTTGTGGTTCAGGTAGATCAGCGACTCGCGCGGGGTGCCGCCCAGCAGCGAGCGCAGCACGCCGAGCCGCAGCGACTGGTCGACCAGCGCCCACGGCAGCCGCAGCGCGGCGGCCTTGCCGGCGTACTCCTGGGTCAGCAGCCCGTAGAAGTCGGCGGCGCTGATCGGCTCGGGATCGACCAGGTGCAGCGTCTCTCCGGCGAACTCGGGGTTGCCGGCCCCGGCCACGATCGCGTCGATGATGAAGTCGATCGGGACGACGTTGAACGGCGCGGCCATCTCCCCGGGCTGGACGATCGGGCCGAACGAGGCGGCGATCGAGCGCAGCAGGTAGTAGGGCCCGTCGAACTTCTGGGTGACGCCGGTCTGCGAGTCGCCGACGACGATCCCCGGCCGGTAGATGGTGGTCGGGACCTCGTCCATCGACGCCCGGACGAGGACCTCGGCGGCGAACTTGGTCGACTCGTAGTGGTTCTTGAAGGTCTGGCCGGCGGCGAGGTCGGACTCGAGCACGAGCCCGCGCCGGAGCCCGGCCACGTACGAGGTCGACACGTAGTTGTGGCGCTCGAGGCGGTCGCAGGCCTTGCAGAACTCGATGACGTTCTGGGTGCCCTCGACGTTGACCCGCTCGGCGATCCCGCGCGGCACCGCCAGGTCGTAGATCGCGGCCAGGTGGTGGACCGCGACGGTCTCGGAGGCGAGCCGGCGGTAGGTCGGCTCGTCGAGGCCGAGCCGCGGGGCCGTGATGTCGCCGGCCTGGATCTGCAGGCGCTCGCCGTGGCCCATCTCGGCGGCGACGGCGTGGGCCCGCTCGACCATCCGTGGTTCGACCAGGGCGACGATCGTGGCCTCGGGATCCTGCTTCAGCAGCAGCGGGATCAGGCGAGCGCCGATGAAGCCGGGGAAGCCCGTGAAGAGGATCGTGCGAGAGGCCATGAGGCGAGAGCCTACTGACGCGTAGGAACGACGTGTGCCCAGGTTCGAGCGGCGGCTCGGTGCGTCGGCCGGGACCGGTGCCCGGTGGGTCGGGGCACCGTCGCCGGAGCGGCGGCTAGTCGACGAGCCGCCGCTCGGTCGCCCAACGCGTCAGCTCGTGGCGGTTGGAGAGCTGGAGCTTGCGGAGCACGGCGCTGACGTGGTGCTCGACGGTCTTCGGGCTGATCGTCAACCGCCGGGCGATCTCCTTGTACATGTAGCCGCGGGCGATCAGCCGCAGGACCTCGCGCTCGCGGTCGGTCAGCTGGTCCAGCTCGGGGTCGGCGACCAGCGAGACGCCCTCGACCCGACCGGAGAAGGCGTCGAGCACGAACCCGGCGAGCCGCGGCGAGAAGACCGCGTCGCCGGCCCGGATCTGGCCGATCGCCGCGACCAGGTCGTCGCCGGAGATCGTCTTGGTCACGTAGCCGCGGGCCCCGAGCCGGATCAGGCTGATCACGTCCTCCGGCTCGTCGGAGACCGACAGCGCGAGGAACCGCTGCCCGGGACGCTGCTCGTGGACCCGGCGGATCACCTCGGCGCCGCCGCCCCCGGGCATGTGGACGTCGAGCAGGACTACGTCCGGCTCGCGGTCGAGGATCAGGCGGATCGCCTCGTCGACGTCACCGGCCTCGCCGATCACGGAGGCGCCGGCGGTCCCGGAGCGGTTCTCGAGCTCGGCGCGGACACCGGCCCGGAAGAGGGCGTGGTCGTCGACGAGGACGACGGTGGGGAGGCTGGTCACGAGCGGTTCTCCAGGAGCAGTTCGACTTCGGTCCCCTCGCCGGGGGACGTATGGATGGTGGCGCGACCGCCGGCCCGGCGCATCCGGCCGACGATCGATTCGCGGACGCCGCGGCGGTCGCCGGGCACGCTGTCGGGATCGAAGCCGCGGCCGCGGTCGCGAACGAATACGGCGATCGTCCCGTCCTCGACCTCGGCGAAGACCGAGATCGGGTGGCCGCCGTCGCCGTCCTCGGCGACCCCGCTGTGGCGGGCGGCGTTGGCCATTGCCTCGCGGGCTGCCGCGAGCAGGGCGACCGCGCGGTCGTCGAGCGGCGACTCGCCGCTGGTGACGACCTCGATCTCGACGCCCTGCTCGAGCTCGACGGCGGCCGCGGCGGCGCGGAGGCCGGCCATCAGCTCGTCCTCGGGACGTTCGCTGCGCCCGGACAGCCACAGCCGCAACTCGCGCTCCTGACGCCGGGCGAGGCTGGCGACCTCGCGCGGGTCGTTGTTGCGCCGTTGGATCAGCGCGAGCGTCTGGAGCACCGAGTCGTGCAGGTGGGCGGCGACCTCGGCCCGCTCGTCGCCGCGGATCCGCTCCGAGCGCTCGGCCTGGGCGCGACGCGACATCCGCCGCCAGAACGGCGCGACGACGACGAGGATCGCGGCCAGCGCGACGATCAGCTGGACGGCACCCGTCCGCGAGGTCTGGAGCGCGCCGAGCGACGAGAGCGCGACCAGGGCCCCGAGCACGACGATCGCGACGCCGCTGGCCAGCAGCAGCCGGTCGGACTCGGAGCGCGTGCCGTCCCGGCGGCCGACCAGCCGCTGCCAACCGGTCAGCGGCCGCTCGTCGGTCGCCTCGGGGACGTCGGCGGTCTGCGACCAGATCACGAACCCGCCGACCGCGAGCAGGAGCAGCGCCCAGAAGCTGAGACCGAGGAGCCCCTGGACGGCCAGCAGACCGACGATCACGCCGATCAGGGCGACGACGATGCCGACCATCGAGCGGCGATCGCTGACGGCGTCGGCGGTCAGGAGACCACCCGGGTTCGCCCGCCGTCGAGCGCGGAACGCGGCCCGTGCCGCGCGGCGTTGGCGGATCCGGTCGCGGGCCAGCGTCACCCGGGCCAGCAACGCGACGACGGTGAGGACCACGCAGAGGCCGACGAGGAGCCGGTGGTTGGTCCGGTCGGGCGCGCCCTCGACGACGACGAGCCCGACCGCGACCAGCGCGGCCAGGACTCCCGTGAGGCGGACGAGCCCGGTCTGGTTCACCGCGAGCCGCTCCCTGCGTGGGGACGGCAGGCGTCGGTCCGGATCACCTGGGAGCCGTTGCTGAGGAAGCTCGCCTGACGGTCGAAGCGGCGGAGCTCGGCCCGGCTGCGGGCGACGCGGATCTCCCCGACGCCGACGCGGAGGTCGAGCGTGACGCGCGGCCGGGTGCCGGAGTCGCTCGCGTCGATCGTGTAGGTCCGGTGGTCGTTGCCCGTGATCCACTCGGTCTGGGAACGGCCGTTCAGGACGCGCACGTCGCCGACGCGGGTGCGGGTCTCGACGGTCCAGGCCGTGCAGCGCTTCGGCGGGATGATCACCGTGAGACGGCCGACGTCGACGCGGGCGGGGATCGTGACCCGCTCACCGGCGCGGACCTCGACGTCGCGCAGGTCGACGGTCATCTCTCCGAGACCGAGGCGGTAGCCGGCGGTCGCCTGGTCGACGGTCGCCGGCCGCTCGAGGCGGTCGCCGGCCGAGCGGTCGACCGACACGTCGGCGATCACCGCGGCGGCGGCCGGCAGCGCGAGCGCCAGCACGAGCACCAGCAGCGAGCCCACCGTCCGACGGCTGCGGGCGTTCAGGATCAGCAGGACGCCGAGCACCGCGAGCACGATCGAGACCGGCCAGGCCCCGAAGAAGACCGTCGCGCCGAAGCTGATCCCGGCGACGATGCAGAGGGCGACGAAGAGGCCGACGATCGCGGCCAGCCCGAACAGGATCCGGAGCGCGCCGTCGGCGGCGTTGACGGCGGGGCCGCTGCCGGCGGTTACCGGGACGCCCTCGGCCGGATCGACCGGGGCCCGCGGGATCAGGATCGCCGCGGCGAGGTAGAAGAGCAGCCCGGCGCCGCCCAGCAGCAGGGTCGCGAGGAACGCGAGCCGGACGAGCACGGGCTCGATGTCGTAGCGCTGGCCGATCCCGCCGCAGACGCCGAACAGGAGCCGGTCGCTGGACGAGCGGTAGAGCCCGGGTGCGGGGGTGGGCGGGTCGACCGGCGGCGGTGTCGTTCCGGCGGCGGGCGGGGGATCCAGCGGCGGCGGGGTCGCGCCGCCGGCCGTCCCGGCGGCGTCGGGGCGCACGGCCTCGGGCTGCTCGCGGGTCGCGTCGGGCGTCTCGGTGGGGTCCGTGGCTGCGTCGGCGGAACCCGCGGCGTGGTCGAGTCCCGGCTGCTCGCGGGTCGCGTCGTCCGGTCCCGCGGGACGTTGGTCGGCGCCGGCCGCGGCTTCGCGGTCGGCTGACGCGGCGACGTCGTCGCGGTCGTCCGGGCGGTCCGGGTCGGGGATGGGGGAGTCGGGGCTCATGGGCAGATGTCCTGGATCGCGTTGATGTATCCAGGGTGCCGCCGCGGGCCGGCTTCCACCATGGGGGATGGCCCGGGGACGACCCGGATCATTCCCTAAGAACCTGTTTCAGGGTCAGTGGTCGTCTGGGGTGGTCGTTGACCGAGGCGGGCACGACACGGTTCCCGCCCGCCCCTCCGAGAGTCAGACTGGTGGTCTGACTGAGAGACCAGATCCCGCCCACCCCGATCCGGCGATGCGTCAACGGCCGCCCCAGGCGGCCGATCATCCTGAAACAGGTTCTCAGCGCGGGCCCCGGGCGAGCAGGGGGCGGGGAGGTGGTCGTCGGGGCCGCTGGCACCGGGTACGTGTCCGGGCGGCTGGATGAGTGATTCCACGACCTCGCGGCGTGGGGTGCGCCCGGGACGGCACCTGGCGCCACCCGGCACCTCGGTCAGGCTTCTCAGCCTGGCTCTCGGCACCGGGCGACGTCAGGGACACCGCCCCGAACGCACCCCACCTCCACGACTCCGCGGAATCACTCATCTATGCGTCGGGCGCGCGGACTGCCATGCTGGACGGGTGCTCGAGCGCTCCGACGCCATCAGCGCCCTGACCGAGGAGACCTTCGACGTCGTCGTGGTCGGCGGCGGGGTCACCGGAGCGGGGGTCGCCCTCGACGCGGCCTCACGCGGGTACTCCGTCGCGTTGGTCGAACGCTTCGACTACGCCTCGGGGACCTCCAGCCGCAGCTCCAAGCTGGTCCACGGCGGTCTCCGGTACCTGGCGAGCTTCGACATCGGACTCGTCCGCGAGGCGCTGCTCGAACGCCAGATCAACGCCCGCCTGGCGCCGCACCTGGTCACGCCGTTGCCGCTCGTCGTCGCCACCGCCGGCGAGCATCGGCCCGACCGGATGACCGGCGTCGGCCTCAACCTCTACGACGCGCTGGCCGTCGACACCCGTCGCGGTGGCCGCCGTCGCCGGGGCCAGGAGGGCACCGAGGCCGGCTGGACGCCGGGCCGCCACCGCTCGCTGGACGCCCGCGAGGTGATCGAGCACCTGCCGGCGCTGGCCGACCAGGACCCGACCGGCGGCTGGCTGTTCTACGACTGCCAGACCGACGACAGCCGGCTCGTGCTCACGATCCTCCAGGAGGCCGAGCGGTTCGGGGCCGTCTGCCTCAACCGGGTCGAGGTCCTCGAGCTGGTCGAGCGCGACGGCGGGGCGACCGGGGTCCGGGTCCGCGACGGCGAGTCGGGCGAGGTCTTCCCGATCCGGGCGACCAACGTCGTCAACGCGACCGGCGTCTGGGCCGATCGCCTGCGGCCGGCGGAGCTGCGCGACGAGGCCGAGGTCCCGATCATCCGGCCCTCGCGGGGGACCCACGTGACGCTGCCGGCGGAGAAGCTGCCGCTGCGCTCCGGGGCGATCGTGCCCTCGGGCGGCGGCCGCTTCATGTTCGCGCTGCCGTGGCTGGGACGGACGCTGGTCGGGACGACCGACAACGACTACGACGTGCGCGACCTCGACCACGTCGCCGCGCCGGACGAGGACGTCGCCTACATCCTCGACGGGCTCAACGCCTTCTTCGGCACGTCGCTGGTGCCCGAGGACGTCAGCGGCGCCTACGCCGGCGTCCGCCCGCTGATCTCGTCCGGCGACCCGAAGCGGTCGGTCGACATCTCGCGCCGGGCCGAGCTCTACGAGACGTCGTCGGGCATGCTGACGATCACCGGCGGCAAGCTGACGACCTGGCGGCGGATGGCGAAGCAGACCGTCGACCGCCTGACCGAGCGCGACGGCCGCGAGGTGCCCTGCCGGACGGACCAGCTGCCGCTCGGGCAGCCGGTCGACCCGCTGCGGCTGCCGCACGTCCGCGGAACCGGCGACGCCGCCCGCGCCCAGCTGGCCGCCCGCTACGGGAGCGTCGCGCGCGACGTGCTCCAGCTGGCCGCGGATCGTCCGGAGCTGGCGGCGCCGATCGTCGACGACGGTCCCGTCGACCTGCTCGCCGAAGCCGTGCACGCCGTCCGCAACGAGCACGCGCGGTCGCTCGGCGACGTGCTGCTGCGCCGGACCCGGCTCGGGCTGACCGCCGCACGGACGCTGGTCGCCGACGACGCCGCGGCGGCCCGCAGGGTCGCCGAGACGATCGCTCCGGAGCTGGGTTGGGACGCCGACGGCATCGAGCGCGGGCTCGCCGACTTCCTCGAGGAGGCCCGGCTCGAGGGCCTGGTTCCGGGCTGGTCGGGGAACGTCGCCGTGGGAGGATCAGCGAACGCTGACCGCCCGAGCACCTACGATCCCCTCTAGATCGATGACGAGTGAGTCCGAGAGCCATCCGAACGCCGTGCCGGCCGTGACCGCGTCGCGGTTCGACCGCAACGGCGAGACCGTCTTCAACCTCGCGCTGCGGGTGACCGGCAGTCCGGGTGCCGCGTGGCACGCCGCGGTCGCCGCCTTCGCCGCCGTCGCGGAGCGGGTCCCACCGGACGCGCCGGAGGGGACCGACGATCGCGACCTGCTGTTGATGGGCTGCTGGCACGCCCGGCAGATGCTCGGCCAGCTCGAGGCGAACCCCGAGTACGCAGCGCAGCTCCACGCTCACGACGAGGCGCAGCCGCCGCTCACCGGGCTCCAGGGGGCCGTCTCCCGCGCCAACCGGCTGCTGCCGGTCGACCAGCGCGAGGTGCTCGCGCTGCGGGGGCTGAGCAGCCTCGACCACGCTGATCTGGCCGTGCTGCTGCGCGCCGATCCCGGCCTGCTGGCGGCGATGCTCGCCCAGGCCCGGCTGATGCTCCACGACGCGATGCACGGCAGCCAGATCACCGGCCCGGCGCTCGAGGATCCGGAGGACCGCCAGCCGATCGCGCTCGCGGCGCTCCGCCAGGACGGTCAGCTGCGCGGTGCCGAGGCACGCCTGATGCTGGCGACCTGGCTGGAGGGCGGCGACGCCCGCCAGGTCGTGATCGACGCGCTCGAGGAAGCGGGCCTCGCGTACCGCGCCTGGGAGCCGGTCCCGGTGCCCGACGGTCTCGGCGACGCCGTGATCGTCGGCGTCGGTGGGGTCGCGCCCGTGGCCCCGGCCGACGCCGGTACCCACACCCCGCAGGCGAGCACCCCCGCCGCTGGCGCCGCCGCCGCGGCGGCGGCGGGCCACGACGACGAGGAGGGGATCCCCGCCGGCGAGCACGACCGTCCGGTCGCGCCGGCCGACCCCAACGCGACCGTCGAGTGGTCGAGCAGCGACATCGCCGCGCTCGGTCTCGACGGCGGACCGGCCGCCCCGGGCGCCGGGTCCGGCGTCTCGCCCGTCGGCGGTGCGCCGTCGACCGGTGCCCCGTCCGCCGGTGCCCCGTCCGCCGGTGCCCCGTCGGCCCCGCGTCGGGCCGCCGCGGCCGCCGCCACGGGCGGAGGGGCGGTGCCGCCGGCTGGCGGTGACGACCAGTGGGACGAGGGCTGGGAGAACGACACCCCCGGAGAGGGCTTCCGGAGCCCGGTGGCCTCGGAGCGCCGCAGCGCGCCCCGCTGGCAGATCGCGCTCGTCGGGATCCTGCTGGTCGCGGTGATCGTGGTCCTCGTCCTGACCTTCACCAAGGGCGACGATCCGACCCCGGCGCGGACGACGCCGACGCCGACGACCACGACGACGAAGAAGAAGTCGACGAAGACCTCGAAGACCACGACGACCGGCGCGGTCCCGACCGGCACCACGCGGGTCTCCTACCGCGTGCGGGCGACCGCCGGCCCCGTCGTCTAGGTGCCCGGCCAGGTGTTCCGGTCGCTGGAGGGGCGGGACGTCCCCACGGAGGCCACCCAGGTGCTCGACGCGATCGTCGCCGATGCCGCACCGTCGGTTGCGGGTCGTCCGCGGACGATCGGCGTGATGGTCGCGAGCGTCGACGGCCACGCGACCGTCGAGGGCCGTTCCGGCGGCCTCGGCGGCCCCGAGGACCGGGCGATCTTCCGTGGCCTCCGCGAGCGCGCCGACGCGCTGCTGGTGGGTCCGGGAACGCTCAACCGCGAGCGCTACTCGACGACGCTCGACCCGCCGCAGCGGGAGGTCCGGGTTGCGGCCGGGCTCCCGCCCGAGCCGCTGCTGGCGACGATCTCGCGCTCGTTCTCGCTCGATCCCGACGTGCCGCTGTTGCACGAGCCGCTGACCCGGGTCGCGATCTACACCGAGGTCGAGCCGCCCTACGCGGTCGATGCCGACCGGGTCGACGTCGTGCGGCTGCCGCAGGCGACGCCGGGCGCGGCGCTGACCGACCTGCACGAGCGGGGCATGCGGATCGTCAACTGCGAGGGCGGCCCGCACCTGCTGGCGGCGCTCGCCGGCCACGGGCTGCTCGACGAGCTGGTGCTGACCGTCTCGCCGCTGCTCGTCGGCGGCGCGCACCCGCTCACGATCATGACCGGCGAGATCGGCCCGGAGCCCCTGCCGCTACGGCTGCGGGGGACCTGGCGGGCCGGCGACGTCCTCTTCGTCCACTACCACCTGATCCACGGGAGCCCCGCGTGACCGACGAGCTCATCCTCCGCCTACGCGACCAGACCCTGACGCTGCGGTCCGGCCGACCGGCGCTGATGGGGATCGTGAACTGCACCCCCGACTCGTTCAGCGACCGCACGCGTCTGCAGACGGTCGAGGCGCAGGTCGCCCACGGCATCGCGCTGGCCGAGGCCGGCGCCGAGATCATCGACGTCGGCGGCGAGTCCGGGGTCACCCACACGCCGATCGTCGGCGCCCCGGACGAGATCGCCCGCGTCGTGCCCGTCGTGCGGCGCCTCGTCGACCACGGCCTGATCGTCTCCGTCGACACCTGGAAGCCGGAGGTCGCCGAGGCCGTGCTCGACGCCGGCGCCCACCTGATCAACGACGTCAGCGGGCTCTACCACGCGCGCCTGGCCAGCGTGGTCGCCGCGCGTGGGGCCGGGATCGTGCTGATGCACACCCGTGCCGATCCGAAGACCGAGTACTTCCCCGACTACGGCGGACGCGTCGTCGACGACGTCCGGGCGTTCCTGGCGAACCTGCGCGAGCGGGCGCTCCAGGCCGGGGTCCGGGCCGATTCGATCGTGCTCGACCCGGGGCCGGACTTCGCCAAGATGCCGAGCGAGACGGTCGAGGTGATGCGCGACCTGCCGGCGCTCGCCGTCCACGGGCACCCGCTGCTGCTGGCCGTCTCCCGCAAGTACTTCGTCGGCACGATCATCCACCGCGAGCCCGACGAGCGGCTGGCGGGAACGCTCGCCGCGCTCGGCTGGTGCGCCGAGCGGGCCCGCTTCTCGATCGCGCGCCTGCACGACATCCGCGAGGCGGTCGACTACCTGCGGGTCCGCTCGGTGCTCGACGGCCGGGCCGAGATGCCCGAGGTCGACCGGGCCGACGTTCGGCTCCAGTGGCTGCACGACGAAGATGACGATGACGACGACGAGCGGGGGGACGGCGGGGGCTCGCGCGAACCCGCGGTACGCTGAGTTGACGCTCGTGAATCCCGTGCTCGTCACGCGGAACGCGTTTCACCGCCCGTCTCCTGGGAGTTACCCCGCATGAAGCTGTTCATCGACACCGGATCCGTCGCCGAGGTCGAGGAGATCGCCCGTTGGGGCGTGCTCGCCGGCGCGACCACCAATCCGTCGCTCCTGGCCAAGGAGGACGGGAAGCCGGAGGACATCATCCGCCGGATCGCCGACCTGGTCGACGGCCCGACCTCGGCCGAGGTCGTCAGCGAGGACGCCGACGGGATGGTCGCCGAGGGCATCGCGCTCGCAGGGCTCGACGAGCGGATCGTCGTCAAGGTCCCGTTCAGCGCCGCCGGCCTCGAGGCGACCGCCCGTCTCCATGAGCTCGGGCACCCCGTCAACATGACGCTGGTCTTCAGCGCCCCGCAGGCGATCCTCGCCGCCGAGGCGGGGGCGACCTACATCTCGAGCTTCCTCGGACGGCTCGACGACATCGGGATCGACTCGGCCGAGACGACCCGCGAGATCATCGAGGCGGTCGCGACCAACTCGACCGGTGCGCAGGTGCTCGCCGCGTCGATCCGCAACCCGATCCACGTGACGGTCGCCGCCGCCCTCGGGGCCGACGTCGCCACGGTCCCGGGCAAGATCCTCAGGCAGATGCTCAAGCACCCGCTGACCGACGCCGGGATCGCCCAGTTCACGAAGGACTGGCAGTCGCGTCCCGAGTTCGCCACCTGGCTCAAGGGCCTCGTGGAGCGCTCGCAGGCCTAGCGCCGCCGCAACCGGTCCGATCGCCGCGCGGCCGCTCGCCGCGCCCCGATCGGACCGCCGCGCGTCCTTCGGCATCGCCGGTTCGGTCGCCGCCGCCGGGCACCGTCCGGTCAGGTTCTTCCCGCTCCTCGCGGGAAACGCCGGTGGCTCGCGGCCGGCGGGGGGTGACGCGTCATGCCCGGAGCTTCGTCTAGGGTGGGGCCAGTCGCCGATCGCTGCGCACAACGCGGTCGGGGCCTACCGACGAAGCACCAGAAGGAGAACACCGATGACCGTCCTCACCCGTGAGGTCCTGGAGTCCAGCAGTCTGGCCGACCTGCACGCGCTGGCCGGCGAGCTCGCCATCGACGGCTTCCGCCGCCTGCGCCGCGAAGAGCTGGCCGACACCATTCTCGAGCGCCGCGGCGGCTCCGCCGCCCGCGCCACCGATGACGACACCGGCGAGCGCCCCGCCCGCCGACGCCGTGGCGGCCGCCGCGAGGAGTCGACCGACGTCGACCACACCACCACGATCAGCGACGAGGAGCGTCCCTCGCGCCGCCGTCGGCGTGGCGGCGACGAGGGCCCGTCCGAGTCCGGCCGTGACCGTCGTGACAGCGGCCGCGAGTCCGGCCGTGAGCGTGGCGACCGCGACCGTGGCGAGCGCTACCCGCGCGAGGCCGGCCGCAACGAGGCCGAGGAGGGCCAGACCGTCGAGGGCGTCCTCGTCGTCGGCCCGAGCGGCTCGGCGATGCTGAAGGCGGCCGACGGCAGCGAGGTCTACGTCTCGGCCGGCCAGGTCCGCCGCTGCGAGCTCGTCGACGGCGACCGGATCGCCGGCCCGACCCGTCCGGCCCGCAACAGCGAGCGGTACCCGTCGCTGGTCCGCGTCGAGACGATCAACGGCGCATCGGCCGACGAGACGTCGACCGGCACCCGCTTCGAGGAGCTCGTCGCCGTTCGGCCGACCGAGCTGTTCGCGATCGAGAGCGACGACCCGACGGTCGCCGCGATCGCCTGGCTGACGCCGCTCGGCCGCGGCTCGCGCGCCGTGATCGCCGGTCCCCACGCGGCCGGCAAGACCGAGGCGCTGCGTCGTCTCGGCGTCGCGCTCGGCAAGGTCGACGGCGTCGAGCTGCTGCCGGTGCTCGTGGGCGTCCGCCCCGAGGAGATCGGCGAGTGGCGCGAGGCCGGCCTGGCGCCGACCGTCGCCCTCGATCTCTCGGCCGGGCCCGAGCAGCGCGCGAAGGCGATCGACGAGGTCGTCGACCGTGGACGCCGGATCGCGGCCCGCGGTGGCCACGCCGTGCTGCTGATCGACACCCTCGACGGTCTCGGCGAGGGCGCCGCACGACGGATCCTGGCCGCGGCCCGCAAGCTCGCCGACGGCGGCTCGCTGACGATCATCGCCACCCGTGAGTCCCCGGCCGGCGGCGAGAGCACCGTCGTCCGCCTCGACGCCGCGCTGACGACCACGGCTCGCTTCCCCGCCCTCGACCTGGCCAGCTCCGGCACGCTCCGCCCCGACCTGCTGGTCGGCGACGAAGGCGCCGCTGCGATCGCGGCGGCCCGCGCCGAGCTCTCCTAGGCGGGCACCTCACAGCACCCCGCGCGTGGTCAGCCGATGGGCTGGTCGCGCGGGGGTGTGGAACGAGAAAGGCCCCGCAGTCGCGGGGCCTTCTTCACATCTGGTGGGACCTTGCGGTCCTGGGTGCCGGTGCTCGGGCCGGCGGTGGGTTAGCGGCGGTCGTCGACCGGGAGGTAGGAGACCTGGAACCACGATGGCGCGGGAGCCAGCTCGACGGGCTCGTTGTTGCGGGCCGGCTGCACGTAGCTGAACCGCTGGGTGGCCTCGTCGAAGAGGATGTCCAGCTCGCCCTCCTTGACGCGCTGGTCCATCCACGCGCCGCGGAACACCAGCCGGCGCATCCAGTGCACGATCGAGCGCTCGGCGGGGCCGGACAGCTCCGTCCAGCACTCGTTGATGTGCTCGCCGAGGCGGGAGACGGGTTCGATCACCTCGCCGCTGACGGTCAGCTCGACGAGATCGTCGACCTCGTCCGGACCGAGGCGGTCGTGGACGAAGCCGAGCTTCGCGGCAGCTTGCTCACAACGTTCAGCGAAATCTCGCTCGTTGAACGTGAAGCGCAGGTCTCCGTATTCGAGGACAAAGTCCTCGCCGGAGTCGTAGTTCCCTCGACAGGTGGAATCCATGGAGCTCGTTCGACGCGGTGGGGCGGAGGCGGCAACGAAGCCGACCCACACGACAGTTGGATGTACCTCGGAGCGCACGGCGGCAACCGCGTTCCAAGACGTGCTCGGCATCCTAGCCAGGGCATGACCGCCCGGACGAGGCTTGGGTTCGATGTTGCACCCGTCCGGATGCGCTATGGGGGCCGTGGCCACCGCACCGGCGATCCTGAAGATCGCGGGTCAGCCGCTCCAGGGCGTACCGTTGGAGGTCGCGAATGACCCCCGTCGAGAGCCCCACCACGACACCGATCGGCGTCGCCGACTACGCGGCTCGGATCGGCCGCGCCCTGCGTGAGGCCGGACCGGCCCTGGTCGAGGGCGAGGTCCAGCGACCGAAGCAGGGCGGGCGCGGGGTCTGGTGGTTCGACCTCACCGACGGCGAGCAGGTCCTGCCCTGCTCCTACCTCCCGTGGTTGACCCGCTCGAAGGCCCCGAGCCACGCGCCGAAGCACGGCGATCGCGTCCGGATCCGGATCCGCCACTGCGAGTACTGGGCGGCCGGCGGCCGGCTGCGGGTCGTCGTCGAGGACGTCGAGGCCGCGGGCGAGGGCGAGATGCTCCGGCGACGCGCCGAGCTGGTCGCGCGGCTCGCGGCCGAAGGGCTCTGCGATCCGGCGAGGTTCCCGTCGCTGCCGCGGTTCCCGCGCGGCGTCGGGCTGATCTCGGGCGCCGACTCCGACGCGCTCAAGGACGTGATCCGGGGTCTCGGCGACCGCTTCCCGGCGGTGCCGGTCGTGACCGCCTGCTGCCGCGTTCAGGGCGCGGCGGCCCCGGCGGAGATCGTCGACCGCCTGGCGCGGCTCGACGCCGACCCGCGGGTCGACGTGATCGTGGTCGCGCGCGGCGGCGGATCGGTCCAGGACCTCGTCTGCTTCGACGACGAGCGGCTCTGCCGGGCGATCCGTGCGCTGCGGACCCCGGTCGTGACCGCGATCGGCCACACCGACAACAACCCCGTCTGCAACCACGTCACCCACGCCGCGTTCGTGCCCCGTCACGCCGCCGAGCGGGTGGTGCCCGACCGGCGTGAGCTCCAGCGTGAGGTCGTCCACCTCGGCGACGCGCTCTCGCGGGCGACCCGGCGTCCGGCGGCCCTCCGCCGCGAGCTCGAGGCGGTCGCGACCGTCGTCGCTCACCGCGGCCGGCTCGACGGGCACCGCGCGGCGATCCTGGCCGGGGGACGGGCGGTCGAGGCCCACGCCGCTCGCTTCCTGCGCGCGATCGACGCCGAGCTGGTGGCGGTCCGCTCGTTGCTGGACCGCGGGCCGGATCGGATCCGCGCCCGCACCGCCGCCGTCCGGCAGGCGCTCGACGCGCGCCCGATCATCACGCTCGCGGATCGCGCGACGGCCGAGCTGCGGCGGGCCGTCGCCGAGCACGGCCGCCTGCTCGATGCCGCCGATCCCCGCCGTCGGGGCTGGATCGCCGCGCTCGACGCGGACGGCCGCGTCGTCCGCCGGGTCGACGACCTTCGCCCCGGCGCGACGGTCCGGCTGTCGCTGGAGGACGGAACCGCGTCCGCGACCGTGACCGAGCTGTCCCCCGATCGTCCGCCGGCCGCGGACGCCCTGCCCCCGAACACCGACGAGAAGTCCGCATGAGCTCCGATCCCCAGACCCCCGTCGAGCTCTCGTTCGGCACCGCCTACGACCGCCTGCACCAGATCGCGGCCGAGCTCGGCGCGGACGACGCGCTGCCGCCGGAGCAGCTGATCGCGCTGCTGCGCGAGGGCAAGGGCCTGGAGCGGGCGTTGCGCGAGCACCTCGACCGGGTCGAGCAGGAGGTCCGCGAGATCGACGAGGGCGACGGCGCGGCGAGCTTCCGGATCAGCGACGGGACCCGGCAGCCGTCGTCCCCTGAGCCCCTGCGCGAGGCCGTCCCCGAGCCCGCTCGGCCGCCGGCTGTCCCGGAGTCCCAGCAGCTGCCGGCTGTCCAACGGCCCCCGCGGCGGCCGGTCGTCCCGGAGTCCCCGCAGCCGCCGGCGGCCGTGGAGGCCGCCGCACCGCAACCGCCCGTCCCGGCCCAGTCGGGTCTGCCGTCGGCCGGAGACCACGCCCCGGCGCCGGCCGCTCCCTCGTTCTTCGACGCCGACATCCTGGCTGCGCCGCCGGCGGCCTCCGGCTCGCCCTCGACGGAGGACGGGTCGCGGTACGACGACGACCTGCCGTTCTGACCAGGGCGGCGAAGCCGGGCCTGCGGGCGTGGCGGGGGATCTTCGACGCGTCCTACGCGCGGCGATGGACCGCGCTGCGGATCGGGCTGAGCTTCGTCATCCCGCTCTCGATCCTGGCCGCCTTCGGGCACGTCACGTGGGGCGCACTGGCGACGCAGGGCGCGTTCGTCGCGATGTACGCGCGCGACGAGCCCTACCGTCGGCGGCTGCGGGTGATGGCCGGGGTCGCGGTCGCCTTGACGCTGGCCGTGGTGCTGGGCAGCTTGGCGTCGGTCTCGCCGTGGACGATCGCGATCGGCGCTGGCGTGGTCGCTGGCGTCGCGACGCTGGGCTGCCTCGCCTGGAGCGTCGGCAAGCCACGCGAGTTCGTGATCGTGCTCGCGTTCCTGGCCGCGGCGGCCTACCCGGGCGAGGCCAGCGAGCTGCCGAAGCGGGCGGCCCTGGTCCTGGTCGGCGCGGCGATCGTGACCGCGATCGCGATGGCCGGCCGCCTGCGGCGGCCCCGCGGACCGGAGGAGCGGGCGTTGGCGCGGGCCTACACGGTGCTGGCCCGGCTGCTCGATGCGGTCGGCCACGACTCCGTCGAGACCGCTCGTCACGAGGCGCTGGTCGCGTTCGAGCAGGCACGCAACGTGCTGACGGCCGCGACCCGGGGACGCAGCGACGGGGACCGCCTGGTCGAGCTGGCGCTGGCGGGGGAGGCGGTGATCGACGCCGCGCTCGGGCTGGTCCTGCGCGATTGCGGGCCGCTCGATCCGGGCTGGGGCACGGCGACCCGCCGGATCGCCGCGAGCGTCGCCGACCCGCAGTCGGGACGCGGGATCGAGCTGCCGGACGAGGTCCCCGACTCGCCCCACGGGCAGCGCTTCGTCGCGGCGATGGAACGCGCCCAGGCGGCCGCGGACCCGACCATGGCGATGCAGCAGACGCTGGTGCCGTTCGGGCGCCGCAAGAGCCGTCGGGGGATCGCCGCGCTGCGGCGGGCACTGCGGCCCGGGTCGCTGGTGGTGCCGACGGCCGCACGGGTCGGGCTCGCGACCGGGCTCGGGACCGGGCTCGGGATGTTCCTCGGGCTCGAGCACGGCGTCTGGGTCGGCCTGACGACCGTCGCCGTCCTCCAGGCGAGCAACGTGACGCTGACCGCGCGCAGGACGTTCCAGCGGGCGGGCGGCACGATCGTCGGCGCCGGTCTCGCCGCCGCGATCCTCAGCGGGCACCCCGGGGTGCTGGTGATCATCCTCGCGCTGGCGGTCTGCCAGACGATCATGCAGGCGACGCTGGTGGCCTCCTACGGGATCGCGTCGGTCTTCGCGACCCCGATCGCGCTGCTGATCGTCGACCTCGGGCAGCCGGGCGAACCGGCCGGCTCGTTGCTGGGGGCGCGGATCATCGACACGCTCCTGGGCTGCGCGGTCGGCCTGCTCGCCCGCAGGCTGTTCTGGCCGCGGACGGCGGCGACCCGGCTACCGGCCGCACAGGCCGCGGTGATCGAGGCCGTCCAGCAGGTCCTGCACGCCTCGCTGACTCGTGCGGACGCGCCGTCGAGCGGGATCGTCCGTCGGTCGCGCCGTGCCCTCCACACGGCCCTGCTCAACCTGCGGGAGACCCACACCGACGCGGTCGGGGATCTGGTCTGGAAGAGCGCCGCCGACGACGCCCGCTGGACCACGACCCTGGCCGTGCAGCGAATGGCCTACGCGGCGATGGCCTTCCCGGCCCCGCGGGACTCCGACCCGCCGGACCGGGAGCTGGTCTCGCGGCTCGACGCGGCGCTCGAGGCGCTGGCGGCGATCGCGGTCGGCCACCGGACCCCGGTGGTCGTGTCGCTGCCGCCGCTGGAGGGCCATCCGGCCACGCGGCGGGCGCTGATCGAGCTGCGGGACGTGCTCCGCCCCGAGGCGGCGGCGGATCAGGTGCATCCCGCGGTCGGCTGACGTCGCGCGTGACGAACTGCGGGGGCGAATCGCCGCGGGCTGCCGGGTCATCCGGGCACCATGCGCCATTCGCACCCCACGCTGCTGGTCGTCGAGGACGACGACCTGACCCGTGCCTTCCTGCTCGAGCACCTGGCCGCCGACGGCTACGACCCGCTCGCCGCCGCCACGCTGGCCGACGCCTTCGGCCTGCTCGAGGCCCGTCCGCCGGACCTGGTCCTCTGCGACCTCTCGCTGCCGGACGGCTCGGGCCTCGAGCTCGCGGAGCGGGTCCGGCGGGCCGACGGGATCGTCTCGCGGGTCGACCCGACCACGCCGCTGCTGTTCCTGACGGGACGGGGTGGGGAGCTGGACCGCATCCGCGGGCTCGAGCGTGGGGGCGACGACTACCTGACCAAGCCGTTCAGCTATCCGGAGCTGCGCCTGCGGATCGGGGGTCTGCTGCGGCGGTCGTGGCGACGCCCGGGCACCGGGATGGTCCGGGTCGGCGAGCTGGTCGTCGACCCTGCGCGACGCTCCGTGACGGTGCGCGAGCGACCGGTCACGCTGACGCAGAAGGAGTACGCGCTGCTGCTCGCATTGGTTCGCGAGCCGACGAGCGTGCGGACCAAGCAGGAGCTGCTGCGGTCGGTCTGGGGCTATCGGGCGGCGGGTGTCACGCGCACGATCGATTCCCACGCCTGTCGTCTGCGACGGAAGCTCGGCGCGCACGGCGACGAGTTCGTCGTGAACGTCTGGGGCGTGGGGTATCGGCTGGTGGACGCGAACTCGCCCGGGGACGACGGCGAGCCGGCGGAGGCCGAACGGGCCTCCAACGGGACCGCGCTGGTGGCCAGCGAGGCGGACCCGGAGGCGGACCCTGATCCGGACCGGGAGCCTGATCCGGACCCGGGAGCGGTCACGGCCGACGCGAACGGCGACGGAGCCGCGGTCGGCGACCGGGAGGTCACGCCCGAGGCGCCCGAGACCGCCTCGGGTCCCGAGTCGGCGCGCCCTGCCGACGTGCGGCCCGGCCTGCTTCCGGTTCTGGTCGGTGGCCGTGCGGAGGCCACCTCATGAGCCTGTTGCTGGTCACCGGATGGCCGCTCGCGATCGCCGCGACGGGCCTGCTGGTGCTTGCCCGGCGGGCAGCCGGCCGTCGGCGCGAGTTGGTGCTCCGGGCCTGCCACGAGCTGCGCGGGCCGCTCACCAACGCCCTGCTCGCCCTCGACCGCCCGACGCCGGGGGCGCGCGCCGGGGTCGTTCCTGGTCGTGCCGAGGTGCTTCCGGTCGTGGCGTTGGAGCTGGCCCGCGCCCGGCGCGAGGTCGAGGAGCTGAGCGCGGCCGCGATCGGTCGGCGCCGGCCGGACGAGCGGCGACCGGTCGACCTCGACGCGCTCGTCCGCGACGTGGCTGCGGTCCAGGACGCCACCGCACGCGGGCGTGGGCGCCGGGTCGTCGTCGGAGGACGACCGTCGGGGGCGGTCGTCGTCGGGGACCGGGCACGCTTGACGCAGGCGATCGGCAACCTGACCCAGAACGCCCTCGACCACGGCGCCGGCACGGTCCGCGTCGGCGTCCAGTGGGGCGCCGGCACGGTCGAGGTGCTGGTCGCTGATGAGGGACAGGGACTCGCCGTGCCGATCGAACGGCTGCTGCGGCGACCGGTGAGAGGACAGCGCGGGCGTGGGCTGCGGATCGTCACCGACGCGCTCGCCGGCCACGGCGGGCGGCTGCGGGCGCTGCCGTCGAGCGGCGGCACGCGTCTGGTCGCGGAGCTGCCGGCGGCTGGTTCGGTTGCGGGAACGGTGACGCGGTGAGCCGCCGTCGCCGGGCGATCCTGCTGCTCGGGCTGGCCGTCGTGCTCGGTGCGCTCGCGGCGGGGGACATGAGCCGCCGGGAGCGGGCGCTCGACGCGCTGGTGGGTCCGACGGTCGCGGTCGTGGTGGCGCGCCGACCGCTGGCCGTCGGCGCGCCGATCAGCGCCGCGCAGCTCGCGGTCCGGCTGGTGCCGCAGCGGTACGCGCCGGCCGATCGGGTCGCGGCGCCGGACGAGCTGGTCGGGTTGCGGTTGCGGGTGCCGTTGGTGGCGGGGGCCGACGTGTCGCGAGCGGCTCTCGACAGCGGGGTCGGGCCGCGTTTGCGGCCCGGTGAACGGGTGGCGTCGATCGTGGCCACCGGCGACGCCGAGGCGATCCGTCCTGGCAGCCGGATCGACCTCCTGGTGACCCGCGAGCAGGACGGGAAGGGCGGCTCGACCAAGCTGGCGCTGGAGGACGCCGAGGTGGTGGAGTCCGGTCCCGCGCCGGAGCCCGACGGGACCGAGGCGGCGGCCGGGCGGGTCGCGGTGTCGCTGCGGGTGACGGTCCGCCAGGCCGTCTACCTGGCCGCAGCCCAGAACTTCGCCAGCGAGCTGCGGGTGCTTCCTCGCGGGCCGGGGGACGATCGTCGGGGGGCGGCGGGGACCGCGGCGGCGGCGAACCTGGACGGGCTTGGATGAACGCGCACCGCGATCTCGTCGACGAGTTGCATCGCGAGCTGGTGGCGCTCGCTGCGGCTCCGGCGGAGGGTGGGACGAGCCCGTCGTCGGACGCGCTGCTCGAGGCGGTCCTGCGCCGGGACGCGCCGCTGCTGCCGCCGGAGGACCGCGCCGAGGTGCGGCGGCTGCTGGCGGAACGGACGGTCGGGCTCGGGCCGCTGGAGTCCCTGTTCGACGACCCCGAGATCGACGAGATCATGGTCTCCGGCACCCGTCCCGTCTGGGTCGAGCGCCGGGGCAGGATCGAGCGTACCGGGGTCCGCTTCGGCGACGAGCAGGAGCTGTTGCACGCGATCGAGCGGATGCTGGCCGGCGCCGGTCGTCGCGTCGATCGGGCCGATCCGCTCTGCGACGCGCGCCTGCCCGACGGGTCACGCGTCCACGTCGTGCTGCCGCCGCTGGCGGTCGACGGACCGACCGTGACGATCCGCCGGTTCCGGGCCCGACGCTGGACCCCGGACGAGCTGATCCAGCGGGGCACCTGGTCCCGGCCGGTGGCAGAGCTGGTCGCCGAGGCGGTCGGGGAACGGCGTTCGATCCTCGTCAGCGGCGGGACCGGGGCGGGCAAGACGACGACGCTCGGAGCGATCGCGACCCTGCTCGACCCGGCGGAGCGGATCGTCACCGTCGAGGACACCGCGGAGCTGCGGCTCGGCCAGCCGCACGTGGTCCGGCTCGAGGCACGTCCGGCCCGCAGCGACGGACGGGGAGCGGTCGACATCCGGGAGCTGGTGCGCAACGCCCTGCGGATGCGTCCCGACCGGATCGTCGTCGGCGAGGTCCGTGGGGCCGAGGCCCTCGACATGGTGCTGCGATGACGAGCGGTCACGACGGTTCGCTGTCGACCATCCACGCCCGCTCACCCGAGGCGGCGCTGCGGCGGCTCGAGACGCTCTGCCTGATGGCCGACGTCGGCCTGCCGCACGTCGCGGTCTCGCGGATGATCGGCGATGCGGTCGGGCTCGTCCTCCAGCAGCAGCGGTCGGCCGGGGGCCGGCGGTCCGTCACGGCCGCAGGTCGTGTGGAGGTGAGCGCCGAGGGCTGGTCGATCGTGCCGATCGCGGTCGAGGAGCCCTCCCCGTGAGCGGCGTGGTCGCGGTCTCGGCCGTGGCGGGCGCGCTCGGCGGGCTCGGGGTCGCGGGACTCGCTCCCGAGCTGCGCGACGGGGCGGGACGCGGGTGGACCCGTCTGCGGCGGCTGCTCGTCCTCGGGGGTCGGGGGCTGGACCGGGTCGTGCCGATCGCGCTTGGCTGCGGCCTGCTCCTGCTCGTCCTCGGCGCGCCGACCGCCGGTGCCGTCGTCGGGACCGGACCGATGGCGTTGCGGGCCATCGAGCGGACGTACGGCTCCCGGCGGCGGCGGGTGATCGCCGCTGGTGCGCCGATCGTGGCGCGGTCGCTGGCCGACGCGCTCGACGCCGGGCACGCTGTCGGCCCGGCGATCGGTGACGCGTCGCGGACGACGGGCCTCCACGGTCCCGCGCTCGAAGAGCTGCGGCGGGTCGCAGCTCGCCTGGCGGCTGGTGAGCCACTCGCCGCGTCGCTCGATGCCTGGCGGGACCGCGCCGACGAGCCGGCGCACACCGCGATCGTCGCCACCCTCTTGCTGCACGGCGAATCCGGGGGCGAGCTCGCCGACGTGCTGCGGGATCAGGCCGGCGCGCTGGAGCGCGCGCGGCGGTCCGCGGCCGAGGCCGAGAGCGCGATCGTCCAGGCCCGGGCCGCCGCACGGATCGTCGGGGGGATTCCCGCGGGGATCATGCTCGTCGCCGTCGTCCTCGCGCCCGGCAGCGTCGGGGCGATCACGGCCACGGCGCTCGGTGCGGCGCTCGTCGTGGCGGCGATCCTGCTCCAGCTGGTGGCGATCGTCGCCGTCCGCCGGCTCACGTCGGGGCTGGTCGGATGATCGCGGTGATCGTTGCCACGGTCGCGGGGGCGACGGGTGGGGTCGCGCTTGGAGAGCTCCTGATCGCGCGGGCCGGCCGACGGGCGTCCGAGGCGGCGGAGCTCTCGCGGGCGGTGCCCGGATCGGGAGCCCGGACCCGGGGCGACCTGGGATGGCTGGGATCGTTGCTGGGCCTCGGCCGGCGCATCGGCTACACCGTCGGTGGTCGTCTGCCCGCCGGGACCGATGCCGCTGAGCGGCTCGAGGCAGCCGGGCTGACGCCGGCGATCAGCACGGCGGATCTCGGCGCAGCTCGCGGCGCGGGGGTCATCGTTGGTGCGGGGGCCGCGATCGTGTTGGCGCCCGTGGTGGGCGCGGGAGTGCTGCTGCTCGTGGGGGCGGCCCCGCTGGCGTTCCTGTTGCTGCCGGACCTCCTGATCGGGCGCCGGATCCGCGGTCGGGCGGAGACGATGCTGATCGAGCTGCCGGACACGATCGATCTCGTGCGGATCGTGTTGCGTGGCGGCTGGTCCGTGCCCGAGGCGCTCGCGCGCGTGGGCGCCCACCGGCCGGGTCTGCTCGGAGCCGAGCTGCGCCGGACGGCGGCGGAGATGCGCCTGGGCGTCGAGACCGAGCGTGCGTTGGTGCAGCTGCGACGGAGATGCCCGGCCGCGGGTGCTCCGGAACTGGTCGCGCAGCTGGTGCGGTGCCATCGGCACGGAGCGGACGCGGGGGACGGGCTGCGGGCGTTGGCCGACGACCTCCGGGCCCGCCGGTCACGGGCGGCGATCGACCGCGCGGCGCGGGCGGCGCCGAAGATCCAGCTGGTGGTCGCGCTGCTGCTGGTGCCCGCCGCGATGCTGCTGATCGCCGCGGCGCTCCTGCAGATGCGCGAGCAGGGTCCGCGCGACGACGGCCCCGGAAGGGCGGCGGTGCCGGCGCCTGGATCGGTTCCGGCGCGACTGCTCGGCGCGCGCCACGGATCCCCGTGGCGCGCGCGGCGACCGGGTCTAGCGGCCCGGCTTGGTGTCGTTGATCGGCCGACCGTCGAAGTCGACGGCGACCGTGCTGCGCCAGGTGGTCGGGCCGGTGTCGACGCTGGAGGCCGTGATCAGCTTGATCCGCTTGACCACGTCGATGATCTGGGTGAGGGTCGGATCCTCGTCGACGGGAAGGCTCTGCAGCAGCAGCGACAGCGGCTGCGGGTCGATCAACAGGATCGGCGCGTCACCATCGAGCGCGGCCTTCGCCGACGCGTAGATCGGATCGGTGGAGAGCTTCGCCGTCGGGTCGAAGGCACCGGTCACCGAGGTGGTGCCGGGCCCGATCGCCACCCGTGCGCCCTTGATCCCGGCCGCGATCTCGAGCGGCAGCGGGCCCCCACTGATGGTGATGGCACGGTCGGTGCCGGAGATCTTCCGCGGCGCCACGTCCATGCCGCCCTGGTCCTTGGCGAGGCTGCCCAGGTCGTCGAGCAGCTGCCCGGCTGCCGCGGCGTCCTGCATGTCGAGGACGATCGCGCCACCGGCCGACGTCAGCGAGTCACCGTGGACGGAGAGCGCGACGGTCCGGACCTTCTCCAGCGTCGTGGCCAGGTCCTTCGGCAGCTTCTCCCCGAGGGCGTCCTCGAACTGCTTCAGCGCGTCCTGGGGGCTGGCACCGTCGGCACCGGCCAGGAACGACTGGTCCGCGACGCCGAGGCCGAGCGCGATCCAGGAGTTGGACGGCAGCGCGGCGAGCGTGTCCGCGCTGTCCTTGCCGGACGTCGAGGTCTTGCCGTCGGCGGTCTTCGGCCGGGTGCCGCCGATCTTCAAGCGCACCTGTCCGGGCTTGGCCTCGAGGGCCAGCGCCATCGTCATGTCGACGTTCGGGATGTTCCCGCCGGGCAGCGAGTCCTGCAGCTTCTCGCTCTGCTCACGCAGGCGATCGAGCTGCTCGCGGTCCGACGAGGAGAGCCCCTGGTTCTGGGCGACCCCGTCCGCGCTCTCGTTCAGCGAGGACAGGGCGGCTTCGAGGCCCTCCGCCTGCTGGAGGTCGAGCCACGCGGCGGCGAGCGGATCGGTCGAGTGGACCTGGCCGATCGCGGCCTTGAAGCGCGGGTTGTCGGCCAACGAGTCGCCCTTGGCGGCGGCGATGGTCGCCTTGACCGCGGCTGCGGTCCCGACCGCGAAGGTCTTGTCGCCGATCCAGGCCAGCGTGTCGTCGCCCTTGTCGCGGTAGACCTGCTGGCCGTCGACGGTCTGCTTGGACGCACCCTTGCTCAGCGCGGCATCGAGGGCCTTGCGCAGCGCCGAGGCGTCGCGCACCTCGGTGACGAGGGCCGCTTCCGGGTCGCCGGCCGTCTTGCCGGCCTGGTCGCCGCTCTTCCCGGCGGTCACCGGCAGCGCGAAGGTGCCGATGTGGTCGCCGAGGTAGGGGAGGACGTCCTTCTCGAAGCTCTTGCCGCCGCCGAGCTCGTCGTCGAGGTCGAGGCCGTCGATGATCGCCTTCTCGGGATCGGCGACGCCGAACAGGCCGGTGAGCTGCTCGATTGCGGCCTTGCCGTCGCCGGTCGGGCGGATCGTCGCCTCGGCGAACGCAGCTGCGCGCGCGGGGACGTCGTCGGCGAGGGCGAGCTGGAGCGGCGCTCCCGTCGCAGCAGCGTCCTTCTTGGGGGCGTCGTCGCCGCCGCAGCCGCCCAGGGCTAGCGCTCCGGCGAGGAGCGCGGCGACGGGCACGGCGCGGCGCACATGGGGAAGACGAGAGATCGCGGTCATGGGTCCGGTCATGGGTCCTTTCGGCCGGAGCGGCCATCGAGTTGGCCGATCGGCGATCGAGCTGGGCCGATCGTACGGGCTCGCGGCCGTACTTGAGCCTCCACCGTGCCCCACCAGGTGCCCCACGATGCCCCACCGGGGGCCTCCGCCTCCGCAGGGAGCGGGTCTTTTGGACCCCAATGTTCCTGATTTGAGCGAACTTGCGACCGAACATGCGTTCTAATTTTCTCTGCAACGGTTCCTGCAGGAAGCGGCGATCTGGACCTCAGGTTGCCGTAATCCTGCTCCGCCATTGCGGTTATGGACAGCGAACGTATGTTCCGCCGGAAGCGGAGGTACGCTCGAGTGGGGCGGAGCCCCAGATTCGTGGTGCAAGGTGGGTCGCAGTGGGGTATCTTCCTCGCAGCGAGTCGGGCCGGGGGCGGTTCCTCCCACCGCCCTCCGGCCCGGCTCGCACCGGTCAATCCGCCGGTGTCGCTCGTGTCGGACCTCCAGCTCCAGTCCCAGTTCGAGCTCACCCTCGACGCCAAGAACCGCCTTACGATTCCGGCGCGGTTCCGCGATCCCTTCAAGGCTGGCCTGGTCCTCGTCCGCTCGCATGACGTGCCCGCCGTCGGCGTCGAGCCGGTCGCCGACTACCGCTCGTTCGTGCAGCAGTCGCTCGCCGGTCGTCATCCGCTCGATCCGAGCACCCGCCAGATCGAGCGCTTCCTCAACTCCGCCGCGACGCCGGCCGAGCTCGACGGGCAGGGACGCGTGACGATCTCGCCGCTGCTGCTCGAGCACGCGAAGATCACCGGCAAGGACGTCCTGCTCGTCGGCAGCGGCCGCCGCTTCGAGCTGTGGGACCGCGACGGCTGGGCGGCATACCAGCCGCAGCTCCAGGATGCGATGCTCGACATCGCCAACGCGATCGGCGGGCAGGCGTTCCCGCCGCCCGCGACCGACGGCTCCTGACCGATGGAAGACTCCGCCGAATCCCGCGACGACGCCGTCGTCGACCCGCACGACGAGACCCCCACCGCGCCCCACCTGCCGGTGCTCGCGACCGAGCTGCTCGACCTGCTCGACCCGCAGCCGGGCCAGCGGATCGTCGACGGCACCTTCGGGGCCGGCGGACACGCGGCCCTGGTCGCCGCTCGGCTCGGAGCCGAGGGCGAGCTGGTCGTCGTCGACCGTGACCCGGTCGCGCTCGAGATCGCCGCCCGCTTCGCGGCCGACGCGCCGTGCAAGGTCCGGATCGTCGCGGCACCGTTCGCCGACGCGCTCGAGGGGCTGGCCGAGGAAGGGTTCACGGCCGACGGGGCGTATTTCGATCTCGGCATGTCCTCGATGCAGATCGACCAGGCGGACCGTGGGTTCGCCTACACCCAGAACGCCCCGCTCGACATGCGGATGGGCGTCGGTGCCGACGACACGCCGCTCGCGAGCGCGGCCGAGATCGTCGCCACCTGGGATGAGCGCGATCTGGTGCGGATCCTGCGCGAGTACGGCGAGGAGCGTTACGCCCCCAAGATCGTGCGCGCGATCGTGCGCGAGCGTGCGCGTCAGCCGATCGCCACCACCGGGCAGCTGGTCGAGCTGATCACCAACGCGATCCCGACCCCGGCGCGGTTCGTCGGCGGTCACCCCGCGAAGCGGACCTTCCAGGCGCTGCGGATCGCCGTCAATGACGAGCTGGGGCAGATCGACCGCGCGCTGCCCGCGGCTTGGAGCCTGCTCGGCGTCGGGGGACGGCTGGTCGCGATCAGCTTCCACTCGCTCGAGGACCGTCGCGTCAAGCGCTTCTTCGCGGACCTGCTGCGCGGTTGCATCTGCCCGCCCGATCTTCCGGTCTGCGTCTGCGGCAACACCCCGAAGGCCGAGCTGCTGAGCAAGCGCTCGATCGTGGCGACCGAGCAGGAGCAGGAGCAGAACCCGCGCTCGCGCTCGGCCCGGCTGCGTGGTGCCCGTCGGATCGAGCAGCCCGCATGAGCGCGGCCCCCGCCCCGCACTCCCGTCAGCGGGCCCGGGATCGCCCCGGTCCGCGAGGACTCGTCTCGGCCCCGGAGCCGGCCCCGGCTCCCCGGCCGTCGCGCGGCCCGGGTCGTGCTGCGCCCGCCCGCCCGGCCCCGAAGAAGCGTCCGGGACCGGCGCCGCGCAAGCCGCGCCCGGGAGGCCCCGCGACCACGCCGCTCGGCATCCGGATCGCCCTGCTGCCGATCCGCCTGGCGCTGGTGCCGGTGCGGCTGGCGCTGGTCCTGCTCGGGCGGCTGACCGGCGGCCGTCCGTGGCTGATGCTGGTGCTGCTGCTCGGCTGCGGCGTGATCGCGCTGCACGCCGCGACCCTGAAGACGAACCAGACGATCGCCAACCGCGAGGTCCAGATCGGTGCGCTGGAGCGCGGCAACGCGACCCTCCGCAAGGACGTCGCCGAGCTCGGCTCGCCCGAGCGGGTCAGCCGGATCGGTCGCGAGAGCGGCATGGTCGTGCCCGACCCCGAGGGGATCGGCTACCTCGACGCGCGCAGCATCGACGCGGCGCGTGCGGCCAGCCTGATCGGCGCACCCGTCGCGAGCTGGCTACCGGCCCCGAACGCGTCCGCCCAGAACGGCAACGCGCCGGCCGCCGACGACGGCACCATGGCCGACGGCACGACGCCGCCGTCCGGGACGGCCACGCCGGGGACGACGCCGGCACCGACCGGCCAAGCGACGTCGCCCCCGAGCGGTGCCGCGACCGGCCAGGCGCCGAGCGGGGCCACCGCCGGAGCGCCGACGGCGAACCAAGGTGGGGCCGTCGCGGGCGGCGCCACCACCGGAACGGGCACCGCGGCCCCGACCACCGGCACGACGGGGACCGGTACGGGCACGACCGGGACCGGCGCCGACACCACCGCCAGCGGAAGCGGCACGACCGGCACCGGCAGCGGCAGCGCGACGGGCACCGGGACCACCGGTACCAGCGGCACGGCGGGAGCCGCCGCGGGCACCGGCGGCGCGACGCCCGGCGGCTGAGCCTCCGCCCCACCGCGTTCGGCGCCCCTCCGGGTGACCGACGCCACACCCGCCCCGGGGGCGTCCGCGCAGGAGACCGCGGCCCGGTGGCGAACGGGCAGGCATGTACGCAGATCGCCGCCTGCGCGTGCTCTTCTCGATCGCGATGCTGCTGGTCGCCCTCGCCGGTCTCCGCTCCGTCTGGTTCGCGCTCGCTCGCGCCGACTCGCTGAGCGGGATGGCCCGGGGCCAGCAGGTCAGCACCCGCGACATCCTCGCGCTGCGGGGGGAGATCGCCGACCGTCACGGCACGCCGCTGGCGGTCAGCGAGCCCGCGGCCGACGTCTCGGTCAGCTCCAAGCAGGTGCTTGAGCTGCGGCAGCAGACGCCGCCGCAGGAGCCCGCGCAGATGGCGGCGCTGATCGCCGAGGCCTTCAAGATGCCGGAGGCCGAGGTCCTGGCGAAGCTCAACAGCGGCAAGGGCTTCGAGTACATCGGGCGCAGCGTCCCCGACAACCAGATCCAGGCGCTCAAGGACCGTGCGAAGAAGCTCCAGGTGCGTCTGGTCGGCCTGACCTTCGAGCCGCGCAACCGGCGGATCTACCCCGGCGGGCCGCTCGCCGGCCAGCTGCTCGGGGCCTACGGGACCGACGACAAGGCCCTCTCCGGCCTCGAGTACGCGCTCGACGGGCAGCTCAGCGGCACCTACGGCAAGGACCGGCAGACCAGCGCCGGATCCGGCAGCGCGCTGCGGACCCAGGTCGAGAAGCAGATGGTGCCCGGCAAGAACGTCGAGCTGACGATCGACAGCCGGGTCCAGGAGATGACCGAGACCGCGCTCAAGGACATGGGCGAGAGGTTCCGGCCCAAGAACGCGACCGCGATCGTGATGCGGCCCGACGGCGAGGTCCTCTCGATGGCCAACTGGCCGCGGGTCGACCCGAACAACCCGGCCGGCTCGCCGCCCTACGCGAAGACGAACTTCGCCACCAGCCTGACCTACGAGCCCGGTTCGACGTTCAAGGCCGTGCCGGTCGGGGGTGCGCTCCAGGACCACGTCGTCACCCCCACGAGCCAGTTCGTCGTCCCGTACACGCTGCAGGTCGCCGACCGCCCGATCAGCGATTCCCACGAGCACCCGACCGAGGTCATGACCCCGGGCGAGATCCTCGCCCAGTCGTCGAACGTCGGCGCGATCAAGGTCGGGATGGCGATCAACAAGAAGCTCGGACCGGACGCCTTCGACGGCTGGATGCGCAAGTTCGGCTTCGGCTCCAAGACCGGGATCGGGCTGGGCGAGGAGCAGGGGATGCTGCTGCCGGTCAAGGACTACTCCGGGTCGACGATGGGCAACCTGCCGATCGGTCAGGGGCAGCTCGTCACGCCGATCCAGATCGCCAACCTCTACGCGACGATCGCCAACGGCGGAATGCGCCGCCGGCCGACGATCGTGCGGAAGGTCGACGGGAAGCCGAGCGCCCGTCCGGCCGGCACCAGGATCCTGCGGCCGGCCGTGGCCAAGGAGCTGCAGGGGATGCTCAACGGCGTCTTCGAGCCCGGCGGCACCGCCTCCAACGTCCAGGTCCCGGGCTACACGCTGGCCGGCAAGACGGGCACCTCGAACGTCTTCGACGAGAAGCTCCAGGAGTACGCCGAGTTCCGCAACGTCGCCTCGGTGGCCGGCTTCGCCCCGGCCAAGAACCCGCAGGTCGTGATCGTGGTCGTCGCCAACGAGCCGGCCGGGGGTGGCTTCGGCGCGACCGTGGCCGGCCCCGCGTTCGGGGAGATCGCCCAGCAGGTGCTGCCGTACCTGAAGGTCCCGACGACCAGGTGAGCAGGGCGGGCGGCGGGCGTCGGAGCCGCACTGCGCGGTCGATCGCGGACTCTTCGGGTCTCCCGAACGATCCGCGATCGACCCCCCGTAAGGGGTGGCGACCGAGCACACGCTCTAGGCTCCACGGGCGATGAGGCTCGGAGATCTGTTCGACCACGCACCGCGCGAGAGCGCGGACGTCGGGGTCACCTCACTGGCCTACGACGACCGCCGCGTGGACGCGGGGACGGTCTTCTTCTGCGTGCGCGGATTCAGCCGCGACGGCCACGACTTCGCCGACCAGGCGGTTGAGCGCGGGGCGGCGGCGCTGGTCGTCGACCACCCGCTCGACCGCGGCGTGCCCGAGATCCTGGTCGACGACGTGCGCGCGGCGATGGCCCCGGCCGCGGCGCGGCTGGCGGGCGACCCGACCGCGCGTCTGCGGACCGTCGGGATCACCGGCACCAACGGCAAGACGACCACGGCCTTCCTGGTCCGCGCGCTGCTCGAGGCGGGCGGGATCCAGACCGGCATCCTCGGGACAGTGACCCAGATCGTCGGCGGCCACGAGCGCGACGCCGGACGGACCACGCCGGAGGCGATCGACCTCCAGCCGACCTTCGCCGAGATGCTGGCCGGCGGCGACGACGCCTGCGTGATGGAGGTCTCCTCCCACGCGCTCGCGCTCGGCCGCGCCGACGCGATCCACTGGGCGGCGGCGATCTTCACCAACCTGACCCAGGACCACCTCGACTTCCACGCCGACATGGAGGACTACTTCGTGGCCAAGACCCGTCTGTTCTCCGCCGCCGGCGCGGTCCCCAAGGTGATCGACATCGACGACGACCACGGTCGCCGGCTCGCCGCGATGCACCCCGACGCGATCACGGTCGCGCTCGACGCCGAGGACGCGCAGGTCCGCGCGCTCGACGTCGAGAGTGGCCTCCGCGGCAGCAGCTTCGTGCTCGACGGCCGCCGGCTCTCGACGCCGCTGGCCGGGCGCTTCAACGTCCGCAACGCGCTTCAGGCCTACGTCGTCGCGACCGCGCTCGGGGTCCCCGCCGAGACCGCCGCTGCGGCCCTGGCCGAGGCGGGCCGGGTTCCCGGGCGGCTGGAGCCGGTCGACGTCGGCCAGCCGTTCGCGCTGCTCGTCGACTACGCCCACACCCCGGACTCGCTGCACAACGTCCTGACCGCCGCTCGCGGCGTCATCGGCGCCGGCAACGGCCGCGTGATCTGCGTGTTCGGCTGCGGGGGCGACCGCGACCGCGGCAAGCGCCCGCAGATGGGGGAGATCGCCGGCCGTGAGGCCGACGTGGCGATCGTCACCTCCGACAACCCCCGCAGCGAGGATCCCGAGGCGATCCTCGACCAGATCCTGGCCGGGATGGGAGACGCGTCGGCGACCGTCGAGCGGATCGGCGACCGCCACCAGGCGATCGTGCGGGCGGTGACGCTGGCCGTTCCCGGCGACATCGTCCTGATCGCTGGCAAGGGCCATGAGCAGGGCCAGGAGCTGGCCGACCGGACCGTGCCGTTCGACGACCGCGTCGTCGCCCGCGAGGCGCTGACCGCCGCCGGCTGGCCCACCGCCGGCCGCGAACAGGAGGACGCGCATGCGTGAGCAGGACGCCCACTGGATCGCCGAGGCCGCCGGAGCAACGCTCCATCGCGCCGAGCCAGCCGCCGCTGCGCCGTCGAGCCCGGCGCCGGCGGACGCGAGCGCCAACGCGGCCGACCCGACCGATGCGACGCCGGCCGTCGGCCCGACCTCGGTGGCGATCGACAGCCGTGCCGTCCCGCCGGGAGCGCTCTTCGTGGGGATCCCCGGGGCCCGCGCCGACGGGGGCGCCTACGCCGCCGACGTGCTCCGGGCCGGCGCCTGGGGCGTCCTGGTCCGCCCCGAGCACGCCGAGGCGGCCGCAGCGGTCAGCGGCGGGACGATCCTGCTCCACGACGATCCGGTCGCCGCGCTCGCCGCGCTCGCCCGCGCCTGGCGCCGGCACCTCGGCGCGACCGTCGTCGGGATCACCGGATCGGTCGGCAAGACGTCGACCAAGGACCTGCTCGCCGCGATCGTCGGTCCGCACCGCCGGACGGTCGCCACCGACGCCAACTTCAACACCGAGATCGGGCTGCCGCTGACGATCCTCGGCGCCCCCGCCGGGACCGAGGTCCTGATCCTCGAGATGGCGATGCGCGGCGCCGGCCAGATCGCCGAGCTGGCGCGGATCGCCGAGCCGGACGTCGGCGTGATCACCAACGTCGCTCCGGTCCACGTCGAGCTGCTCGGCTCGCTGCAGGCGATCGCCGACGCCAAGGCCGAGCTGCTGCACGGCATCGTCCCCGGCGGGACCGTGGTGATCCCGGCCGCCGAGCGGCTGCTGGACGCGCACCGACCCCACGGGGTCAGCGTCGTGACCGTCGGACCGGGCGGCGACGTCGAGGACGCTCCCGCCGGCCTCCGGCTCGCCGACGACGTACCGTTGACGGTCCGCCGCAACCTGCCCGCCGCGGTCGCCGCCGCCCGCGCGATCGGGATCGAGCCCGAGGGCACCGTCAACCCGACGATCTCGGCGATGCGTGGCCAGCGCCTGCACCTGCCCGGCGACGTCGTCGTGATCGTGGACTGCTACAACGCCAACCCGATGTCGATGACCGCCGCCCTCGACGACCTCGAGGCGTCCGCGACCGGGCGCCGCGTCGCGGTGCTCGGCGACATGCTCGAGCTGGGGCCGGACGAGCTGCGCTTCCACGCCGAGATCGGTGCCCACGCCCGCAGCGTCGGCGTCGAGCTGCTGATCGTCGTCGGGCCGCTCAGCCGGCACACCGGCACCGGCTTCGGCCGGGGCGTCCAGTGGGTCGAGGACGCCGCCGCGGCGGCCACGCTCGTGCCGCAGCTGCTGGAGCCCGGTGACACCGTCCTCCTGAAGGCCTCACGGGGCGTCGGGCTGGAGCGGGTCGCCGACGCGCTGCGGGCCGGGGGGAACTGACCGCCGTGCTGCAGATCTTGATCGGCGGGACCGCCTCGATGCTGATGTGCGTCTTCCTGGCGCCGCGCTTCATCGAGTGGCTCCGCCAGAAGTCGTTCGGCCAGTACATCCGCGAGGAGGGCCCGGCCGGCCACCAGAAGAAGGCGGGCACGCCCACGATGGGCGGCCTGATCATCTTCATCGCGATCTCGGTCCCGTTCCTGCTCCTGACCGACTGGGACTGGCGGGCGGTCGGCGTCTGGCTGGCCGCGGTCGGCCTGGCCGCGATCGGCTTCGTCGACGACTGGACCAAGGTCGTTCGCAAGCGCTCGCTCGGCCTCAGCGGCAAGGGCAAGCTGCTGGCGATGGTGGCGGTCTCGCTGCTGCTCTGGTGGGTGGCGACCCAGAAGGCCCACCTCGACCCGACCGTCCGCCTGCGGCTCTTCGACCTGACGATCGACCTCGGGCCGCTCTACCCGGTCTGGATCTACCTGGTGGTCGCGTTCATGTCGAACGCGGTCAACCTGACCGACGGCCTCGACGGGCTTGCGGCCGGCGTCTCGGCGATCGTCCTGACCGCCTACATCGGGATCACCTACCGCGCGACGGGGGCCAGCGACCTGGCGCTGCTGGCCGCCTGCTCGGTCGGTGGCTGCGTCGGATTCCTCTGGTACAACGCGCACCCAGCGACGGTCTTCATGGGCGACACCGGGTCGCTGGGCCTCGGCGGCCTGGTGGCCGGGATCGCGATCATGACCAAGACCGAGGAGCTGCTGCTCGTGATCGGCGGCGTCTTCGTGGTCGAGGCCGTCTCGGTGATCGTGCAGGTGTTCTCGTTCAAGACCTTCCGCAAGCGGGTCTTCCTGATGGCGCCACTGCACCACCACTTCGAGATGAAGGCGTGGTCGGAGACGAAGATCATCCTGCGGTTCTGGATCGTCGCGATCGCGTTCTCCGCGATCGGCTTCACGCTCTTCCAGCAGTCGCTGAAGTAGCCGCGGCGCCGGGCCGTTGCGGGCTCCCGCTCCGGTCCGACCGACGGGCCCGCGGCTGCGCTTCGGCCCGGACCGGCGGCACGCTCGCCGCCGGCGCGGCGGACGCCGTGGCGGTCTCCGGGACGAACCGGCGCGATCGGGGAGGGTTCCCATAATCGGGGGCGAACACGCACCTGATGAAGCGTGCCGCCCGAGCCCCCGAACTCCGTCGCGAGTACGAGCGCCTGCTCGGGATCGTGCTCGTCCTGGTCGTGCTCGGGGCGATCTGGGTCTACAGCGCGTCGAGCTCGGAGCAGATCCTCCAGAACGGCAGCAACGGCACCAACTACCTGATCCGCTACATCATGTTCGGGGCGCTCGGGTTCGCCGCGCTCGCGGCCGCCTCGCGCTACGGCGTGGGGGCGATCCGCAAGGCGACCGGGCCGGTCCTGGCGATCTCGCTCGTGCTCTGCCTCGCGGTCGTCCTGCCGGGCCTCGGCCGCCAGGTCAACGGTGCCTACCGCTGGCTCGGTCCGGGCGCGATCGGCTTCCAGCCGTCGGAGCTGGCGAAGTTCGCGATGGTCGCGTTCCTGGCGATGCGCCTCTCCCACCGGCGGACGCCGATGCGGCAGATCCCCGACATCAAGATCGAGCTGATCGCGCTGGCGATCCTGATCGGGATCGTCGCCGGGATCCAGCGCGACCTCGGCACCGCGATCGTGATCACCGGGGCCAGCATCTGCGTGCTCGTCGCCGGCGGGATGCCGTTGCGGTTCTTCCTGCCGCTCGGGGCGGTCGCCGGCGTCGGCCTGCTGATCCTGATCGGGATGCATCCGTACCGGATGGCCCGCATGACCTCGTTCCTCTCGCCGATGGCCGACGCCTCGGGCACCGGCTACCAGGCGACCCAGGGCCAGATCGCGATCGGCTCCGGAGGGCTCCTCGGCAACGGCCTGGGCAGCTCGGTCCAGAAGGCCGACTGGCTGCCGGAGGCCCACACCGACTTCATCCTCGCCGTGGTCGGCGAGGAGCTCGGGGCGATCGGGATCCTGATGCTGCTGATCCTCTACACCGGGATCGTCTACACCGGCCTCCAGATCGCCGACAAGACCCGCGGCCAGTACCAGAAGCTGCTGGCGGTCGGGGTGACCGGCGTGATCACCTGCCAGGCGCTGCTGAACGTCTGGGTCGTCCTCGGGATCTTCCCGCTGACCGGCGTCCCGCTGCCGTTCATCTCCTACGGCGGCACCAACCTGATGGTGCTGCTGGCGGCGGTCGGGATCCTGCTCAACATCGCCCGCGGGACGCCGTACCTGGAGCCGGTCCCGCTCGAGGACCCGCCGCCGCGGACCCGCCAGCGGACGCCGCGACGGGAACCGGCCGAGCGTCCGGCCCGCCGTCCGAGCCGGGTCCCCGGGCCGCGGGTGGTCCGCCCGGCCTTCAGCACCGCGCGTGCGGAGGCCGAACGACTGGCCGATGCGTCACGCTTCAACGGTGACGCAGCAGCAGACGATCGTGATCGCAGCCGGGGGGACCGCGGGGCACGTGGTGCCGGCGTTGGCCGTCGCCGACGCGCTTCGTGAGGACGGCCACCGGGTCGTCTTCGTCGGCGGCGACCGCGAGGAGGCCCGACTGGTCCCGGAGGCCGGCTACGAGCTGCGCCAGATCCGGGTCGAGGGCCTCAGCCGCTCGAATCCGCTGAAGGCGGCGCGCGCCGGCGTCCGTGCCGTCGGCGCGGTCGGGGCGGCGCGCCGGATCCTCCGCGAGCTGCGCCCGGACGCCGTGATGGGCGGCGGTGGCTACGTCGCCGGCGTGGTCGGTGCTGCCGCCGTCTCGCGCCGGCTGCCGCTGGTCCTGACGGAGGCCGACAGCCACCTCGGGATCTCGAACCGGGCGCTTGGTCGCCGTGCGCGGCGCGTCTGCCTCGGGTTCCCGATCGCAGGACGCGACGAGCCGAGCTTCCTGGTGACGGGCCGGCCGGTGCCGGAGCCGTGGACCGACCGGGCCGCGGCCCGGGCCCACTTCGGGCTCGACGAGCGGACGCCGACGGTGCTCGTCTTCGGTGGGTCGCTCGGGGCCCGATCGGTCAACGAGGCCGCGATCGTGGGGCTTGCCGGACTGCGGGCGCCCGCGCTCGACGGCAAGGGCGAGGCCGAGGTCGCGGTCCTGCATGCGGCCGGTCGGCGGGACTACGACGCGCTGCGCGAGCGGGTGGCGGCGGGAGCGGCGGATGCCGCCGGCGCGTCAGGGCCCGATCGAGATGCGGGCCGGGCCCCGGGTGCGGGTGCGGGCCCGGGTGCGTCGTCGGATCTCGGCGGGACAGCGGCCGGACCCACGACCGCGGGCGCCTACCAGCTGTTCGACTACCTCTCGCCGCTGAGCGTGGCGCTCGCGGCCGCCGACCTGGTCGTCGCGCGTTCGGGTGGTTCGATCGCCGAGGTGACCGCCCACGGGCGGCCGGCGATCCTGGTCCCGTACCCGCATGCTGCTGCCGACCACCAGGCGGCCAACGCGCGCTGGATGGCCGAGGCGGGGGCCGCGATCGTGATCGCCGACGGCGAGCTGAGCGCCGACGGGTTGCGCGCCACGGTCACCGAGCTGCTCGGCGACCGCGAGCGGCTGGCGGCGATGTCCGCCGCCTCGGCGGCCCTGGCCCGGCCGAACGCGGCGCGGGCGATCGCCGACGAGGTCGTCGCGGCGGCGTTGGGGGACTGAGGCCGCGGCGGGCGTCAGTGGGGGGACTGATGCGGATTGACGGTCGTATAGGCCCTAGATCCGCATCGGCCCTGGGGCACCCGCCGGCTGATGCGGATTGACGGTCGTATAGGCCCTAAATCCGCATCGGCCCTGGGGCACCCGCCGGCTGATGCGGAATACCGTTCACCGGCAACGCCAATCCGCATCGGCCCGCCCGTCGACCCAGCGCCCGCCCTGCGACCGACGCTGGCCCGTCGACCCAGCACCCACCAAGGCGACCGTCGAGGCCCGCCGCCTGCGCCGTCGACTAGCCTCACCGCCGATGAGCTCCCTGCCCTGGAACGGCCGCCGGCTCCACATCCTCGGGATCGCCGGTGCCGGCATGAGCGCGCTGGCCGTGCTCGCGCGTGGGCTCGGCGCCGAGGTGACCGGATCGGACCGCAACGAGAGCCGCTACCTCGCCGGGGTCCGGGAGGCGGGGATCGCCGTGACGATCGGGCACGACGCCGCCAACCTGCCCGACGGCGAGGTCGAGGTCATCCACTCGACCGCGATCCCCGAGGACAACCCGGAGCGGGTCGAGGCCCGTCGCCGCGGTCTCCCGGACCGCTCGCGGCACCAGCTGCTCGGCGAGGTCTGTGCCCAGCACCGGGTGATCGCCGTCGCCGGCGCCCACGGCAAGACCACGACCTCGGCGATGACCGTGCACGCGCTGCAGGGTGCGGGGGAGGACCCCTCGTACCTGGTCGGCGGGATCCTCCACGCGACCGGCCGCAACGTCCACTGCGGCACGTCGCCGTGGCTCGTGGTCGAGGCCGACGAGTCCGACCGCAGCTTCCTCGAGACGCACCCCGACGTCGCCGTCGTCACCAGCGTCGAGCTCGACCACCACGGCACCTACGGCTCGCGGGCCGACCTCGAC
This sequence comes from Patulibacter ginsengiterrae, assembly GCF_056269115.1. Lineage (NCBI taxonomy): Bacteria > Bacillati > Actinomycetota > Thermoleophilia > Solirubrobacterales > Patulibacteraceae > Patulibacter > Patulibacter ginsengiterrae. Next base: position 60,469 of record NZ_JBWDOG010000002.1, read on the forward strand.
GCCGCGTTCCGGACGTTCCTCGCCGACGCCGCCGAGCGGGTCGTCTGGGACCAGCCCGAGCTGGATCGGCTGCTGCCGACGGCCGGCGAGGCCGGCCGGACCCACCGCTACGACGTCCGCGAGATCACCGCCTACGACGGCGCGATGCGCTTCGGCTGGCAGGGTCGGACGGTGGCCCTACGCCAGCCCGGGATCCACAACGCCTGGAACGCCTCCGCGGCGCTGACGGCGGCGACCCTCGCCGGTGCCGACCCCGACCGGGCGGTGGCCGCGATGCTGAGCTTCCCGGGGACCGGGCGACGCTTCGAGCAGGTCGGGACCGGCCCCAACGGCGCGGTCGTCGTCGACGACTACGCCCACCACCCGACCGAGGTCGCGCGGACGATCGAGGCCGCCCGGACGCTCGAGCCCCGGCGCGTGGTCGCGGTCTTCCAGCCGCACCTGTACTCGCGGACCCAGATGCTCGCCGCCGCATTCGGCGAGGCGCTGGCGCTGGCCGACGTGATCTGCGTGCTCGACGTCTATCCGGCCCGCGAGCGCACCGAGGACTTCCCGGGGATCGACGGGCGCACGATCGCCCGGCTGGCGGCCGACGCCGCGGGCGGACGCACGGTGGTCTGGCTGCCGACGGTCGCCGACGCGCTCCAGCGGCTGCCGGGGATCCTCCGGTCCGGCGACCTCTGCCTCTGCATGGGCGCCGGAGACGTCGACGCCGTGTCGCACGGCCTCGTCGCCGGCTGAGGCCCGCCGGGGTCGGCGGGGAGACTCCGTCGCGGCGCGGTCGGAGGGGAGCCACCCGCTCGCGGCGCCTCCTCGTCCGGATCCCGATCCGGATCCCGACGCGGATCCGCCGCCGCGGCGGGAGGGACGGGGGGCTTCGCGGCGAACGGGGGCTTGATGCCGCTTTCGTCCTTCACCGCGCGCCTGCAGGGAGCCGGCGCCTCGCTGCCGCGCCGGCGCGTCTCGTGGCGTGGCCGACCCGCCGGCACGACGTCGGGGGCAGGCGTGACCCGCAGCTCGGGCGGCCGTCGCCGGCTCGGCGTGCTCGTCGGCCTCGTCCTGATCGCCCTGCTGGTGGCCGTCTACCTCGGCGTCCGGATGAGCGGGCTCTCGGCGGTCCAGGAGGTGACCGTCGTCGGCGTCCGCGGACCGGAGGCGACGAAGATCCGAGCCGCGATCGAGCGGGCGGCGCAGGGCCAGAGCACGCTCGGCTTCGACGACGACGCGATCCGCAAGGCCGTCGCCCACAACCAGAGCATCACGGGGATCAAGGGCCACACCCGCTTCCCGCACGGCGTCCAGATCGAGGTCCAGCAGCGGCTCGCCGTCGGCGCGATCGAGAGTGGCGGACGCCGGGTCGCGGTCGCGGCCGACGGCACCTTGCTCGCCGACTGGCCGGCGGGGACGTTGCCGGTGATCCGCAACGGCCGCGCGAACGACGGGCGGCTGGTCGCCGGTCAACGCGCCGCGGTCGAGATCCTCGGCGCGGCCCCGGCCGCGATCCTGGCGAAGGTCGCCCGGATCGACCAGACGACGATCGTGCGCCTCGCCGACGGCCCCGCGCTGCTCTTCCGGGACACCAACCGGGTGAACGCGAAGTGGGCGGCGGCGATCGCCGTCCTCTCCGATCCGAAGACGGTCGGGGCGACCTGGATCGACCTCCGGATCCCGGAGCAGCCGGTCGCCGGCAGCGGCGCCCCGCCGACCCTCCCGAAGCACGACGCAGCGGTCGCCACGCCCCGGACGGCGACGGGCACGGGGGCGGCGACCGGCGGTGCCGGGACGCCCGCGGCCGGCGCGGCGGCAACCCCCGGCGCGACGACGAGCCCGGCCACCGGGACCGGCCAGACCGGCGCCGCCACCTCGGTCGACGGGGCCGCCGCGGGGCCGGGAACCGACGCTGGGGTCCAGGCTCCGGCGGCCGCGGGCGGCACCACGAGCCCGGCCCCCGATGTGGCCGCCAACGGCGCCGCGACGACGAGCGGGGCGGCAGATACACCGTCGACGGCACGATCGGGCGTCACGGATTCGACGAGTTCCGGCGCCGCGGGAGCCCCGACCGGCGCGACCGACCCGTCAGCCATGAACACCAGCGGTACGACGGCTGAGGCCCAGAACCAACCCTGAACTTGAGCCTCAGGCTCGGGTACTTGAGGCTATCGTCGACGTCGAGATGTAGCCCTGCAATCCCCGTTGCGTGCCTATGATTACGGTTGACAACGCGGCGTAAGCACGCCTAGCTTGGCCGTCTGGGCGCACGCGGGCGGGACGACCCTTTCGTCCTTCACCTTCAAGCGCACCCCCAGGACCGGAGACAACAGACTTATGGACGCCACCGGCAGCTACCTCGCCGTCATCAAGGTCGTCGGCGTCGGCGGCGGCGGCACCAACGCCGTCAACCGCATGATCGACGCGGGCCTTCGCGGCGTCGAGTTCATCGCCTGCAACACCGACGCTCAGGCGCTGCAGATGTGCGACGCCGACATCAAGATCACGATCGGGTCCGAAGTGACCCGGGGACTCGGCGCGGGCTCCAACCCCGAGGTCGGTCACGCGGCGGCCTCCGAGTCACGCGACGAGATCCGTGACGCGCTCAAGGGCGCCGACATGGTCTTCGTGACGGCGGGCGAGGGTGGCGGCACCGGCACCGGTGCGGCTCCGGTCATCGCCGAGATCGCCAAGGGCGAGATCGGTGCGCTGACCGTCGGCGTCGTCACGCGGCCGTTCTCGTTCGAGGGCAGCCAGCGGATGCGTCAGGCGGAGGACGGCATCAACCGTCTGCGCGAGGTCGTCGACACGCTGGTCGTGATCCCGAACGACCGCCTGCTCGGCCTGGTCGAGAAGCGGACGTCGATCCTCGACGCCTTCCGCTCGGCGGACAACATCCTCCGCCAGGGCGTCCAGGGCATCACGGACCTGATCACGATCCCGGGCCTGATCAACCTCGACTTCGCGGACGTCCGGACGATCATGCACGACGCCGGCACGGCGCTGATGGGCATCGGCCAGTCGGCCGGCGAGACCCGCGCCGGCGAGGCGGCCAAGGCCGCGATCGCGAGCCCGCTGCTCGAGGACAACGTCGAGGGCGCGACCGGCATCCTGCTCAACATCACCGGCGGCCGTGAGCTCGGCCTGTTCGAGGTCAATGAGGCCGCCGAGATCGTCCAGCAGGCCGCCGACGGCAGCGCCAACATCATCTTCGGCGCCGTGATCGACGAGGACATGGGCGACGAGATCCGGGTCACCGTGATCGCGACCGGCTTCGACAAGACCCGCGGCAGCCGCGCCAGCGCGTCGTCGACGTCGCGCCCGAGCCGCCCGAGCGAGCGTCCCCGGCGTTCGGTCGAGAGCGACCGCGACCGCGTCCCGCGCGTCGAGCGTCAGCGCTCCTCGCTGGAGATCGGCGACGACGACATCGATATCCCGGCCTTCCTCCGCTAGCGGTGGTCTGAGGCGGCCGTATGCCGTCGCATCTCGGCACGCACGACGCTCGGCAGGGCTGGCGCCCAGCTCTCGCATCGCGCGCACCGACCTGCTCGGCCTACGACCACCTCAAACGCAACCGCGGGCGGTTCGGCTCGGCAGCCGCGTGACCGGCGGGAGCCGTTCGTGCGCTGGGTCGACCTCGCCGACGGCGAGGTGCGGCAGGTCATCGAGCTGGACAGCGTCGGCTCGGCCACCAACCGGATCGGGAAGGCCCCGCCAGAGTCACGACCAAAGTCGTGATTCGCTGGTTGGGGCGGAGGGCGCGGGCTAGGGTCGTCTCCAAGGAGGAGAGGACCATGGAGCTGTCCCATGTACGCGGAGGCCACGAGCCGCCGTTGCTCGAAGAGACCATCGGCCGGGCGCTGGCCCGGACCGCCGCCACGCTCGGCGACCGCGAAGCACTGGTCGCGTGCGAGCAGGGGGTGCGGTTGACCTACGCCCAGCTGCTGGAGCGGGTCGACGAGGTCGCGCGCGGTCTGCTCGCCGCCGGGATCGAGCCGGGAGACCGGGTCGGGATCTGGTCGCCGAACCGCAGCGAGTGGACGCTCGTCCAGTACGCGACCGCGCGGATCGGGGCGATCCTGGTCACGATCAACCCGGCCTACCGCGCCTCCGAGCTGCGCTACGCGCTCCAGCAGTCCGGCTGCCGGATGCTGATCGCGGCACCGGCGTTCAAGAGCTCGGACTACCGCGCGATCGTCGCCGAGGTCCGCGACGAGCTGCCCCGGCTGGAGCGGATCGTCTGGCTCGACGACAGCTCGTGGGTGGAGCTGCTCGACGGTGGGCGCGACGTCGACGCCGCAACGGTCCCCGAGGTCGAGCTGGGCCTGGCCCCCGACGACCCGATCAACATCCAGTACACCAGCGGGACGACCGGCTTCCCGAAGGGCGCGACGCTCAGCCACCGCAACATCCTCAACAACGGGATGCTGGTCGGGCACGGCTGCCGCTACGACGAGCACGACCGGATCTGCGTGCCGGTGCCTTTCTACCACTGCTTCGGCATGGTGATGGGCAACCTCGCCGCGCTCGCCCACGGGGCCTGCATCGTGATCCCGGGCCAGGCGTTCGAGCCGGCGGCGACCCTGCGCGCGGTCGCGGCCGAGCGCTGCACCTCGCTCTACGGGGTCCCGACGATGTTCATCGCGATGCTCGCCGACCCGTCGTTCGGGGACCACGACCTCTCGTCGCTGCGGACCGGGATCATGGCCGGCTCGCCCTGCCCGGCGCAGGTGATGCGACGGGTGATCGACGAGATGCACATGGGCGAGGTGACCATCTGTTACGGGATGACGGAGACCTCGCCGGTCTCGGCCCAGACGGCGCCCGACGACCCGCTCGAGCAGCGGACGACGACGGTCGGCCGGGTCCATCCGCACCTCGAGGTCCAGATCATCGACCCCGGCACGGGGGAGACGGTCCCACGGGGCGAGACCGGCGAGTACTGCACCCGCGGCTACAGCGTGATGCGCGGATACTGGCCGCTCGACGACCCGGAGAAGACGGCCGAGGCGATCGACGCCGACGGCTGGATGCACACCGGTGACCTCGCGACGCTCGACGACGACGGGTACCTCCGGATCGTCGGGCGCAGCAAGGACATGATCATCCGCGGCGGCGAGAACGTCTACCCGCGCGAGATCGAGGAGTTCCTCTACACCCACGTCGACGTCGCCGACGTCCAGGTGATCGGGATCCCCGACGAGCGCTTCGGCGAGGAGATCATGGCCTGGATCGTGCCGCGGGCGGGCGCGACGGTCGACGAGGACGGGATCCGCGCGTTCTGCCGCGGCAGCATCGCCCACTACAAGGTGCCCCGCTACGTGCGGGTCGTCGAGGCCTTCCCGATGACGGTCACCGGCAAGGTCCAGAAGTTCCGGATGCGCGAGCAGGCGATCGAGGAGCTGGGGCTGAGCGGGGACGGTTGAGCGGGAGGCCGTTGCTAGGCTGGCCCCGTGACGACGGCGAGTGCTCTGCGGCGAACCGCTCTCTACGAGAGGCACGTGGCCGCCGGAGCGCGGCTGGTGCCCTTCGCTGGCTGGGAGATGCCCGTCCAATACGTCGGCGTCAAGGAGGAGCACCTCGCGGTCCGCTCCGCCTGCGGCGTCTTCGACGTCTCGCACATGGGCGAGATCCGGACGGTCGGCCCGCAGGCGCAGGAGTTCCTCCAGCGGATCCTGTCGAACGACGTGACCAAACTGGCGGTCGGTGGATCGCAGTACGCGCTGCTCTGCCGCGAGGACGGTGGCGTGCTCGACGATCTCTTCACCTACCGGCTCGGCGAGCAGTCGTACCTGACGGTCACCAACGCGGCCAACCACGAGAAGGACCTGGCCTGGTTCCGCGAGCAGGCCGTGGGCTTCGACGTGACCGTGGTCGACGCCTTCGACGAGTACGCGATGCTCGCCGTCCAGGGCCCTCAGGCCCGTACGGTCGCCGAGCGGGTCCTGCGGCACGAGCTGCCGGCGGCGTTCCGCACGGCGACGATCACGCTCGACGTCGGCGGCGAGGACGTCGAGCTGCTGGTCGCCGGGACCGGCTACACCGGCGAGGACGGCGTCGAGCTGCTGCTGCCGCCGGCCGTCGCTCCGGCGATCTGGGACTCGCTGCTCTCGGCCGGCGCGCTGCCCGCCGGACTCGGGGCGCGCGACACGCTGCGGCTCGAGGCCTGCTTCCACCTCTACGGCAACGACCTCTCCGAGGATCGCGACCCGATCGGCGCCGGCCTCGGCTGGTGCTGCAAGGAGGACACCGGCTTCATCGGGGCCGAGGCGATCCGCGCGGTTCGCGAGCTCGACCCGAAGAACCCGCACCACCCGGACGGGCTCAAGCTCGTACCGTTCCGCTTCACCGAGCGCGGGATCCCGCGTCCCGGCAACGAGATCGTCGGCGGGGGCGTCGTCACGAGCGGTACCTTCTCGCCCTCGCTCGAGATCGGGATCGGCCTGGCCTACGTGCCGTTCGAGCAGGCCACGCCGGGAACCCCGATCGAGGTCGACGTCCGCGGGCGGGTCCGCCCCGCCGAGGTCGCCACCAAGCCCTTGTACTCCCGGCCGCAGCAGTAGCCGCGCCCGGAACCCCAGCACCACCCCGACCGACGACGGACCAGGAGAAACCATGGCCGAGGCTTCCTACCCCGAGGACCTGAAGTACCACAGCGAGCACGACTGGGCGCGGATCGACGCAGACGGCACGCACGCCGTCTTCGGCATCACGTGGTTCGCCCAAGACGCGCTCGGTGAGGTCGTCTTCGTCGATCCCCCGGCGGTCGGCGCGACCGTGACGAAGGACGAGTCGTACGCCGAGATCGAGTCGGTCAAGGCCGTCTCGGACGTGATCGCCCCGCTCTCGGGCGAGGTCGTCGAGGTCAACGGGGAGCTCGAGGGCACCCCCGAGGCCATCAACGAGTCGTCGTACGATGGTGGTTGGCTCGTCAAGGTGAAGCTGTCGGATCCGAGCGAGATCGACAGCCTGCTGGACCGCGACGCGTACGTCGCCTCGCTGGCCTAGCCGCCCTGGGGCGCGTCCTCGGGACGCGCCCGCCGCAGTTTCTCGCCCATCTCCCCCGAAGGGGCCTCTACCGTGACCCGTTACACGACCGCCACCGACGTCGATCGCGAGGCGATGCTTGCCGCGGTCGGCGTCGGCTCGATCAACGAGCTGCTCGCCGAGCAGATCCCGCAGGCGCTGCTGCTCGACCGACCGCTCGATCTGCCCGACGGCCTGTCGGAGCAGGAGGTCTACACCCACCTCAGCGGGCTCGCGGCGAAGAACACGTCCGCCGAGGACGAGGTCACCTTTCTCGGGGCGGGGATGTACGACCACTACGTCCCGGCGATCATCGACATGCTGCTCGGGCGGTCGGAGTTCCTGACCCCCTACACGCCGTACCAGCCCGAGGTCTCCCAGGGCGGGCTGCAGACGATGTTCGAGTACCAGACCGCGATCTCGGAGCTGACGGCGCTGCCGGTCTCCAACGCGTCGGTCTACGAGGGCCCGAGCGCGGTCGCCGCGGCGGCCTACCTCGCCAAGCTCGCCAACGGCAAGCGGCGGATCGTCGTCTCCGCGGGCGCCCATCCGCACACGATCCAGACGCTCGAGACGCTGGCCGTCGGCTACGGCAGCGAGATCATCGTCGTCCCGCTGAAGGACGGCGCCACCGACCTCGACGCGTGGAGCGCCGCGATCGACGGCGAGACCTCGGCCGCGATCCTCCAGCAGCCGAACTTCCTCGGCGCGGTCGAGGACGTGGCGGCGCTGGCCGCTGCGGCCAAGGCCGACACGGCCGGGGGCGACAAGGTCGTCGTCGTCGGTGCCTACGACCCGATCACGCTCGGCGTGCTGGCGCCCCCCGGCGAGACCGGCGTCGACGTGGCCGTCGGCGAGGGCCAGACGCTCGGCAACCGGCTCGACTTCGGTGGTCCGTCGTTCGGCTTCTTCGCGGCACGCGAGGCGTTCCTGCGGCGGATGCCCGGCCGGATCGCGGGGGAGACCGTCGACGTCGACGGTCGCCGCGGCTTCGTCCTCACGCTCCAGACCCGCGAGCAGCACATCCGTCGCGAGAAGGCGACGTCGAACATCTGCACCTCGCAGGCGCTGAACGCGCTCGCCGGGGTCGTCTACCTCGGCTGGCTCGGCCGCGAGGGTCTGCCGGAGCTGGCGGAGCTGCTGGTCCAGCGGACCCACTACGCCCGCACGACGCTGGCCGCGGTCGAGGGCGTCGAGCTGCTGCACGACCAGCCGGTCGTGCGCGAGTTCGCGCTGCGGCTGCCCGGCATCGACGTCGAGCGGGTCGTGGCCTACTGCCAGGACCAGGGCGTCAACCCGGGCCTCGCGCTGACGCGGACCCACGGCGGCGTCTTCGACGACGGCCTGCTGGTGGCGATCACCGAGCAGCGCACGAAGGACCAGATCGACGAGCTCGCGATGCTGCTGCGGGACGCGGTCGCCGCCCAGCGCGCCACCCTCGATTCCGCCGCCCGCCCCACGGGAGTCCACGCATGAGCACCGTTCAGAACGAGGCGATCCTGCCGGCCGCCGGTGGCTCCGACCCGCGTCCGCTGGCTGCGCCGACGACCTCGGTCAACCCGATCCAGCGCGACCACGCGACGACGATCTTCGAGAAGGGCTCGCCCGGCCGCCGCGCCTTCGTCGCGCCCGCGAGCGGCGTCCCCGAGGTCGCGCTCGACGAGATCCTGCCCGCGCGGTTCCGCCGCCAGGATCCCGCCGCGCTGCCGCAGGTCACCGAGCCGGAGCTGGTCCGACACTACGTGCGGCTCTCGCGCCGCAACTTCGACCTCGACACGGGCTTCTACCCGCTCGGGTCGTGCACGATGAAGTACAACCCGCGGCTGCACGAGCGGGTCGGGGCGCTGCCGGGTCACGCGCGCCTGCACCCGTTCCAGACCGCCGATCACGCCCAGGGCGCGCTCGAGGTCATGTACGGCCTGGAGCGCCAGCTGGCCGAGGTCTCGGGCCTGCCGCACGTCTGCCTCCAGCCGTCGGCCGGATCCCACGGCGAGCTGGCCGGCGTGCTGCTCGCCCGGGCCTACCACGAGTCCCGCGGTGAGACGCGGACCAAGGTCCTGACGCCGGACACCGCCCACGGGACGAACCCGGCGACGGTCACGATGGCGGGCCTGGAGGTCGTGAAGGTCGCGACCAACGCCGACGGCGGCGTCGACATCGACGACCTGCGGGCGAAGGCCGACGACCAGGTCGCGCTGATCATGCTGACCAACCCCAACACGCTGGGGATCTTCGACCCGAACATCGAGGAGATCGCCTCGATCGTCCACGGGGTCGGCGGCGTCCTGTACTACGACGGCGCGAACCTCAACGCGATCATGGGGATCACCCGCCCGGGCGACATGGGCTTCGACATCGTGCACTTCAACCTGCACAAGTCGTTCACCCAGCCGCACGGCGGCGGCGGTCCGGGCTCCGGCCCGATCGCGGTCTCGGACCGGATCGCGCCGTTCGTGCCGGTCCCGGTGATCCGCGAGGACGAGGACGGCAGCTTCTCGCTGCTGGACGCGCCGGAGGACGGTCCGGGCTCGCGCTCGATCGGCAAGCTCCGGGGCTTCCAGGGCAACTACGGCGTCTTCGTCCGCTGCTACTCGTACATCAAGAGCCTCGGCGGCAGCGGTCTCCGCGACGCCTCCGAGACCGCCGTGCTGAACGCCAACTACCTGCTGGCGAAGCTCGAGGAGCTGGGCGTGCGGGAGCAGCTGCCGCTCGCGTTCGGCAAGCGCTGCATGCACGAGTTCGTGATCTCGGGCGGGCCGATGAAGCGCGAGCTGGGGATCAAGACGCTCGACCTCGCCAAGCGGCTGCTCGACCACGGCTTCCACCCGCCGACGGTCTACTTCCCGCTGCTGGTCGAGGAGGCGCTCCTGATCGAGCCCGTCGAGACCGAGGCCCGCGAGACCCTCGACGCCTTCGCCGAGGCGCTGGCCGAGATCCTGCGCGAGGCGAAGGAGGATCCGACGATCGCTCAGAACGCGCCCTACTCGACGCCGGTCCGCCGGCTCGACGAGGCCCGCGCGGCGAAGCAGCCCGTCATCCGCCAGCCGCGGACGGCCTAGCGGCGAGCCCGTCGCCGCTCCGGGAGGTCAGGCCCGGGGCGGCGGCCACGCCGCCGGATCCCCGGGCCCGATCCGCAGCGGCCCGGGCGGCTCGTGCTCGATCGCGGGCACGACCCGCTCGCCGTCGAGGCTGAGCACCCCGCGTTCGACGAACGCCGCGACCAGCGCCTGGATCAGCGCCGAGCGCTCGTGGCCGGTCGCGGTCGCGACCTCGGCGAGCCAGCCGGTCGTGGCGAACGAGGTCGCCGGATCGTCCGGATGGACGGGCTCGACCACCGCGCCGGAGACGACGACCCGGCGGACGAAGTGCCAGACCGCCTGCTCGGGGTCGTCGCGCCAGCGGGCGTAGCGGGCGAGGTTCCGCTCGACGGCGGCCGGGACGTCGGTCACGGGCGAACCGTGGCCGGGCACGACGATCCGCGGTTCGAGTGCGGCGAGCCGCTCGACGGCGGCGATCGTCCGCTCCAACGCGCCCTCGTGCCAGGGGCCGCCGGTCGGGACCCAGGCGACGTCGTCGGCCTGGAGCAGGTCGCCGGAGACGAGGATCCGCTCCTCCGGCTGCCAGAGCGCGATGTGTCCTGGCGTCTGCGACGGCACGTGGACGACCACGAAGCCGGGGCCGGCCTCGATCGCGTCGCCGTCGGCCAACGGTCGGTCGACCGTGTACGGGCCGACCTCGAGCCCCAGCCAGCGGCTGTCGCAAGCGCGCGGATCGCGGGCGTTGACCAACGCGGCCTCGATCTCGTGGGCGGCGACCGGGACCCCGTGCTCGGCCTGGAGCCAGGCGCAGCCGCCGACGTGGTCGGCGTGGAAGTGGGTGCAGACGATCGTGCCCAGCGTCTCGGGCGCGACGCCGTTCTCGCGGAGGAACCGCGCGGTCCGGGCGGTGCCCGGCGTGGTTCCGGTCCCGGCGTCGATCAGGACCGGAGGGCGCCCGTCGTAGGCACCGACCAGGACCACGTTGGCGGCCGGAACCGGACGCAGATCGACCGTCAGCCAGTCCGGGAGCACCCGTCCAGCCTACGGCTCGCGGCGCCGACGACGACCGCTCGGGCGGACGCCGGACCGGAGCGACCGCGCCACCGCGAGCGCGATGCCCGGATCGGGACCTGGTTCAGGCCGCCAGCGTCAGCTCGAGCCCGAACGCCGCGAGGACGTCGGGCTCGAACGTGGTGACCTCGACGACCTGCCCGCCCTCGATCCGCAGCACGTCGAGGTTGACCGCCCGGTAGTCGCTGTCACCCGCGCGGCGGACGTAGCTGGCGACGGCGGGCTGGCCGTTGGCGCGGGTCTCGACCAGCCGCCAGTCGCCCCAGCGCTCGGGGCCGACGAGCACCTGGCCCCACATCTCGAGGATCGCCTCGCGGCCCTCGAACCAGTGCGGGTTCGGGGGCATCGTGTGGCGGACGTCCTCGCGCAACAGCGTGGCCAGCGCGGTCATGTCGCCCTGCTCCGAGGCGGCGACGTAGCGTGCGACGGCGGCGCGGTCCTCGTCGGTCGCCTCGGCGGCGGTGCGTCCTGTGCGGTCGGCCGGCAGGTGCTGGCCGAGGGTGCCGCGTGCCCGCTGGAGCGCGCTCTTGACGGCCGGGACGCTGAGATCGAGCAGATCGCCAGTCTCCGCCGCCGACCAGCCGAGCACGTCGCGCAGGAGCAACACGGCCCGCTGCCGCGGCGGCAGGTGCTGGACGGCGATCAGGAACGCGAGCTCGACCGTCTCCTTGGCGACCACCGCGGCGTCGGGCTCGGCCTCGGCGGGCGCGGTCGGCTCGAGCAGCCTGTCGGGGCACGGCCGGAGCCACGGCACCGAGGCGGGCGCCACGGCGGGGGACGGCCCCGCGGTCGGCGTCACGTACGGCTGGGGACGGCGCGGGTGCTTGTCGAGGTGGTCGAGGCAGGCGTTGGTGGCGATCCGGTACAGCCAGGCGCGGAAGCTGGAGCGCCCCTCGAAGCTCTCGCGGCGGCGCCAGGCCCGCAGCAACGTCTCCTGGACGAGGTCCTCCGCCTCGTCGAGCGACGCCAGCATCCGGTAGCAGTGGGCCCGCAGCTCGCGCCGGTGGCGTTCGGCGAGCGCCGCGAAGGCGGCCGGGTCGCGCACGCCGGCGGCGGGGTGGACGGCGCCCCGCGGGCCGTCCGGCCGGGCCTCGGGAGCGCGCACGCTCAGCTCCCGAACGCGACGCTGATCGCGGCGGCGACCACGTCGGGGGCCGCCATCACCGCCGAGTGGTCCTGGCCCGGAAGCTGCTGGTGCCGGGCGTTCGGCAGGCCGGCGACGAGCTGCTCGGCGGCGCGGCCCACGAACGGCTCGCTGGCCCCGCCGGTGAGCACCAGCACGGGAGTCGCCGCGGCGGCCCAGCGCTCGGTCGCCAGCGGCCGGCCCGACTGGCTGTCGCCCATGATCGCGGCGTCGTAGGCGAGGGTCGGGGCGAGCGCCTCCATCGCCGCCCACGACGGGTCCTCGCGCATCCCGTCGAGGTAGGCGGCGGGGATCCCGAGCGCGGCGGTCATGAACAGCTCGACCGCATCGCCCGCGCGACCGCTCGAGGCCAGCTCGGTGACCCGGGTGCCGTAGTCGGCCGGGACCGGGGCGCGACCGTCGTCGACGATGAACGGCGGCTCGTAGAGGACGACCCCGCCGACCTTGCCGGGCAGGCTCGCTGCCGCCTCGAGCGCCAGGACCGCGCCGGAGGAGACGCCGAAGAGCCGGGCGGACCCGCCGTTGGCGTCGATCAGGGCCTCGAGGTCCTCGACCTCGCGCGGGACGGCGTAGGGCGCGGTGTCGCCGCTCTGGCCGCGACCGCGGCGGTCGTAGTTGACGACGGTGAAGCGCTTCGCGAGCAGTGCGGCCAGCGGGCCGGCGTCCGAGCGGTCGGCCAGCGCGGGCGCGACGAGCACGACGACCGGACCGCTGCCGGCCGCGTCGAAGTCGATCCGGGTGCCGTCGGCGGAGACGACGGCGGCGTTGGTGGTGACTGCGCTCATGGGAGACCTCTCAGGGGATGGCTGGTCGAACTGCCTGTTGAGACGACAGCCGCACCGAAAAGGAATCGGTCCGGTTCCGACCCGGGGCTCCTCCGCGGTCCGATTCAACCATCCGCCCGCGATCGGCCGCACGCCCGGCGGTCGCCGTGCGACTCGTCTGGCGCGCCGGCATCGAGCCTGGCACGCTGTCGTGTCATGGCGGCAAGCGAGCAGGTGGATCGGGCCGGCGACGACGTCCAGGCCCGGGTCAGTGGGCGCCTGCGGGCGCTGCGGCAGGAGCGCGGGCTGACGCTGGCCGCGGTCGCGACGGCGGCGGGGATGGACGCCTCGACCCTCAGCCGGCTGGAGTCCGGCGCCCGTCGGCTGACGCTCGACCACCTGCCGTCGCTGGCGCGCGCGCTCGGCGTCAGCGCCGACGACCTGCTCGGGGCGCCGCCGGTCGAGGACCCGCGCGTGCGCTCGGCGCCGACGACCCGCGACGGCATGACCTTCTGGCCGCTCAACCAGCATCCCCAGGGGAGCGGCCACCACGCCTTCAAGATCCGGCTGCCCGCCGACCGGCGCGAGCCGATGCCGCGGACCCACGGTGGACGCGACTGGCTGTACGTCCTGGTCGGCCGCGTGCGGCTGGTGCTGGGCGACGAGGACTACGTGCTCCAACCGGGGGACGCGGTCGAGTTCAGCACCTGGACCCCGCACTGGATCGGCGTGGTCGACGAGCCCGCCGAGCTGATCGGGATCTTCGGCCCCGACGGGGAGCGGGTGCACGTGCTGCCGGTCGAGTCGGGAGAGGGCGCGGTCGCCGACTCCGGTCCCGGCCACGGACAGGACCCGCCGGACTGAGCCGGGCTGGGGCGGCCCGCCCGTCGCGTTGCCAGTTTGGCAAGCGCACTTGCCGAATCTGGGCGGGGGCGGCATCGTCGTAGGCATGACGACGACGGAGCGGACGGAACAGCGGTCCTACGACGCGGTGGTGATCGGCGGCGGTGCGGCCGGACTCAGCGGGGCGCTGACGCTGGCGCGGGCGCGGCGCTCGGTGCTGGTGATCGACGGTGGCCAGCCGCGCAACGCGCCGGCCACCGGTGTCCACGGCTTCCTGACCCGCGACGGCATGACCCCGGCCGCGCTGATCGAGGCGGGCCAGGCCGAGGTCCGCGACTACGGCGGTGAGATCCGCCCGGGCCAGGTCACGTCGGCCGTTCGCGGCGACGACGGCTTCGTGGTGACGCTCGACGACGGCCGCACGGTCGCCGCGCGCCGGCTGCTGATCGCGACCGGGCTGACCGACGAGCTGCCGGAGATCCCGGGCGTTCGCGAGCACTGGGGCCGCGACGTCCTGCACTGCCCGTACTGCCACGGCTGGGAGGTCCAGGACCGGGCGATCGGTGTGGTCGGGGTCGGGGCGCACGCGGTCTTCCAGGCCCTCCACTTCCGCCAGTGGACCGCCGATCTGACGCTCTTCCTGCACGATGTGCCGCCGTTGACCGAGGAGCAGGCCGAGCAGCTGGCGGCTCGCGGGATCACCGTGGTCGACGACCGGGTCGCCGCGCTCGAGACCGTCGACGACCGTCTTCGCGGCGTGCGGCTGCCCGGTGGCGAGCTGGTCGAGCGACAGGCGCTGGTCGTGATGCCGCGGTTCGTGGCACGGACCGACGGCCTCGCGGGGCTCGGCCTGACGACCGTCGTCCATCCGATGGGGATCGGGGAGCACGTCGAGACCGACCCGACCGGGCTCAGCAACGTCCCCGGCGTCTGGGTCGCGGGCAACGCTGGCAACCTGATGGCGCAGGTCGTCGGGGCCGCCGACGCCGGCGTCCGCGCCGGGGCGGCAATCAACCACGACCTCGTGACCGAGGACACCGAGCGGGCGGTCGCTGCCCGTCGGGCGCAGGAGGGCGCGGCTGCCTAGGGTCCCGGCGCGCGTGCCGTGAGCCGGCGTCGACGGGCGCGCCGGGGCGCGGTCGGCTACGTCGAGTCGGCCACGCGGCGGGGATCGCGCGCCGCCTCGGCTCGCTCCCGCAGCAGCTCGCGCTCCCGCTGGGTCGGGGCCAGATCGGCGGCCCGGTCGAGTGCGGCGGCGGCCTCGAGCGGCCGCTCGAGCCGCAGCAGCAGGTCGCCCTGGACGGCCCCGAGCAGGTGGTAGCGGGCCAGCCGCGGATCGTCGCGGACGGCGTCGAGCGCGTCGAGCGCCGCCTGGGGGCCGTCCGCGTGCAGCACCGCGACCGCACGGTTCAGCTCGACCACGGGCGAGGGCGCGATCTGGGCGAGTGCGTCGTAGAGCGCGACGATGCCCTCCCAGTCGGTCTCGGCGAAGCGCGGCGCGCGAGCGTGACAGGCGGCGATCGCGGCCTGCACGGTGTAGGGCCCGAGCGGTCGGCGCAGGCGCGTGGCCTGGTCGAGCGCGGCCAGCCCGTGGTGGACGAGCGTCCGGTCCCAGCGCCGCCGGTCCTGATCCGCGAGCAGGATCGGCTCGCCGTCGGGACCGGTCCGGGCGGCGAACCGCGAGGCCTGCAGCTCCATCAGGGCGACGAGGCCGTGGACCTCCGGCTCACGGGGCAGCAGTCCGGTGAGCACCCGTCCCAGCCGCATCGCCTCGCCGGCCAGGTCGCGGCGGATCCAGCGCTCCTCCGAGGTCGAGGCGTAGCCCTCGTTGAAGACGAGGTAGACGACCTCCAGGACCGCGGCCAGCCGCGCCGGCAGCTCGTCCTCCTGCGGCCGCTCGAACGGCACCTGGGCCTCGGCGAGCGTGCGCTTCGCGCGCGAGATCCGCTGGCCGAGCGTCGCCGACGGGACGAGGAACGCCCGCGCGATCTCGTCGGTCGAGAGGCCACCGAGCAGCCGCAGCGTCAGGGCGACGCGCGACTCCCGCGGCAGGACCGGGTGGCAGGTGACGAAGATCAGCGCCAGCAGGTCGTCGTCGACGGCGGCGACGCTCGCGGCCGACCCGTCCGGGACGTCGGCCGCCAACGCCGCGAGCTGCCCGTACTTGTCGTCCCGGGAGCGCTCGCGCCGGATCAGGTCGATCGCCTTGTGCTTGGCGGTCGTCATCAGCCACGCGCCGGGGTTCGGCGGCACGCCCTGACGCGGCCACTGCTCGAGCGCAAGCACGAACGCGTCCTGAGCCAGCTCCTCCGCGAGCCCGACGTCGCGGACGAGCCGGGTCAGCGAGGCGATCAGGCGGGCCGACTCGATCCGCCAGATCGCCTCGACGGTGCGCCGCTCGTCGGGCATCGGTGACTCCCCGGCTCGCGGTCGCTCAGGCGTCCTCGAGTCGGGCCCGGATCCGCTCGCCGAGCCGCGCCTCCTGCTCCTGCAGCTCGGGGGTGAAGGCGTCGCCGAAGTCCTCCATGCTGGCGAACGGACGGATCTCCAGGACCGAGCGGGGTTCGTTGTCCGGGTCGTTCGGGCAGCGCTTGACCCACTCGACGGCCTCCTCCAGCGAACGCACCTCCCAGATCCAGTAGCCGGCGATGATCTCCTTGGCCTCCGTGAACGGGCCGTCGACGACCGAGGTCGTGCCGCCCTCGAAGATCACCTTGGCTCCGGCGGAGCTGGGCCGGAGCCCGTCGCCGTCGAGCATGATGCCCGCCTTGACGAGCTCCTCGTTGTAGGCGCCCATCGCCGCGAACATCTCCTTCGTCGGGGCGATCTTGTCCTCGTCCGCGCCGCTGACCTTGATCATGACCATGACCTTCATGACATCCGTCTCCTCTTCGGTAGTGCGGTCCCGACCCTAGTGCGGAACCGCCTGTTCATCACGACGTCGAACGGGCGACCTGGCTTTTCGACACGACCCGAGATCTTCTTTCGTCGGCGCCGGGGTACGCGCCTGGGGGCGACGGCCTTCGGGTCACGGAGCGCGGAGCCCGGGCCGGAAGGGTGCCGCGGCGTGCGCCGACTAGCCTTCCGCCGGTGTACTCGATCTTCACCCCGTCGCACCGCGGCGGCTCCGGCCCACCGCTGGTCTGCCTGCACGGGTTCACCGATACCTGGCGGACCTGGGAGCTGGTGCTGCCGGCGCTGGAGCGACGCCACGACGTGCTCGCCCCGACGCTGCTCGGGCACGCCGGTGGGCCGCCGCTGGAGGGCGAGGTCAGCGCCGACCTGCTGCCCGACGCGATCGAGCGGGCGATGGACGAGGCCGGCTTCGAGACCGCCCACTTCGTCGGCAACTCGCTCGGCGGCTACGTGGCCCTACAGCTCGCGGCCCGCGGGCGGGCGACCTCGGTGGTGGCGCTCGCCCCGGCCGGGGGCTGGGCCGCCGACGACCCGACGGTGGCGGACACGCTCGGCTACTTCGAGACGATGCAGGCCCAGCTGCGGACGGTGGCGCCGCAGGCGGACGCGCTGATGGCGACGGAGGCCGGGCGGCGCGCGGCGACCCAGTTCACGACCACCAACTTCGAGCACATCCCGGCCGAGCTGCTCTCCCACCAGATGCGCGGCGTGCTCGGCTGCGCGGTCGCGCCGTTGATCGAGTTCGCGGGCCGCGAGGGCTACCCGCTCGACGCGGAGCGGATCACCTGCCCGGTGCGGATCGTGTGGGGGACGGAGGACCGGCTGCTGCCGTGGCCGTCGGCCGCGGTCCGCTTCCGCGAGCAGCTGCTGCCGCAGGCCGACTGGATCGAGCTGGACGGGATCGGCCACTGCCCGCAGCTCGACGTCCCCCTCGAGACGGCGCAGCTGATCCTCGGGTTCACCGACTGAGGCGCCGTCCGGGAGCCCGCGGGGCATCCGGCGGCGGTCCGACGACGACGGACCCGCTGCCGCCCGCGCGCGGTTCGCGGCGAGCGGCAGGGCGGGGGCGTCGCTACTTGGCGTCGGCGGCGGTCGCCGTGCGCGGCACCACGATCACCGCGCAGCGAGCCCGGTCGAGGACCGGCCGCGAGACGCTGCCCAGCAGCACGTGCTCGAGCGGCCCGTAGTTGCGGGAGCCGACGACGAGCGCGTGGAGCTCGGCCGAGCGTTCGACCAGCTCGTGGACGGCCTCGCCGTGCAGGGCGACCGGGCGGGCCCGGACGCCCTCGGGCAGGGCCTGGACGCGCTCCTCGAGCAGCGCGCTGATCTCGGCCTCGATCGCGAGCGGATCGGGGGCCGGAACAGCCGGGGACATCGTCCCGAGGCCGTCGACGACCGGCCAGGCGACGACGTCCGACACGCCGATCACGTCGAGCGCCCGGTCCTGGCTCACGGCCAGGCGGGCGGCGAAGTCGACCGCGGCGTCGCTGACTTCAGACCCGTCGTAGCCGACGCCGATCGGGCCGATCGCGCGGGTCGCGTCGGCGGAGTGGGCGTGGCCGTCGGACCGCGGCGGGATCGCGACCGGGCACGGGGCGCCGTGGAGGATCCCGATGCTCTCGCTGCCCAGGACCAGGCGGCCGACCGCCCCGTGGCGGGCGGGCCCGATCACGATCAGGTCGGCGCCGCGGCCGGTGGCCAGGTCGTGGAGCGCGAACGACGGCGACGAGATCGGCAGCGACAGCAGCTCGGTGCGGGACTGGAGGTCGGCCGGGAGCGCGTTGCGCAGCTCCTCGAGCATCGCCATCCCCTCGCCGTGGAGCGCGTCGTTCAGCTCCTCCTGGCGGCCGCGGCGGCCGAACCGGGTCGCGTTCGGGGCGTACGCGTAGACGAGGACCAGCTCGCAGGTGTCGTCGAGCGCGGCGAACTCGGTGGCGAGTCGCAGCGCGTCGGCGGTGCCGGGGCCGTGGTCACATCCGACGAGAATCTGTTGGAACAACGGGGGCCTCTACGGGTCAGTGGGCGAGCACGGTCCACGCTATCGGGTCGGTGCGGCACGCCGCCGGGTCTCTGGACGTGCGGGGGCGGGGGTGGCGAACATGGCGGGCTCCTGGCCGGCACACCGGGGGATCCGGGGCGCCGTCCCGGTTCGGAACGTATGAAAACGGATCAGAAATACCGATTTAGACCTTCGGGGTACCCTCCCTGGCCGTGCGCGTCTACTCCGGAATCCAGCCCACCGGCCGCAAGCACCTGGGGAACTACCTCGGGGCGATCCGGCACTACGTGACGGGGCAGGAACGCGCGGCCGCGGCCGGCGACGAGTCGATCTTCTGCGTGGTCGACCTCCACGCCACCACGATCGCCTACGACCCCCGCGAGCTGCGCGACCGGACCTACGACACGATCGCGCTGCTGCTGGCGGCCGGGATCGACCCCGAGCAGTCGATCCTCTACCGCCAGGGCGACGTGCCCGAGGTCCCCGAGCTGACCTGGCTGCTGACGTCGGTGACCGCCCACGGCGACCTCAACCGGATGCACCAGTTCAAGGAGAAGTCCGGCCAGCAGCGGGACCTCGTCTCCGCCGGGCTGTTCCTCTATCCGGTCCTGATGGCGGCCGACGTGCTCGCCTTCCGCGCCGACCAGGTGCCGGTCGGCGACGACCAGCGCCAGCACATCGAGCTGATGCGCGACATCGCCCTGCGCTTCAACGCCAGGTTCGGCACCGACGGCGACGGCCCCCCGCGCGAGATCCTGACCGTGCCCGAGGGCATCTACCCGACCGTCGCCGCGCGGATCATGGACCTCCAGCAGCCGGAGAAGAAGATGTCGACCAGCTCCGGCTCGGTCGAGGGCACCGTCTACCTGCTCGACGAGCCGAAGGCGATCGAGAAGAAGCTCAAGCGGGCGGTCACCGACTCGGCCAACCCGCCGGAGATCCGCCGCGGGCCCGACAAGCCCGGCGTCACCAACCTGATCGACATCCTCGCCGCCGCCAGCGACCGGACGCCCGACGAGGTCGAGGCGGACCTCCAGGACGCTCGCGGCTACGGCGACCTGAAGGCCGCCGCCGCCGACGCGGTCGTCTCGCTGTTTGCCCCGATCCAGGAGCGCTACGTCGAGCTGCGGCGGGACGAGGATGCGATCGAGGCCGCGCTCGCGCTCGGGGCGCAGAAGGCCCGGGCGCTGGCCGCGCCGGTCGTCGCCGAGGTCCGCGAGGCGATGGGCGTCGGCCCCCGGCTCTGAAGATCGTGGGGTCCCGGGTTCGGGTCCGGGTCCCTCCTGGGCGACGTCCTCGGGAAGAGGGGGCCCAGGCCCCTTGTCGGGTGCCCTGCCGCATGGCAAGGTCGCGCGCATGTCGCCGTCCTCCCGTGCCCGTCGACCATCGTCGGCGCGCCGCCGCCGTCTCGGCTCCCGTCCCGCACGCCTCGCTGCCGCGCTCGCATCGATCGCGCTGCTCGGCGCTCTGCCGGCCGCCGCACAGGCCAGCTGGGCCGAAGGCCCGCAGTTCGCGGTGACCCCGGGGAGCCTCAGCGGGAGCTTCTCGGCGGCACCCGACGGCTCGTCGACCGCCGCGTGGTTCACCGGAAGGTGGGCGAATCCCGATGCGGATCCACCGGTGACCGCGATTCCGCCCGTTCTCCGGGTGCAGCACGCCCGGCCGGACGGCACCGTCGCCGCGCCGATCACGCTGGGCGCCGGGTCGCTGCCCGTCGTGGCGACGTCGGCGAACAACCTGACCGCCGTCGCCTGGATCGAGGGCGACCTCTCGGCCGGTGCCCGTACCGTGCGCGTCACGATGCTCGGCGCCGACGGGGCGATCCTGCACAACCGCGCCGTCGAGACCCTCACCGCCGGGGAGGCAGGCGACTACACCGCCGTCCGAGTCGCCGTCGACGCGGCCGGGAACGCGACCGTCGTCTGGACGCGCGTGGAGCCCGGCGGGAACCGCGAGGTCCGGGCCGCCAGGGTGGGGGCCAACGGCAGCGTCAGCACGCCGGTCACGCTCGGTGTGTCCGCTGAGGCGACCGGAGCTCTAGACGGGCCATCGGTCACGTCCGGCCCGACCGGAACGGCCTGGGTGGGATGGATCGATTACAGCGCCCGGGTCAAGGTCGCCCGCCTGAACGCCAGCGGCGGAATCGACCGCGCTGCCGCCGTCGTATCGGAGGCCGGGGACAGCGCGAAGGCCTTCAGCCTGTCGGCGTCCTCCGCGGGTGCCGCCGTCGCCTGGCTGGTGCTCGACCCCGACGACGACATCGCCAACGACACGATCACCGGCGCCCGCCTCCCCGCCAGCGGATCGCTCGTCGGCCCCGTCCCCTTCAGCGTGTCGGACACCAGGATCGCGGCCTTCCCCGCCTTGGGACTGGGCGATCCTCTGGGTCTCGCGATCGGACCCGACGGCGCGATCACGCTCGGGTGGAGCGCGGGCGGCTTCGCCAGCGGGTCCGCCATGGTGGGGCGCTTCGCTCCCGGGCAGGCGACCGCGGTCGTTACCCGGCTGGGCGCCGCGCCGGCCTCGTTCTCGCCGACCTTCGGCGCGGCGCCCGATGGCTCGCTGCTGGCCGGCTGGGTCGAGTTCAACGGCTCGACCCTCCCGATCGACGTGGCTCGTGTCGCGCCTGACGGAAGCTTCGGTCCCACGAGCACCGTGACGAGCCTGCCGTTCAACATGGCCGCCATGCGGGTTCCGCTGCTGGTGCCGCAGGCCTTCGGCAACGGAGGCGCGAGTATCGGCGTCGCCACGTACCCGATGCTCGAGAGTGGCGACTGGGGCATCAAGGCCTACCGGTTCGACGAGACCGGGCCGACCGTCACGGTCGACGTCCCCGCGAGTGCGGTCGTCCTGACCCCCGCCCGCTTCACCGGGACCGTCGCCGACCCGGCGAACGCCCCGCTGACCTGGGACTTCGGCGACGGCACCACGGCGACGGGCCTCGGCGTCACCCACGTGTACGCAGCGCCCGGCACCTACACGGTGTCGGCACGGGCGACCGACAGCGTCGCGAACGAGACCGTCGTCACGAGGACGATCACGATCACCCCGGCCCCGGCCCCGGCCCCCGTTCCGGGGCCCGGCCCCGGAACGACCCCGACCACGCCGGGCGTCGCCGCCGCGCTCAAGATCGCCCAGGCCACCCGGAAGAACCCGCACGTGACGGTCACGGGCACGATCAGCAAGCTCGCCAAGGGCAAGGTCAACGTCGCCTACGCCCAGAAGGTCGGGCGCAAGACGATCCGCGTGCAGAAGACGGCCACGCTGTCCAAGGGTCGCTGGAAGGCGACCCTGACCCTGCCGCGCTCGCTCCGGAGCGGCAAGGCGGCCAAGGGCAAGGGCGCCGTGACGGTCACCTTCGCCGGTACCGCGGCGGTCGAGAGCGCGACCGCCAAGCGCACCGTCTCGATCGCCAAGGCGAAGAAGCGGGCCAAGCGCTAGGCGAGCGGGCTCGGGTTCGGTGATCCCTGCAAATCACCGGTTTCCCCGGTGGTCGCGCCGCCTGAGACGATGCACCGATGACGGACGACCGCAGCGAGCCTCCCGTCGCGGGTCAGGACCGGGGTCGGGCCGAATCCGGCCCGCACCGCTCGCCGCGGACGGGGGAGACGCCGTCGCAGCGCCACACCCGCCAGCTCTCCGAGCTGCTGGTCGAGACCCGCGTCGCGGCAGTGGGGATCCAGGTCATCATCGGCTTCCTGCTGGCGGTGCCGTTCCAGGCCCGGCTGACGGGGCTGGAGCAGGACGCCTACGTCGTTGCGGTGACGTTCGGGATGCTCGCGACCGGGCTGCTGCTGGCGCCGAGCGTGCTGCACCGGGCGCTCCTGCACCGCGGCCAGGCGGTCTGGATCGTCGCGGTCGGCAGCCGCTTGCTGCTGGCCGGCGCCGCCGCGACCTCGGTCTCGCTGGTCTCGGCGGCACTGCTCGTGGGCGTCAGGCTCTTCGACTCCTGGTTCCGGTTCGTCCCGGCCGGGTGGACGGCGATCGTCCTGCTGCTGCTCTGGCTGGTGCTGCCGCTCGCGCGCAACCGGCAGCTCGACCACAGCGCCTGAACCCGGGTCCGCCGTGGCGTCGTCCGGGCGTCCCGCGACGCGACGACCGCGGTTCCCGCTAGCGTCACGGTGATGCGCGCGACCGCCTACGTCGCGGGTCTGGAGCTCGATCTGGAGGTGTTCAGCGGGCCATTCGACCTGTTGCTCACCCTGATCCTGAAGGAGGAGGTCGACCTGCTCGAGGTCGACCTCGCCGATGTCGTCCTGACCTACCTCGACCACCTCGAGGCGCGCGGCGAGCTCGACCTCGAGGTCGCGACCGAGTTCCTGGTCCTGATCGCGTCGCTGCTGGAGCTGAAGTCGCGGCTGCTGCTCCCGCGTGAGGACGAGGACGAGCTCGGCGACATGCAGCCGGAGGAGGCGGCCGAGGAGCTGCTGGAGCGGATGCTCCAGGCCCGCCGCTACCGCGAGGCCGCCGACCACCTGGCCGAGCGGCTCCGGCGCGAGGACGGCAAGCGCTTCCGGCAGGCCCCGCTGCCGCGGTACCTGCGCCGGTTCAGCGAGGCCGACGCGATCGCCGTCCACAACCCGGCCCGCCTGGGCCGGGCGATCGGCGGCCTGCTGCGGCTGCCGGCCCAGGTCAGCCTCAGCCACGTGACGATCGCGCGGGTCAGCCTGCCGGAGCGGCTGGCGCACCTGCGGGCGCTGCTGCGGCGCGGCAGCTTCACCTTCAGCGAGGCGGTCGGGGAGGCCGACCGGACGACGGTCGCGGTGACGCTCTGGGCGCTGCTGGAGCTGTACAAGCAGGGCGAGGCGGACTGGACGCAGCACGAGCCGTTCGCCGAGATCCACGTCGCGGGCCTGGCGCCCGGGGCGGCCTCGTGGTTCGGGGCCGAGCGGCAGGAGGTCGCATGACGGAGCAGGCGTCCCCGGCCGAGCAGAGTGGTCTGGCCTCGATGGTCGAGTCGCTGCTGTTCCTCTCCTCCGAGCCGGTCCGGCTCGACGAGCTGGCGCTCGCCTGCGACACCGGGCCCGAAGAGGTCGCCGCGGCGATCGAGGAGCTGCGCGTCGCGTTCGCCCCGGGCCGGCGCGGGATCCTGCTGCGCGAGATCGGCGGCGGCTTCCTGCTCTCGACCGCGCCCGAGACGGAGCCGGCCGCACGCCGGCTGCTGACCGCCCCGCGGACGCCGCCGCTGACGCCGGCCCAGGCCGAGACGCTGGCGATCGTCGCCTACCTGCAGCCGGTCAGCCGACCGGAGATCACCCGGATCCGCGGGGTCGCGGCCGACTCGGCCTGCGCGACCCTGGTCGAGCGGGGCATGATCGACGAGGCGGGACGCTCGCAGTTCGGCGCGGTCCTCTACCGGACCACCGGCCTGTTCCTCAAGCTCTTCGGCCTCGACGGCCTCGCCGACCTGCCCGATCCCTCCGCGTGGGACCCGACCCCGGAGGAGACGGCGACCCTCCGCGACCGGCTGATGATGGCCGGCGACGCCCGCACCGGTCACGACCCGACCAGCGGCGACGATCCCGCCGAGCGGCCGCCCTTCGATCTGACGGGGCAGGGGCCGGACGGGGTCGAGGCGCCGCCGACGGCCGACGTCGCGGAGCTGCCCGACAGCGGGGCGGCGGGCTCCGATGCGGACGCTGCCGGCCCGGAGGCGGACCGGTTTCCCACCTGAAGGTGGGGCGTCCGGGCGCGTACACCGGCTCGCGGTAGAGCAACGCACGGAGGTCACCGTACGGAGTACGGTGACGGCCCTTTCCCCAGCAGGAGCACGCGGATGTCCGCCAGGTTCAGCCCATCGTCCCGTCGCCGTACCGCGGTCGTCGGGGCGCTCGTCGTCTCGTCGGTCGCGATCGCCGCGGCACCCGCGGCGGCGGAGACGCTCTTCGATCCAGCGCAGTCGCCGCTGATCGTCCAGGGCAACGCCTGCATCGGCAGCGGCTGCGCCTCCGGCAACGTGTCGCTCATGGCGCTTGGCCTGAAGAACCACGACACCCCGGGGATGCGGCTCGAGCAGTCCGGCGGCGGCTTCTCGCCGTTCACCTGGGACGTGGCCGGCAACGAGGCGAACTTCTTCGTCCGCGACGTCACCAACGGCAGCCGGCTGCCGTTCCGGATCCGCCCGGGCGCCCCGACCAGCAGCATCGACATCGCCGCCAGCGGCAGGGTCGGGATCGGGACGGCCGCGCCCGCGGCCGCGCTCGACGTCGCCCGCGCCGACGGGACGGCCAAGCTCCAGGTCACCGAGAGCTCGACCACGGCTGCGGAGCGCACGCTCGGCGAGCTGGTCAACAACGGCCCGGTCGGACTGCGGCTGGCCGACAGCGACGCGGGGACCGGCTGGAGCCTGAGCACGACCGCCAGCTCCGGCTTCGCGCTGACGTCGTCGGCCGGGGGAACGGACCGCACGGCGCTCCGCGTCGACCCGCGCGGCGAGCTGACCGCCTCCGGCGCGCTCCAGCAGTCGGTCGATCCGGCCGCCCAGCACGGGGCCGAGACCGTCGATCCGGCGGCGATCCTGGAGGCGATCGAGGCGCTGCCGGTCGAGCGCTTCTCCTACGCCGACGATCCGAGCGGGGCGCAGCACCTGGCCCCGGCCGGGGCGGGCTTCCGGAGCGCCCTGGGCGTCGGGGCCGATGACACGGCGCTCGCGCCGGGCGACGTCGCCGCGGCGGCGCTGGCCGGCGTGCGCGCGCTGGCGGCCCGGCCCTCGAACGAGGGCGTGACCGCGTCGGTCGGGACGCTCGACGCCTTCTCCAAGCACCTGGACGCCCGGATCAACGGGCTCGACGCGCGGACGATCGAGCAGCACCGGTCGCTGGACGCCCGCGCGAAGCGGCTCGAGCAGACGACCGCCACCTTGACCACGCAGGTCACCTCGCTGCGGGCCTCGCGGTCGACGATGATCGGCCGGATCCGGACGCTCGAGCGGGCGGAGCGCGCGCAGCAGCGGCGGACCGCGTCGCTGGCGGCGTCGAACGCCTCGCTGCGGAAGCGGCTCGCGGCGATCGAGTCCGCGGTCGCGAAGCTGCGGTAGGCGCGCGTGCGGACGGCGCGGGCACGGGCGGGGACGGCGCTGACGATCGCGGTCGTGACGGTGCTGGGGGCGAGCGGGTGCGGGGGAGACGCCGCGGTCGTTCCGAGCTCGACCGACGGCGGGCAGGTCCACACGGCCGGCACGACGCCGACCCCCGAGCGGGAGCCGTCACCGGCCGACCGTGCGACCACCACCACCGGAGCCGGTGGAGGCGACAGGACCCCGGCGTCAGCCGAGCGTGGGGCGTCCGGCGCGCCGTCGTCCGGGGAGGCGACGTCGGCTTCCTCCGCAGGCGGGAGGCGGCAGCGGACCAGGCCGTCCCGGCCCGCCGGCGAGGGCCGACCGGCGGACGGCCCCGCCCGCTCGTCGTCGGACGCCGAAGGGCGCGGGGCGGTGCCGTCCGCAGTCACGGAACGGCCGGAGCCGTCGCACGGGTCGCCCGACGGTCGTGACGGGACGGGCGAGGCGTCCCCGGCCGCCGGCAACGCCGCCGACGGGCCCCGGACCGCGGACCCCGACGGTCGTGAGCGCTGACCTTCGACGCGCCGCGACCGACACGCGTCGGTCGGCGAGCAGGTTGACGACGGTCCGGGCCGACGGGGCGCCGCGCGTCTCTGGCAGGCTCTGGGCATGCCGCCTCGTCACCTGTTCGTCACGCGCGGCGACCTGACCGCCCTGCACTGCGACGCGTGGGTCCTGCCGACCGACCGCGAGGGCAACGTGACCGCCTCGTGGGTCCCGGCGCTGGAGCGGCTGGGCCGGGGTCGCGGTGACGCCGGCGGCGGCCGGCTCGACGAGCGGGCGCTCGCCGACCTGCGCGCGACGGGCGCGACCGTGCTGCGGCCGCCGACCGCCGACGCCCCCGGCGTCGTGGCCTGCGACACCGCCGTCGCCCACGGCGACATCACCGCCTGCGCGACCGCCGCGGCGACCGCGATCGAACGGCTCGAGGCGGTGGTGGCCGCGGCCGACGCGCTGCCGACCGGCTCGATCGAGCTGCCCCGCAGTCGGCCACTGGTCGGCCTGCCGACCGTCGGCGTCGGCGCGGGCGGGGGACGCGACGTGCGCGGGGCGGTCCTCGCCGGGCAGATCGACGCCGCCCGCGGGGCGCTGGCCGCGCGGCCGGACGGTCCCGACGTGGTGCTCGTCTGCTTCGACCACGAGCACTACGCGGCCGCCGAGCGCGCGCGGCGGGCGGCGAACGTCGAGCGGGAGCTCGCAGGGGTGCTCGGCGCGGAGCTCTACGACCGGATCACGGTCCTCGCCGGGCACGCCCGGACGGGACGGCTGGTCCCCTTCCTCGGTGCCGGCGTCAGCATGGGCGCGGGGCTGCCGTCGTGGGTCGGCCTGCTCGACGAGCTGATCGCCCAGGCGGGGATGGAGGCCGACCGCGCCGCGCTCGACCGGATCGACCTCCGTGATCGTGCCGCCCTGATCCAGAGCCGGCTGGGCGCCGGCGAGCTGGAGCGGATCCTGCTCGAGCGGCTCTCGGCCGCCTCGCGGGTCGCGCTCCAGCACCAGCTGCTCGCGTCGCTGCCGGTGATCGAGGCGGCCTCGACCAACTGGGACGACCTCTTCGAGCGGGCCTGGCGCGACGCCGGTGCGGGCCGGATCGCCGTGCTTCCGTTCGACGGCCAGGCCGGGGCCGACCACTGGATCGTCAAGCTCCACGGCACCGTCCGCGACGGCCAGCTGCACGGCGTGGTCCTGACCCGCGACGACTACCTCCGCTTCGGCAGCGAGCGCAACGCGCTGGCGGGGATCGTCCAGGCGCTGCTGCTGACCCGGCACATGCTCTTCGTCGGCTTCGGGCTCAGCGACGAGACCTTCCACCGGATCGCCCACGACGTCCGCCAGGTGCTCGACAACACGGCCCAGGTCCGGGACCACGACGGCGCCTACGCCACCAGCCTGTCGCCGTCGCGGCACGCGGTCACCGCCGAGCTGTGGCGGGGCCAGCTCGACATCGTCTCGACCCGGCGGCCGGAGGACGGCGAGGGGCGCTCCGGCACCGCTCCGGCCGCGCGCCGGCTGGAGATCGCGCTCGACGTGCTCGGGATGCTCTCGGTCGATCCGCTCGGGCATCTGCTCGATCCGACCTTCGACGGCGCGCTGACCGTCGACGAGCGGCGATTGGCCGCCGTCCTGCGGCGGTTCGCGGGCGACATCGACCCGTTGCTCGCCGACGCGGGGCCGGCCGGTGACGCGATCGCGCGCTGGCTCGATCGGATGCGCGGGGCCGGGTAGACGGGTGCTTCCACGACCTCGCGGCGCGGTCCACGTCCGGAGCGGCAGCTGACGCCGTTCCGCACCTCGGTCGACCCGCTCGCGGGTCCCGACCGCGGGGTCGATCGAGAGACATCGCCGCACAAGAAGTTCGCGCTGAGCGCGCGTTTCGCTTAATATCCGAAACTCGATCAGGGTTTAAGCCTGATCCGAATTTCGGAAAGCGAGAATCATGCGTTCAAGAGCACCATTCCTAGCCACCGTCGGCGTCACCGCCAGCCTCGTGCTGTCCGCCTGCGGCGGGGCCAGCGACAGCACCGACGGGACGGCGGCGGCCGACGAGTCAGGCAGCGGAGCACGGCTCTCGCTGGTGGGCTACGCGGTTCCCAAGGTCGGCTTCGACAAGCTGATCCCGGCCTTCCAGAAGACCACGGCCGGTGACGGAGTCACCTTCAGCCAGTCCTACGGGGCCTCGGGCGACCAATCGCGCAAGGTCGAGGCCGGCGCCCCCGCCGACGTCGTCAACTTCTCGGTCGAGCCGGACGTCACCCGGCTGGTGAAGGCCGGGACCGTCGACCCGACCTGGAACGACGAGGCCCACCACAAGGGCCTGGCCTTCGGATCGGTCGTCACGATCGTCACCCGCAAGGGCAACCCGAAGGGGATCAAGGACTGGGACGACCTGCTCCAGCCCGGCCTCGAGGTCGTGACGCCGAATCCGTTCAGCTCCGGGTCGGCGAAGTGGAACCTGCTCGCGCCCTACGCGGCCAAGAGCGACGGCGGCAAGAACGACGCGGCCGGGATCAGCTACATCAAGAGCCTGATCGACGACCACGTCGAGGTCCAGCCGAAGTCCGGCCGCGAGGCCACGGAGACGTTCCTCCAGGGCACCGGCGACGTGCTGCTCAGCTACGAGAACGAGGCGCTCTTCATCGAGGGCGAGGGCGAGAAGGTCGATCACGTGACCCCGCCGACCACGTTCAAGATCGAGAACCCGATCGCGGTCCTCAACACGAGCAAGAGCCCCGAGCAGGCGAAGGCCTTCCTCGACTTCAACTTCTCGCCCGAGGGCCAGAAGCTGTGGGCCGAGGCCGGCTTCCGCCCGGTCGACGAGACCGTCGCCAAGCAGTACGCGTCGAAGTTCCCGGCGCCCGAGAAGCTCTGGACGATCGACGACCTCGGCGGCTGGAAGACGGTCGATCCGAAGCTGTTCGATCCGGACAACGGCTCGATCGCCAAGATCTACAACGACGCGACCGGCTGAGCCGCTGAATGAGCGCGTCGACCGTCACATCAGCCGCTCCTGCGCCGCCCCGGCGGCGGGGGCGGCTCGGGGCCGGGGGCGTCGGGCCGCTCGGCCTCGGCGTCGCCACCCTGTGGCTGAGCCTGATCGTGTTGCTGCCGCTGGCGGCGATCTCGGTCAAGGCCTTCGACAACGGCATCGGGGGGTTCATCGACGCGATCGACGCGCCGGCCGCCCGCGCCGCGTTGACGGTCACGGTCGGTGTCTCGGTCGTCGTCGCGCTGATCAACGTCGTGATGGGCACCCTGATCGCCTGGGTGCTCGTCCGCGACGAGTTCCCGGGCAAGCGGTTCGTCAACGCCCTGATCGACCTGCCGTTCGCGCTGCCGACGATCGTCGCCAGCATGGTGCTGCTGTCGCTCTACGGACCGTCGAGCCCGTTCGACATCCACCTCAACGCGACCCGCCCGGCGCTGGTGATCGCGCTCCTGTTCGTGACCCTGCCGTTCGTCGTGCGGGCGGTGCAGCCGGTGCTGATCGAGCTGGACCGCGAGGTCGAGGAGGCCGCGGCCTCGCTCGGCGCCAGCAACCTGACCGTCTTCCGGCGGATCGTCCTGCCGACCCTGCTGCCGGCGATCCTCAGCGGTGGCGGGCTGGCCTTCACGCGGGCGATCGGCGAGTACGGCTCGGTCGTCCTGATCGGGGGCGGGATCCCGAAGAAGACCGAGGTCGCCTCCCAGTACATCCAGAAGCAGATCGAGGTCGATCGCTTCGTCAACGCGGCCGCCGTCTCGGTCACGCTGCTGCTGATCGCCTTCGCGGTCCTGCTGCTGCTGCGGGTCGTCGGCGGGCGCGCCGCCCGCCGCGAGGAGCAGAGCCGATGAGCGCTCCCGCCGCCCGCCGCGGCCCCGGGCCGACCCGCACGACCCGGCTGACCCTCCGGAGCGTCGCCCTGGGGTACCTGGGGATCCTCGTCGCGCTGCCGATCCTGCTGATCGTCTTCCGCACCTTCGAGGACGGCATCGGGGCCTTCTGGGCCCAGATCACCACCCCGGCGGCGATCTCCGCGCTGTCGCTGTCGCTGCTGATCGTCGCGATCGTCGTGCCGCTCAACGTCGTCTTCGGGATCGTGACCGCGCTCGCGCTGGTCCGCGGGCGCTTCCGCGGCCGCGGGATCGTGCAGGCGATCGTCGACCTGCCGTTCGCGGTCTCGCCGATCGTCGTCGGCGTCTCGCTGATCCTGCTGTGGGGGGCCGGCGGCTGGTTCGGCTTCGTCGAGGAGTCGGGCTTCCGGGTGATCTTCGCGCTGCCGGGGATGATCCTGGCGACGATCTTCGTGACGCTGCCGTTCGTCGTCCGCGAGGTCGAGCCGGTCCTGCACGAGATCGGCGAGGAGCAGGAGCAGGCTGCCGCGACCCTCGGCGCCTCTCGCTGGCAGACCTTCTGGCGGATCACGCTGCCGGCGATCCGCTGGGGCCTGACCTACGGCGTGGTCCTGACGGTCGCCCGCGCGCTCGGCGAGTTCGGCGCGGTGATCATGGTCTCGTCCGGCGTCTCCGGCGAGTCGCAGACGCTGACGCTGCTCGTCCACTCGCGCTACATCGACGACCACAACACCTTCGGCGCCTACGCCGCCTCGACGCTGCTGATGTTCCTCGCGATCATCACGCTGCTGCTGATGACCGTCCTCGACCGCAAGAGGCATGCCTCATGACCGACCAGCTCCCGCTCGACGCCACCCCGACGCTGAACGGCCACCGGACTCCCGACGCGGCGACCCTCTCGGGCCTGGTCGGCGACACCTCGGTGGTCGCGGCGGCCGGATCGCACGCGATCCACGTCTCGGGCCTGAACAAGCACTACGGCGACTACCACGCCCTGCGCGACATCGACCTGACGATCCCGAGCGGCTCGCTGACGGCGCTGCTCGGGCCGTCCGGCTCGGGCAAGTCGACGCTGCTGCGGGCGATCGCCGGGCTCGAGATCCCCGACGCCGGGATCGTCCGGATCGGTGACGCCGACGTGACCTTCGTGCCGCCGCAGGCCCGCGAGATCGGGTTCGTCTTCCAGCACTACGCGGCGTTCAAGCATCTCAACGTGCGCGACAACGTCGGCTTCGGCCCGTCGATCCGCAAGCAGCCGAAGGCGGAGATCCGCCGGCGGGTCGACGAGCTGCTGGAGATCGTCGGCCTGGCCGGCTACCAGGAGCGCTACCCGGCGCAGCTCTCCGGCGGTCAGCGGCAGCGGATGGCGCTGGCGCGGGCGCTCGCGGTCCAGCCGAAGGTGCTGCTGCTCGACGAGCCGTTCGGCGCCCTCGACGCGAAGGTCCGCGAGGACCTGCGCCAGTGGCTGCGGCAGCTCCAGGCCGAGACCGGCGTCACGACCGTCCTGGTCACGCACGAC
Source organism: Patulibacter ginsengiterrae (assembly GCF_056269115.1). Lineage (NCBI taxonomy): Bacteria > Bacillati > Actinomycetota > Thermoleophilia > Solirubrobacterales > Patulibacteraceae > Patulibacter > Patulibacter ginsengiterrae. The sequence continues at coordinate 92,166 of NZ_JBWDOG010000002.1, forward strand.
CAGGAGGAGGCGCTCGACGTCGCCGACCACATCGCCGTCCTCAACGAGGGCCGGATCGAGCAGTGGGGCGCCCCGCGTGAGGTCTACGAGACTCCCGCCAACGAGTTCGTGATGTCGTTCCTCGGGCCGACGGCGCTGCTGGGGGGCACGCTCGTCCGGCCCCACGACCTGGTGCTCTCGCACGAGGCCGGCGGCGACGCGATCGCGGTCACCGTCGAGCGGGTCGTGCACCTGGGCTTCGAGGTCCGGATCGACCTGCGGGACGAGCAGCGCCAGGCGCTCTCGGCCCAGACCACCCGCGGTGAGGCGGCCCGGCTCGACCTCGACATCGGTCAGCGGATCTTCGTCCGCACCGGCCAGGCGGCCGTCGCGATCTAGACGGGTGATTCCGCGGCGCGGCCGTGGAATCACCGATCTCGGGCGGAGGCAGGGGCGGTTGGTCGCTACTCGCTTCGGCAGGCGGCGACGGTCGCGCAGATGGCTCTGGCGGGCGGGCGGGAGGCGGTGGCTGGCCGGGCGGCGGGCCGCCCGATCACCCAGAACGTCACCCTCACCGTCGGCCCGATCGTGAGGGCGACGAAGTGGGGTCCTGAGGCACCAGAACGTCGCGCTCACCGCGAGTCACCTCGTGAGCGCTACGACATGGGTGCGCCCCAACCACCCGTCGGCCGGCTAGGGCCGGAAGGTCTCCCGCAGGCGGTCGAGCCCGTGGCGGATCTCGGTCGGGTCGTGGGTCGTGAACGACAGCCGCAGCGTCCGCGGGTCGGGCGAGCAGGCGTAGAACGGCGCGCCCGGCACGTAGGCGACCTGGTGCTCGAGCGCGCGGGGCAGGGTCGCCGTCGCGTCGTGGCCCTCGGGCAGCCGAACCCAGATGAACATCCCGCCGTCGGGGCGGGTGAACGTCGAGCCTTCCGGCAACGTCTCCGGGAGCCCCGCGAGCATCGCGTCACGCCGCTCGCGGTAGACCGAGCGCAGCCGGTCGAGGTGGGCGTCGAGGTCGACGTGGGCGAGCCAGCGGGCGGTCGCGGCCTGGTCGACGGTCGACGAGTGGAGGTCGGCCGCCTGCTTGGCGATCGTCAGCGACGAACGCAGGACCTCGGGCGTCCGGACCCAGCCGATTCGCAGCCCCGGGGCCGCCACCTTCGAGAGCGTCGAGAGCGCGAGCGTGCGCTCGGCTGCCCCGGGCAGCGAGGCCAGCGCGGGCACGGGCTCGCCGGCGTAGCGGAGCTCGCCGTAGGGGTCGTCCTCGATCGTCCAGAGGTTGGTCCGCTCGATCACCGCCGCCAGTGCGATCCGGCGCTCGAGGCTGAGCGTCCGCCCGGTCGGGTTGTGGAAGGTGGGGACGGTGTAGAGGAGCTTCGGCTGATGCTCGGCGACCAGTCGCTCGACGGCCTCCGGGTCGAGCCCCTCGCCGTCGCACGGGACCGGGATCGGGATCGCCCCGGCGAGCTGGAAGGCCTGGAGCGCCGCCAGGTAGCTCGGGTCCTCGACCAGGACCCGGTCGCCGGGCTCGAGGAAGACGGTCGCGATCAGGGTCAGCGCCTGCTGCGAGCCGCTGGTGATCAGGATCTCCTCGGGATCGGTCGGCAGGCCGCGAAGCGTCAGCCGGTCGGCCACCCGCCGCCGCAGCTCCGGGTCGCCCTCGGTCGTCGAGTACTGGAGGCTGCGACCGGCGCTGCTGCCGTCGAGGACGGCGGCGAACGCCTCGCTGAGCCCGACGGCGTCGAACAGCTCGGGAGCGGGTAGGCCGCCCGCGAACGAGAGCACGCCCGGACGCTCGGTGAGGGCCAGGATCTCACGTACCGGCGAGCTCGCGACGCCGCGCAAACGCGAGGCGACCGGGGCGAACGGGCCGGACGAGGAGAGAGGCATGGCCGCTCAGAATACCCCTCCGCGACGCGCTCGGCCCGCTCCTACTTGTGGGGTGCAATGAGACCTTGGATGTTGCGAGCCCGCGACATCCACAAATCCATGGAATGGACCACTACGACCGGAAGAGGCCCTCGCCGACGAACCCGCCGCGACGGATCCCGGGCGGGACGGCGAAGAGTCCGCTGCCGGTGTGCTGGATGTACTCGGTGAGCGCGTCCTGGGAGCCGAGCTTGCGCTGGAGCGGCACGAACTGGCGGTGCGCATCCTGCTGGAACGAGATGAAGAACAGGCCCGCGTCGAGCTGGCCGGTGCGGTGGTCGATCCCGTCGGTGTACGAGTAGCCGCGGCGGAGGATCCGCTCGCCGCCGTTGGTCTCGGGCGCCGAGAGCCGGATGTGCGCGTCGGCCGAGATCACCGGCTCGCCGTCGCTGCCCTTCATCGTCAGGTCGACCGCGTCGAACTCGCGCTCGCCGGTCAGCGGGGCGCCGCTGACCTTGGAGCGTCCGAAGACCGCCTCCTGGTCGCTCAGGCGGTCGCGGTCCCAGACCTCGATGAACATCCGGATCCGACGGGCGACCAGGTACGAGCCGCCGCGCAGCCACGTCTGCGGCTCCTCGTCGCCGACCCAGACGAACCGGTCCATGCCGGCCGTGCCCTCGGCCCGCAGGTTGTTGGTCCCGTCCTTGAAGCCGAACAGGTTGCGCGGCGTCGCCTGCCCGCGGGTCGTCGACGAGGTCCGGCCGAAGCCGAGCTGGGTCCAGCGGAGGACCGCGGCGCCGCGGGCGATCCGGGCCAGGTTGCGGATCGCGTGGAAGGCGACCTGGGGGTCGTTGGAGCAGGCCTGGACGCAGATGTCGCCGTCGCTGCGGGCGGGGTCGAGCTGGTCGCCGGGCAGCGGCCCGAGCGGCCGCAGGGCCCGCGGCTGCTTGGCGCGCAGGCCGAAGCGGTCCTCGCCGTCCTGCGCGAACAGGCTCGGCCCGAAGCCGAAGGTGATCGTCAGCTGCGCCGCGGGCAGGCCCTCGGCCTCGCCGGTGTCCTCCGGCGGCAGATTGGGATCCCCGCCCGCCCCGCCGGCGACCGCGCCGGTCGGCTTGCCGGCGGTCATCAGGGCCGCGGCCGCGGTCCAGGTCCGGAGCAGGTCGCGGAGCTGGGCGGCCGAGGTCAGCGTCAGGTCGAAGGCGCCGAAGACCAGCCGGTCCTGAGCGGGGGTGGCGATCCCGGCCTGGTGCTCGCCGTAGAAGGGGACCGTCGCCCCGGCGACGGCGCGGTGGTCCTCCTGCTCGGTCTCCTGGCCGCTCGCGTAGCCGGCCCCGCCGGCGGCGGCGAGGCCGAGCAGTCCGCCGCCGGCGAGCAGGGCACGACGGCGGGTGAGGCCGCGCGGGGGAGTGGGCTCGTCGTCAGCGGTGGTCATCGTTCCTCCCTACTCCAGGACCTTCCCGGCGACGAGCGAGAGCGGCTCGGCGAGCGCGTCGACCTGTTGGGCGAACTGCTTGCGGTCCTTCTCGGTCAGCTCGTCGTAGGTGGCGTAGCCGAGCGGGGTGTCGCGCTTGTAGCGGTCGAGGCCCTTCTGGACGGCGACGAACTGCGGCTCGATCTGGTCGATCAGGGCCTGCTGGCCGCGTGCCCGCAGCGCCGGCTTGAGCAGGTCGAACGCCTTGCGGGCACCGTCGAGGTTGCCCTGGAAGTCCGACAGGTCGGTGTGGGAGTAGCGGTCCTCCTCACCGGTGATCTTGCCGCTGGAGACCTCGTTCAGCAGCTCGACCGCGCCGTTGGCGAGCTGGGCGGCCTGGAGGTCGATCGCCTGGATCTTCTCGTCGAGCGTGGCGACGTCCGCCTTCAGCTGCTTGGCGTACTGCTGGGTGCCCTTGGTGGTGTTCTTGGTCCAGAGGATCTGCTCGATCCGGTGGAAGCCGGTCCACTCGGACTTGTCGGCGACGTCGTTGACGCGGGCGTCGATCTTCGGGTCGAGGTCGCCGAAGCTCTCGGCGATCGGCTCGATCCGCTCGTAGGGCAGGCGGGCGGGGCCGAACAGGTCCTTGGCCTTCTGCGTGTCGCCCGCGTTCAGCGCGGCGACGAAGCGGTTGACGCGGGTGACGAGCTCGTCGGACTGCTGCTGGACGTAGGTCTTGTAGCTCGCGACGGCCTTGGTCAGGGCCGGATCGGTCGGCTGCTTGGCGGGCGCGGTGCCGGTCACCGTCAGCTTGCCCGGCTTGCGGCTGGTGTCGCCGGGGACCGCGCAGTACACGACGTACTCGCCGGGGGCGAGCTTGAGCGAGAAGTCGCCGGAGAGGCCGGGGGTGAGGTTCTCGCGCTCGCCGAGGATGATCCCGTCGGCGTTCTTCAGCTCGACCTCGGTGGTCTTCGAGGTGCCGTTGTTGACCGCCTCGAAGACGACCTTGCCGGTCGGCGCGGTCAGCGTCTCGGGTGTGCAGCCCGCGTCGGTCAGCTCGACCTTGAGCTTGGTCGCCCCGGCGCTGTCGCTGTCGCCCTCGGCGTCGCTGCCGCAGGCGGCGAGCCCTAGCGCGGCGCTGGCGGCGGCGCTCAGGGCCAGGAGGCGGGTGGCGGAACGGGTCATGCGGGGACCTTCTGCTTGGTGGAGGCGGCGGCGCGCGAACGACCGACGGGCCAGAGGACGAACGTCAACATCGGGATCGCGTAGGCGAGCCAGCCGACCGTCTCGATCACGGTCGGGAACGGTTGGAAGCCGAGCAGCCCGGTCAGCAGGCCGGAGACGACCGAGTCGGCGTCCGGCTTGACCAGCCAGCTGAGGTCGAAGGCCTGCGCCTGGCCGAAGTTGATCCAGCCCGCGGCGTGGGCGGTGTGCATCGCCCCGGCGACCAGGCCGGCGGCGATCACGACCAGGAAGATGGCGGTGATCCGGAAGAACCGGGTCAGGTTGAGCTTCATCCCGCCGCGGAAGATCCCCCAGCCGATCAGGACGGCGACGGCGATCCCGGCGAGCGCGCCGAGCGAGGCGCTGAGCGTCGAGATCTGCGTCGACTCGGACTGGAAGGTGGCGATCAGGAAGAAGGCGGTCTCGATCCCCTCGCGGAGCACGGCGAGGAAGGCCATCGCGATCAGGCCCCAGGCCGAGCCGGCGGCGAGCGCGGTCGCGGCGTTGGCCCGCAGCTCGCCCGCCATCCCGCGGGCGTGGCGGCGCATCCAGATGATCATGAACGTGACCATCACGACGGCGATCAGGGCGATCACCGTCTCGAGCTGCTCCTGTTGCTGCTGGGGGAGCGCTTCGTTGACGACCTGGAGCACCACCGCGATCGAGACGCAGACGGTGACCGCGGCGGCGACGCCGAGCCACATCCAGCGGAGCGCGTCGCGCCGGCCCTGCTGGGCGAGGAAGGCGCCGACGATGCCCACGATCAGGGCGGCCTCGACGCCCTCGCGGAGGCCGATCACGAACTGCACGGTAGGGAGGGCGGCGGTGATCGTCATGAGCCTGTTCGGTGAACCAAAGGTTTGGGGACCCCAACTCCTGCGGCGGGTACGCTAGCACCGCCAGCGCGGGCCGTTGTATGTGGCGCGCAGCCACTCTCCGCGTTGCGCCGGGGGAGGACGCGGGCGGTCCGCGGTACGGGCGAGGCTCCGGAACAGGCCTTCCGGCCGTCGCTGGCGGCCGGGACCTTCCGTGCGACGCGGTGCGTCCTGGCGGAGTTGCCGCGGCAGCGGGTGGCGACGCGATCGCCGACAGGGCGGGCAGCGACGCTGTTCGTCGCGGGGGCGTTGCCGGGGCGGCGGGTGGCGACGCTGTTCGTCGTGGGGGCCGGCGCGGCCTGCGGGGGCGGGGTGCGGCGCGGCGTGCGGGGTGCGGCCAGGCGCGATCGGGCGCGGCCTGCGGGGTGGCGGCGGAGGGCGCGGAGCGGGCTCCGAGGTCGGGCGGTGACCCACCCGGGGTGCGCCGCGGGCCGGACCGGTGAGTCGGCCCGCGGGGCGGGGCCGCGTCGTCCGCCAGGCGAACGACGCGGGGGAGGCTGGATCAGCCGCGGGCGCGGCGGGCCAGCTCGACCGTCGCCGAACGGAGGCCGTCCGGCGCGTGGATCGCCTGCGAGAAGCCGACGCGGGTGATGGTCGTGCCGCGCGGGGTCTTGACGACGAGGTCGAGGCCGTAGCGGTCGGCGCTGGTGCAGGTGGCGACGACGGCGTCGGGGTGGCCGCCGAGCGCCTGGGCCATGTCGAGCAGGGCGTCGGCGTGGTCCTCGTTGAGGTGCTCCACGGCCCGCGGCACGTTCGGCGCGACGGGGTCCGGGCTGGCGACGCTGTAGGCCTCGGCCGTGGTCGAGTCCATCCGGCCGTAGCCGCCGACCCAGCGGACGCGCTCGACCTTGAGGACCCAGGTCGTGAAGTCGCCGAAGTCGATGAAGGCGGGGGCGGCGGGGACGGCCGCGACGTAGGCGGCGCGGGCGGCGCGGATCTCGTTGTCGCTCTCGGGCTGGACGAGCCGGCCGGCGAGGGTCACGCGGCCGCTGTCGAGCGGATCGCCCATCACCGGAGCGGTGACGGCGATGCTGGCGCGCTGGTCGGCGGCGACGTTGCGGCCGTGCTCGGCGAGGCGCGAGAGCGCGAGCACGGGCGAGCCGTCGACGAGCGTCCCGAAGGCGACGACGGAGGCCCACGGGCTGCCGTCCTCGGAGAGCGTGGCGAGGGTGCCGATCGTGGTGCCGGCGAGGATCGTCCGGGCCTCCTCGCCGGCGGACCGGCGTGGGGCCTCTTCGACCTCGGTCAGCGGGGCAGGAACCGACGGCCCGCCACCGGGGACGTCGTGATCGGGCTCGGTCGGGGCGGTCTTCGGCATGGCCATATGGTAGGCGACCCTTAGTAGAGCGGCGGTGCGCCACGTCGTGTACGCGGTTGGGACCCGTGTCGGAGGGGTAACGGGGCCTCATGCGCGAGATCGCCGACGGCATCGTCCACTGGACGGCCGAGCACCCGAAGATCGGGCAGCGGGTCAGCTCATACCTGGTGATCCCGGCGCGGACGCTGATCGATCCGCTGCTGCCGGACGAGGGCTTCGAGGGGATCGAGCGCTACGGGCGACCGGAGCGGATCCTGCTCACGAATCGGCACCATTCGCGCGACATCGCCGCCCTCTGCGAGGTCTTCGGCTGCACGGTCGCGGTCCACCAGCAGGGGCTGCACGAGTTCGCGGAGGGCTCGCGGGTGAACGGCTTCGACTTCGGGGAGGAGGTCGCTCCCGGCATCACCGCGCTCGAGGTCGGGTCGATCACGCCGGAGGAGACCTGCCTGCGGGTCGACGTCGGCGACGGTGCGCTCTCGTTCGCCGACGGCTTCATCAGCCACGAGGGCCGGATCGGCTTCGTCCCCGACGCGCTCCTCGGGGACGATCCCGAGGGGGTCAAGCAGGGGTTGCGGCGGGCCGCCCGGCGGCTGCTCAACGAGCGCTTCGCGCACCTGCTGTTCGCCCACGGCGACCCGATCGTCGGCGACGGTCGGGCGGCACTGCGCGCGGTCAGCGTGCTGGCCTAGGCGGCGGCAGCCGCCGCGGCGACGGCGAGCTGGTCGGCGCGGTCGTTGAACGCCTTGTGGGCGTGCTCCTCGCCGGTCTCGTGACCGCGGACCCAGTGCCAGCGGACGGCGGCGTGGCGCTGGATCTCCGCGTCGAGGGCGGTGACGAGGTCCTGGTTCTTGACCGGGTCGCCGGAGGCCGTCTTCCAGCCCTTGCGCTTCCAGCCGGAGATCCACTTCGTCATCGAGTTCAGCATCAGCTGGGAGTCGGTGACGATGCAGACGGTGCTGCCGTCGGGCAGCGAGCGCAGGCCCTCCAACGCGCCGGTGTACTCCATCCGGTTGTTGGTGGTGTCCGGCTCGCCGCCGGACAGCTCGACGACTTCGGTCGGCCCGCCGGGAACGCCGCCCTCGGCCGGCGGAACGACGATCGCGGCCCAGCCACCCGGCCCCGGGTTGCCCTTGCAGGCGCCGTCGGTCCAGATCAGGTACTCGCCGGGACGCTGCTCGACGGGGGTCTCGACGATCTTGGCGGAGGGGCGGCGGCGACGGGCGGGAGGCATCGGCGGGACAGGATAGTCGGGCGTCCGCGGGCGGACGGCGAGGCGGGTGGTGGCCGGTGGTGCTGCCGGGCGGCGGCGGCGGGGCGGGGCGCGGCGGCGGGGATGCGGGCCGGCGGGGATGCGGGCCGGCGGTGCTGGCGGCGGGGCGACGGGCGGCGGGGCGGGAGGCGGCGGGTGAGGGGCGGCGGGGTGGCGGGGCGGCTGGCGGCGGGTGAGGTGGTGCGGGTGCTGGCGGGCGGCCGGTGGCCCGCCGTTCTCTTTGAGGTTGACCACCGCTACGGTGGCAAACCTCAAAGAGAACGACGCGTCGCTGCCGCTGAGGAGGCTGCCGCCCTCCGCCCGGCCCGCCCTTCCGCCTGGCCGCCCTCTTCACCTGGCCCGCGCGCCTCCTACGGGGGCCCGCCCTCTCCAGCGTGCTCCTGGCGCGCCCGCCCGCCGTTCGGCTCGACCGCCGTTCGGCTCGACCGCTGTTCGGCTCGACCGCTGTTCGGCTCGACCGCCGTTCGGCCCGCCCGCCGACGCCCGCCCGCCTGCCGGCCGACGCCCGCCCGCCGTCCGGCCCGCCCGCCGTCCGGCCCGCCCGCCGTTCGGCCCGCCCGCCGACGCGCCTGCCGTCTGACGCGCCCGCCGTCCGACGCGCCCGCCATCCGCCCGCCCCGCCGGCCGACCCGCGCCCTACAGGAAGGTCTGCCCGTCGCCGCGGTAGGTCGGGACCTCGTCGACGATCTCGTCGCCGCTGACCAGGTAGAGCCGGTCGAAGCGCTCGCAGAGCTCGCCCGCCTTGGTGTGGCGGAACCAGACCCTGTCGCCGATCGCGAGCCGGTCGGCCGCGTCGCCCAGCAGTGGGGTCTGGGCCTCGCCGGCACCCTCCATCGGGTCGAGCGTCAGGCCCGCCGGGTACCACGGGCGTGGCTGCCGGTCGGCCCCGGTGGCCCCGGAGGCGACGTAGCCACCGCCGAGCGCCGTCACCACGCCCGGACCGGGCCGGCGGACGACCGGCAGCGCGAAGAACGCGGCCGGGGACGGGCTGAAGCGCGAGTAGGTGTCGAACAGCGCCGGCGCGAGCAGGCCGGAGCCGGCCGCGACCTCGGTCACCGCGGGCTCGCTCACGGACGACTCGATGCTGCCGGTGCCGCCCGCGTTGACCAGCTCCAGCGGTCCGGCGACGGCCTCGACGGCGCGCACGGCCTGCGAGCGGCGACGGCGCAGCTCGGCGGCCGACAGCAGCTGCATCGCCTCGACCACCCGGCCGTAGGCGCGACGCCCCGGGGGACGGTCGCCGACGCCGGCGATCTGGCCCTCGTAACCCATGATCCCGACCAGCCGCAGTCCCGGCCGGCGGACGATCTCGGCCGCCAGCGCCGCCAGCTCCCGGGGCTCGTGGAGGGGGCTGCGGCGAGCTCCGATCCGGATCCGCCCGCCCGCGAGCCGGAGCCCGGCGTCGAGCTCGAGGCAGACGGAGACGGGCCGCTCGGCGCTCGCACCGGCCCGCTCGATCAGGTCGAGCTGCTCGATCGCGTCGACCATCACCGCCAGCCGGCCCCCGGACGGGTCGCGCTGGACCAGGCGTCGAAGCGCGCCGCGGTCGACCGTCGGGTAGGCGACGAGCAGGTCGTCGAAGCCGTCGTCGGCGAGCCACAGCGCCTCGGGCAGGGTCAGCGAGAGGATCCCGCGGAAGGCGTGGTCGGGGCCGCCGATCGGCGCGCCGGCCGGCCTCCGGGGCGTGCCGGAGGCGGTATCCGCGATCGAGGTCGCCGCCCGCCCGCCGGTCGCCGTGACCGGACCCTCCAACGTCCGCCGCAACAGGGCGCGGCAGCGGACCGACTTGCTCGCCAGCCGGATCGGGGTGCCGCCGGCGCGGCGTACGAGGTCGGCGCGGTTGTGGTCGAAGGCGTCCAGGTCGACCGCGGCGAACGGCGCGTCGAGCTCGGCGGTGGCCCGCTCCAGCCGCTCGTGCTGGTCGCTCACGAGCCGCTGCTCCGCTGGGCTGCTTCCGGGCGGTCGGCGGGCGCGCCAGCGTCGCTGCCGCCGACCGGCCCCAGGACGCGGTCGGTGTAGCTGTTGGCGAAGCGGCCCTCGGGATCGAGCCGGCGGCGGATCGCCTGGAACCGCTCCCACTCGGGGTAGCGCGGGGCGAGGGTCGCGGCGGTCTGGAAGTGGCGCTTGCCCCAGTGCGGGCGCCCACCGTGCTCGTTGGCGATCGCCTCGACGGCGCGGAAGTACGGCTTCCACGGCATGTCGCGGTAGGTGTGGACCGCGAGGTACGCGGTGTCGCGGCCGAAGGCGGGGGAGAGCAGGGCGTCGTCGCCCCGGACGAAGCGCATCTCGATCGGGAAGTTGATCGCGAACCGCTCGCGCTCGATCGCGGCCAGGATCGCGCGGACCGCCGGCTCCGAGGCCGCCCGCGGCAGCGCGTACTCCATCTCCACGAACTGGACGTGGCGCGGGCTGGCGAAGATCCGGTCCGAGCGATCGGTGCGGACGCTGGTGCCGGCGAGCCGGGTGATCGTGCGGTTGAGGCGGGGGATCGCCCGCGGGTAGCGGCGGCCGATCTCGCTCATCGCGCGGAGGGTCGTCGTCTCCAGCAGGCCCTGGCGCAACCACTGGCTGAACGCGCTGGGCGGCGCGGCCGGACCGTCGTGGACGTCGTTGGTGCGGGTCAGCGCGAGCGAGGAGTGGGGGAAGACGTAGGCCTCGAAGTGCCGGTGGTTCGCCGTGCGCGCGTCGAGCGAGGTCAGCATCTCCTCCAGCGGCTCGGTCGTGTCGACGCCGTGGAGGACGTAGGCCGGGATCGTCTGGAGCGTGATCGCGGTGACGATCCCGAGCGCGCCGACCGAGATCCGGGCGGCCCGGAGCGCGTCGGGGTCGTCGACCCCGTTGAGCTCGAGGAGCTCGCCGTCGGCGGTCACCAGCTCGATCGAGCGGACCTGCGAGGAGATGTTGGCCAGCAGCGCGCCGGTCCCGTGGGTGCCGGTGGCGATCGCGCCGGCTAGCGTCTGCTGGTCGATGTCGCCGAGGTTCTCCATCCCGAGACCGAGAGCGGACAGCCGCTCGGAGAGGGCGAAGATCGTGATCCCGGCCTCGACCCGGACGAGCCCGCTGGAGGGATCGGCGTCGAGCACCCGGTCCATCGCGGCGATGTCGATCATCACCCCGTCGGTCAGCGCCACCGACGTGAACGAGTGCCCGCTGCCGACGGCCTTGACCCGCAGGCCCTCGGCGGCGGCGTCGCGGACGGCCTGCTGGACCTGCTCGCGGCTGCGCGCGCGCACCAGTCGTGCGGGCCGGCACTGCTGCTCGCCCGACCAGTTGCGCCAGGTCGTGTCCGTCGTCATGTTCGCGCTGCTCTTCCCCTCGTGGTCGTGCCCACCGTACGTGGTGGCCGACGGGTTGTGAAACACCCTCTCGGCCCCGGATCGACAACGAACGCGTTGTGGGTGTCGTCAGCCGATCCCGGCCTCGATCGTGGCGACGAGGTCGCGGTGCTCGTCGCGGACGGCGCGGGCGACGGCGAGGAACGAGCGTACGAGCGGGCCGTCCTCGCCGGCCCGCCAGCCGAGCACCAGGACCGACGGCGGGAGGTCGGAGATCGGCACGTAGACGATCCCCGGGTGGGGGGTGAAGCGGGCGGCCGCGGCCGGGGTCACCATGATCCCGATGCCCGCCGCGACGACGTCGATCTCCTCGGTATGGGAGCTGGTCTGCATCGAGATCGGGGCGCGGCTGCCGGCCCGGTAGCGGTCGAGCGTCCAGTGGGCCTGCCACGCCTCGTCGGCGGTCCGGCCGACGACGATCGGCTCGCCGAGCAGGTCCTGGACCGTGACCGACTCGCACGCCGCGAGCCGGTGGGTGCGGGCGACGGCGACCAGCAGCGGCTCCCGGACCAGCGGCTCGAGCACGAGGTCGTCGCCGCTGAACGGGGGCCGGGTCAGCGCGACGTCGGCCCACCCGGAGACGAGGCCGGCGGACGGCTCCTCGAACCCGAACTCGCGCAGCTCGAGCGCGACGTCCGGGTGGCTGGCGCGGAAGGCGTCGAGGATCGGGCTGGTCAGCTCGAGCGCGGCGCCGGGCTGGAAGCCGAGCTTGAGGGTGCCGGTCTCCCCGCGGGCGAGCCGGCCCGCCCGGTCGACCCCGGCGTCGAGCGCGTCGAGCGCGGTGCGGGCGGCTTCGAGGAAGGCGGCGCCGGCGGGGGTCAGGGCGACCCGCCGGGTGGTCCGGTCGAGCAGCCGCACGTCGAGGCGCTGCTCGAGGTCGCGGATCTGCCGGCTGAGTGCCTGCTGGGCGACGAACAGCCGGGCCGCGGCGCGGGTGAAGTGCAGCTCCTCGGCGAGGACGACGAACGACCGCAGCTGACGGGTGGAGAGATCCACAACGCGGCCAGTGTAGGTGACGTCGGACTCCGCTGTTGTACGCAGCAGCCACGTTCCCCTACCGTCTTGCGACGGCACCGAGCGAGAGACTGCATGACGACCACAACGATCACCCGTCCAGGGGCCGCGCGCTGGCTCCCGGTGGCGGCCTACGCCGGGGTCGCCGGCGTCAACCAGACCCTCTGGCTGACGTTCGCCCCGATCACCACCGCCAGCGCCGAGCACTACGGCGTCTCGGAGAGCGCGATCGGCTGGCTCGCCCAGATCTACCCGCTGCTCTACGTGCTGCTGGCGATCCCGGCGGGGCTGCTGCTCGACCGCTGGTTCCGGCCGGCATTGGCGGCGGGCGCCGCGTTGACCGCGCTCGGGGCGGTCCTGCGGCTCGGGGGCGACACGTTCGCCTGGGCGATGCTCGGGCAGGTCGTCGCGGGGGTCGCCCAGCCGCTGGTCCTCAACGCGGTCGCGAAGCTGGCGACGGGGACCCTGAGCGCGCCCGACCGGGCGACCGGGATCGCGATCGGCTCGGCCGGACTGGTCGCCGGCCAGCTGCTCGGGCTGCTGCTGGGCCCGCTGCTGGGCAGCGCCTCGTCGCTGAGCACGCTGCTCGTGGTCGAGGCGGTCGTCGCCTGCGCGGCCGCGGGGCTGCTGCTCGTCGTCCTCCGGCGCCCGATCGCCGGGACCGACCTGGCCGTGCTCGGCGGCTCGCCGCTGCGGGAGGTCTGGGGCGATCCGCTGATCCGGCGGCTGGCGGCGGTGACCTTCGTCGGCTTCGGCGTCTTCATCGCCCTGACCACCTGGCTGCAGGCGCTGCTGGAGCCGTACGGCGTCTCCGACGACGCGGCCGGCGCGATGCTGGTGGCGATGCTCGTGGTCGGGATCGGGACGACCGCGGCGACGCCGGCGCTGGTGATCCGGCGTGGGCGAGAGGGACGGTTCCTGCCCGCGGTGCTGGCGGTCGCGGCGATCGGCGCGGTCCTGCTCGGGGCGATCACCGGCGCGGTGATCAACGCGATCACCGTGGTCGTCGTCGGCGCCCTGCTCGTGTCGGCGCTGCCGGTGATCTTCGAGCTGACCGAGCGCCGGGCCGGTGCGGCGGGCGGCAGCGCGGTGGCGATCATGTGGCTGGCCGGCAACCTCGGCGGGCTGCTGGTGGCGGTCGTCGTCGGTGGCCTGCTCGACCACCGACTGGCCGCGTTCCTGGTGATGGCGGTGGTGGCGGTCGCCGGGCTGCCGGTGGCGCGGGGGCTGCGGCGGGAGGCCTAGCGGCTGCGGGACGAACGTCGGTCGGGTCGCGGGACGGGGTCGGGGCAGACTCCGGCGACCCGCGCCGCGACCCGGCTCAGCGCAGGTCGGCGCGGCAGCGGTAGACGATCGTGACGTCGGCGCTCGTCGCCTCGCTGTCGCCCTCGACGGTCGCCGCGAGCTCCTCGACCAGCTCGTAGACGAGGTGGTCGGGCGCGTCGGGCTCCTCGATCAGCAGCCGGGCGTAGAACTGCTCCCCGGGCGCCGGCAGCTGGACGAACGGCAGCCGGTGGGCGAGCAGGTGGGTCTCGCCGTCGAACGGGCCGCCGATGAAGCGGGCGTTGACGGGATCGGTCTCGATCGCCATCAGACCGCCGTCCACAGCGCGTCGTTGCCGAGGCCGCTGCGGCGAGCGCGGCCGGTGCCCGCCAGCTCGAGCAGCCGCGCCTCGGCGTCGGCGCGGTCGGGGCCGCTGTGCGGCGCGGCGAGGATTGCGGCGACCTCCTGGGTGGTCAGGCCGTGACCGAACGCGACCAGCGCCTCGTACGGATCCTCCGGAGCGCCAGTCCGGGCGAGGCCCTGGTCGAGGTTGGCCACGATCGCGTCGTAGACCGCGAGCGACTGGAACCCGCCGGCCTCGAGCCGCTGTCCGTCGGCGGTCGCGAACCGCAGGCTCGGGGCGGTGTAGCGGGTCTCGTCGCCCGAGCCGGAGGTCTTGCCCTGGGCGGCGGTCGCGGAACCGGCCGCGGAACGGGTCTCGGCCCGGTCCCGCTGGTAGGCCGCCTCGGTCTCGGGGTCCTCGATCGCGGCGATCACCGCGTCGGCGTCGAGGCCGGGGACGGTGGCGAGCGCGGCGCGCAGCGCGGCGTCCTCGTCGAGCGTCGCCGCGGAGCAGAACCAGCCGAACTGGAGCGCCCGCAGCGCATCCCAGAAGCGGTCGGGCTGCTGGAGGCGGACGGCGACGAGCGCCCGGCAGGCGCGGCCCGAGGTCAGCATCCGGTCGCGCGGGGCCGCACCGACGGGCATCCCGTAGCGGCGGCCGAAGCCGGCGGCCGACTGCGCCGCCCGGGTCGGCGTGAACCCCGGCATCTTCGACGGCTCGCCCGCCTCGGAGAGCCCGATCAGGACCGCCCGCCAGCGGAGGCCGTTGCCGTAGCGCCAGCGCAGCGCCGTCAGGTCGGGGGTCGACGAGTACCCGAACGGGCACGAGGGATCGATGTGGAAGGTCACGTCGAGCGGCATGCGGTCACCGGGTCGTGGAGGACGGGCACCGGTGATGGTCGCCGATCGCGGGCGTCGTGCGCGCCTACGGCACCAGCACGGTCTTGCCGATCGTCCCGCGCGTGACCAGCGCCGTGTGGGCGGCCGCGGCGTCGCGAAGCGCGAACGGCTCGTTGACGAGCGGCACCAGCCAGCCGTCGCGGGCGGCCGCGAGCGATTCCTCCTCGAGCCCGCGGAGCCCGCCGGGCCGCTCGAGCATCGCCGGTCCGAGCGCCGACGTCACCGTCAGGCCCAGGGGGTAGAGGTCCTCCGCGGTCAGCGCGGTCAGCTCGCCGGACGACCAGCCGACGATCACCAGCCGCCCCCGTGGACCGAGCAGCTGGAGCGCGCTGCGGCCGACGGGGCCTCCGACGCTGTCGTAGGCCGCGGTCAGGCGACGGTCGCCGAGCGCCTCGCGGACGGTCGTCGGCCAGTCGGGATCGGTGTAGTCGACGGCGACCTGGGCGCCGAGGTCGCGGACGAGCTGGACCTTGCGCGCCCCGCCCGCGAGCCCGACGACGAAGGCCCCGGCGTGGAGCGCGGCTTGCACGAGCAGGTTGCCGATGCCCCCGGCCGCGGCGGTCACGAGCAGGACGTCGTCGGCGCGGATCGGGGCCGCGTCGAGGATCGCGATCGTCGTCCGCCCGGTGCCGATCATCGCGACCGCGGTCTGGTCGTCGAGCTGGTCGGGCAGCTCGTGGAGGCGGTCGGCGTCGGCGACCGCGCGCTCGGCGTAGCCGCTGCTGGCGACGCCCAGGTGGACGACGACCCGGCGGCCGAGCCAACGGCCCGGGACCCCGGGGCCGAGCGCGTCGACGACCCCGGCGACCTCGCGGCCGGGGATCGCCGGCAGCTCGGGCAGCGGGAACGGGCCGCCCGAGGCCCCGGAGCGGATCGTGGCGTCGATCAGGTGGACCCCGATCGCCCGGACCTCGATCCCGACCTGGCCCGGGCCGGGGACGGGGTCGTCGACCTGCTCGTAGCGGAGGTTCTCGGCCGGACCGAACTCGTGAAGGCGGATGGCGTGCATCGGTCGACCGTACGAGTTCAAGCGCGGTTGAAGTCAAGGGGGAAGACGCTGTCGACTGACGCCGATTCGGTTGGT
This sequence comes from Patulibacter ginsengiterrae, assembly GCF_056269115.1. Classification (NCBI taxonomy): domain Bacteria; kingdom Bacillati; phylum Actinomycetota; class Thermoleophilia; order Solirubrobacterales; family Patulibacteraceae; genus Patulibacter; species Patulibacter ginsengiterrae. Next base: position 108,056 of record NZ_JBWDOG010000002.1, read on the forward strand.
AGCGTCGCTCGATGGCGACCACGCTGCCCACCGCGGACGAGGAGCCGACGGAACCGACGGAGCGGACCGGCGCCGGGCTCTACGCCGTGATCGGCGGGTTGATGCTCGTCACGCTGATGGCGGCGCTCGACAGCACGATCGTGTCGACCGCGCTGCCGACGATCGTCGGCGAGCTCGGTGGGCTCGAGCACATCTCGTGGGTCGTGACCGCCTACCTGCTCGCGCAGACCGTGGTCACGCCGCTCTACGGCAAGCTCGGCGACCTCTACGGACGCAAGCGCGTGCTCCAGGTCGGGCTGGTGATCTTCCTGATCGGCTCGGTGCTCTGCGGGCAAGCCGACTCGATGACCGAGCTGATCGTGTTCCGGGCGATCCAGGGGCTTGGCGGCGGGGGCCTGATGGTCAGCGCGCAGGCCGCCATCGGCGACGTCGTCTCGCCCCGCCAGCGCGGGCGCTACTCGGGCCTGTTCGGGGCGGTCTTCGGCGTCGCGACGGTGATCGGGCCGCTGATCGGCGGCTTCCTCACCGGCCAGGTCTCGTGGCGCTGGATCTTCTACGTCAACCTGCCGGTCGGGCTGATCGCGGCGGTCGTGCTGGCCCGGACCCTGCCGGCGGCGAGCGCGCGCCGCAGCCACACGATCGACTACCTCGGGACGGGGCTGCTCGCCGCGGGCCTGATCGCGCTGGTCCTGTTGACGACGCTCGGCGGGCACCAGTACGCGTGGGGCTCGGCCACGATCGTCGGGCTCGGCGTGATCGCGGTCGTGACGCTGACGCTGTTCGCGTTCGCCGAGCGGCGCGCGGTCGAGCCGATCCTGCCGCCGGAGCTGTGGCGCAATCGCGTCTTCGTCGTGACCAGCGGGATCGGCTTCATCGTCGGCTTCGCGTTGTTCGGCTCGACGACCTACCTGCCGCTGTTCCAGCAGGTGGTGCGCGGGCTCACGCCGACGGAGTCCGGGCTCGCCCTGCTGCCGCTGATGGGCGGCCTGCTCGTCGCGTCGATCGGCTCCGGCCAGATCATCGCCCGGACCGGCCGCTACAAGATCTTCCCGATCCTCGGCGGAGCCCTGCTCGCGGTCGGGCTGTTCCTGCTCTCGACCGTCTCGCCGACGACCACGACGCTGGCGATGTCGCTGGAGATGGTGCTCGTCGGGCTCGGCCTCGGCTGCACGATGCAGGTCCTGGTGCTCGCCGTCCAGAACGCGGTCAGCTACGGGCAGCTCGGGGTGGCGACGTCCGGGGCGACGCTCTTCCGGCTGATCGGCGGCTCGCTCGGGACGGCGGTCCTCGGCGCGATCTTCAGCGCGCAGCTCTCGCACCACCTGACCGACAGCCTGCCCGGAGGGGCGGCGGCGGGTGCCGCCGGGTCGGGCGAGATCGACCCGAAGCAGGTCGCGTCGCTGCCGCCGGAGATCAAGCAGCCGTTCCTCCAGGCCTATACCGACTCGCTCGACACCGTCTTCCTGGTCGCGGCGGTCGTCGCGGTGCTGGCGTTCGCGCTGGCCTGGTTCGTCAAGGAGCTGCCGCTGCGCGACACCGTCGACACCAGCGGGATCGGCGAGGCGTTCGCGGCACCGGCGGAGAGCGACTCGCTGAGCCAGATCGCCACGGCGCTCAGCCGGATCGTCGGTCGCGACCGCACCAAGGCCTTCCTCGTCCGGGTCGCCGACGACGCCGGGGTGGAGCTGGGGCCCGCGGCCTGCTGGATGCTGCTGCGCCACGTCGAGACCCCGGGCCTCACGATCGCGGTGCTCCAGTCGCGGCTGCGAGAGCCGCTGCCGGAGGGCGTCTTCGAGGCGGCGCGCGACGAGCTGGTCGAGGCGGGCTACGCGACCGTCGACGGGGAGCCGGACGACCCCGACCCGCCGATCACGGTGACCCCGGCGGGGATCGCGGTCCACGACCAGCTCCGGACCCAGGCGCGGGACCGGCTCCGGCAGCTGCTGGAGGGCTGGTCGCCGGAGCAGTACCCCGAGCTCGAGCGGCTGCTGACGCGGCTGGCCGGCGACTACGCCGACCGGGAGCCGGAGGCCGAGCGGGCCTGAGCAACGGACGTCACGGGGGGCTGCGGGGCGAGGTCCGACCGCGGTGGCGGCGGCTGCCCGGCGGCGTCTCCGGCCGTCGCGGAGACGGCGTACTTGCCTCTGGAAGACTGCGGAGCGATGTCTGGCGCGGCACAGATCTGGGAAGGCGTTGCGGAGGCCTGGGGGCGCCACGCCGACGCGGTCGACGAACACCTTGCGGGGGCGACCACGCGGTTGCTGGATGCGGCCCAGATCGCCCGCGGCGACGTGGTGATCGACCTGGCCACGGGGCCCGGGGGCGCGGGTCTGGCGGCGGTCGAGCGGGTCGGGTCGTCCGGCCGGGTCGTGCTGGCGGACGTGGCGGTGGAGATGGTCGCGGTCGCGGCCCGGCGGGCGGGGGGCCACCCGTCGGTGCGGACGGTCGTCTGCGACCAGGCGGCGATCGCTTCCCGTGACGCGCGCTTCGACGCGGCGATCAGTCGCCACGGCCTGATGTTCGCCGCGGATCCGGTCGCGGCGGTGCGGGAGGTGGTGCGGGTCCTGCGGCCCGGTGGCCGCTACGCCGCGGCGACCTGGGACCGGCGCGAGGCCAACCCCTGGATCGGCCTGATCCTCGACGCGGTCGGCCAGCAGTTCGGCGTCGAGTTCCCGCCTCCGGGCATCGCCGGCCCGTTCTCGCTCGACGATCCCGAGCTGCTGGCCACGGTGCTGCGGGACGGCGGCCTCGAGGACGTCGAGGTCGAGACGGTCGCGGCGCCGATGCGGATGGCCTCGCTCGAGGCGTGGTGGGAGCGGGTCCCTGAGCTCGCGGGGCCGTTGGGCAACGCGCTGGCGGGGATGGAGGCCGACGTCCGCGACGCGATCCGGGAGCGCGCGCTGGCGTCCGCAGCCGGATACGTGCGGCAGGACGGGGACGGGATCGTGCTCGACGGCTCGGTCCTGATCGGCTCGGGACGGCGGCCGGAGTAGGGCCCGTCGCTCAGCGCGGCGAGAGCGGGCGGGCGGCGGCCGGAGTGGGCGGGCGGAGCGGGCGGTCGCCCGTCGTCGGCGGGACAGGCGATGCTTTCCGACGCCGAGGGACGATTGCTCCGTGGCTTCTGGAGTCAGGATGCGTCGGGCTCGGCGCTCTGGAGTCATCTTGCGTCGGATAGCGACGCAGAATGACTCCAGGGCAACTCGGGCGACGCATCCTGACTCCTGTAGCCCTGTCCGGCCCGTCCGCCGTGCAGCCGTTCCCGGTTGCCGCCGGCCGCGTCTGGCGCCGCGCTCTTCCCATCGCTCTTCGCGTCGCCCGGCGGGCTTCGGGCACTCCGGGCTCGGCCCCGACCGGAACGACGTCCCTGGTCCTTGCCGCTAGACCACGGGCCCGTCGGTCAGCGCGGCGAGGGCGGCTGCGGCCCGCTGCTGGGCGTCGTCGCCGGAGATCGTCCGGATCTCCGGCCCGTCCTCGCCGACGACGGGGACCTTGGTGGCGATCTCGGCGAGGCCGGCGATCGCGGCCTCGAGGTTGAGGAACTCCGACCAGCGGTGGGCGAGCCGCCGGTGCTGCTCCCGCTCGTCCTCGGCGAGCGTCTCCCACTGCTTGCCGTAGGCGTCGGCGCTGATCCGCGCGGCGTGCTCGCGGGCCTTGTCGAGGACGTCCTGCGTCGAGTTCATGCGACCTAGTGTCGCGGGCGGGGGAGACGCGGTGGGGCCGGGGCGGTTCAGGCCTCGTCGCCCGAGCCGTCCTTGCAGCGGTACACCAGGGTCTCGCTGCCCTCGGCGGCCTGCAGCTCGTAGACCAGGTGGTCCGGGGCGTCCGGGGCGATCGCGTGCAGCCGCGCGAAGAACCGCTCGTCCGGTCCCGGCACCTGCACGAACGGCAGGCTGTGGGCGAGCACGTGCGTCTCGCCGGCCAGCGGTCCGCCGACGAAGCGCGCGTTGACGGGTTCGGGCTTCAGCTCCATCGGGCCCATGGTGCCAGAGGGGCGCGGGGTGGTCGGTGGCGACCCTCCGACGGGGAGTCGTCCACCGTGGAGGTGGAGAACCCATCGCGAAGCACGAGGAGGCCCGAGAACGACGAAAGCCCTGGAAATTCCAGGGCTTTCAGGGATGCCGGAGGAGGGACTCGAACCCCCGACACGCGGATTATGATTCCGCTGCTCTAACCGACTGAGCTACTCCGGCGGGGGCGCTGCAGTCTAGCGATCGGCGACGAATGACGGCGTGCTGGAGGGCCGAGGCCGTCTGGACGTCGAGCTGACGGGCGATTGCGTGGTGCCCGGTCGCGAGCACGACGTCGAACGCGGCGAGCCCGGCACGCCGCTGGAAGGGGGTCGTCCGGACCATCGCGTGCTGGATCCGCGCGGGGCGCAGCAACATCGTCGTGCGGGCGAGGCCCTGCCAGCGGACGGTCAGCGTGGCGCCGGTCTGGTGCCAGCCGGCTCCCCGCCAACGAGCGTCGCCGTAGGCCGCGGCGATCGCCAGCGGGAGCAGGGCGAGGAGCCGCCACCCGTCGGGCAGCCAGATCACGGCCGCGGCGGCGGGCACCAGCGCGATCAGGAGCGGTTGCGTCCAGTAGCGGCGGCGGGCGCGGGCGGGCGGACGCTGGAGCGCCTCCGACGGCCAGGCGAGCTCGGGGACGATCCGGGCCAGCAGCGCGGGCACCTGGTCGCGGTGGACGAGCGGAACGAGCGTCCGCTGGGTGGTGTCGTCGTCGCGGTAGCCGGCGACCTCGACCTGGATCGTCGCGTAGCCCAGGGGCCGCCGCAGCAGGCCCTCGACGACGCGCACGCCGTGGATCCGGTCGATCGGCACCGATCCGGTGCGCTCGGTCAGCAGGCCGCGCCGGATCCGCAACCGCTGCTCGTCGCGGACGACGGTGAACCCGGAGAAGGCGAGCACGGTCCCGGCGACCGCGACGATCGCGGCGACGAGCAGCGCGACCACGACGAGCACGGCGACGGTGGTCGCGTCGGCCGCGGTGAGCGTGTCCTCCGCCTGGCGGGCGAAGCGGTTGGGGAGGAGCTCGCGGGCCTGCGAGGCGAGCGCGCCGACGGCGACCACGACGATCCCGAGCTGGGGGCCGGTCAGAGCGGCGACGAACAGCTCGCGCGGCGTGATCGCGTAGACGGTGGTGCCGGCGCGGTCGGCGTCGTTCGTGGACGCTCCGCCGTTACCGGGAGGCCGCGCGTCGGGGTCGGCGCCTGAATTCGCAGGCGGTCCGGTGGCGAGCGGGGCGGCGGGAGCCCGGGATGAGGGGGAACCGCCCTCGAAGCCACCTTCGCCGGTCCCGGCGATCCCCGTCTCGGCCTGCGCCTGGTCGACCGGCGGCGCGACCGCCGCCGCGTGCCCGACCGCCGCCCGCAGCCGCTCGGCGGCGGCGAACGTCACGGTCTCCAGCTCGATCTCGGCCTTCTTGTCGCCGCCGGCGGTCTGGACCTCGACCGAGACGAGGCCGAACATCCGCTGGACGAGGCCGCGGCTGGTGTCGAGCGCCGAGATCCGGGAGGCGGGGATCACCCGCTCCGAGCGCTTGACCAACCCCCGCCGGAGATGCAGCGCGCCGTCGACGACCGAGTAGCGGGTGACGTACCACTCGCTCGCGGTCAGGGCGAGCGCCGCGACGAGCACCACGACGACCAGTGCGACCGCGAGCGGCAGGCTGATCCGGCTGGAGAGCGCGATCGTCAGCGCCACGATCGCGGGGAAGAGCGCGCGGCCGAGCTTGGCGATCCCGATCAGCAGGTACGCCGGGTGCAGCCGCTGTTCGCCGAGGGCGACAACGCGCTCGGCCGTCCCGCGATCGCGTTCGGTGATCCCAGGCCGTTCCGTGATCCCATGCCGGGGTTCGGTGGGGCCATCTTCAGGCTCAGGAGCTGCGGGTCCAGGATCAGAGGTCATCGGGCACGCGCGCGAGCTCGGCGACCTGGAGCCGGATCCGCTCGGCCTCGTCGCGGTCGAGGGCCGGGATCTTGAGCGAGCCGGCCGCCGTGTGCAGCTCGATCTCGGCGAGCCGCAGGCGGTCGGCGATCGGCCCGCGGTGAAGGTCGACGTGCTGGACGCGGACCATCGGGACGACCGTCCGGGTGACGACGACGAAGCCGTGGTGGAGGTCGACCTCCTCGTCCCCGATCGCGTACCACCAGATCCGCCGCCGGATCGGGGGCACGACGACGATCGCCCCGATCGCCCCGGCCCAGGCGACGACGGCGATCGCGATCCGGAGCCCGGCGGTCACGGCATCGATGCCGAAGGGGCCGAGCGCCAGGACGGCGGTGATCACGGCGGCGAGCGGGAGCGCGATCAGCGCCAGCTCGATCCGCCAGTAGGCGACCGCGCGGGGCGAGAGCCGCTGCTGGGCGAGATCGCCGGGCAGCGGTGCGGCCGCGGCCGTCGGTGTCGCGTCCTCGTCGGCCATGCCCGCACCCTATGCGGCGCGAACGGCCGACGGGAGCCGGCCCGATCGGGCGTCCGGATCCACGTCGGTTGGCGATCGTTCGAAGAACCCGAAGAGTGGGCGACGGATGCGCGTGAGGACGTTCGTCCGGCGGGTCGTTGGCGATCGTTCGGAGAACCCGAACGATCCGCGAGGGGTGGTGGCGACGGTCGCTGGTCCGGCGCGGGGCCGAACGACCCAAGCGACGGCGACGGCGGGCCGCGATGCGGGGACCCATGTCACCCGGTTGGCGCTCGGCCGTCGGCTAGCGTCCTCCTCATGGCCGATCCCGCCGACGCGCCCCGGACCGAGAGGCCCACTCCCCGGCCGGTCGACGCCGCCGCCCGGCGGGCGGGGCGGACCGCAGCACCGAGCGCCGCCACCACCGGCCCACCGCTGGAGCACGTCGCCGACGTCCCGATCCTGATCGCGGTCCCGAACGTCAGCGAAGGCCGCGACCGGGCGGCGGTCGACGCGATCGGTGCGGCCTACGTCCGCGGCGGCGCACGTCTGCTCGACACTCACAGCGACCCCGACCACCACCGGTCGGTCCACACCCTCGCCGGCCGCCCCGGCGAGCTGGCGCCGGCGCTGGCCGCGGGGGCGGAGGAGACGATCGCCCGGATCGACCTCCGCCGTCCGCGAGGGATCCACCCGCACGTCGGGGCGCTCGACGTCTGCCCGGTCGTCTTCCTCGACCCGGAGCGGCGCGGGGTCGCGAGCCTCGAGGCGCTGGTCGCCGGGGAGCTGCTCGGGAGGCTCGGCCTGCCGGTCTTCCTCTACGGGGACCTCGGGGGCGGGCAGACCCGAGCGGACCTCCGCCGCGGCGGCGTCCAGGTGCTGGCCGCGCGACTCGCCTCCGGTGAGCTCCATGCCGACTTCGGGCCGCAGCAGCTGCACCCGACCGCGGGGGCGGTGCTCGTCGGAGCGCGTCCGCCGTTGCTCGCCTTCAACATCGAGTTGGCGGCCCCGGCCGACGTCGACGACGCCCGCCGGATCGCCCAGCTGGTGCGCGAAGGCGGGAAGGAGGGTCTGGCCGGGGTCCGGGCGATCGGCCTGGCGCTGGAGCACCCCGACGGAATCGCCACCGGGGCCCCGGTCGCCCAGGTCTCCTGCAACGTCGAGGACCACCGGGCCGTCGCGCTCGCGACCCTGGTCGCCGCCGTCGCCCGCCACGCCGACATCGCCGCGACCGAGGTCGTCGGGCTGCCCCCCGCGGAGGCGTTCGAGGGCTTCCCGTCGGCGCTGCCGGTCCGCCGGCGCCGAACGCTGGAAGCAGCGCTCGGCGCCGACGGGTAGGACGCGGCCCGGCCTAGGAGCCGGTCTAGGTCCGGTTGAGCGCGCCGCGCCGCGGCGGGCGGCGGCCGACCAGGGCGATCTCGCCCGCCACCGCCCGGCGCATCAGCGCCCGGGTCCGCTCCGGCTGGCCGCCGGTGACCGCCAGCGCCCACATCAGCTTGACCGTCGCCGCGTGGCTGAGGACGCCGGGCAGGAAGGTGATCCCCGCGGCGGTCAGGACCGGCAGCGACGGGTAGTACGAGCCGGCGACCTCGGGGGCAGCCGCGACCGTGGCGACGACGACGCCGCCGCGAGCGGTCACGAAGCGGGCGAAGCGCGACAGCGACGCGTCGTCGTCGCCGGTCGGGCCGGTCGCGCAGGGGTACAGCTCGGCGACGACCCCGAGCAGGCCCCCGGCCACGATCGCGGCCTCGAGCGCGGCGAACGGCAGACCGGGGTGGACCCGCAGCTCGAGCACGCGGGGGTCGAACGCGGTCCGGGTCGGGACCGGCCCGATCGGCTGCGGCAACGGCCACGGCACCAGCTGCCGCAACCGGCCCGCCTCGACGACGGCGACCGGTCCGCCGTTGGGGGAGACGAACGCCTGGCCCGAGGCCCGTTCCTTGCGCACGCGGGTACCGAGATGGACGAGTGCGTCGGCGTCGGCGCTCCCGGCGAAGACGAGGTAGGTGCCGGGCTGGAGCGTCCGCAGTGCGATCAGCGCCGACTGGACGTTGTTGCGGGCGTCGCTTTCGGGATCGTCCGGCGGCAGGTTGCTGCCGGTCAGGGCGATCGGCACCTCGAGGTCGGCCAGCGAGTAGGCGAGCGCGGCGGCCGAGTAGGCCATCGTGTCGGAGCCGTGGAGGATGCAGATCGCCTCGGCACCGCGGGCGACGAGCCGCCGGCAGGCGTCGCCGATCCGCTGCCAGTCCTCGGGGCGGGCCTCCTCGGAGTGCAGCTCGACCGGCCGCTCGACGTAGAGCTGGTGCGCGCCGAAGGCCGCGAGTGGGCCGGACAGCCAGCCGGGCATCGCGCTCGCGTTCGACCCCCGGACGAGCCGGACGATCTCCGCGTCGGCGAGGCTGGTGGATCCGACCGTCCCCCCGGTCAGGACGAGTCCGAGGCGGTGGCGGGACATCTCCGCCAGAGTACGCGAGCGTGAGCTCGGGCCCCGCACGGCCGCGCCCAGCGGGTCGGCCCCGCCGAGCGCCGGGGACCCACCCCGGGCAGGGGCCGAGGTGGGCGGAGACGGTGGGCTACCCTCTATGTGCCTATGGCACGACCGACGAAGCGCCGCACCAAGCACCGCGGCAACGCCGCCGGGATGATCGAATCCCGCGGTGTCACCAGCTCCCGCAGCAGTTCAGCGAAGAACGGCAAGGCGCCCGAGAGGGGCCGGAACGACCCGCGTCTGCGCGAGCCGACCTGGCGCTCGGCGTTCATCCGGGCGCTGTTCGCGGCCGGCATCTTCGCGCTCGTGATGGTCACGATGATGAAGGGCAACCCGATCGGCGTCGTCCTGACCTCGGTGGTGCTGCTGGGGATCTACACCCCCTTCGGCTTCTACTTCGACCGCTTCCTGTGGCGTCGCCGGATGGCCAAGCTGACCGGCACGCAACCGCCCGCCAAGGGCAAGCGGCCCTAGCCCCCGCGCGAGGAGGATTCCGATGGACGTCCGCATGTACACCGTCGGCATGATCCAGGAGAACACCTTCCTGGTCAGCCGCAAGGGCGGCACCGAGGCCGTGATCGTCGATCCCGGCGAAGAGGCCCCGAAGCTGCTCGCCGCGATCGAGGAGCACGGCCTGACGCTCGTCGGGATCCTGATCACGCATACCCACTTCGACCACATCGGCGCGGTGGCGGACCTCCACGACGCGACCGGAGCCGAGGTCTGGTGCCCGGCGGGCGAGGTCGAGACCCTGCGCGACCCGAACGCCGTGATGCGCTGGGAGGGCTTCGGGCCCTTCCGCGGCTACGACCCCGAGCACCTGGTCAAGGGTGGCGACGTCGTCTCGCTGGCCGGCTTCGACTTCCAGGTCGTCGCGACCCCGGGCCACAGCCCGGACCACGTCACCTACGCGCTGCCCGACGAGGGCGCGCTGTTCTCCGGCGACGTGCTCTTCCAGGGCTCGGTCGGCCGGACCGACCTGCCGGGCGCCGACCACGCGACGCTGATGCGCTCGATCGCGACGTTGCTGGAGCGGTTCGACGACGCGATCACCGTCTGCCCCGGGCACATGGGCGTCACCACCCTCGGCCAGGAGCGGCGTTCGAACCCGTTCGTGCTGGAGATCCTGGCCAACGGGCCGGGAGCCGCGTGAGCGGCGAGCGACGCGCGCTCCAGGCGCCGCGCGGTACCTACGACATCCTCCCCGACGAGTCCGCTCGCCGGCAGCGGATCGAGGACGTGGCCCGCCGGATCCTCGAGGGCGCCGGCTACCGCCGGATCGAGACCCCGACCTTCGAGTCGACCGACCTCTTCGCCCGTGGCGTCGGCAGCTCGACCGACGTGGTCCAGAAGGAGATGTACACCTTCGAGGACCGCGGCGAGCGCAGCCTGACCCTGCGTCCGGAGGGCACCGCCGGCGTCGCCCGCGCGTACCTCCAGCACGGCATGCACAAGCTGCCGCAGCCGGTCAAGCTCTGGTACTCGGGCCCGTTCTTCCGCTACGAGCGGGTCCAGGCCGGCCGTCAGCGGCAGTTCTCACAGCTGGGGATCGAGTCGCTCGGCAGCGACGATCCTTCGGTCGACGCCGAGGGGATCGTGCTGCTGGCCCGGATCCTCGACGAGCTGGGCGTGCCCGGCCTGCGGCTGCGGCTCGGCTCGCTCGGCAGCGTCGCCGGTCGCGAGGGCTACCGCGAGCTGCTCGTCGCCTACCTCCGGGAGCACGAGGAGCAGCTGTCGGAGGAGGTCCGCGAGCGGATCGACCTCAACCCGCTGCGGGCGTTCGACAGCGACCACCCCGGCACGCAGGAGGTCATGGCCGGCGCGCCGCTGCTGCTCGACCACCTGCCGGAGGACGACGCCGCGCACTTCGCCGAGGTCCGGGCCCTGCTCGACGAGGCCGGGGTCGCCTACGAGATCGACCCGACGCTGGTCCGCGGTCTCGACTACTACTCGCGGACGCTGTTCGAGTTCACCTCCGACGCGCTCGGCGCCCAGTCGGGTGTCGGCGGCGGCGGTCGCTACGACGGCCTGATCGACCTGATCGGGGGTCCGGCGACGCCCGGCTTCGGCTGGGGCGCGGGGATCGAGCGGCTGCTGCTCGCCCAGGCGACCGCCGATGGTGACGGGGACGAGAGCCTCGCCCCGCCGTGCGACCTCTACGTGGTCTGGACCGAGGGTCAGCGGCGGGCCGCCTTCGGGCTCGTCGACGCTGCCGCCCGCGAGGGTCTGGCCGCGCGCCTCGACCAGGCGCCGGGACGCGGACTCAAGGGCCAGCTGCGCCGCGCCTCGCGGGCCGACGCCCGCGCGATCGTGGTCCTCGACGGGGACGAGATCCGGGTCGAGCAGGGCGGCGATCGCCGCACGGTCGCCACGGTCGCCGAGGCCCTGGCCGCGATCAGCGGCTGAGGGCCGGCGGCGGCCCCACGAGGGCCGTCGCGGGCGGGCTCTCCCGCCCGTCGGCCGGGGCCGGCTGCGCCGACTCCGGGGCTGGTCGTCCAGCGCGTACGGACGGGTGACGGCCCGGACCGCGGAGATCGGCGGGCGGCCGGTACCGTGCTGGGCATGACTGCCTCGGAGCCGACCGTGTCCTCTACCTCCGTCTCCGACGCGCGCAATGCCCGGATCGCGGAGCTCGTCCGCGACACCGTCGGCGCCGCTCCGGTCCACGCCAACCGCTTCCGCTCGACCTGGGCCGGTCTGCTCGGTGACGACCAGGTCGGCGAGACGCTGCGTGTAGCCGGCTGGGTCCATCGCCGGCGTGACCACGGCGGCCTGATCTTCGTCGACCTGCGCGACCGCTCCGGCCTGCTGCAGGTCGTCTTCGACCCCGACACCTGCGGCCCGGAGGCGTTCGCCGCCGCCGAGCGCCTGCGCAGCGAGCACGTGATCTCGGTCGAGGGCGAGCTGACCGGCCGCGGCGCCGAGCACGTCAACCCGAAGATGCGCACCGGCACGGTCGAGCTGCGGTGCGCCACGCTCGACACCCTCGCCGAGGCCGAGACCCCCGCCTTCGCCGTCGACGAGGACGGCCCGCTCGACGAGCTGACCCGCCTGCGCAACCGCGTGATCGACCTCCGCCGCGAGGGCACCCGCGACGCGATCCTGCTCCGCAGCCGGATCGTCCGCGAGATCCGCGACGCGATGGAGGAGGAGGGCTTCCTCGACATCGAGACGCCGTACCTGACCCGCTCGACGCCCGAGGGCGCGCGCGACTTCCTGGTCCCGTCGCGACTCCAGGCCGGCTCGTTCTACGCGCTGCCGCAGTCGCCGCAGCTCTTCAAGCAGCTGTTCATGGTCGCCGGCTTCGAGCGCTATTACCAGATCGTGCGCTGCTTCCGCGACGAGGACCTGCGCGCCGACCGTCAGCCCGAGTTCACCCAGCTCGATGCCGAGCTGAGCTTCGTCGACGAGGACGACGTGATCGGGACCTTCGAGCGCGTGATGGCCCGCGCGTTCGTGGCCGGCGGGCTCGAGGTCGCCGCCCCGGCCTGGGAGCGGATGGGCTACGACGAGGCGCTGCTGCGCTACGGCAACGACCGCCCCGACCGGCGCTTCGGGCTCGAGATCCAGGAGCTGTCCGCGGCCCTGAGCACGACCGAGTTCAAGGTCTTCGCGGGCACGCTCGCCTCCGGCGGCGTGGTCCGCGGGATCAACGCGGGTGGCCTGACCGTTCCCCGCAAGCAGCTCGACGAGCTGACCGAGATCGCCAAGAAGGCCGGCGCCGGCGGGCTGGTCTGGGGCTTCGTCGAGCCCGACGGCTCGTGGCGCTCGCCGATCGCGAAGTTCCTCACGCCCGAGGAGATCGAGGCGATCAAGACGACGCTCTCGGCGTCGCCCGGCGACCTGCTGCTGATCGTCGCCGACAAGGCCCCGACGGCGGCCAACGTGCTCGGCACGCTGCGGCTGGAGCTGGCCGATCGCTTCGACCTGCGCGAGAACCGCAACGACGTGCTCTGGATCGTCGACTTCCCGTCGTTCGAGCGCTCGAGCGACGGCTCCCGCTGGGACGCCGTCCACCATCCCTTCACCCAGCCGTGCGCGCCGGGCGGGGGAGCGGTCACCGCCGAGGACCTCGCTCCGGGCGGGGCCTACGGCGAGGGTGGCGAGCACGGCCCGGGTGCCCTCCACAGCCGCGCCTACGACCTGGTCGTCAACGGCTGGGAGGTCGGTGGCGGCTCGATCCGCATCAACCGGGTCGAGCAGCAGCGCGCGGTCCTCGACCTGCTCGGGTTCACGCCCGAGGACGCCCAGGAGCAGTTCGGCTTCCTGCTCGACGGGCTCAAGGCCGGCGCTCCGCCGCACGGCGGGATCGCCTTCGGGATCGACCGGCTCGCCGCGCTCTGCGCCCACAAGGACTCGCTGCGCGACGTGATCGCGTTCCCGAAGACCGCCTCCGGCGGCGACCCGCTGACGGGGGCCCCGGCCCCGGTCGACGCGAAGCAGCTGGGCGACCTCGGCCTCAAGTCGACGATCGAGCTGCCGCCGGCCGTCTGAGTCGCGCGGTGGGGCGGCGAGCCGAGATCGCCGCCGCCGGTAAGCCTGGGCGGGAGCCGGACAGATAGAGGTGTGCCCGCCACCCGCCCAGCGATCGCCGTCCGGCGCGACGACGGCTCGTCGTCCGTCTCCGCCAGCGGGGTCGTCCCGGAGACCTCCGTGGCGCCGACGGCGAGTCGCGAGTGGTTCGAGGACCTCTACCGGCGCCACGCCGGCGCCGTCCTCTCCTACGGCCGTCGCCGGACCGACGACCTCCAGAGCGCCCAGGACGTGCTGGCCGAGACGTTCCTGGTCGCGTGGCGCCGGCGGGATGCGGTGCCCGTCGACGCGCTGCCGTGGCTCTACGCCGTCGCCGGGCACGTGCTTCGCAACCAGCGTCGCAGCGAACGGCGCCAGCTCGCCGTCGGCGACCGCCTGATCCGCGAGCGGGAGTGGGAGGTCGTCGCCTCCGACGAGCCGGCCGGCGACGACGACGGCGATTCGGGGGTCCTGCAGGCGCTCGCCGCGCTCCGCCCGATCGACCGCGAGGTGCTGCTGCTGGTGGCCTGGGAGGAGCTGGACCCGGCGCGCGCAGCGCGAGCGGCCGGTTGCTCGCGGGCGACCTTCCACGTGCGGCTGCACCGGGCCCGCAAGCGCTTCGTGCAAGCGCTCGCCGAGCAGGGGCACGAGCTGCCGCCGGCCTTCCGTACCACCGACGAGGGGAACCGCGCATGACCTCCGAACACGAGCAGCACGATCCGTTCGCGCGGTTGCGTGATGCTGATCCCGCCGCCGAGCCCGTGGCCCTGCCGTCGATCGCCCCACTGCTGGAGCGGTTGGACGCGATCGGCACGGAAAGCGCCCGGCCGACTCCGCCGCGAGCCGGCCGTCCTGCGTCGTCACCAGGGAATCCCCGTGCGGCCGCGACCGGTCGCGCCGCTCGCGGTGGCCGTCGCCGAGGGCAGCTGGGCGCCATCCTGGCGGTCACGGTGATGGTGCTCGCGGCGGCGCTGGGGGCGGTCGGCCTGGTCGGCCGGGGCCCGGGCGGGCTTGACGTCGTCGCTCGGGCCCGTGCCGCGCTGGCGACCAACGGGGAGATCCTGCACGTCGCGACGCGCTACGAGCAGCACCTCCGCCGCGGTGGCCGTCCGGACCGGGCCCTCGGCGGCGGGCACCGGCGGGTCAGCAGGGTGGTGATCCGCGGCGAGCGCTGGAGCGTCGACGATCCTCTCCGATTCCGGATCAGGCGGCAGGTCGTCGAGGGCTTCACGGACGCCGAGGCGGCACCGGTCTATGAGGAGGACTACGCCGGTCGCCGGTTCCGATCGACGAGCCCGGAGAACGGGGAGTTGCGGGTGGCCGTCGTTCCCGGCCGGCTGGCATCGGTCCTGGCCGAGCATCGGTTGACCGTCAGCGCGATGACGGGCTCGGGCCCGCTCGGGAGTGACCCGGTCCGCACGATCGAGCGGATGCTCGACAACGGCCTGGTCGAGGCCGCCGGGGAGCGGGAGCTGGGCGGCCGTCGGCTCCTGCGGCTGGTCTACCGGCCGCGGCCGGGGGACGGCGCCCACGGGACGTTCATGCGTGGCACGGCCGACGGGACCTTCGCCGGCGCCTCGTTCCCCATCGAGTACCTGGTCGATGCGACGACCTACGAGCCGGTGCGGATCCGCTACGACGATGGCCCGGCGCGACGGGGCCGCGGGGGCCGGAACGCCGCCGACGGCTCGGTGGGGACGACGATCACCTTCGAGGCCTACGAGCGGCTTCCGTTGACCCCGGAGAACGAGCGCCTGCTGCGGATCGACCCGTCCGGACTGCGGGTGGTGCGCGACGGCAGCATGGTCGCCGGCGACGCCCGCCGCCGCCCGGCGCGGTCGACCGACGGTCGCCGCTGAGCGGGGCGGATCGGGCGCGGGGGACGAGGGCGGCCGAGAGGGGGAGACCGGGGGCGGCTGGAAGCGGGACGGGACGACGACGGGCGGGCGAGGGCGGGTGGTGGAGTCACTCTGCGTCGGCCGTCACGAGGTGGAGTCATCTCGCGTCGCCATGCGGGGCAGAATGACTCCGGAAGCCGGCGGCCAGGGCAAGATGACTCCGGAGAGTGCGGGCGGATGGCACCTGGCGGCAATCCGCGTCGCTCCCGCCTCTACGCCGCCTCGCCCTCGCCGTGGTCCTCGGGAGTCGTCCCGTCCTGCGCCAGCAGGTCGCAGACGAGGCCCGCCGCGGTCGCCGCGTCATCGACGGTGACCACGAACCGGCGGCCGTCGTGCAGCTCGAGCAGCAGTCCCTCGCCGCGGCGGACGACGAGCGCGGTCGCACCGGGCACGGTCCGCCAACCCCAGCCGCCCCACTTCAACGGCTCGACCTCGGTCGCACGGGCCTCGACGATCGCGGACAGCGGGATCTGCCGCCGCGGGAGGGGCAGCCCGAGCCGGGCCGAGACGCCCCGGCCCGAGATGGTGACCCGGGTGCTGCCCACGGCGACCGCCACGATCATCAGGACCACCGCCGTGACCAACAGCGGGAGCGTCGGCCCCGGGCCCACGAGCCCGACGACGGCGAGCACGAGAGCGACACCACCGGTGGAGGCGATCAGCCACGGCGTCGCGACCGCGCGGCCGGTCCAGACGGCGCGCTCGTCGGGGGCGAGGCCGACCGTCGGCCGCGGGCCGGGTCCGTCGTCGGGGCTCGTCGGTCGGGTGACGGGGCGGTCGCGCTCGAACCGCTCGCCGAGCAGGACCAGCAGGCCGGCGAGGACCAGCGGTCCGAGCACCCCGAGCGCCGACAGGTCGTCGGCCTGCCGCCAGTCGGCGACGTCGAGGTTGGCCGCGATCGTCACCGCCGTGAGGCCGGCGAGCAGCCCGCCGAAGCCCAGCAGCCAGGGGGCGTAGAAGAGCCGCTGTGGACGGCGGCCGGCGGCCACGAGGACGATCCAGGCGAGCAGCCAAAGCCCGACCGTGACGATCGCGGCGGTGGTGCCGTCGCTGCTGCCGTCGGGGCCGCCGGTGCTCCAGTGGGTGGCGATCGTCGCCGGCAGGCGGTCGCCCAGCAGCAGGATCGGCAGGCCGATCGCGACCAGCACGAGCGCGGGGAGGACGAGGACGACGAGGGCACGGCGGGGGGTCATGCGGGGAGCCTTTCGATCAGGGAGAGCAGCTCACGTCGGCTGAGGCCGGCCCGTCGTGCCTCGGCCAGGAGCTGGACGGCGAGCTCGTGGACATCGGCCTGGCCGGCCGGGGCGTCGTCGCGGACGACCGCACCACGACCGCGACGGACGTCGATCAGCCCGTCCTCGCGGAGCAGCGCGTACGCCCGGAGGACGGTGTGGAGGTTGACGTCGATCGCGCCCGCCAACTCACGGGCGGGCGGGAGCCGCTCGCCGGGGCGCAGCTCACCGGTGGAGATCGCCCGGCGGATGGCTCCGGCGATCTGGTCGTAGAGCGGCCCCTCTCCGTCAGCTGGCAAGCGAATGAGCATAGTTCTAGAAGAACTATAACAATCGCGACGGAGCGCTCCGGCCCGGAGGGCGAGGCGAGGGATCGGCGGGGGACTCGGCCGCCGCGACGGGGGCCCGGGCCGTGGGCTGGCGCCGGGGGCGACGGCGGGCGCTCGGGCCGAGGCCCCGGGGCAACGCTAGGCGGCGTTCGGGCCGGGCGGGCCGGCGAGCGCGCGGATCCCGGGCAGGAACAGCGCCGAGATCCAGTCGACCAGCTCCTCGGGCGGGACGTCCTGATGCTCGCGCCACCAGTAGGCGAGGCCCTCGAAGGCGCCGTTGACGGCGTGGCCCATGGCGGCGACCCGCCAGGGGGCGAGGACGACGTCCAGCTCGGCCAGGGTCTCGCCCACGATCATCGTGATCAGGGCGCTCTGGGCCTGCCGGACCTGGACGATCGGCTCCGCCCCGGGGGCCGGGCCGGCGGTCAGGAGCAGGTCCCAGCCGCCGCCCTGCTCGGCGACGAACCGGAGGAAGGCGATCGCCCCGGACCGCAGTCGCTGCTCGGGGCCGTCTGCGGCGAGGGCCGCGGCCGAGACGACCTCGGCGAGCGCGCGTCCGGCCCGCTCGACGCAGGTCAGGTAGAGCGTCTGCTTGTTGCCGACGAGGTCGTAGACGACCGGCTTGGAGACCCCGGCACGGGCGGCGAGCTCGTCCATCGACGCCTGCTGGTAGCCGCGTTCGGCGAACAGCTCCTGAGCGAGCGTGAGGATCTGCTGCTCACGCACGTCGCGGGGGACGCGACCGCGGCGGTAGCCGTCGACGTCGCCCGGGGCGGCGGGTGCCGCCGGCGTCGCTGCGGCGTCGGGGGCCACGGGGGTGGGAGCGTCGGAAGGCGACATCGCTGCTGTCCATGGTGGCGCATGTCGCGGTCGGGTGGGGATCAGCTGGGGAGCTCGTCGGCGGTGGTGTCGAACAGGCCGCTGCCGGTGGTGTCGGCGGCGGGGAGCGCCGCGGTCGGCCGCAGCCATCGGCGGAGGTGCTCGTAGACCCGCGGATGGTGGAGCAGATCGAAGTGGTTGAGGCCGCCGAGCAGCACCACGTCGTCGTCCGGGAACGCGAGTCGGCGCTCGCCGCGGGCGCGGGCGGCGGCGCTGGTCGGCGTCACCAGCAGGTCGCCGACGACGGTCCGGGCCAGCCACGAGCCGGGATCCCGCGCGAGCGTGACGCCGACGGCGTGGTGCTGGACGCCGTCGAGCAGCGGCACGGCGGTGCCGCGCTCGCCCCACGGCCAGCGGTCGCTGCGGAGGGGCACGTCGTCGTGGACCAGCGAGCCGTCGCGCAGGTCGAGCACGCCGTCGCTGCGGAGGTCGAGCAGGTCGGCCACGATCCGCGTCTCGGGCAGCAGGCTCGTCGCCCACGCGGCGGTCGCGCTCGCCCGCTCGAGGTTCGCTCCCAGGTGCGGGGCGCCGAGGGTGACGACGTGCCGCAGGGGATCGATCCAGCGGTGGCCGGCGATCGCGCCCACGGCGCAGGCGCTGCGGCAGACGAGCCCGCCCATCGAGTGGCCGATCAGGACCAGCTCGCGGACGCCGCCGTCGGCGGGCCAGGCGGCGCACAGCCGCTCCAGCAGCGTGGCCAGCTCGGCCCCGTTGGCGGGGATCCGGCGCCCGCTGTTGTAGCGGAGAGTGACGACGTCGTAGCCGAGGTCGCGGCGGAGGCGTCGGGCGAACGAGCCGTCGGCGTCGTCCGCATCGGTCCGCCACGAGGCGTCGGTCAGGCAGAGGCCGTGGACGAGCACGACGACCCGGCCGCCGCTCAGCGGGAAGGCCCGCCGCAGGGCGGTCGGCGTCAGCGGCAGGTCGCGGCCGCCGTGGCGGAGGGTCATCGCCAGCTCCAGCGGATCGCCTTCGGCGGCGAAGCGCTCGCCGAAGGCACCGTTGAGCGCGCCGAGGACGGCGCCGCCGGTCGGATGGTCGGCCAGCGAGCGGGCCTCTGGTGGACCGATCAGGGAACCGGCTCGGGCGACCGCCTGGGCGCTCCGGACGCCGATTCCGCGCACCGTCGCGTAGATGCCGTCGGCGATCCGGTCGTGAAGCCAGGCGGTGGAGCCGGGGGCTCCCGCAGTCGCGCGTCCGACGGTCCCGAAGGCACGGGCGGCGATCGCCCGGTGGGTCCGCTGGACGTGGTCGACGGCGCCGCCGAACGCCACGGCCGCCGTCTCTCCTGCTGCTCGTACCTCGGTCCGCTGCACCACCGTCACCCCGTTCGTCCGCCCTTCAGTGCACAAGCGTACACCGAGGGGCGATGGGGGTTACGAGCGCGGACCGGCGATCTTCTCGGCGAGGTCGGAGTAGGCGGTCCGCAGGTCCTTCTTGAGCAGCTTGCCGCTGGCGTTCTTGGGCAGCGCGTCGACGACCCGGAAGGCCTTGGGGACCTTGAACCCCGCGAGCCGCTCGCGGCAGTGGGCGGTCAGCTCGACCTCGCTGACCGTCGCCCCGTCGCGCGCGACCACGATCGCGACGACGGCCTCGATCCAGGCCGGGTGGGGGATCCCGATCACGGCGACCTCGGCGACCGCGTCGTGCTCGTAGACGACCTCCTCGACCTCACGGCTGGCGACGTTCTCGCCGCCGGTCTTGATCATGTCCTTGATCCGGTCGACGACGGTGATGTAGCCCTCGTCGTCGGCCACGCCGAGGTCGCCGGAGTGGAACCAGCCGTCGGCGAAGGCGGCGGCCGTCCGATCGGGGTCGTCGAGGTAGCCGTGGACCGCGTGCGGGCTGCGGTGCACGATCTCGCCGATCTCCCCGGCGGGCAGCTCGGCGCCGTCCGGTCCGACGATCCGGGTCTCGACGTTGAGCGCCGCACGCCCGGCCGAGCCGGCCTTGCGCAGCTGGTCCTCGGGCTGGAGCACGGTCGCCAGCGGGGCCATCTCGGTCTGGCCGTAGAAGTTCCAGAGCCGTACGTCGGGCAGCCGCCGGCTCAGCTCGCGCAGGACCTCGACCGGCATGATCGCCGCGCCGTAGTAGCCCTTGCGCAGCGACGAGAGGTCGCGGCGATCGAAGTCGGGGTGGCCGAGCAGGCCGATCCAGACCGTCGGCGGGGCGAAGAACTTGGTCGCCTTGTGCTCCTCGATCGCGGCCAGGACCGCGGCCGGATCGGGGGCGGGCAGGATCACGCTGGTCGCTCCGAGCTGGACGTCGGGGACGAGGAACACGTGCTGCTGGGCGACGTGGAAGAGCGGCAGCGCGTGGACGTCGACGTCGTCGGCCTTCATGTCGCCGTCGACCATGCAGGTCGAGTAGTTGGCGATCAGTGCCTCGTGGGAGAGCACGGCGCCCTTCGGCCGCGACTCGGTGCCGGAGGTGTACATCACCTGGGCGGGCGCGTCGGCGGCGATCACGATCTCCGGCTCGCCCGGGTCCTCGTCGGCCGTCGTACCGGCGAGCGCCGGGAACGACTCCCAGCCGTCGGGGGCGGACAGGTCGTCGGCGCCGAGCACGGCCCGCAGCTTCAGTCGGTCGGTGGCGTCTGCGACGCCGATCGCCTGCTCGGCGACGGGCAGCAGCTCCTCCTGGACCAGCAGTCCGACCGCACCCGAGTGCTGGAGGACGTAGCCGACCTCGCCACCCCGCAGCATGAAGTTGATCGGCACGAGCACCGCGCCGGCCTTGGCGACCCCGAAGATCGCCTGGACGTAGGGGAGGCCATTGCGCGACAGCAGCGCGATCCGGTCGCCGGGCTGGACGCCGCGGGCGATCAGCGCGTGGGCGACCCGGTTGGCGTCCGCCTCGAGCTCGGCGAAGGTCCGGCGGCGCTGCGGGCTGGGGTGGGCGGGTCCGAGATCCTCGATGACCGCGGCCCGGTCCGGGAACCGGCGGGCGGACCGGTGCAGCAGATCGGCGATCGTCTGCCGGCGGGCCCGGGCGACGGTCCGCTCCAGGGACGTCGACGCGGCGGTCGTGGACTCGGCGGTCTCGGAGGACGTCATCTTCGCGGGTCTCCTCGGTTCGTTTACGGGGTCCGGCCGTCGAGCGGTCGGAGGCGGTGGTCGCGGGTGAAGAGACGGCGCGCGGCCGTCACCGTCGTGACCGTCGTCATGGTGGCGACTCCCCCGAGGATGACGTACATCAACGCGAGCTGGACCAGCACGGCGTCGAGCGGGTCGACCCCGGCGAGGATCAGGCCGGTCATGGCCCCCGGCAGGAAGACGATCCCCAGCGCCTTGGTCGACTCGATCTGGGGTGAGATCGCGGTTCGCAGGACCCCGCGCAGCATCGGCCGGGCGGCCTGCGGCCACGGCTGGCCGAGCGCGAGTCGGGCCTCGATCTGGTCGCGCTGCTCGACGACCGCCTCGGCCAGCCGGCGGCAGGCGACGACGCCGCTGCTGAGGCTGTTGCCGACGAGCATGCCGGCCACCGGGACGACGGTCCGCGGGGTGACCGGGAAGACGCCGATCGCGAACACGACGCCGAGTCCGACGACTGCGGTCGAGGCGGTGGCGATCAGGGCGATGCCGAGCAGGCCGGGCAGCTCGGGCGCGCGGTTGCGCATCGTCAGCGCGGCGAACAGGACCATCAGGACGACCCACAGCCAGCTCCACCAGATCGACGTGCCCTCGCTGACGATCAGGCCGAGCGCGGCGGCGACGAGCAACATCTGGGCCAGCGAGCGGCCGATCGCGATCAGCACGTCGCGTTCGAGACCGAGCCGCCAGACCCGGGAGAGCCCGGCGGCGACGAGCACCACGGCGATCGAGACGCCGAGCCCGAACCAGCTGACGTGGCCGTTCACGGCGCAGCGCTCCCGTCGTCGGTCCCGCCGCTCATGCCGCGAGGCCCCTGCGGTCGTCGAGCCGGCCGTCCCGGAGCGCGATCCAGCGGTCGGCGATCCGCTCGACCTGGGCCTCGTCGTGGCTGACCAGCAGCACGTCGACGCCGTCGTCGGCGAGACCGCGCAGCAGCCGTTCGAGCTGGAGGGCGCTGGTGGCATCGAGCGAGGCGGTCGGCTCGTCGGCGAGGAGGACCTGGGGCCGGGTGGCGAGCGAGCGGGCGAGGCCCATCCGCTGGCCCTCGCCGCCGGACAGCTCGCTGGCGTCGCGGTCGAGCAGCACCCGGTCGAGCGCGACCCGCTCCAGCAGATCGCCGGCCGCCGGCTCGTCGAGCGTGGGATCCGCCACGCGCAGGTTCTCGAGCACGGTTCCGGGGAACGGCACCGGCCGCTGGAAGACCATCGCGACCTCGCGCCGGTGGGCGAGCACGTCGAGCGCGGCCAGGTCCGCGCCGCGGTACCGGACGACCCCCGTGTCCGGGGCGACGAGCCGGTTGGTGCAACGCAGCAAGGTCGACTTGCCGGCCCCCGACGGCCCGACGATCGCGGTTATCCCGCCCGCCGCCACGTCGACGCTGATCGCGTCGAGCCGCGGACGGTCGGCGCCGCCGACGGTCACCGACTCGAAGCGCAGCAGCGGCGTCACCGGCCGATCCTCGCAGGCGCTCCGGCGGTGGTCGGCTCGACGGCCACGGCCACGGCCACGGCCACGGCCACGGCCACGGCCACGGCCACGGCGACGGTGACGGTGACGGCCAGGGCGACGGCGACGGCAGGATCCGGCGGGCAGCCCGAACGCCGCTCGCCCGATGCGGTCGACGACTCTTCGGGTTCCTCGAAGAATCGGCGATCGCCCGTTCCGTCGATCCCCCAGGCGATCGGGAGGCGGACCGCTGGGTCTCGTCGTCGATCGTTCGGGTTCTTCGAAGAATCGGCAACGGATGTCGGTGTCGGTCCCTTCGAGGGGCCCCCGAGGGCCGTTCTCTTGGCGTCGTCGTCGATCGTTCGGGTTCTTCGAAGAATCGGCAACGGGGGGCGAGGAGACGCCGGTGCGCGATCCCGCGAATGCGGTGCGAGTGAGGCGGTCCGTGGTCAGATCGTGGGGCCGGAGAGCCCGGTACGGCGAGCCCAGGTGCGCGGACGGCTACCCTCCGTTGGTGGCCGATTGGCGCTATGAGGAGCACCTGCGGTCCCCGGTCGGGCAGGACGAGCTGCCCGACGGTGGCCATGACGGCGCCGCCGGCGGTGCCGCCTGCGGTGATCTGGTCCGGATCCGGGTCGACGTCGTGGGCGATCGCGTGGCCGGCGTCGGCTTCCTGGCCGACGGCTGCGGGGCCCTGACCGTCTGCGCCTCGGTGGTCTGCGAGACGGTCGAGGACGCCACGATTCGGGACGCCGCGCGGGTCTCGGTGGCCAGCGTCGCCGAGGCGGTCGGCGGCCTCCACCCGGGCAAGCGGCACGCGGCCGAGCTGGTCGTCGACGCGTTCCACCGCGCGCTCGGGGCCGCGGTCGCCCACGACGCGGTCGCGACCGTCCCCGACGGCGGACCGACCGGGACCCTGGTGGCGATGAGCGGCGGCGTCGACAGTGCGGTCGCCGCGCTCGAGGCCGGACCGGACGCGGTCGCGGTGACCTTGGAGCTGTGGCGCGACGAGCAGAACGACGCCGAGTCCTCCTGTTGCTCGCACAGCGCGGTGCGGCGGGCCCGCGACGTCGCCCACGGGATCGGCCTCCCGCACCTGACCCTCGACCTGCGCGAGCAGTTCCGCAGCGGGGTCGTCGAGCCCTGGGTCGCCGAGCACCGCCAGGGCCTGACGCCGAACCCGTGCGTGCGCTGCAACGGCGACGTCCGACTCGACGCGATGCTCGAGCTCGCGGACCGGATCGGCTGCGCGACGCTGACCACCGGCCACTACGCGCGGACGACCGACGACGGTCTGCTGCGGCTGGCCGTCGATACGGGCAAGGACCAGGCGTACATGCTGAGCGCGCTGCGTCCCTCCTCGATCGCGCGGATGCGGTTCCCGCTCGGGGGGCTGACGAAGCCGGAGGTGCGGGAGATGGCCGAGCGCGCTGGCCTCTCGGTCGCCCGCCAGCCCGACAGCCAGGACCTCTGCTTCCTGGCGGGGACCGGTCAGTCGCAGTTCCTGGCGCGCCATGGCGATCTCGAGGAGAAGCCGGGGCCGGTCCACGACGTGGAGACCGGCGCGACTATCGGCGAGCACCGGGGCGCGCACCTCTACACCCTCGGCCAGCGGCGCGGCCTCGGGGTCGCGGCCGGCGAGCCCCGCTACGTGATCGAGACCGACGTCGACAGCAACATCGTCACGGTCGGCCGCCGCGAGCACCTGATGACCGACCGCGTGAGCCTGCGCGACGTCATCCTCCACCGCGAGCCGTGGCGGGTCGACGGGGTCAAGCTCCGCTACCGACAGCAGCCGCGCCGGGCTCGGATCCTGGAGGCGCCCGAGACGGGCGCGACCGGACCGGGCACCGTGATGCTGGAGGAGCCGCTGCTCCGCGCCGCGCCCGGCCAGACGGCGATGCTGCTCGACGGCGACGTCGTCGTCGGCACCGGCACGCTGGTCTGACGGGCGGCGGTTCGGCCGTCAGCGACCGCCGACGACCAGCAGCGGTGCGGTCCGGGGCGTCAGCGGCAACTGCTCGTAGACGTCGAACGACCACCGCTGGACGAATCGGCGTGGCTTGCGGAGCTCGGGGACCGACGAGGTCGGTCGCGCCGGCAGGGCCCGGGTGACCGTGATCCGCACGGGAGCGAACGAGCGCTCGTCGACGAGGTACTCGTAGACGATCGCCCCGCCGGCGGCGCCGTTGGTCGCGGTCCCGGGCTCTGTCCCGACGAGACGGTGGACGGCGCGGCCGTCGACGCGGTCCGGGCCGTCGTTCCGGAGCCGTCCGGACTCGAGCAGCCGCCGGATCCCGGCGACCGGATCGTTCGAGAAGGTCGCGTTCTGCAGCCACGAACGGTCGGCGCGGACCCGGTCGTGCTCATAGCTCGCCCGTTCGGACGCGGTCGCGCGGCGAGCGCGCACGCCCCCGGCCCACGACTCACGCTCGCGGAAGACCCCATCGGCGTACGACAGCTCCATCGTTCCGGGACGCGAGCGATTCGGCAGGTGCACGAACCAGGCGGTGCGATCACGTGGCGGGTTCGTCGTGCTCCAGCGCTCGATCCGACCGGTCACGGTGCCGACCGGGTCCCGACCGGGCCGCGACTGCCGGGGCCCCGGCGGCACCGGCTTGGGGCGGGGACCGCCTTGGTCGAGACGCATGACGACGTGGAGGACCGTGCTCCGGGTCGGGACGGCGGCCGCGCGGGCGGCGGCGACGACGTCGACCGGGCCGCCGTCGAGGCCGGCGGTGCCGAGCATCGCGCCGAGACTGAGCGGCCCGGCGACAGCGAGGAAGGCGAGTGCGACGGCGAGCGGGGCGTTCCGCGGGCAGGTGCGGCGCGGGCGCGTGCAGCTGCTGCGGAGGACCGACGGCCGGTCGTCGATCTCGGCCATCAGCGCGTCGCGCCGCGCCGAACGTTCGGCGTCGCTCGGCAGCAGCGGGGTCAGGTCGACGGGCGGCCTCACGACGACGACTCGGTGGCCGGGATCAGGGCCTTGACGCCGATCGCGGCGATCGGGTCCTGCGGGGACGGGCGACGCTGCTCGGCGTCCCGGACCAGGCGCGCCCGGGCCCGCGAGAGCCGTGAGCGCACCGTTCCCACCGGAAGGCCGAGGGCTGCTGCGGTCTCCTCGTAGGAGAGGTCCGAAAGGGCGACGAGCACGAGCACCTCGCGCTCGCGGGCGGGCAGCCGGTCGAGCGGGCCGCGCACATCGCGCAGTCGGTCGGCGGCCGCGAGCCGTTCGACGGCGTCGTCGTCGTGGGTCGGACGAGGCTCGACGGCGCGGCCGAGCCGCTGAAGCGCTGCGTGGTGCCGTCGCCGCGAGCGCCACTGGTGCCGGACGACGTTGGTCGCGATCGCCAGCAGCAGCGGACGGGCCGTCGCGGTCGTCAGGGGTGTCTGGGCCCGGCGGCGCCACGCCTCGAGGAACACGATCGAGGTCAGGTCCTCGGCCGACGATGGATCACCGGTCCGCCAGAGGCAGTACGAGAGGACGGCACGATCGTGGCGCTCGTAGAGCTGGCCGAACGCATCGGCGTCGCCCGCGACGGCCAGACGCCACAGCTGAGGGTCGGTTCGTGGCGTCATCTGCTGGTTCATGCCCGCAGCCCGGGAAGTGGTTCCCGGGCGATCTGGTGTGCCCGGCCGGAGCGATGCCCGGGACGTCACCGACGTGACGTCCCGGGCACGAGCTCAGCGTCCGCCGCCGACGACCAGCAGGTGCCGGGTGGCGTCGTTCAGCGGCAGGTACTCGAACTCCAAGAAGTCCCAGCGTAGGGTGTATCCGGAGGTGAGGTTCGCCGCCGGCGCCAGGGGACCGGTGAGTCCACGGAGCGTCACGGTCTTCGAGGCCCGGACCGGGGCGAACGAGGAGGGATCGACGAGGTACTCGTACGCGATCGGTCCGCCGGGCGAGCCGTTCTGCTCGGTCCCCGGCTCCTCGCCGATCAGGCGCAGCACGCTGCGGCCTTCGATCGTGGTGGTGCCGGTGTTGTGCAGCATCCCGCCGTCGAGCATCGCCCGGATCCCGCCGATCGGGTCGGCGGTGTGGCTGACGTTGAACATCCACACCCGTTGCCGGTCCAGGCAGTCGGCCTCGTAGCGTGCTCGCTCCTCGTCGGAGAGCGCGATGGTGGTCACGTCGCCGACCCAGGACTCCCACTCCCGGAGCTCACCGTCGGCGTAGGACTGCTCGGTCGTGCCGACGGTGGGTCCGCCGGCGACCTCGGAGAGGCTCCAGGCGGTGCGGTCGCGCAGCGGCCCGACGGCGCTCCAGCGCTCGATCTCGCCGGTCAGGAACCGAGGCGCGACCGAGCGAGCCAACGACGGCGGCAGGCCCAGCTGCGCGCCGGTGAGGGGCGACAGGACCGGGTCGCCATCGGCGGCGACGATGCTGAGGTACATCCGGGCATGGACGATCTCGTTGTCGTGCGGGACTGCGGTGCTCGGGCCGGTCGCGGCACCCGCGGCGCTGGGGAGCGAGGCCGTGGCCAGGCTGCCGACGGCGATCGCCGCGAGCACGGACCAGGCCCGGACGAGTCGCCGTCGCGTCGTCCGGCGCGGTGACGGAACGGTGGTCGGCGGCGCGCCGGTGATCGGCGCGTCGGCCGCAGCCGAGAGCGTCGGTCGAGCCGCGGGGGTGGAGGAGGGGAATCTCGTGGTCATGTGGTGCTACATGACCGGCGCTCGCGATCGGGTTCCCGGTTCCGCTGTGAGAGACCGCGCGGCCCCGGCACGCCACTCAGTCCGCCACCACCGGCAACGTCAGCCGGAACGTCGCGCCGCCGCCCGGCGTCTCGCTGACGTCGACCTCGCCGTGGTGGACGACGGCGACCTGGCGGACGATCGCCAGCCCGAGGCCGCTGCCGTGGCGCTCGCGGGAGTCGTCGCCGCGGCGGAAGCGGTCGAAGATCCGGGTTCGCTCGGCCTCCGGCACGCCCGGACCGTGGTCGATCACGGAGACCACGGCGCGCGTGCTCGCTCCGGGATCGGCGGACGGGTGGTCCTCTGCCCGTCTGGCATCACCCGCGGCCTCGACCGGGCCCGCTGCCCGTCCGTCATCACCCGCGGCATCCACCCGCACCTCGACCGTGCCCTGGCCGCCCGCCCCGTGCAGCGCCGCGTTGTTCAGCAGATTCGAGACCGCGCGGGCCAGCCGATCCGGACGGCCCTCGACGACCAGCGGCGCGAGCGTCGTCGCGAACGTCACGCCGCGGTGGTCGCGGCGTGCCCGGGCGACGCACTCCTCGACCAGCTGGTCGAGCGCGACCGGTTCGTCGGCGTCGTGGTCGGGCACGTCGCCGCGGGCCAGCTCGATCAGGTCGGAGACGAGCAGGCCCAGATCCTCGGCCTGGTCGCGGACATCGACGAGCATGCTCCGGCGCTCCTCGGCGTCGATCGTCGCGTCGTCCTCCAGCAGCAGCTCGGCGTTGGTCCGCAGGCTGGTGACCGGGGTCCGCAGCTCGTGCGAGGCGTCGGCCACCAGGTTGCGCTGCTCGGTCATGCTGCGGTCGAGCTCGTTGCGCGAGCCCTGGAGGCGGGCGAGCATGCCGTTGAAGCGGCGGGTCAGCTCGCCGACCTCGTCGGCGGACCGGACCGGCAGCCGCTGCTCGAGGTCGCCGGTGGCCTCGACGTGAGCGGCGGCACCGGCGAGGTCGGCGACCGGGCGCAGGATCCGCCGCGCGACCGTCCGGCCGAGCGCGGCGGCGATCGCGACCAGCACCAGCCCGACCGCGAGCAGCGAGAGGGCGAGCGTGCGCAACGCGCGGTCGACCCCGTTCAGTGGCCGCGCGAACTGGAGCGCCGAGATCGTGATGCCGGAGGCGTTCGCCGCCGACAGTCGCTGGCGGGTCAGCTCGTCCAGCGGCACCGTGATCATCCGCAAGTGCGTGTCGCCGACCTGGACGTCGCGCGGCCCGACCACGCGGGCGTCGCGGATCCCGGCCCGGTCCACGGCGGTGACCGGCAGCTCGACGTCGCCGCGGGTGACGACGACGCCGGCCGAGGTCAGGGCCTGCGAGTACTCGGCCGGGCCACCCAGCCGCGGGGGCGGGGCGGGCAGGCTCTCGAGCGCGCCGGTGTCGCCCGGCGCGCGCATCAGGCGGACGCCGCCCGGCCCGCCGCGGGCCTGGTCGCCGCGGCCTCCCTGGACCTGGGCCCGGAGCGTGTCGTCGAGGTTGCCGAGCAGGACCGAGCGGGTGGTCAGCCAGGCCGCGAACCCGGCGAAGACGACGACGGCGGTGGCGACCAGCGCGACGGTCAGCGTCAGCCGCCGGCGTAGTGGCACTCAGGACTCCCGAAGCGCGTAGCCGACGCCGCGGACCGTGTGCAGGAGCCGTGGCTCGCCGCCCTCCTCGGTCTTGCGTCGCAGGTACCCGATGTAGACCCCGAGCGCGTTGGACGTCGCCCCGAGGTCGTAGCCCCAGACGTGCTCGAACAGCTGCGAGCGGCTGAGCACGACCCGGGGATGGCGGAGGAACAGGTCGAGCAGCGCGAACTCGGTCCGGGTCAGCTCGACCGGACGCTCGCCGCGGTGGACCTCGCGGGTGGCCGGATCGAGCCGCAGGTCGGAGAACTTGATCGGCTCGGGGCGGTCCTCGTCGTCGTCCGCCTCGACCCGTCGCAGCAGCGCGCGGACGCGGGCCCGCAGCTCGCGCAGCGCGAACGGCTTGGGCAGGTAGTCGTCGGCACCGGCGTCGAGGCCGTCGACGCGGTCGTCGATCCCGTCGCGCGCGGTCAGCATCAAGACCGGCGTGCGATCGCCGCTGGCGCGGAGTCGTCGGCAGACCTCGAGCCCGTCGATCCGGGGCATCATCACGTCGAGCAGGACCAGATCGGGGGTCGTCACCGACAGGCGGTCGAGGGCGACCTGTCCGTCGGTGGCGACGTCGACGTCGTGCCCGTCCAACCGGAGGGCGCGCTCGAGCGCGGTGACGAGGGCGGGCTCGTCGTCGACGACGAGGATGCTGGCCATCCGGGCAGGGTACGGCGCGGGACGACGCGCGTGCTACGGGTCTTCGAAGAGGACCCGAAGAACCGGGATCTCGGCGCGGCCGGGACCCCGGTATCGGGGACGGCGGCAGACAGCGCGGTCGCCCGCCGTCCGTCCGCCGTCCGCGGCGATCAGTTGGGGCGCAGCGCCGCCTCCAGGCGACGGGTCTGGAGCGCGAGCACGATCTCGGTGGCGCCACGGAGCAGGAAGCCGATGCCGGCGAGCAGCGCGACCGTCGAGAGGCCGACGCCCGGGTTGGCCAGCAGCACGATCCCGGCGACGACGCCGATCACGCCGAGCACGGCGTGCCAGACGCGGTGCTCGGGATGGCGGTAGGCGATCGCCAGGTCGCCGACGCCGGTCAGCACGAACCAGAACGCGACCGAGAACAGCACGGCGAGGATCCCGGCGCCGGGGCGGGCGATGCAGAAGAGCCCGGCCGCGACCGAGATGAAGCCGATCAGGACGGCGAGGACCTGGGCGCCCGGGTTGTCACCGGCGGTGACGCCGACCATGATCGAGCCGATCCCGGTCACGATCAGCGAGATCCCGAGGAAGAGGCCGAGCACGAGCAGGGTGATCCCCGGGACGGCGACGGCGACGATCCCGGCGAGCACGGCGACGATCCCGCTGAGCAGGATCAGCCACCACTGGGGCATTGGGCGGACGAGGCGCTCGGCCGAGGCTTCGGAAGCGGACATACGAGGGGGGCTCCTGGTGACGGATGGATGAGCGGGGCGACACGCCCCGTCCGCGGCGAGCCTAGCCCTGCGGGCGGACGGGGCCGGACGCTGCGAGCGTGCGGGAGCGGTCGTGGCGACCACCGCTCGTCGTACGAACGCTCACCAATGCGCACGACCCCGTGTCGATTCGCGACAATCGTGCGCGTGAGCCCTGTGCGTCCCATCACGAGCGACGAGATCCGCGAGACCTTCCTGCGGTTCTTCGAGGAGCAGGGGAGCCGGCGGCTGGCGTCGGCCTCGCTCGTTCCGGCCCAGCACGACCCGTCCGTGATGCTCACCACGGCGGGCATGCACCCGCTCAAGCCGTACTTCCTGGGGGCCGACACGCCGCCGGCGACGCGCCTGACCAGCTGCCAGAAGTGCTTCCGGACGCCGGACATCGACAACGTCGGCGTGACCGCCCGGCACCTGACGTTCTTCGAGATGCTCGGCAACTTCTCGATCGGCGACTACTTCAAGCGCGAGGCGATCGCCTACGCCTGGAAGCTGACCACCGAGGGCTTCGGCTTCGACCCCGAGAAGGTCTGGGTGACCGTCTTCGGCGGCGACGACGAGCTGGGCCTCGGACCCGACGTCGAGTCGATCGAGTTCTGGCTCGAGGTCGGGGTCCCGCGCGAGCGGATCGTCGAGCTCGGCCGCGAGGACAACTTCTGGCAGGCCGGCCCGACCGGTCCCTGCGGCCCCTGCACCGAGCTCTACCTCGACCGCGGCCCCGACTACGGGCCGGCGACGGCCCCGGGCCAGGACGAGTCCGACCGGTTCATGGAGTTCTGGAACCTGGTCCTGATGCAGTACGACCAGTCGGCCGACGACGACGGCAAGCCGGTCCTGACCCCGCTGCCGACCAACAACATCGACACCGGCATGGGCCTCAACCGGATGGCGCTGCTGCTGCAGGACAAGCAGACGATCTTCGAGACCGACCAGTTCGCGCCCCTGATCGCGCTCGGCGAGCAGCTGTCGGGCAAGGCCTACGAGTCCGGCGACGAGTCGTTCGACCGCGCGCTGCGGATCCTCGCCGACCACACCCGCGGGATGACCTTCCTGATCAGCGACGGGGTCGTCCCGTCGAACGAGGACCGCGGCTACGTGCTGCGCCGGCTGATGCGCCGGGCGGTCGTCCAGGGCCAACAGATCGGGATCGAGGGCGAGTTCCTCGGCCGCTTCCTCGACGTCGTCGTCGAGACGATGGGCGACGCCTACCCGGAGATCCGGGAGCGCCAGGAGGAGATCCGGACCTGGGTCCTCGCCGAGGAGGAGGGCTTCGGTCGCACGCTCCAGCAGGGCCTCGGCGTGCTCGAGACGTTCCTCGCCGCCGGCCCGCTGCGCGGCGCCCAGGCGTTCCAGCTCCACGACACCTTCGGCTTCCCGATCGACCTCACGCTCGAGCTCTACGAGGAGCACATCGAGGCCGCCGGTACCAACGAGGGCGCCGGCTGGACCGCGCCGGCCAGCCTCCGCGAGGAGTTCGACCGGCTGATGGGCGAGCAGCGCAAGCGCTCGAAGGCCGGTTCCCGCCGCGGCGACCACGGCGGTGCCGCCGCCGGCTCGATCGCCGCGCTCGTCTCCGACGAGCCGACCGAGTTCACCGGCTACTCGAAGCTCGACCAGCACACCACGGTCGCCGGGATCCTCGAGCGCGAGGGCAAGACCTACATCAAGCTCGCCGAGTCGCCGTTCTACCCCGAGGGCGGCGGTCAGGTCTCCGACAGCGGCACGATCACGCTCGAGGACGGCTCCGAGCAGGCCGCGGTCGCCGCGATCGTGCGGGCCGGCGACGACCAGGCGATCGTCGTCGAGCCGGTCGCGGGGGTCGGGGACGGGAACGTCCACGGCGTCGCGCTGAAGGCCGGGCAGCGGGTCGTCGCACGCGTCGATCGGCTCGCCCGTCACGCGACCGAGTGCAACCACACGGCGACGCACCTGCTGCACGCCGCGCTCCGCGAGCGGCTGGGCGACCACGTCCACCAGGCCGGCTCGGCGGTCCGCCCCGACAAGCTCCGCTTCGACTTCAGCCACCCGACCAAGCTGACGACCGAGGACGTCCGTTGGGTCGAGGATCGCGTCAACGAGGGGATCCTCGCCAACGACCGGGTCCGGGCGCTGACGATGCCGATCGACGAGGCCAAGGCGCTCGGCGCGATGGCCCTGTTCGGCGAGAAGTACGGCGACGTGGTGCGGATGGTCGAGATCGGCGACGGCAGCTTCAGCCGCGAGCTGTGCGGCGGCACCCACGTCCGCTCGACCTCCGAGATCGGCGTCTTCAAGATCACCAGCGAGGGATCCAGCTCGGCCAACGTGCGCCGGATCGAGGCGATCACCGGTCCCGTCGCCATCGAGCTGCTGCGCCGCCACGACCGCTTGCTCGAGGAGGCCGCCGTCGCGGCCAAGGTCCACGTCGACCAGGTCCCCGAGCGGATCGTCAAGCTCCGCGAGCAGTCCAAGGGCGGCGGTGGCGCCCGCAAGCTGCCGACCGTCGACGAGGAGTCGCTCGCCGCCGAGGCGACCGATCTCGCCGGGGTGCCGGTCGTGATCTCCCGGATCGAGGGCGTCGACCCGAAGGATCTGCCGGCGATCGCCGACCGGGTCAAGGGCAAGCTGGCCGGTCCCGGCGTGGTGGTGCTCGCCGCCCCTGGCGACGAGCGGGTCGCCCTGATCGTCGCGGTCGGTCCCGAGATCGTCGAGCGCGGCGTGAAGGCCGGCGACGTGATCAAGGCCGCGGCGGCCGTGGTCGGCGGGGGCGGCGGCGGCAAGCCGACGATGGCGCAGGCCGGGGGCAAGCAGCCGGAGCACACCGACGACGCCCTGCGGGCCGCCCGCGAGACGATCGCGAACGCGCTCGGCGCGTGAGCACGACGGCCCGCCGGACGTGCGGGACCGCGGCGCGGCACCGTCGGTCCCCAGTTTTCAAGACTGGCGCATGCGCCCGGGATGAGGCGGCGCCGTGCGGGTGATGGCGCTCGACCACGGTTCGGCCCGGACCGGGGTCGCGCTCAGCGATCCGAGCGGGACGATCGCCACGCCGCTGCCGGCGATCCTGCGGGTCGGCTCGCGCAAGGGCCGCCGCGAGCTGCACCGGCTGATCGTCGAGCGCGAGGTCGAGCGGATCGTGGTCGGCCTGCCGTTGAGCCTGCAGGGCCACGACACGGACCAGACCCGCGAGGCGCGGGCGTTCGCGGCCGCGCTCGACGAGCAGGTCGGGCCGGACATCGTGGTCGAGATGTACGACGAGCGCTTCACCACCCGGATGGCGCAGCAGAGCGGCGGCCGCGACAGCGACGAGGACTCGCGCGCGGCGGCGGTGCTGCTGGAGGAGTGGCTCCGGCGCGACTAGGTCGGCGGCGCGGTCGGCGGCGGCGCCGCGATGCGGGCGACCGATGCGGATCCGTCGTCGGGGAGACCCCAGATTCGCAGCAGTCCTCGCGGGTGCCGGTGCCCACGGTCGCGGCTCGCGCCCGGGCGGATACGGACCGTAGCTTGGACGCATGTACGAGCTTGCAGGGCGGGCAGAGCACGCCGGTCCCGCCCTGCTGGCGCCGTACGGTCCGGTCGGGACGGGAGCTTCTCGGTGCCGGTGACCGGACCGGTCCGGCGTGCCAACGAGCACGGTTGTGGCCGCTTCACTAGCGTTCAGGCGATGGCGCCGTTGGACGAGACCTCGCGGTGAGCCGCCGCGGCCGGCGGGACAGCGGTCCCCGCTCAGAGGACGATCGGCACCGCGCGCGCCTCGAGCGCGAGCAGCGCCGCGCCCTTCGCGAGGGCCGGCCGGTCCCGCAGAGCCTCGACGATCTTGCGGTTCCCGGCACCACCGGCGAGCTGCCCTCGATCACCTCCGGGGCGCCCCTGACCGACGGGGCGGTCCCAGCGGTGCCCGAGACGCTGTCGGCCTCGGCGGCCGGCGTCGACCCGTACCCGGTCGCCCCGGCGTACCCGTCCGCACCGACGCCCGCGGCCGAGCCTGCCGCCCCGCAGGCGTACCCCGAGGCGCCCGCACCCGCGCCTGAGGGGTACCCCGACGCGGCGTCGCACTCCGGGTCGTTCCCGGCCGCGCCCGCAGCGGCGCCCGTGCCCGCTCCGCCGGCCGGCGAGCAGCCGTGGTGGTCGCAGACCGCCGCGCCGCTGCCCGGCGTCGACGTCACCGGGGCGATCGACCCGCCGCACGTCGCCGTGCCCGCGCCCGTGCCCGCGCCGCCCGCGTCGGTGCCCGCACCCGAAGTGGCGGCGCCCCAGCCGGTCGACGACTGGTTCGAGACCACCGAGCAGCCCGGGGCCGAGGCGGCACCGCAAGCGACCGCGCCGGCGACCGCGGTCATCGATCTCGAGCCGCCGACGGTGAGCCTGCCGCCGCTCAAGTCACCGACGCGTCCCGGGGTGACCCCGGCCACCGTCAGCGTGCAGGAGCGGAAGGCCCCGGCCCGTCGCGGCGTCTCGCGGCTCGCCGCACTGCTGGTGCTGATCCCGATCGTGCTGATCGTGATCGCGGCCTTCCTCGTCTTCGAGCCCCTCAAGGGCGAGGGCTCGGGCACGGTCCAGGTCAAGATCGCCCCCGGCTCGTCGGTCGACGAGATCGGCAAGCTGCTCCAGGACAAGGGCGTGATCAGCAACGGCCTGATCTTCTCCGTCCGCGCGCGCCTGTCGGGCGCCGGCGGCGACCTGCGGGCCGGGACCCTGGAGCTGCGCGAAGGCATGTCCTACGGGGCGGCGCTGACCGCGCTCCAGAAGGCGCCGCTGCCGACGCCGGTGATCCGGGTGAGCATCCCCGAGGGGCTCTCGCGGCGTGAGACGGCGGCGACCGTCAAGGCCGCCGGAGTCCGCGGCAACTACATCGAGGCCAGCGCCCGCAGCGCCGGATTCGATCCGCAGCGGTACGGCCAGCCGAAGGCGCAGCGAGGGCTGGAGGGCTTCCTGTTCCCGGCCACCTACGAGCTGCCGCGCGGCGGAGCGACCGCCGGCGCGCTGGTGACCGAGCAGCTGAAG
Source organism: Patulibacter ginsengiterrae (assembly GCF_056269115.1). NCBI lineage: Bacteria > Bacillati > Actinomycetota > Thermoleophilia > Solirubrobacterales > Patulibacteraceae > Patulibacter > Patulibacter ginsengiterrae. Next base: position 143,033 of record NZ_JBWDOG010000002.1, read on the forward strand.
AAGTTCACCAGCGAGATGTCGACGGTCAGCATGAGCCGGGCGCGGAAGGCCAAGCTGTCGCGCTACGACGTCCTGATCATCGCGTCGATGATCGAGCGCGAGGTCCGGATCCCGTCCGAGCGCAAGCTGGTCGCCGCCGTCATCTACAACCGGCTGAAGCAGGACATGCCACTCGGGATCGACGCGACGATCCGCTACGCCGAGCGCAACTGGACCCGCCCGCTCCGGGTCAGCGAGCTCCAGCGCGACGGGCCGTACAACACCCGCCTCCGAACCGGTCTGCCGCCGACGCCGATCGGGAACCCGGGACTGGCGTCGATCAAGGCGGCCGCGAAGCCGGCCAACGTCTCGTACGTCTACTACGTGGTCAAGCCGTGTGGCAACGGTCGCCACGCGTTCTCGAGCACCGACGCGAAGTTCGCCAAGGACCAGGCGGCGTACGCGGCAGCGCAACGGAAGGCCGGGGGAGACCCGTCGGTCTGCAAGAAGAGGTGACCGCGGCGTCGGCGGCCTCGCTGGCGCCCGACCGGCCGTGGCGGCTGGGCGTCTTCGGCTGGCCGGTCGCCCACAGCCGCTCTCCGGCGATGCAGACCGCGGCGCTGGTCGAGCTCGGGCTCGGCCACTGGACGTACCAGGCGCTGCCGGTCCCGCCCGACGCGATCCAGGCCGCGGTCCGCGCGCTGGCGGTCGGCGGGTTCGCGGGGGCGAACGTGACGATGCCGCACAAGCACGACGCGCTCGCCGCGGCCGACCACGCGACCCCGGCGGCCGACGCGATCGGCGCCGCCAACACCCTGACCGTGCTCGAGGACGGCACGCTCGAGGCCGACAACACCGACGCGCCGGGCCTGATCGACGCGATCGGCGAGCCGCTGAAGGGCCGCACGGCGCTCGTGCTGGGCGCGGGGGGGAGCGCCCGCGCCTGCCTCTGGGCCCTGCGCGAGGCCGGCTGCGCCCGGGTCGCAGTCTGGAACCGGACCGCCGAGCGCGCGGGCGACCTGGCCCGCGACCTCGGTCTCGACGCGGTCAGCGCGGCCGAGCCGGCGGACGTCCTCGTCAACTGCACCTCGGTCGGTCTGCACGACCCGGCCGAGACGTTCGCGCTGCTGCCGGTGGCGGAGGAGGACCTCGGCGGCTACGGGACGGTCGTCGACCTCGTCTACCGGGCCGGCGGGACGGCGCTGCTGACCGCCGCGACCGCGGCCGGGGTCGAGCGGACGGTCGACGGGCTCTCGTTCCTGGCCGCCCAGGGTGCGCGCAGCCTCCAGCGCTGGACGGGGCGCCCGGCGCCGCTGGCGACGATGGAGGGGGCCGCCCGCGCGGCGACCACCAGCTAGGCGCAGGGAGCGAGTCGTACGGCGAGCCCACTCACGCGATCGCTCGTGCCTGGGTCCGCCCAGTCCGCCGCCCACGCCGGCGGGCATATGCGCCGTACGGTCGTCGACGGCATCGGTGGGGTCTCGTCCGGGAACGGGCGTCCGTCGATCGGAGCCAACCGTGACCCCGTTCGCTTCGGAGGCGGTAGGGCGTCACCCACGGGCCTTCAACCACCTGTACGTGGCGGTGGTCTGTGCCGGCGAGACCGGTGGTGTGCTGGAGAGCATGTGCTGCGTTCTGCCGATCAGGTGGAGAAGGGCGAGCCACTGTGAGGGGGGCGATCCGCAGCGCGATGGTCGATCCCACGGTCGTCGTGGGATTCGCTCCTGGTGCTGCTCGCGTTGGTGGTGTTCCTGGCGATGTGGGGCACGATCGCCGGCTTGTGCGGGGACGAGGCGGAGGCGGCGGGGCAGGCCCGCGATCTTGGAGCCGTCGCTGATCACCGTCGTGGCGCCACGATCGGCTTCATCGCCATCTCGATGTACCTGCCGTTGTTCAGCAGGTACGACGCGATCCGTTAGCCCGCTTCACGGACGAGGCGGACCGAGGCCGCGCGAACCGGCCGGTGCTGCTTGCGTGAACGCCCGGCTGGGTAGTTGCAAACCGCGGCCCGTCACGCACGGTAGGGCCGAATCACGCCAAACTCTTAGGGGAAGTACCTGCCCCGGGGCGTAGTGCGTGATAGGCGTAAGGCCCAGGAGCACCCACAGGCGAGCAACGAGGGAACACGCGATGGCAACGAAGACCGATCCCACGCAGGCGATTCGGGACGCGATCGAGAACCTGCGCGAGCGGGTGCAGCCGATCGAGAACCAGATCGCGGAGATCCGCGCGACGGCAGCGAAGGAGATCGCCGCGCTCGAGGCGGAGGTCGAGGACACGCGCGAGGAGCTCCGGCGGTGGGAGGACGCCCTGGCGATCGCCGAGGGGCGGACGCCGGTCCGCCGGGCCACCGCCGCGGTCGGTGGCCGCAGCCCCCGCGGCAGCACCCCCGGCGTGACGGCGACGCAGGACGAGCTGCTGCTCGCGCTCGAAGAGGCCGACGGTCCGCTGTCGGCCTCGCAGATCCGCGATGCGCTCGACATCCCGAGCGACGTCCCCTCGAACAAGCTGACCCAGTTCCTGGCGGCGGCGCTCGCGAACGGGGTCATCACGAAGCAGGGCGAGAAGCGGGGCACGCGCTACTCGATGGCGTAGTCCTCAGGTTGCCGCGCGGCGCGTTCGACGCCGCCGATCCCTGCGGCGCCGGACCACGTCCGGTGCCGGCCCGGCGGCGATCCGTGCCGCTGGGCTACGGTTGCGCTCATGGCGAAGCGCGACCCCGATCTCGTCTGGTCCAGCAGCGACGGTGACCTCCGTCGCGCCAAGGGCGGCCAGCCGTCCGCGGCGCCGACGACCGAGGGGCCGATCAAGGTCCGACGGGAGACCTCCGGGCGGCGGGGCAAGGGCGTCACGACGGTCTCGAACGTCCCCCTGGGCGAGGACGGCCTGCGGGAGCTGGCCGGCCGCCTGAAGAAGCGCTGCGGCGTCGGTGGGTCCGCCAAGGGCGGGGTCATCGAGCTGCAGGGCGACCACCGCGACGTCGTGATCGACGTGCTGCGAGCGGAGGGCTACGTCGTGGTCCGCGCCGGTGGCTGACGACCAGATCGGACAGGGCTCGGTCACGCAGGCTCGGTGCCTTGGCCCGGTTGACCCCGTTCCTGGTCCCGACCTGGTCGGCGCCCGTGAGCACCTGATCAGCATCGGGCGGGATCCGGATCCCAAGGCCAGGTGGGATCGCCTGACCGACTACCTGGAAGACCACACCGACGTGGTCGAGCTGTTGCTCCCGGATCTCGTCGCTTCCGACGACCAACTGGTCCGGGAGGTGGGGGCGAGCCTGGTGTGCATCGCGGCCGCGTTCCGGACGGTGGAGCACTTGCAGCGTCTTGCCCGCAGATGGCTGTCGCTGGCGTTCGAGCACGAGCAGGAGGGCCAGGCGCTCGATGACCTCCTGACGGCAGTTGGTCACAACGGCGACGCGTCGAAGTGCGACGTGGTCCTGCGCCACGTGGACGACCCCGACCCGGACATTCGTGGGGCCTGTGCGTTCGCCTTCGGCGGGATGTTCCCGGATGATCTTCCGGAGGCGATCGACGGGTTGGTGGCACTCGCCGGCGACCCCGTTGCGGACGTCCGCGACTGGGCGATCTTCGCGCTTGGTCGGGGACGCCTCGATGTTCGGCCCGTGGCGACAGCGGAGGCGATCGCGGCCTACCGCGCCGCTGCCGATGATCCGGACGAGGAAGTCCGCGCCGAGGCCCGTGCGGCCTTGGGCCTGCTGGGAGACGTTCCGGCGCTCGAGTGGTCGCTCGAGAACGATCTCGCGGATGACGATTGGCTCGAGGTCATCGCGAACGTGGCCGAGCCGCGGCTCGAAGAGCCCCTGCAACGCTGGCGGGAGCGGCAGGACTTCGATCCAGCCGACCCGCGGTACGTCGCGGCGCTGGCCGCCGTGCGAGGTTCGTCGGCTCGCTGAGCGGTGCGGATCGGCGCGCCGCCGGCGACCTGCTGGCTCCCTACGGGCTCGTGATCGCCCGGGAACGCCGTCTGGGCCCGTTTCACGGAACCAGATCAGCCTGGAACGACATCGCCCCCGGCCGCACGAGGCGACCGGGGGCGAGGGTGCTGCGTCAGCTGATGGCGGGGACTACATCTGCCCCAGCGTCAGCTTGATCTTGCGCTTCTTGACCTGACCCATCAGGCTGCTGACCCACTCCTGACGGTCGTGGAAGTCGTCCGTCCGGCTGTTGCGGATCGTCATGGTCACGTGCTTCTTGCCCGTGTTCCGGAACGAGACCTGGCGGCGGATGGCCTTCGGCAGCTTCGCTGCCTTGACCGCCTGCTTCAGGCGCTTGGACTGCTTCTTGGTCACGACGATGACCAGATCACGCTCGGCGTTGCGAGCGCTCTTCTGGGCCTTCTTCGCCGACTTGGGCGCCACCGGCAGCTTCGCCGCCGGGGCCGGCGCGACCGCAGCCACGTCGTCGGCCTTCGCCTGCGTCAGGACCGGGACCGGGTTGGCGGCCTTCGGCAGCGGCGCCGTCGACGCCGGCAGCACGGCCGTCGTCGGGATCATCGCGGCGTTCAGGACCATCCGCTCGTCCTGCTCCTTCCAGGAGCGGTAGAACGGGTCGAACCCGAGCACCGTCGAGTGGCCGGAGCCGAGCGACGAGGTCACGACCGCGGGACGACCGTCCAGCAGGCCGGGGCCGGTGGCGTTGACCGAGAGGCCGTACTTCTGGCCCTTCAGCGAGGCGGCCGAGTGGAGGTCCGGCGCGTAGCTGATCGCGGCCTTGGCCGACGGGTTGTTGAACGTCGTCGGCGGCGTGCCACAGGTGTACGAGGCGGCCAGCGAGCCGCCGTCGAACATCGGGTCGCCGGTCTGGCGGTAGATCCAGCCACCGAGGTCGAAGCCCCACGCGACCGGGTTGGTCGTGTCGAACGTCGCGTCGTAGGTGACGCCCGGCGTCTTCATCGTCGACGGCACCGGGTTGGTGCAGAGGTTCGCCAGGCCGGAGTTGCGGGCCGTCTCGGCACCGTTGGTGCCGTAGCCGACGTAGCGGCCGCCGTTGTTGACGAACGACTTGACCTTGTCGGCGGTGGCGCCGGCGGCGATCACGTAGTTCGCGTTGACCAGGGCGGTGTAGTTGCCGCTCTCGAGGGCGCCGGCGGCCACGTCGGTGGACGTGATCGGCACGACGGTCGAGGCCGGCATGTTGTCCTTGACCCGCAAGGTGAAGAGCGCCTCGCAGAAGGCGTTCGCCGAGTAGCGGTCGGCGACGGGGGCGGGGGCGTTGACGTTGGACAGCACGCAGTGCCCGGGCGAGCCCGGGGTCGTCACGTTCGCGCCACTGACGTACAGCGGGTTGGACGGGATCGACGCGTAGCCGGTGTAGACGCCGATCTTCGGCTTCGTCATCTGGCGACGCGCGACCGGGTACCGGTCGAGACCGGAGACCGGCGTCTGGCGGGCCTTGGCCATCGCGGTCAGGTCGACGCCGCTGGAGCGCAGCGAGGCGCCGTCGACGAGGGCCGCGCCGGTGAAGAAGCGCTTGCCGTCGGCGTCGAACGCGGTCGTGCCGCGGTAGACGTTGACGCCCTTGTCGAGCAGCTCGGCCGTGAGCGCCAGACCCTGCATCGAGTCGGTGTTGAACGCGTAGACCTGCGGCGCCGTGGTCGGGGCGCTACCGAAGTCGGGCGCGCCGATCTCGGTCATGTCGGTCGGGACCGAGCTCTTGTCGGTCAGGAAGCCGCTGCCGGCGAGGCCGCGCTGCATCCCGTAGGACCAGGTCACCACGTCGTAGTAGAACGGGTACGGGATGAACGGGTTCTCGCCGAGGACGGCCTGGATCCAGTGCTTCATCCCCTGCGCGAGCGGGATGTAGTAGGTGCCGGCCGGCAGGGTCGAGGTCCCGGCGTCCTTGCCGTAGGCCTTGACGCCGTTGAGGGTCTGGTCGCTGTTGAGCTTGTAGATCTTGACGCCGACCTCCTGCATGTTCTTCAGCAGGCTGGCGACGTCACCCGAGTGCTGGTCCGGGCGGTAGAAGTAGCCGCAGACGGTCTTGCCCGCGGGAATCGGGCTCATCTCGTCGTGCAGCGGGCTACCGAGCTTGTTCGGCTGCAGCTCGCAGTTCTTGCCCTGCTCGACGGCCTCGGGCCACTGCTTGATCCACTCGCGGGTCGTGTTGACCTTGTCGTTGGAGATCGTGTTGACCGTCTGGTCGATCGCCACGTAGTGGTCGTAGACCTGCTTCGAGTAGGCCTCCTGGTTGCCCTTCTCGTAGGTCATCCCGGCCGCGCCCATGATCAGCGACGGAACCGTGTCGCCGTACTCGGGCGTGAACAGGTCGTACTGGCTGTAGTTGGTGTAGAGCGTGCTTTGATCGTTGAAGATCTGCTGCAGCGCCGGACCGACCTTGTTCTGGACGGTGTTGATCGAGAACGAGGAGATCTCGTGGTGGATCGGGTCCTCGTTGGGCGGGAAGAAGTACGCGCTCCCGCCCTGCTGGTGGGCGTCGATGAAGAACAGCCCGGGGTACTCGTTCATCAACGGGATGAACTGCTTGTTCTCGGGCTGGTTGCGCGTGCCGAAGTCGCGGTTGGGGTCGTAGCCCCAGGCCGTGGTCCGGGTCACGGCGTCGCGGCCGTCGGGGTTGCGGACCAGCTGGAGGAACAGGTCCAGGTTGACCAGCCGTCGGATGTTGGCGCAGTCGGTCCGCGCCGCGAGCTCGTAGAGCTCACGGGCGATCGACTCGCCGGCCGCCGACTCGTCGCCGTGCGGGGTCGCGGTGATCCAGCCGAGCGCAGGCCGGGTGACGGCCTGCTCGAGGGCCTCCTCCTGCGGGATCTCGCCCGCCCGCACGCGGCGCCAGTAGGCGGCGTCGCCGTTGGGACCGTCGAGGTTGCCCATGTTGACCGGGGTCCCGATCGCGTAGAACGCGATCGGCCGTCCGACCGAGGACATCCCGATGTTCTTCTTCAGGATCCGCACGCGCCCGCTGGAGGACGTCGCCTGGACCAGGTAGTCGGCGTACTCGAGCAGGGTCGCGTTGAGGTTGCGGCCGCGCGGGTTGGCGGGATCGCCGACGCCGTTGGGGCTGCTGCCGCCACCGGCCTGACCGAGGCCCGCACCGAGCGGGACGACCGCCTGGGGGTTGTGGTTGTCAGCGAAGAACTGCGACCACGACTTGATGCTGCTGTCGTAGGTCACGTTCGGCGTGCAGGCGTCCGGGTCGGGCGCGGCACTGGCCGTGGCCGGTGCGATCGCGCCGACCACGGTCGTGGCCAGGAGCGCGAGGAGCGCCCGCTTGACCGTGATTCGACGGGGCGACATCACGAGAACCTCCGGCTGGTCGGGGTGGTGTTGCGGAGCACGGAGTTCCCGCCGAAGCGTGCGCTCACGACGAAGCGCTGCTTGGACCGCGAGGCGGTCACCGACTGACGGAACGTGCACTTCTTGGACAGCGACACGCGCTGGTTGAGGAACGACTGGCCACCGCGCTTGATCGAGAGCGTGACCTTGCCGCGGCAACCCTGCGCCTTGGTGACGCCCTTGGGCAGGACGACGCGACCGTTGATCGTCCGCCGGAGCTTGCCGCCCCGGACCCGCTTGGACGAGACCTTGAGGGCGACCTTCGCCCGGAACTTCGGAACCGTCACCTGCGTGGTCACCGAGCTGGTGCCACCGTTCGCGTCGGTCACGACCGCGGTCAGCGCCTGGGTGCCGACGTCGGCACCGGTCGGCGTGATCTTGCAGCTGAACGGGGCCGCGGTGACGCGGCAGATCGTCCGGCTGCCGAGGCGGACCTCGACGCTCTTGGCGCCGACGGTGTCGAACGTGAGCGTGGTCGCGCCCGAGATCGTCTTCGGGACCGAGCTGAACGCGATCTTGGTCGGGGCCGGCGCGGGCGCCGGATCGGCGGGCTTCGGACCCGGACCGACGGGCGGGGTGCCCGGGTCGGTCGGGCAGGAGACCGTGATCGAGACCGCGGAGCTGGCCGTCGACTGGTCGATCGAGTCGGTGGCGAGGGCCGAGTAGCTGCGGCTGCTGCCGCAGACGGCGTCGGCCGGAACCTTGACCGTCTGGGTGTAGGGCGGCTTCTGGAGCTCGGCGGCCTTGCTGGCGCCGTCGTAGATCCGGACCCGCTTGATGCCGAAGTCGTCGTTGGCGTCCGCGGTCAGCTCGACGTTGGCGCCGGGGGCGACGCTGTCGGCGCTGGCGCGGAGGCTGACGTCCGTCGGGCCGCTGTCACTGACCGGCAGCGGCGCGTCGGGGATCGGGAACTGCCCGTTGTCCGGGTCGGCCTGGAGGCCGTTCCGGAACGGGACGAAGTCGACCGAGTTGGAGGTCGTGAGGCTCGGGACGACCGGGTCGATGACGCCGGTGCCGCCGACCGGGTTCTCCGGCCACGGCGGGTTGATCACCGGCGAGATCATCGGGCCGGTGTTGGCCGCGACGCCGATCCGCTGGCCCCACCAGTTGTTCTCGGCCAGCAGGATGTTGTTCGTGCCGCCGGGATCGGTGTTGGGCGCGCCGGAGTTCGGCGTGACGCCGTCGGCGCCGAAGTTGAGCGCGCCGTAACCGTTGTCGACGATGCTGCTGCGCGTGACCGAGGTGTTGTAGCTGCGCGGCAGGCCGGTGCTGACCGGGTTGGTGGTCATCTTCGCGCCGATCAGGCGGATGCCGGCACCGAGGCTGAGGTTGCCCGGGTTGTCGCCCGGGGTGATGCCGTTGCCACGGGTCGGCGCGCCGAGCCCGTTGGTCAGGTTCTGGGCGATGAACGAGTCGGCGATCTGTGCCCGGGCGCCCGCGGTCACGCGGAGGCCGTCCTGACCGAACAGCGGCCCGGTGGTGACGGGGCCGACCGGCGAGCAGTTGCCGGTTCCGGCGTAGTCGACGCACTGCGTGCGACCGACGATCACGCTGCTGTTGATCTCACCGCGGTTGATCGCGCCCGAGAAGACGAGCGGGAGGGTGTCGCCCTGCGCGCTGTCGATCAGGACGCCGTAGCGGTTGTACTTGTCGACGCGGGTCAGCTCGATCCGCAGGGTCCGGGTCCCGTCGACCTGCGCCCGCCGGCTGCGCGAGGTCTGGACGATCCCGATCCCGGGCTGCGCACCGCGGTAGCCGCCGGTCTGGAGGTAGGCCGAGTCGCCCTCGGAGGTGACCGTGTTGGTCACGCGGCTGCGGACGATCGAGCCCTTGGCGTCGAGGTAGACGACGCCCGCCGCGACCGCGATCGGCTTCTCGGCCGGGTCGTAGCCGTCGACGGTGACGCCGCTGATGTCGACCGTGATCGGCCGGGTGGGGGAGCCGACGACCGAGACGATGTTGCCGATGCCGCTGCGGATGTCCGCGACGGGATCGAAGATCTGTCCCCCGGTCGGGGTGGTCGCCTTGGGCGAGATCGACACGAGGTCGGCGCCCGCGCCCTTGAGCGTCAGGCTCTTGGTGATGGTCAGGGCGTTGGTGCCGATGGCGCCGCTGCCTTCGGCGTAGTCGCCGGCGCAGACGACGACCGTGTCGTTGTCGGCCGCCGCGTCGACGGCGGATTGGATCGTGCGATAGGTCGCCGCGGGACAGTCGGCGGCGTCGTCGTCGACGGTCAGGGTCGCGGCGGACGCCGTGCCGCCCGCGACCGCAGAGGCCGCCAGGGCCATTGCGGCCACGGTGGCCGCACGGCGCGCGCGGCTTGGGTGCCAGATGGAGTGGATCATTGACCTCTCTCGTGGTTCGCGCGGTGCCACGAGTGGCACCGGCGGATGCTGGGGGAAGAGACCTCCGGAATGTCACACGCGCAAGCCAGAGGCGTGCTTGTGCGGAACCGGCGGCGAGAGGAATCTCGCACGCCAGCGACCCCCTGTGGTGCACCATTCGTCCAGTTTCAGTGGCCACGAATCAACCAAACGGTCGACGCGTACTGCGTAAAACCGTGACGTTTTGGGCCGATACGCCGGTTTGCTACCGAGCGTCGCGAGCCTTGCGGACCTTGACGTTTTGGGCCGATACGCCGTCTGCGTGCTCCCGCTGGAGCAGGTGCCTGGACGAACGGCCGCCAAAATGGAGTCCACACGGCGCCTCGGTCTGCGTACGATGCTCCGTGCATCAGCGGTCTGCCGCGTTCTGGACCTGGCGGTCCGGGACGTGTCCCCCCACCGAAACGAGGAGCAATACATGCGCACAAGGAACGTTCGGGCGCTAGCGTTCGCCGCGGTCGTCGCCGTCGGCGTCACCGGCTGCGGGAGCAGCGACGATTCGTCGACCACGACCGCCAAGTCCGACACGGGCGCTACGGCGGCCACCGGCGTCGACCAGGCGATCGCGGACCGGGTCCCGGCGGACATCAAGAGCAAGGGCAAGCTCGTGATCGCCATGGACCCGACCTACGCGCCCAACGAGTTCCTGGGCGACGACGGCAAGACGATCATCGGGCTCGATCCCGATCTTGCCGACGCGATCACCGGGGTCATGGGGCTGAAGGCCGACAACGTCAAGTCGAGCTTCGACGCGATCCTGCCGGGCATCACCTCGAAGAAGTACGACGCCGGCATGTCGTCGTTCACGGACACGAAGGAGCGCGAGCAGGAGTTCGACTTCGTCACGTACTTCGTGGCCGGCAGCTCGTTCTTCGTCAAGGCCGATAACGGCCCGAACGTGACCACGCTCGCCGAGCTCTGTGGTCACAAGGTCGCGGTCGAGAAGGGCACCACGCAGCAGGACGACGCCCAGGCCCAGGCCAAGAAGTGCGCCGCGTCGGGCGACAAGCTCGACGTGCAGGTCTACCCGGACCAGAACGGCGCCAACCAGGCGCTGATCTCGGGCCGCGCGGACGTCGGCCTGGCCGACTCCCCGATCGCCGACTACCAGGTCAAGCAGGCCAACGGCCAGTTCAAGCTGTCCGGCAAGCCCTACGGCACCGCGCCGTACGGCATCGCCCTGCCGAAGGGCTCCCCGCTGGCCCCGCTGGTCCGTGACTCGGTCCAGAAGCTGATCGACAACGGCCAGTACATGACGATCCTCAAGAAGTGGGGCGTCGAGCACGGGGCGATCACCGAGTCGAAGATCAACGGCGCCGAGAGCTGATCGGCGGCACGTGAGTTCTCCGGAGAGCAGCGGCGCCGGGGCATCCGGCGCCGCTTCGGGCGACATCGTCGCCGTCCCGGTCCGGAGGCCGGGACGGTGGGTGGCCGCCTTCATCGTCCTCATCCTGGTCGCCAACGCGATCTGGTCGGTGTCGAACAACCCGCGCTTCCAGTGGGGCACGGTCGGCGACTTCCTGTTCGACCCGCGGGTCATCGACGGGTTGATCCTGACCCTCGAGCTGACCGTGATCGCGATGGTCGTCGGCATCCTGCTCGGGGTGCTGCTGGCCGTGATGCGGCTGTCCACGAACCCGTTGGTCTCAGGCGTCAGCTCGTTCTACATCTGGGCCTTCCGTGGGACCCCGATCCTGGTCCAGATCCTGGCCTTCAACTTCCTTGCCTCGATCTACCCGCGGATCACGCTCGGCGTGCCGTTCGGTGGGCCGGAGCTGCTCGGCGGAGACGCCAACGCCCTGATCACCCCGATCGTGGCGGGAGCGCTCGCGCTGGCCTTGAACGAGGCCGCCTACATGGCGGAGATCGTGCGCGCCGGGATCATCTCGGTCGATGAGGGCCAGGGCGAGTCCGCTCAGGCACTCGGGATGACGAAGCTGCAGACGATGCGGCGGATCATCCTGCCGCAGGCGATGCGGATCATCGTGCCGCCGACGGGCAACGAGGTGATCGCCATGCTCAAGACCACCTCGCTGGTCAGTGTGATCGCGGTCAGTGAGCTGCTCTACTCGGTGCAGCTGATCTACGCCGTGAACTACAAGCAGATCCCGCTGCTGGTGGTGGCGGTCATCTGGTACCTGCTGTTCACGACGATCCTGTCGATCGTCCAGTACTACATCGAACGCCACTTCGGCCGGGGCAGCTCGCGTGAGCTTCCGCCGACGCCGTGGCAACGGATCAAGAAGAGCGTGGGGATCCGTCGGTCTCGACCGCAGATTCCCGCGACCGCAGGCAACCCCGGAGGTGCGTCGTGATGGGCCTCGGTGGGAGGAACGGGTCGGCCGCGAGCGAGGTGCCCGCGGCGGGGACGCCGATGGTGACCGCGCAGGGCGTCTGCAAGCGGTTCGGTCTCGTCGAGGTGCTGAAGGGCATCACGCTCGAGGTCGCCCGCGGCGAGGTCGTCTGCCTGCTCGGTCCCTCGGGATCGGGCAAGTCGACCTTCCTGCGTTGCATCAACCACCTGGAGCGGATCAACGGTGGTCGGCTGATGGTCGACGGCGAGCTGGTCGGCTACCGGGAGCGCCACGGGAAGCTGTACGAGCTGCGGGAGAACGATGTCGTCGCCAAGCGCGCCGAGATCGGGATGGTCTTCCAGCAGTTCAACCTGTTCCCGCACAAGACGGTGATGCAGAACATCATCGAGGCGCCGACCCAGGTCAAGGGCGTGCCGAAGAAGCAGGCGACGGCCGAGGCCCAGGTCCTGCTGGACCGGGTCGGGCTCGGCGATCGTGGCGGTGCCTACCCGTCGCAGCTGTCGGGAGGGCAGCAGCAGCGGGTGGCGATCGCGCGGGCATTGGCGATGAAGCCGAAGCTGATGCTGTTCGACGAGCCGACCTCGGCGCTCGATCCCGAGCTGGTCGGCGACGTGCTCGACGTGATGCGCGGGCTCGCCGCCGACGGGATGACGATGGTCGTCGTGACGCACGAGATCGGGTTCGCCCGTGAGGTCGCCGATCGGGTCGTGTTCATGGACGGGGGAGTGGTCGTCGAGGCCGGTCCGCCGTCGCAGGTGATCGACGATCCGCAGCACGAGCGCACCAAGGGGTTCCTCTCCAAGGTGCTGTAGTGGGCGGCCCGGTCATGGGCGCCCATCACAGTAAACGGACCGCGGTCCGGTAATCTCGATGGGGTAGTGATCGGCCGGGCCCTGGGCCCGGCCGGCCACGCCGGCCGGGGACGGACGTGGGGCACCCGCTCCGCGGTCCCCGTCCGTACCGCATCGACCCCGAGGAACCCATGGAACTTGGACTCGCCACCTTCGCCGATCTCGGACGTGATCCCGCCACCGGGCGGATGATCACGCCCGAGCAGCGGATGAAGAACCTGTTGGAGGAGGTCGAGCTGGCCGAGCAGGTCGGGCTCGACGTCTTCGGGATCGGCGAGCACCACCGGGCGGACTACCTCGTCTCGTCGCCGACGGTCGCGCTCGCCGCCGCGGCGGCTCGAACCGAGCGGATCCGGCTGACCAGCGCGGTCACGGTGCTCAGCTCGGACGATCCGGTTCGCGTCTTCCAGCAGTTCGCGACCGTCGACCTGATCTCCGGCGGGCGGGTCGAGATCCTCGCCGGCCGCGGCTCGTTCACCGAGTCGTTCCCGCTCTTCGGGCAGGACCTGAAGGACTACGACGAGCTGTTCGAGGAGAAGCTGCTCCTGCTGCTGGCGATCCGCGCCGACGAGCACGTGACCTGGTCGGGCAAGCACCGGGCCCCGCTCGAGAACGCCGGGGTCTACCCGCGGCCGGTCCAGGACCCGCTGCCGGTCGGGATCGCCGTCGGCGGCACCCCGAACTCGGTGATCCGCGCCGGGGTGCTCGGCCTGCCCCTGACGATCGCGATCCTCGGTGGCCAGCCGGAGGGCTTCCAGCCGTTGGTCGAGCTCTACCGCCAGGCGGCGACCCAGGCCGGGCACGATCCGGCGACGCTGAAGCTCACGATCAACACCCACGCCTACGTCGCCGAGGCGTCGAAGCAGGCCGGCGACGAGTTCTACCCGGCCTACGCGCCGATGATGAACCGGATCGGTCGCGAGCGCGGCTGGTCGCCGCTGACGCGCCCGGCCTTCGACGCCTCGCGGGCGGGGACCGGTGCGCTCGGCGTCGGCAGCCCGCAGGAGCTGGTCGAGAAGATCCTCCACCAGCACAGCCTGTTCGGCAACCAGCGATACATGGCCCAGTTCTCCGTCGGTGGGATGCCGCACGCGCAGGTGCTGCGGGCGATCGAGCTGTTCGGGACCGAGGTTGCTCCGGCCGTTCGGGCCGAGATCGGCTGAGGGTCGGCGCGCCGCCGCCGCTGGTTGCGGCGGTGCGCCGGTGGTGCCGGGTACGGCCGGGTGGTGGCGTTGTCCGGCCCGCGCTGCGGGATCACTGCTGGTACCTATCAACCAGACGTTCGGGGGGTACAGGGGCGAACTCGGGATCAAGCGCGAACGCTGTAGGCCGATCAACGAGGCAACGCTCGGGCGGCGTCGCCTCGGCGCCGCTCCTACCCAACGAGGAGCACATGCTTTCGGTCTTCAAGAACCTCCGTCTGGCCTACCGGCTGGGGCTCGCCTTCGGCGCGCTATGCCTGGCGATCGTCGTCGTCGCGCTGATCGGCATCATCGGTCTAGGTAACGTCGAGGACAAGACGAAGCAGGTCGGCCAGGTCTCGCTGCCGGCCGTCGAGCTGTCCGGACACCTCGACGCGCGGACCCAGGCGATCGTGGTGCTGGTCGCCCGGCACCTCTACGTCGCCGACGGTCAGCTGGGCGCCCAGGACCAGCTCGAGGCGCAGGTGAAGCCGATCCGCGAGGCGAACAACGCCGACTCCAAGCGCCTCGATCCGCTGCTCAACGGGACCCCGGCCGACCCGAAGCTGCACGACCTGCTGAAGGCACGCCAGCAGCTGGTCGCCAGCTACATGAAGGCCATGCAGCTCTCCCGCGACGAGACGGTCCGCGGTCGCGGTGATGACGAACGGGAGGCATCCCGCAGGATGTTCACCGATCGGGTGCTGCCGCAGGCCGCACGGGTCACGCGGTTGTCGACGGCGCTGACCAAGAGCGTCCGGGACTCGGCCGACTCGGCGGTCCACCAGGCTGGGACCGCGACCGCCGCCGGCCGCCGGCTGATGATCATCATCACCCTGGGCGCCCTGCTCGGCGCGCTGATCCTCGCGGTCGGCACGATCCGCCGGATCACGCGGCCGGTCGCGGAGATCTCCGAGCGCCTCGACTCGCTCAACGACAACTGCCTCCAGGGCCTGGTCGACGGGCTGACCGCGGTCGCCAGCGGCGACCTCACCCACGACGCCCACTCGGGCACCAAGCGGATCGACGTCCGCTCGGGCGACGAGATCGGGCAGCTGGCGACGACCTTCAACGGGATGCTCGACAAGGCCAAGCGCGGGGTCTCGTCGTACAACACGATGCGTGGCCAGCTGTCGGAGATGATCGGTGCCGTCACCCGCGAGGCGGGGACCGTGTCCGCCGCTTCGGAGCAGCTGACGTTGACCTCGGAGGAGACCTCGAAGGCCGTGGCCGAGATCGCGACCGCGGTCTCCGACGTCGCCTCCGGCGCCGAGGCCCAGGTCCTGCGGGTCGGCGAGGTCCGTGAAGCGATGACCGAGACCGCCGAGGCGGTGGCCTCCAGCGGCCGCTCCGCCGAGGAAGCGGCCGCCGTCGCCGACCGCGCTCAGGAGACCACCAAGCAGGGGGTCGCCGCGGCCGAGGAGGCCGACGCGGCGATGTCCGCCGTCCAGGAGAGCTCCGAGGAGACCGCGCGAGCGATCGCCGGCCTCGCGGAGAAGTCGCAGCGGATCGGCGGCTTCATCGACACGATCACGGGGATCAGCGCCCAGACCAACCTGCTGGCGCTGAACGCGGCGATCGAGGCGGCCCGTGCCGGTGAGCAGGGGCGTGGCTTCGCGGTCGTCGCGGAGGAGGTCCGCAAGCTGGCCGAGGAGTCGCGCGCGGCCGCGACGACGATCTCCGTGCTCGTCCAGGAGATCCAGGACGAGACCCAGCGGACGGTCGGCGTCGTCGAGGACGGCGTTCGCCGGACGACCGAGGGGACGGAGACCGTCGCCCAGGCCCGCGACGCCTTCCGGGCGATCGGGTCCGCGGTCGAGGACATGACGGTCCGGATCGAGTCGATCGCGGCCGCCGGTCAGCAGATCGCGGCGAGCGCGGACCGCGTGTCGGAGGACATCGGCGGCGTGGCGACGGTCGCCGAGGCGTCGTCGGCGACGGCCGAGCAGGTCTCGGCCTCGACCCAGGAGACCTCGGCGTCGGCCGAGGAGATCAGCGCCTCGGCGCAGGAGCTGTCGGCGACGGCCCAGGCGCTGGAGCAGCTGGTCGGGCGGTTCGTGATCGCCAAGAGCTAGGACGGGAGTGGCCCGCCCGCCGGGGTTCCCGGCGGGCGGACGCGGATGCGGAGGAACGTGGAGGCGGGGCGTGGCGTGGATCGACCGGGCCACCGTCTAGGGTTCATCGCAAGCGCCGGGTGTTTCCGACGCTCCGGTGGTTCTGTCCCTCTGGGAGGCTCCATGCGTCACGACCCGATCAACGTCTCCGCCGACGACGACACGCCGTCGCGGAGCGCGGCCCGCCGACCCCGGCGGCCCGCCACCCGGCGACCGACGCCGATCGACATCGGCATCCCGGTCGCCGCCAGCGAGGACCAGGGCGAGCGGCTCGCCGCGGAGGTCCTCGATCCCGAGCGGACGCTCCCGATCGTCTGCCTGTCCACCCGCAGTGGCGAGGACCGCCCGTCGCTCGATCCCCATCACGTCCGCAAGCTGGTCGGGCGTGACGTGCTCTTGCGCGCCGTCCGGACCGGGCCGGCGAGCCGCTTCCTGTCGTCGCTGCTGCCGCCGCAGCTCGGCGTCTTCGGCGGGGCCGCCCGGATCTGGTGGCCCGGGGTCGACGAGCACGCCGATCCGCGAGCCCACCCGCTGGTGCTCGACCGCGTCGGCCGCTACGGCGCCCGCGCCGTCGAGGTCCTGAAGGAGCGGTTCGATGAAGGCCCGCCCGCGGCCGTCCCGCGTCCGGCCCGTGGCACCCGCACCGGATCCGGTCCGGAGCGCTCGTCGGCGCGGCTGGTCGCGCTGCCCGGCGGGGCGCCGAAGGCCGCCAGCGACCGGACGCCCGCCGCACCGCGAGCGGCCGAGCAGGCCGCGAGCGCCACGACGGCGGCCGAACGCGACCAGCAGCTGCTGCTCGGGGCGCTCGACGGCGCCCGCGACGAGATCCGCGGCCTGCGCGAGAAGCTCGCTGCGGCGCGGCTCGACGCGATGGCCCCCGGAGCCCGCGCGAGCGCGGAGGCGGAGCAGCTCGCGGACGAGCCGCGGGCGAGTGCGCCCAGCGGTCCGCGCGGCGCCCGGCCGGAGCAGGTCTCCCGGCTCGCGATCCCGGCCGCCGTGGTGCGGGAGCGGGAGCGGGCCCACCAGCTGGAGATCTACGCCGCCTGGCTGGCCCGTGACCACGACAGCGGCCGCCGTGCGCGGCCGCTCGGGCCGCTCGCCCTCGGTGAGGGCTACCTCGAGGCGCTCGACCGCAACCGCCACCGGGTCGCCCCGGCGACGATGGCCGTGGTCGCGGCCCGGATCGCCTCGGGCAAGCAGGGCGAGGCCGACGACCTCGACGTCCGCGCCGAGTACGGCGGCCGGGGGCAGCAGGAGCTGCGCGACGAGGACGGCGCGGCCTGCTGGTCGTGCGCGGTGCCCGACGCCGGTCAGCTGCGCCTGCGCTGGTGGACCCGCGACGACGGCGCCGTCGAGCTCCGGGATCTGGCCTAGCGCTCGGCTACGACCTGCTGGTTCTCGTCGACGCGCAGGCGGAGCTCGCCGTCGAGGAGGGCGAAGATGTCCTTGCCGACGAGCTCGCCGCGCCAGCCCTGGAGCGTGCGGACCTCCGGCTGCGGGCCGCCGTCGCGCCAGGCGACGATGATCCGCTGGAGGTCGGCGCGGCTGGCCAGCAGCTCGTAGGCCAGCTCCTCCTGCTTCGCACGGGTGCGCACCAGCGTCTCGGTGAGGGCGACCAGCTCAGGGTCGACCGGGTCGTGGCGGGCGACCCGCTCACGCTCGACCGGGATCGGCTCGGCGTTGCGGCCCTCGGCGATCGCCTTCAGCAGGCGGTCGCCGCGGCGGTGCAGCGTCGCCTCGTTGATCCCGCGGATCTGCTGGAGCCGGTCGCGGTTCTGCGGCCGGCGCTTGGCCAGCTCGACCAGCGTCTGGTCCTGGAGCACGGTCGACGGCGGCCGGTTGGCCTCCTCGGCCTCGCGCTCGCGCCACTCGAGGAGCCGGAAGGCGACCGCGCGTTGGGCGGGATCGAGGCCGTCGATCCGCGGCAGGCGGGGGAACAGCAGCTCGGGATCGCGGCTGTCGGTGACCGCCTCCAGCGCCTTGCACTCCTCGAGCGCCCAGTCGAGCCGACCGAGGTCGACGAGCCGGTTCTGGAGGGCGACCGACAGCTGGAGCAGGTGCTGGACGTCCTCGGCGGCGTAGCGCTTCTGCTCCTCGCTCAGCGGACGCTGCTCCCAGCGCGTGAAGCTGGCCGACTTCTCCAGCTTGACCTTCAGCATCTCGCGCAGCAGCGCGTCGTAGCCCATCTGGGCGCGGAGTCCGGCGAAGCCGGCGGCGAGCTGGGTGTCGAAGACGCCGCGGACCTCGGTGTTCCAGCTGCGCTTGAGCAGGGCCACGTCCTGGCGGGCCGCGTGCAGGACGATCTCGATCGCGGGATCGGCGAGGACCTCGGCCAGCGGCGTCGGGTCGAACTCGTCGGCGATCGGGTCCAGCAGCTCGATCCGGACGCCGCCGCGCGGGTCGCCGGCCTCGCGGTCGACGGCGACCTGCGCCAGGCAGAGCAGTGGGCGATAGCGGCCCTCACCGACGAACTCGGTGTCGATCCCCAGGCGTCCGCTGGCGCGAGCGGCCTCGGCGAGTTCGCGGACGACGGTGTCGGTTGAGGAAGCCACAGGTGGGCGGAGCCTATCCGCGCGGGGCGCTTCCCCGCGTCGGCGCGGCGGTCGGCGTACGCCGAGGGCCGTGCGCCGGAGTGCCGGAACGGCTCAGCCGGGACGGCGAGAGCGAGGGCCGTCGCTCGAGCTGCTGCTCCGACGGATGCCCTCGTGCGGGTGCCGCGGGGCGGCCGTGACGGTCTCGGCCGGCGTCTCGGTGGTCGCCGGCTCCGACGCCGCGATCGCCCCGTCCCGCTCGGCCTGAGCGAGGATCTCGGGGGAGGCCTCGTCGGGCCAGACCCCGTAGCGGTCGAGGAAGGCACGGGCGTCGACCTCGGCGTCGCGGTCGCGCTCGCCCTTGAGACCCATCCGGTGGATGCGGTTGGAGACGACGATCCCGAGGCCGCCGCCGAGCATCAGGGCGGCGCCTTCGACGCCGATGATGTCGGGGCTGATGACGAGCATCGCGGCGCCCACGACGAAGATCGCTGCAGGGAGCCAGAAGCGGACGATCTTGACCGGGGTGAACATCAACCAGATGGTCCCACGCCGGAGGCGACGGTGCGGTCCGAAGCCGACCGCGTCGCCCCGGACCGGCGGGCGACGGGCCTCAGGCCAGCGGTCCGGCGACCGGCGCCCAACGCGTCGGCCCGAGCCCGCGGAGCCGTTCCGGGGCGAACCGCTCGACCAGCTCGGCCAGCGTCGGCTGCTCGCCGGGCTCGGCCAGGCCGAGGCTGACGGCCAGCTGCGTGCGGACTGCCTCCGGATCCTCGCCGAGCGCCCGTCGATCGTCGAGCGTGACGGCGCCGTCGCGCTTGGCGAGTCGCCGGCCGTCGGGGCCGAGCACCAGCGGGACGTGGAGGTAGCGCGGCGCGGTGGCGCCGAGCACGCCCGCCAGCCAGGCCTGGCGCGGGGCGCTCGTGGCCAGGTCGTCGCCGCGGACGACCTCGCCGATCTCCTGCCAGGCGTCGTCGACGACGACGGCGAGGTTGTAGGCGTAGGTGCCGTCGCCGCGGCGGACGACGAAGTCGTCGACCGGAGCCGAGAGCGGGCCGAGCACGAGGTCGTCGGCGATCGCCACCACGCCGTTGGCGCGGACGCGCAGCGCGGCGGGGCGGCCGCTGCGGATGTGGGCGGCACGACCGGCGGCGTCGAGCTGGGCGCAGGTGCCGGGGTACGCGCCCTCGGGGGCGTCGCTGTGGGGTGCACCCGCGGCCTCGCGGATCTCCGCCCGGGTGCACCAGCAGGGGTAGACGAGGTCGAGCCGCTCGAGCTGCTCGAGCGCGGCCGCGTAGGCGTCGTCACGCTCGGACTGGTGGATCGGATCGCCGTCCCAGTCGAGGCCGAGCGCGTGCAGGTCGGCGAGCTGCCCGGCCTCGTGCTCGGCGCGGCTGCGCTCGCGGTCGAGGTCCTCGATCCGCACGAGGAAGCGTGCTCTGCCCTCCCGGGCGCGGAGCCACGCGACGAGCGCGGTCCGGAGGTTGCCGAGGTGCAGGGAACCGGTTGGACTCGGGGCGAACCGGCCGTCACGCGAGGCCATGCACACACCGTACCGACCAGCCCGCAGCGCAGAGGGCGCGGGGGCGCGCGTATGCTCGGCCGCGATGGCCACGAAGCAGTTCAGCCGGCGCGGTGCCAAAGCTCGGGAGTCCGAGGAGTCGACCACCGACGCCCCGGCCCCTCCCGGCCCCTGCGGTCCCTGTCGGGGCGTGGGCAGCGTGCTGTCCAACGCTGGTGGCGAACAGCACACGGTGGTCTGCCCGTGGTGCGAGGGGACGAAGATGACGATCCCCGACCACGACGCGCAGGAGCACCCCTCGGAGATCCCCCCGGTGCTGACCGAGGAGGAGCTGGAGGCCAAGCGCGCCGCGGCCGCGGTCGCCGCCGCCGAACGGGCCAAGCGTCCCCGAGTCCGCAAGCCTGCGGCGAAGAAGCCCGCCGCCAAGAAGCCGGCCGCGAAGAAGCCCGCCGCCAAGAAGGCGACGGCCGCGAAGCCGGCCGCCGAGCCCGTCGAGTAGCGCGAGCGCAGCGCCCGCGGGACCCGGCGGGACGCTCCCCGTGCGCGCGGGACGTTCGCCGTGCGGTCGCCCGGCAGCCGGGCGCGCCCCGGCGCCGCGTTAGCTCGAGGCGGGGGTTCCGGCCGGAACCGGCCGGTAGCCGGCCGGCACGGCCATCGCCGGGTTGGTCGCCGGTGCGGCGTCCTGCTGCTTCGGGGCCGGGGCCGGCGTCGTCTTCGGGGTCGCGTCCTTCGGCGGCTTGAGCAGCTCCGGCTGGCGGGAGACGATCTTCACCAGCGGCTTGTCCGCCTGGCGGGCGATCAGCTCGTAGGTCCCGGCCTGGGTCACGAGGAAGCGCACGACCGTGGGCACGCCGGACGCGACGCCCTCCTCGAAGCCGAACGCGTCGAGCGCGACCGTGTCGCCCTGGTCGAGCGTCAGGTGCAGGTTGATCGTGTCGCCGACCCGTGCCTCGATCGGCTTCTTGCGCGGGAGCTCGGCACTGATGGTGCGGCTCGGCTGACGGGCCGGGGGCGTGGCGATCGTGGTCGTCGGCTCCGTCCGGAGCGCCCGCTGTTGCGACGTCGAAGCGGCGATCGCGACGAGCACGCCGACGACGATGGCCACGAGGAAGACAAGGCGGAACGCCGGCATGTCGGCTCATTGTGGCGCATGCGCGCTCGGACCAGGGCGGTCGGAGGTCGGTCGGGGCCCTGGCTCAGCCGCCGGCGACCAGGCTCGCTGCCTCCGGAACGTGTCCGGGACGTGCTCGGCGTCGTCCGGCAACGGCAGCAGGATCCGCGCGGGAAGTTGGCACAGCTCTCGACAGACACGCAACGCCGTTCTGCCTAACGTCGTCCTCGATGGAACGGAACCGCCCGTCGTGCTCGCGATGCTGATCCTCGGCGCCGCCACCTTCGGGCTCCTGATCGGCTCGTTCCTCAACCTCGTTGCGTACCGGCTGCCGCTCGGGGTGCCGGTGGCGACGGGCCGCTCCGCCTGTCCGGGGTGCCGCCACCCGATCCGCGCGTACGACCACCTGCCTGTCGTCTCGTGGTTCGCGCTGCGGGGGCGGTGCCGTGACTGCCAGGGCGCGATCTCGGCACGCTATCCGCTGGTCGAGGCCGCGACGCCGGTGCTCTGGGTGGCGGCAGTCATCACCGCTGGCGACGCAGCGGAGGCGGTGCTCGCCGTCGTCCTCGTCACGGCCCTGGTGCCGATCGTCCTGATCGATCTCGACCACCGGCGGATCCCGAATGCGATCACGTTGCCCGCGGCCGCACTGGCCCTCGTGGCGGGCGCGCTGCTCGATCCTGGTGGCGAGCTGGAACGGGTCGCCGCCGCGGCCGGTGCGGCCGGCTTCCTGCTCGTCCCCGCCCTCGTACGGCCCGACGGGATGGGCATCGGCGACGTCAAGCTGGCGGGTCTGCTCGGGCTCTGCCTTGGTCCTGCGGTGGCGGTGGCGCTGCTGGCGGCGCTGCTGGCGGGGACGGCCTTCGGTCTGCTGGTGGCGCTCCGGGCGGGCGTGCGGAAGGCGCGGAGCACGGCGATTCCGTTCGGGCCGTATCTGGCGTTCGGCGGTGTCGTGGCCCTGGCGGCGGGAGGTCAGCTGATCGACGCCTACCCGAGGGCGTTCTGGGTCGCGGCGGCGATCGCTCGACCCGGTCTCCCGGAAGGGGCGCGTGGTCTCGTCGCCGCTGGCCCGCGGCGCGCGCCCGTCGGGGCCCGGGCGCGGGGCACGGTCTGCACCACGTGCGACGACACCGTGACGCGCTTCGGCCGCCGCCGCCCCGTAGACTCGGGGGTCATGGCGCTAACCCTCTCGACCGCTGGTGAATCGCACGGACCAGGCCTCACGGCCCTGGTGGAGGGGCTTCCCGCGGGGCTCGAGCTGGATCGCGAGGCGATGAACCGCGACATGGCCCGGCGTCAGCTCGGCTTCGGGCGCGGCGGTCGGATGAAGATCGAGACCGACACGGCCGAGGTCAAGGCCGGCGTCCGCCACGGTCGCACGCTCGGCGGACCGATCTCGCTCTGGGTCGTCAACCGCGACTACGCCAACTGGGAAGAGCGGATGAACCCGTGGCCGGTCGAGGCGGAGATCCCGCCCGTCCACATGCCGCGCCCCGGTCACGCCGACCTCGTCGGCGTCTGGAAGTACGGCCACGACGACGTGCGCAACGTGCTCGAGCGGGCGTCCGCCCGGGAGACCGCCGCGCGCGTTGCCGGCGGCACCCTGGCGAAGGCCTTCCTGCGCGCGATCGGCGTCGAGATCCGCTCGCACGTGACCCAGATCGGGACCGTTCACGCCCCGGTCGCCGAGCGGCCGCTGGCGATCGCCGACTTCGAGGGGATCGACGACGACCCGGTCCGCACCCTCGACGCCGAGACGTCGAAGGCGATGGTCAAGCACATCACCGTCGAGCGCAAGGCGAACGAGTCGATCGGCGGCACCTACGAGGTGCTGACCTTCGGCCTGCACCCCGGGCTCGGCTCGCACATCTCCTGGCAGGAACGGCTCGACGGCCGCCTCGCCCAGGCGATCTGCTCGATCCAGGCGCACAAGGGCGTCGAGTTCGGCGACGGCTTCGCGCTCGCCGCGACCCCCGGTTCGAAGGCCCAGGACGAGATCTTCAACGGCGACGACGTCGAGGACGGCGACCAGCCGACCGGCTCGCTGCGGCGACGGACCAACCACGCCGGCGGCCTCGAGGGCGGCATGACCACCGGCCAGACGCTCGTCGTCCGCGCGGTGGTCAAGCCGATCCCGACGATCACCAAGCCGCTGCGCTCGGTCGACCTCTCGACCGGCGAGTCGGCCAAGGCCCTGCGCGAGCGGACCGACAACTGCGTCGTCCCCGCCGCCGGCGTCGTCGGCGAGGCGATGATCGCGATGGTCCTCGCCTCCGCCTACCGCGAGAAGTTCGGTGGCGACCACATCGACGACGTGCGTGCTGCGATCGCTGCCTACGAGCAGCGCATCGGCTGGCGCAAGTAGCCGACGCGGTCGACGAGATGGCGCGCGGCAGGGGCAACAGGAAGCGGTCGGGGTCGGGCCAGTCGCCCGCCCCGGCGATCGTCCTGATCGGCTTCATGGGGGCCGGGAAGACGACCGGCGGGCGGATGTTCGCCAGCGCCCTGAAGACGCGGATGGTCGACAGCGACAAGCGGGTCGAGCGCGAGCTGGGCATGAGCGTCGCCGACTACTTCGCCAAGCACGGGGAGGCGGCCTTCCGCGAGGTCGAGGAGCGGGTCTCCTGCGAGCTGCTGGACCGGGCCGACGGCGGCGTGATCTCGCTCGGCGGCGGGACGCTCCAGTCCGAGCGGGTCCGGGCCGCGCTCGAGCGCCACATCGTGGTCCTGCTGCACGTCAGCCTCGCCACGGCCTGGCGCCGGGCGAAGCGCTCCGACCGGCCGCTGGCGCGCGACAAGGCGACCTTCGACCGGCTCTTCCGCGAGCGTCAGCTGGTCTACGAGCGGGTCGCCGACGTGATCCTGCCCGAGGTCGACCGGCAGCTCCTGCGCCCCGCGGTCCCCGTCATCCAGCAGGTGCCGAAGGCCCACGGCGCGCAGCTGCTGTGGGCGCACACCGACTCCGGCGGCTACCCCGTCTGGCTGCGGCCGGGGCTGCTCGGCGAGCTGCCGCCGTGGCCGCTGGCTGACTCCTCGCGCCGGATCGCGATCACGGACGAGCACGTCGCCGAGCACCAGGCCGGCCGGATCCCGGGCCTCGCGGGGATGATCGAGTTCCCGGCGGGCGAGGCGCACAAGACCCTCGAGACCTGCGAGCGGGTGTGGGGGGCGCTGATCGAGCAGGGGGCCACCCGCAGCGACCACGTGGTCGCGATCGGGGGCGGCGTCGTCGGTGACCTCGCCGGCTTCGTGGCCGCCACCTTCCAGCGCGGGATCCCCGTCGTCCAGGTGCCGACGACGCTCGTCGCCCAGGTCGACAGCGCCTACGGCGGCAAGACCGGCGTCGACCTGCCCGCGGCCAAGAACTACGTCGGCGCCTACCACCAGCCGGCCGCGGTGATGGTCGACCCCGACGCGCTCCAGACGCTCCCGCAGGAGGAGCTGGCGGCCGGCTACGCGGAGGTCGTCAAGACGGCCCTGATAGCAGGCGGCGCGCTCTGGGACCAGGTCGCGTCGGGCGCCCCGGTCGACCCGTTGACCGTGATGCGCTGCGCCCGCACCAAGCTGCAGGTCGTCGCCGACGACGAGCGCGACGGCGGCCGTCGTCAGGTGCTCAACCTCGGTCACACGATCGGTCACGCGATCGAGACCGTCACCGACTACCGCCGCTACCGCCACGGCGAGGCCGTCGGCCTCGGGCTGCTCGCCGCGCTCCAGCTCTCCGGCCAGGACGCGCTGCGGACGCAGGTCTCCGGGCTGCTCGAGGCGGTCGGGCTGCCGACCACGGTCGACCCGGCGATCGACCTCGACGACGTGCACGCGGCGACCGCCCGCGACAAGAAGCGGCTCGGCTCCGCGCCGGTGCC
The DNA here is from genome assembly GCF_056269115.1 of Patulibacter ginsengiterrae. Classification (NCBI taxonomy): domain Bacteria; kingdom Bacillati; phylum Actinomycetota; class Thermoleophilia; order Solirubrobacterales; family Patulibacteraceae; genus Patulibacter; species Patulibacter ginsengiterrae. The sequence continues at coordinate 168,199 of NZ_JBWDOG010000002.1, forward strand.
GTTCGTCGTCGTCCGCGAGCCGGGCGACGTCCGCTACGGCCAGCAGCTGGGCGAGCGCGAGGTCCGCGCGGCGATCGCCGACCTCGCGCCCTGAGCGAGCGACTGCGGTGGTCGCCGCCACCCGGCGACCGCGCGGTGGGGCCGGGGCTGTCCCGGTGGTGCCGGGCCGTCGCCGGTCCTGTCGTGCGGGACCGCGGGTCGTGGCCGGACCGTGCGAGGATCAGTGCATGCGCCGCTTCCGTGTCGCCGTGGTCCACGGCGTCAACCTCGATCAGCTCGGGCGTCGAGACCCCACCCACTACGGAGCGCTGACCTTCCGCGAGCTCGAGCGTCAGATCGACGAGTGGGCGGTCGAGCTCGACCTCACGCCCCGGTTCTTCCAGACGAACCACGAGGGCTCGCTCGTCGAGTACCTCCACCGGGCCGAGGGCCTGGTCGACGGGATCATCATCAACCCCGGCGCCTGGACCCACTACGCGTGGGCGATCCACGACGCGCTCGAGATCGCCGCGGTCCCGATCGTCGAGGTGCACCTGTCCGACCTCGCGAGCCGTGAGGCCTGGCGCCAGCAGTCGGTGATCTCCGACGTCTGCCTGGCGACGATCACCGGTCGTGGCCCCGACGGCTACCGCGACGCGCTCGAGCTGCTGCGCGACCACCTCAAGGCGTCCGCACCGGTGCCGACGCCGGCGACCGGGACCCCGGTCGGGGAATCGCTCGGAGCGGCGCCCGACAAGACCGATCTGGCGGCCAGCGAGTCGGCGTCCGCCGGTGAGGCCGCCGCGGCCGCCGAGCCCGCCGCGCCGACGCCCGCCGACACGATCGAGCCCGCCGCGCCGGACGCGTTCGCCGCGGCCGCGACCGGCTCCGACGCCGAGACCCCCAACGAGGACCCCACCGCATGACCGTTCCCGCCGAACGCGCCGACCGCCTGGCCGCGCTGCTGATCGACCGCAAGCTCGATGCGCTCGTCGTCAGCAACCCGCACGACATCCGCTGGCTGACCGGGTTCACCGGCTCCAACGCGATCGTGATCGTCGGCCCCGACACCGAGGCGGGCGGCGCCACGCGGCGGTTCGTGACCGACTTCCGGTACGTGACGCAGGCGGCCGAGCAGGTCTCCGACGACTGGCAGCGGATCGACGGCGGCCGTGACCTCGGCGGCGCCGGGATCGCCGCCCACCTGCCCGACGACGCGCGCAAGGTCGGCTTCGACGACGGCGACATGAGCTTCGCCGCGCACCGGCGCCTGCGCAACGCGGTCGCCGTCGGCGTCGAGCTGGTCCCGTCGGCCGGCCTGGTCACCGGCCTGCGGGCGGTCAAGGACGCCACCGAGCAGGCGGCGATCCGGGCGGCCAGCGAGCTCGCCGACGCGGCCTTCGTCGAGGTCATCCTCGAGGGCGGCGTCGTCGGCCGGACCGAAGCCGAGGTTGGGCTCCGCCTGGAGACGGCCATGCGCCGGCTCGGGGCCAGCGGCAACAGCTTCGCGCCGATCATCGCCTCCGGGGCTCACGGCGCGCTCCCGCACGCGGTGCCGCGTCCGGTCGAGATCCCCGCCGGGGTCCTGCTGACGGTCGACTGGGGCTGCATCCTCGACGGCTACTGCTCCGACTGCACCCGGACCGTCGCGACCGGCCCGGTCGGCGACGCGGCCCGGACGGTCTACCAGCTGGTGCTCGACGCCCAGCTGCAGTCGCTGGCGGCGGTCAAGACCGGCGCCCAGGCGAAGGCGGTCGACAAGCTCGCCCGCGACGTGATCTCCGCCGGCGGCCACGCCGACCACTTCGGCCATGGCCTCGGCCACGGCGTCGGGCTCGAGGTCCACGAGGCGCCGACCCTCAGCCCGCGCGGCAGCGGTGCGCTGCGCACGGGCGAGATCGTGACGATCGAGCCGGGCGTCTACGTGCCCGGCGAGCTCGGCGTGCGGATCGAGGACCTGGCCGCCGTCACCCCCGACGGCCCCGACGTCTTCACCACCGTCACCAAGGACCTGGTCGAGGTCTCCTAGCCCCGCCGCGCGGCCCGACGGGCCGCGCCTGGCTCGTCGGGGGTCGCGCCTCGGCCCTCGAGGCGTCGGTCACCCCGGCGGTCGGCCGGGCGCGGCGGCCGTTCAGGCGACGAACGCCGCCCGCAGCCGCTCGCCGATCGAGCGGCGGGCCTCGGCGGCGTCGTCGATGATCCCGGCGAGCAGGACGAACGGGTGCACCTGGCCGTCGAACCGCCGGAGCTCGACCTCGCCGCCGGCCGTGCGCAGCAGCTCGGCGTAGGCCTCGCCCTCGTCGCGGAGCGGGTCACAGCCCGCGGTGAGGACCGTGGCCGGCGGCAGGCCGGCGTGGTCCTCGGCCCGCAGCGGCGACAGCCGCGGATCGGCCGGGTCGGTCTCCCCGGCGTAGGAGCGGGCGAAGTAGGCCATGTCCCTGGTGGTCAGGAAGTGCCCGTCACCGAACGCGGCGTAGCTCTCGGTCGCGCCGACGCCGGCGACGTCGGTGACCGGGTAGATCAGGACCTGGTGGACGAGCCCGCTGCCGACGCCCCGGAGCGCGCGGGAAGCGACCGCGGCGAGATTGCCGCCGGCGCTGTCGCCGGCGACCGCGACCCGGGCCGGATCGACGTCGAGGCCGGCGCCGTCCTCCAGCAGCGCGCGGGTGACGCCGAGGCAGTCGTCGTACGCGGCCGGGAACGGGTGCTCGGGCGCCCGCCGGTAGTCGACGGCCACGACCACCGCGTCGGCGGTGGCCGCGATGTCGCGGCAGCTGGTGTCGTGGCTCTCGAGGTCGCCCAGGACCCAGCCGCCGCCGTGGAAGTGCGCGACGACCGGCAGCCCGGCGGCGATCCGGGGCCGGTAGACGCGAACCGCGACCGGTCCGGTGGCGGTCTCGATCGTCCGGTCCTCGACCACGGCCAGCTCCTGGCGGGGCCCGGTCAGCGGCAGCACCTCGACGAGGTCGGCACGGTTCTGCTCGGGCGTCTGGGTGTCGAGCGGCGGGGCGCCGGCCACCTGAGCGAGGAAGGCGGCGGCCTGGGGAGCGACGGTCATGCCCCAGCCTAGTCCGTCGGACGCACGACACGTCGCCCAAACGCTGGTTCGGTCAGCGGGACTCGGCGCCTGCCGTCGACGGTGCGTTCGGCCCGCTGAGCAGCGGCTCGGCGTCGCCGGCATCGGGGCGCGGCCGGGTGCGGGCGGCGCCGACCGAGACCACCAGCGCGACGCCGATCACGAGGACCCCGAAGACCCGGAAGGTCGGGAGCAGGCCCCACGACGAGACGACGATCCCGGCGGCGACCGCGGGGATCGAGATCGAGGCGTAGGCGACCACGTAGAAGGCGGACATGACCTCGGCCCGATGGTGCTCCGGCAGCACCGCCGTCAGCGAGCGCAGCCCGCCGAGGAACGCCGCCCCGAAGCCCATCCCGGTGATCGCCGTCGCGCCGAGGAAGAGCACCGCGGAATCGAACGAGAGCGAGGCCACGATCAGCCCCATGCCGGCCGCCAGCACCAACGCCCCGTAGGTGGTCAGCCGCCACGGGACGACGTGCTGGAAGACGATCTGCGCGATGCCCCCGGGCACGGCGAGGCAGAGCGCGGCGAGCCCGCCGGCGACCGCGCTGTCGGTGTGCAGCAGCTCGCCGGCCAGCTCGGGCCCGAGCGAGAGGTAGAGCCCGCCGATCGACCACGACGCGAGCACGCCGAGCCCGGCGAGCAGGAACGCCCCGCGGATCGCGGGCGGGACGTACGGCCGCTGGGGGCGGATCCGCAGCGGCTGACGCTCGCCGACCGGCTCGTGCATCAGCAGTGCCCCGACCAGCAGCACGCCGAAGACCGTCATCAGGACGAGGTAGGGCAGCTTCTGCGGGATCGGCCCGTACTCGACCAGCAGCGAGGAGAGCAGCGCCCCGGTGCCCATCCCGGCGGCGCTGACGACGCCGTTGACGAGACCGGCGTTGTGGCTGTCGCGGCGGGGGTGGAGGTCGAGCAGCGCGGCGCTGGCGGCCCCGAGCGCGGTGCCGGTCGCGAGCCCCTGGAGGGCCCGGGCCGCGAACAGCCAGGGGAGCGAGTCGGCGACGAGGAACAGCGCGGTCGCGGCGAGCAGCGCGGCGAGCGCGGCGACGAGCACCGGCCGGCGTCCAACCTCGTCCGAGATCCGGCCGACCAGCAGCAGCGCCGCGAGCACGCCGAAGGCGTAGACCGCGTAGACGAGCGTGAGCACGAACGGGGAGAAGCCCCACTCGGCGCGGTAGATCTCGTACAGCGGTGACGGCGTCGCCGACGCGAACAGCGCCAGGCCGATCACGGCGGCCACCAGCACGTAGGCGGCGGTTGGGGAGAGGGCGCGTGGCGTGAGGCGGGACATCGAAAGTAGTTCCAAAGTTCTGGAACAATCGTTGTATCATAGGGTCGTGGCCGTTCAGTCCCCCCGCGACACGATCCATCACCCGCCGACGGCGAGCCTCGACCTGGCGCAGATCCTGCGGACGGTCGGCGACCCGCTGCGGCTGCAGATGGTCCGGCTGCTGAGCGAGCAGGACGAGGTGCCCTGCGGGTTCCTGGCCGCGACGCTCGGGATCCCCAAGTCGACCAGCTCGTACCACGTCCGGCTGCTGCGGGAGGCGGGTCTGACGCGGACCCGCCCCGAGGGCACCGAGCGTCACATCTCGCTGCGACGCGACGACCTCGAGGCCCGTTTTCCGGGGCTGGTCGGCGTCCTGATCGCCACGCCCGAGGCCTGAGCCCGAGGAGCGGTGGGCGGATGCCGGCCGGTCGCCGATCGGGAACGATGACGCGCGAACGCGGCGGGCCGTACACTGGTCCGCGCGCATGATCTCCACGAACCAGTTGAAGAACGGGAACCACATCGAGGTCGATGGGGTCGTCTACAAGGTCCTCGAGACGCAGCACGTCAAGCCCGGCAAGGGTGCGGCGTTCGTGCGCAGCAAGCTCCGCCGCGCGAGCGACGGCAACGTGATCGACAAGACCTTCCGCGCCGGTGAGAAGTTCCGCGCGGTCCACACCGAGGCCCGCTCGATGCAGTACCTCTACGAGGACGGCACCGACGCCCACTTCATGGACACCGCGTCCTACGAGCAGCTGGCGATCCCGGTCGAGAAGGTCGCCTCGGCGCTCCGCTTCATCCTGGCCAACGACACGGTGCCGATCCTCTTCATCGACGACCAGCCCGCGGACATCCAGCTGCCGGCGTCGGTCGAGCTCGCCGTCTCGCACACCGAGCCCGGTCTGCGCGGCGACACCGCGTCCGGTGGTGGCGACAAGCCGGCCACCCTCGAGACCGGGGCCGAGATCCGCGTCCCGCTGTTCGTCAACGTCGGGGACCGCGTCAAGGTCCAGACGGAGACGGGCGCCTACATGTCCCGCGCGTGAGCCGCACCGTGCCCTGCGTCGACGACCGGTCGCCGGTCGGCGACCCGGTCGCGTAGCCTTCCCCGCTGCATGTCTCGTCGTAGCGACCAGCGGCGCGATGCCGTCTTCACCGTCTATCAGCACGATCTGACCGGACGGCCGCTCCACGAGCTGTTCGATCGCGATGCTGCGATGTTCACCCGTTCGCTGGCTCACGCGACGACTGACCATCAGGAAGAGCTCGACGCGCTGATCAGCAAGCACTCCAAGGGCTGGGCGCTCGACCGGATCGCTCCGCTCGAACGCTCGATCATGCGGGTCGCGTTGCTGGAGATGCTGCACCCCGACGTCGTCCCGGGCGATACGCCGATCCCGCCCGAGGGCGCGATCTCCGAGGCGGTCGAGACGGCCAAGAAGTTCTGCAGCGCCGAGGCGCCGAAGTTCGTCAACGGGATCCTCGCGGCGATCCTGCGCGAGCGCACCGAGGCCTAGGTCAACCGAACGCGCGGTTGATTCCGGTCGCAGCTCGCGGCCGGCCCGGGGAACCCGGCGAGGGGCCGCGTCGCGGTCGGCCGCCGCCCCGGAGCACCGCCCGATCCTTCACACTGTCGGCATGAGTGACGCGGACGTCGGTCGCGAGTTGCAGATCCAACTCGCACGGTTGGAGCACGCGCTGGGACGCGTCGCCGACGATGCTGCCGAGCCGGACGAGCAGGTCGTCGCGGCCGAGCAGGTCGCCCAGACCGCGGCCGACGCCGGTGGCGCCTTCGACCGGATGCTGCGCGAGAGCGGGGGCGTCCAGTGAGCACCTCGACCGCGGTCTACCCCGACGACCTCCGCCTGCTGGTCGACGACTACCTCGACGGCCTCCGCTTCCCGGCCCGCAGTGCCGGTGTCGCCGGGCTGGAGGAGGCGATGCGCTACTCGCTGCTGGCCGGTGGGAAGCGGATCCGTCCGGTCCTGTCGCTGGCGACGGCGCGGGCGCTCGAGCTCGACGAGGCCGCCGTCCTGCCGCTGGCCGCCGCGGTCGAGCTGATCCACACCTACTCGCTGGTCCACGACGACCTGCCGGCGATGGACGACGACGACCTCCGCCGTGGCCGCCCGACCTCGCACGTCGCGTTCGGGGAGGACGTGGCGATCCTGGCCGGCGACGCCCTCTACGCCGAGGCCTTCCACCTGCTGCTGCGGATGCCCAGCGGCGGAGCGGGCAGCGCCGGTGCCCCGTCGTTCCCCGCCGAGCGGATCCTCGCCGCGGCGACCGAGCTGGCCGATGCGACCGGCGTCGACGGGATGGTCGGCGGCCAGTTCCTCGACGTCACTGCCGAGCGCGCCGACCCGGCCGAGCTGGACGCCCGCACCGCGGCCGACCTGCGCGTGCTCCACGAGCTGAAGACCGGCCGTCTGATCGGGGCCTCGGTCGGATGCGTGCTGCAGCTCGCCGGGCTGAGCGACGAGGAGGCGGCGCCGTTCCGCAGCTACGCGGCCGATCTCGGGGTCCTCTTCCAGATCGTCGACGACATCCTCGACGTGACGGGGACCGATCAGGACCTCGGCAAGCCGCAGGGGAGTGACCAGCGTCACGGGAAGCGGACGTACGTGACCGAGTACGGTCTAGATGGTGCACGTCGCATGGCGGCGTCCCATCACGACGCGGCCTCCGACGCCCTCCGGTCCGCCGTACCCTCAGGAGCGATGGACTTGCACACCCTCACCGCCTTCATCCACACGAGGACCAGCTGAACCGTGACCCGGCTGCTCGACAACATCGACCGTCCCCAGGATCTGCACGGCCTCTCCGAGGAGGAGCTGCAGCAGGTCGCGCAGGAGGTCCGTGAGCACATCATCGACACGGTCGGCCAGATCGGCGGCCACTTCGGTGCGAACCTCGGGACCTGCGAGATCGCGGTCGCGCTGCACTCGTTGCTCGACAGCCCACGGGACAAGATCCTCTGGGACGTCGGCCATCAGGCGTACCCGCACAAGATCCTGACCGGCCGCCGCGACGAGCTGGCGACGATCCGCAAGTACGACGGCCTCGCGCCGTTCTGCGCGATCGCCGAGTCCGAGCACGACATCATGGGTGCCGGGCACGCGTCGACCTCGATCGGCTACGGCGTCGGGCTCCGCGAGGGCATGCGCCTGCAGCAGGAGAACGATCCGAGCCATCCCGAGCCCGGCCGCGTGGTCGCGGTGATCGGCGACGGCGCGATGACCGGCGGCGTGGCCTTCGAGGCCGCCCACCAGGCCGGTGGGCTCGGGACGCCGCTGGTGGTGATCCTGAACGACAACGGGATGTCGATCTCGCCGAACGTCGGCGCGCTCTCCCGCTACTTCCAGGGCGTCCGGTTGCGCCCGAAGCTCTGGCACGGCCGCGAGAAGGTCGAGGGCGTGCTCTCCGAGCTGCCCGGCGTCGGCAGCCTGGTCGAGCGGGTCGGTCCGCCGATCAAGGGCTCGATGAAGCTGCTCAACGCCCAGGGCGAGCTGTGGGAGTCGCTCGACTGGGCCTACGTCGGCGTCGTCGACGGGCACGACGTCCACGCGCTGCGGCAGGCGCTGCGGCAGGCGTTCAACGCCGATCGCCCGGTCGTGGTCCACGTCACCACCGTCAAGGGCAAGGGCTTCGCGCCGGCCGAGGACGGCGGGCTCGAGGGCATGGAGCAGTGGCACGCGGCGAAGCCGAACAGCATCGTCGACGGCTCGCCCGCCCCGAAGGTCGCCGCCGATCCGGACGCGCCGGCCAAGCCGCCGACCTACACCCAGGTCTTCGGCGAGCAGATGATCGAGGAGGTCCGGGCCGACCGTCGCGTCGTCGGGATCACCGCCGCGATGAACTCCGGCACCGGCCTGAACCTGCTCCAGGAGGCCGAGCCGGACCACTACTTCGACGTCGGCATCGCCGAGCAGCAGGCACTGCTGTTCGCGTCCGGTCTGGCGCTCGAGGGCCTGAAGCCGGTCGCGGCGATCTACTCGACCTTCCTCCAGCGCGCCTACGACCAGATCGTCCACGACGTCTGCCTCCAGGAGCTGGACGTGGTCCTGGCGATGGACCGGGCGGGGCTGGTCGGCGACGACGGTCCGACCCACCACGGCGTCTTCGACATCGCCTACCTGCGGTCGCTGCCCAACATCGTGCTGGCCGCCCCGCGCGACGAGGCGCAGCTCGCGCACCTGCTGCACACCGGCATCGCCCATCCCGGCCCGTTCGCGCTGCGCTACCCGCGCGGCGAGGGCGCGGGAGTGCCGATGCCCCGGGCGCCCGCGACGATCGGGATCGGCAAGGGCGAGGTCCTGCGCCAGGGCGATCGGGTCGCGATCCTCGGCTACGGCTCCGGGGTCGGGGTCGGCCTCGACGCCGCCGCGCTGCTGCGCGAGGGCGGGATCGAGGCGACCGTCGCCGACGCCCGCTTCGCCAAGCCGATCGACGTCGAGCTGGTCCGTGACCTCGTCGCGCACCACGAGCTGCTCGTGACCGTCGAGGAAGGCGTCCTCCAGGGCGGATTCGGCTCCGCGGTCTGGGAGGCCGGCGAGGAGCACGGGATCGACTGGGGCAACAGCTCCGGCGGCTGCCGGATCATGCGGGTCGGCCTGCCCGACCGCTACGTCACGCACGGCAAGCCCGCGCTGCTGCACGCCGAGGTCGGGTTCACCGGCCGCGACGTCGCCGACCGGATCGCGGCCAGCCTCGGCGTCCCGCTGGTCGGGGCCCGGGCCAAGGCCTGAGCGGAGCGGAGGTCCGTTTGGCGTCGCCCGCGCGCGCCAAACGGACGTTCGGCCGAGGGGCGGTGAGGCACGACCCCGGAATGCCGTTAACCGGCTACCGTCGCCCACGATGAAATCCGCCCTGCGCCCACTCACCGCCATCACGCTCGTGGCGACCGCCGCCCTCGCCCTGTCGGCCTGCGGCACCGAAACGCTCGACACCAAGAAGGTCGAGAGCACGATCGTCAGCCAGTTCAAGGACCAGGGCATCGACCTGACCGACACGAGCTGCGAGAAGGTCGACGCGGAGGTCGGGTCCCCGGTCCGCTGCACCGCCCTGAACCCCTCGGAGACCAAGCTCTTCATCGAGGGCAAGGTCACCTCCCGCGATGGCGACAAGGCCCACTTCGAGGTCAAGGCCGTCCGCGGCGAGGCGAAGGGGACCGAGATCGCCAAGGGCGCCCGCGCCCTGCTCGAGGAGCAGGTCGGCGAGACCGCCGAGGACTTCACCTGCCCGGCGAAGGTCGTGATCCCGACCACGAAGCCCATCCGCTGCGTGATCACGGTCGACGGGGGCACGCGCTACGCCGTCGCCGTCGAGGTCGACGGGGACAGCAAGGTCAGCGCCGAGGTCGACGACAAGCCGATCAGCTAGCGAGCCCTCTGGGGTGTGCCGGGCTCGCCTGGGAGCCCGGCCCTCGCGCGCCGGGCGGCGACGCGGACGAGCGTGATCCGCGCGGAGATCGGCGGCGAGCCGCTGACCTCGGCTGACCTCGCACGCTCCCAAAGAAACGACCCGCACGAGGCGGGCCGCTTCCGAGGAGAGTGCTGCCGAAGCAGCGTTTCTGGTGTGCCACGAGTACTACGGGAAGGCGGGGGCCCGGTCGTGCTCGGACGTGGTCCGGAGCATCGGTGGGGCAGTGGCGTCGCGGCGGTGGCAACTCGCAGGGAGTGGCGTCGTCCGCTGCTGACGACAAGAGGAATGGTGCCGGTCGCAGGCCGTTCTGGGTGTGGGGTCGATCACAGGGGTGCCGGGCCGCCGGTGGCGAGCCGGTACCGTGCTCCCGGATGGCCAAAGTCCGGCTCGACACACTCCTCCACCAGCGCGGGCTCTACGGCTCGCGATCCGCGGCCGCGGCCGCGATCCTGGCCGGCTCCGTCCGGCTCGGAGGACCCAACGCGAATCCGCACGCACGGCAGCTGAAGCCGGGCCTCCAGGTCGAGGAGGACGTCGAGGTCGAGACCGCGGAGGCACCACGGTTCGTCTCCCGCGGGGGCGTCAAGCTCGCCAACGCGCTCGAGTTGCTCGAGATCCCGATCGTCGGCCGTCGTGCGCTCGACGTCGGCGCCTCGACCGGTGGCTTCACCGACTGCCTGCTCCAGGGCGGTACGGCGACGGTGATCGCCGTCGACGTCGCCTACGGCGAGCTGGCCTGGTCGGTCCGGAACGACGAGCGGGTGACCGTGATCGAGCGGCAGAACGCCCGCGAGCTGACCCCGGAGATGCTGCCCTACGCGCCGGACCTGGTCGTGGCCGACGTCTCCTTCATCTCGCTGACCAAGCTGCTGCCGGCCCTGCGGGAGGTCGTCGCCCCGCGCTTCGACGCGCTGCTGATGGTCAAGCCGCAGTTCGAGCTCGGTCGCGGGCGGGTCGGACGCGGAGGCGTCGTGAGGGAGCCGGCGCTGCGCCGTGAGGCGGTCGTGACCGTCGCCAACGCGGCCCGGGCCGTCGGCTGGTCGGTCGTCGCCGCGGCCTCGTCGGGACTGCCGGGGCCGAAGGGCAACCGCGAGACCTTCCTGCACCTCGCCGAGGGGGCGCGCGGGGGACACGAGGACATCGAGGCGCTCGCTCTGGCCGTCGAGCCGGAGACGCCCGCGTGAGGCCCTACGGCAAGGCGGCACGGACGGTGTCGGTGCTGACCCACGGTCGCCCCGGCCACTCGGCGGACGCCCTCAATGCGCTGCGGAAGGCCGCGCGCGAGGCGGGCAGCGAGCTCTGGTTCGACGTCGAGGAGACGGCCAAGCACCGTCTCAGCGCCGAGCCAGGGATCGTCGTCGACGCCCCGTGGCGGGCCGACGCGGACCTCTGCGTCGTGCTCGGGGGCGACGGGACGATCCTCAAGGGCCTGCGGCGGCAGGTCCGTACCGGCGTCCCGGTCTATGCGGTCAACCTCGGTGAGATCGGCTTCCTCGCGACGGTCGACCCGGAGGAGCAGGAGGATGGCCTGCGGCGGGCACTGAGCGGTGACTTCGAGGTCCTCGGCCTGCCCGCGCTCGAGGTCGCCCTGCCCGACGGCAGCATCCACTCGGCGATCAACGACGTCAGCGTCCACCGGCGGACCGGCGACCGGGTCGCCGCGCTGCGGTACCGGATCGACGGCGAAGAGGTCGGTCACGTCCGCTGCGACGGCCTGGTCGTCGCGACCCCCGCTGGCAGCACCGGCTACAACCTCGCCAACGGCGGCCCGGTCCTGGCCTGGGGCGTCGAGGGCTACGCCGTCTCGTTCATCGCGCCGCACACGCTCTCGGCGCGGGCGCTGGTCGTCGCCCCGGACGGCGTGCTCGAACTGCACAACGGGTCGTCGACGGCCGTCGAGCTGGGCGTCGACGGCCGTCCCCGCGGCGTCCTGGCCGACGACGGGGTCCTCCAGGTGCGCTTCCGGCGCGAGGCGGCGCTGCTGGCCCAGAGCCCGGGGACGAGCTTCTACCGCCGCCTGCGCGAGAAGTTCGGCCGGCTGGCCGGCTGAGCGGCCGCTCAGCGTCGCAGCGGGGTCAGCGGGGAGCTCCGCCAGCTGCGGCTCGCCGCCCGGGTGCCCGCGGTGTGCTCGAGCAGGGCGGGCACGAAGCGGTCCCAGAGCGGCGCGGGGAGCTCGTGGCCGGCCTCCGGCAGGGTCAGCAGCCGGGCGCCGGGGATCCGGTCGCGCAGGGCCTCTCCGTGGGCGAGCGGGAAGACCGGATCGCGCTCCCCGTGGACGACCAGGGTCGGGGCCTCGATCGCGGTCAGCATCCGTGGGTCGGGGCGGCCCATGTCGATCACGAAGTGGTTGGTCAGGCAGGCCGCGATGTCGTTCGTGCGGGCAATGTCCCGCTCGACCAGCGCGCGGGTGGCCGCCTCGTCGTAGTAGGGCGAGCCGCCGGCGTAGACCCGCATCAGGCCGGTGACGAACGCGATCACCGCGGCCGGGTCCGTCGGGTCGGGATCGCCGCTGCCGACGTAGCCGAGGAGCTCGTCCGACATCGGCGGCAACCCGGTGCCGCCGGGGGAGGTCGAGACCAGGGTCAGGGAGCGGACGCGGTCGGGACGGCCGAGCGCGGCGCGGACGGCGATCGCGCCGGCCATCGAGCGCCCGACGACATGGGCGCACTCGATCCCGAGCGCGTCGAGGATCCCGAGTGCGTCGTCGACCATGTCGGTCAGGGCGTAGCCGGGTCGTCCCGCCGGGTAGCTGATCGAGCGGCCGGTGTCGCGGTTGTCGAAGCGGATCACGTGGCGGCCGCCGGCGGCGATCCTGGTGCAGAGCTGCTCCTCCCACCACAGCATCGAGGCCGAGGCGCCGTGGATCAGCAGGATCGTCGGGTCGGCGGGATCGCCGAACGTCTCGACGCAGAGCGGTACGCCGTTGGCGGTGAGCAGTCGTTCGCCGTGAGACATCGGTGCGTCCTTCCGGGCCGGGATGGCGGTCGTGCGGCGGCCACCGTAGGGCGGTGGCGGTACGGGTGAGACGCCGGCCGAGCCCCGAACTCATCGGTCACGGAACCGCGTCGGACCGTGACGCAGGCGTGCCGTTCTCGTGCCGATCGGGACCCGCGGCGCTATCCGTCCTGTCGGGATGCGAACCTACGTTCGTGTTGCTCGAGCTGCGCGTCGAGAACCTGCTCCTGATCGAGCGGGCCGAACTGGACTTCGTCCCCGGACTGAACGTCGTGACCGGGGAGACCGGCGCGGGCAAATCGGTGCTCGCCAGTGCACTCGATCTGCTGCTCGGGGCCAAGCCCAAGAGCGGGATCGTGCGCCCGGGAGCGAGCGAGGCCTGGGTCGAGGGGGTCTTCTCGCTCGACGCCGACGGCCTCGCGGCGCTCCCGCCGGAGATCGCCGACCGGCTGCCCGCCGACGCCGAGGAGCTGGTGCTCGCCCGTCGCGTGACCGCCGAGGGGCGCTCGCGGGCGTTCCTCGCCGGCCGTTCCGCCACGGCGGCCGACCTGCGCGAGGTGGGGACCACCCTGCTCGCCTTCCACGGCCAGCACGAGGCCCGCCGGCTGCTCTCCCCGGCGGCACAGCTGGGGTTGCTGGACGGCTTCTGCGAGACGCTTCGTGCCGGTCACCTCGATCGCCGCGAGGCGCACGCAGCGGCCCACGCGGCCGAGCGCGACGCGCGCCGCCGCCTCGAGGAGCTGCGCGAGGCGGCAGGGGTCCGCGAGCGCGAGCTCGACCTGCTGCGGTTCGAGCTGGGCGAGATCGACGAGGTCGCTCCGGTCGAGACGGAGCGCGACGACCTGATCGCGATCCGCGAGCGGCTGCGGCACGTCGAGGCGCTGCGCGAGGCGACCTTCCTGGCGAGCGAGGCCCTCGGCGCCGAGGACGGCGCGGCGGGCGCCGGCCTGGCGGTCGGCGAGGCGGCGCTCGACGGGATCGCCGGGGTCGACGCCGAGCTCGACGGTCTCGCCGAGCGGCTGCGGTCGCTGCGGATCGAGACCGACGACCTGGCGGCCGAGCTGCGGCGACACCTCGACGCGCTCGACGCCGACCCGGCCGAGCTGGAGCGCGTCGACGAGCGGCTGGAGGCGATCGCCCGGCTCGAGCGCAAGCACGGCGGCACGGTCGCGGCGGTCCTGGCCCACGCCGAGACCTGCCGGACCCGCCTGGCGGAGCTGGAGGGGATCGAGGGCGCCACGGCTGAGGCCGAGGCGGACCTCGCCGACGCCGGGATCAAGCGGGCCCGGCTGGCCAAGGAGCTGGCCAGCGCGCGCCGCAAGGCCGCGCCGAAGCTGGCGAAGGCGGTCGTCGTCCGGCTGGCCGCGCTCTCGATGCCGGCCGCCCGGCTCGAGGTCCAGCTCGAGCCGCGCGATCCGGGACCGAGCGGCGAGGACCACTGCGAGCTGCTGCTGGCCCCGAACCCAGGCGTGCCGCCGGCGCCGGTCCGCGACGCCGCCTCGGGCGGCGAGCTGTCCCGCGTGATGCTGGCCCTGCTCGCCGTCTCCGGCGACGGCACCGACGCGACCCAGGTCTTCGACGAGATCGACAGCGGCGTCGGCGGCCAGACGGGTCGGTCGGTCGGGGAGCAGCTGCGGAGCCTGGCCGAGGGCGGGCAGGTCCTCTGCATCACCCACCTGCCGCAGATCGCCGCGCTCGCCGCCCGCCACTTCGCGATCGAGAAGGACACCACCGTCGAGCCGGCCCGGACGGTCGTGCGGCGACTCGACGATCCCGAGGTCGTCGGCGAGCTGGTGCGGATGCTCGGGGGCGACAGCGGCGACGAGGGCGCGCTCCGCCACGCCGAGGAGCTGCGGAGCGCCGCGTAGCCCGCCGGCAACGGGTTCGGGCCTGCGGAGCCATAGGCTGATCGGATGCTCGACGACCTGACGTTCCGGCCGGTCGCGGCGGACGAGTCGCTGGATCCGCTCTTCGCGCTCGACGAGACCACGTTCCATCAGACGGTCGCGGCCGACGAGCGGGCCAGCGCCGCCGCGCTGATCGACCGCCGGGGGAGCCTCTGCGCCTACGACGGCGCGACGCTCGTCGGGACCTCCGCGGCCTACGACCTGCGGCTCTCGGTCCCGGATGGCGACGTGCGCTGCGCGGCGATCAGCTGGGTCTCGGTGCTGCCGACGCACCGGAGGCGGGGGATCCTGCGGCGGATGATGGCCGGCCAGCTGCTGCGCGCCCGCGAAGAGGGCATGCCGGTCGCGGCGCTCTGGGCGTCGGAGGCGGGGATCTACGGCCGGTTCGGCTTCGGTCCCGCGACCGAGTCGCACGAGACCGAGGTCCGCGTCCTCGAGGCCGGTTCGCCGGCCGGTCCGGACGCGGGGGCGGACGGACTGCGGGTGCGGCTGATCGAGCGGGTCGGGGCCGAGGCGGTCGTCGCCGCGATCTACGAGCGGGCGCGAGCGGGCCGGGGCGGCATGCTCAGCCGGGACGCCGGCTGGTGGACCCACGACCCCCTGGCCGAGCCCGAGAGCCTCCGTGAGGAGCGCGGCCCGCTGCGGGTCGCGATCGTCGGCGACGGGGACGAGGATCGTGGCTACGCCCTCTATCGGACCCGCTATGACTCCGGAGCGGACGCCGACGTCGGCGGGATCCTCCAACTCGACGAGCTGGTCGCCACCAGCGCCGTCGCCGAGCGGACGCTCTGGCGGTACCTGCTCTCGATCGACCTGATCCACCGGCTGGAGGCCGAGAGCCGTCCGGTCGACGACGTGCTGCCGCTGCTGCTCGCCAACCCGCGGGCCGTCCGCCGGCGGGTCGAGGACGCGCTCTGGGTCCGGCTGGTCGACCTGCCCGCGGCGCTCGCCGCACGAACCTGGGCGGCCGACGTCGCGCTGACCGTCGAGGTCGAGGACGACCTGCTGCCCGGGAACGCCGGCCGTTGGCACCTGCACGCCGGCCCCTCCGGCTTCACCTGCGAGCGGACCGGGCGCGAGCCCGACCTGCGGCTGCCGATCGCCGCGCTCGGCAGCGCCTACCTCGGCGGCCTGCCGTTGACGCGGGCGGTGGCGGCCGGCACGGTCGAGGAACGGACGCCGGGAGCGGCAGCGGCCCTCGACCGCGGACTGCGCCCGGCGCGGGCGCCCTGGAACGTCAGCGTCTTCTAGGCCGCGGCGGCCCGTTGGGGGCCTGCGCCATCGTCGCTGGTCCGGCCTCCGACGGGTCCGCGCTCGCTACGGCTTGCGCTCGTCGAGGTCCAGCGCCGTCGAGTTGATGCACCAGCGCTGGCCGCTGGGGCCCGGGCCGTCGGGGAACACGTGGCCGAGGTGGCCGCCGCAGTTGGCGCACTTGGCCTCGATCCGGACCATCCCGTGCGAACGGTCCTCGTGCAGCTCGACCGCGTTGGCCACGACCGGATCGGTGAAGCTCGGCCAGCCGGTGCCGGAGTCGAACTTGGTGTCGCTGGCGAACAGCTCGGCGTGGCAGGCCGCGCAGCGGTAGGTGCCGTCGGCCTTGGTGTCCCAGTACTTGCCGGTGAAGGCGGGCTCGGTGCCGCACTGGCGGAGCACGGCGTACTGCTCCGGCGTGAGCTCCTGCTTCCACTGCTCGTCGTCCTTGACGGGCGGGTCGCTGGCGGGGGAGGACGGGGAAATCGGCGAGTCGGACACGGGTGCTCCTCGGTCGGAGGCGGATCGGCGGCGGCCGCGGTCCGGCCACGGCCACCACCCCGATGGTGTCACGTCGGGTCCGCGAGTCCAGCGCGAACGGCGATCGAACGGGCGGCAGGGTCGGCGTCCGCCGTACCCGGTACCGTCCTAGACGGTCATCGACGGCGTGGGGCATCCGCCCGGCCGGAGTCTCGAGGCCACGCTCCAGCGACATCAGGTGAGGATTCAGCACGTGCCAGACCGTTCCCCGACCAAGTACGTGTTCGTCACCGGGGGGGTCGTCTCGTCGCTCGGCAAGGGCATCGCCGCCGCCTCGATCGGTCGGCTGCTGGTCGCTCGCGGCCTGACCGTCGCCCTGCAGAAGCTGGATCCGTACATCAACGTCGATCCCGGGACGATGTCGCCGTACCAGCACGGCGAGGTCTTCGTGACCGAGGACGGGGCCGAGACCGACCTCGACCTCGGCCACTACGAGCGGTTCACGAACACGAACACGTCGAAGGCGTCGAACGTCACGACCGGCGGCATCTACGACACGGTGATCCGCCGTGAGCGTCGCGGCGACTACCTCGGCGGGACCGTCCAGGTCGTCCCGCACATCACCAACGAGATCAAGAACCGGATCAAGCTCGCCGGCGAGTCGAGCGACGTCGACGTCGTGATCTGCGAGATCGGCGGCACCGTCGGCGACATCGAGTCGCTGCCGTTCCTCGAGGCGATCCGCCAGTTCCCGTCCGACGTCGGACGCCGCAACTGCATGTACATCCACCTCACCCTCGTGCCGTTCATCAAGCACGCCGGTGAGCTGAAGACCAAGCCGACCCAGCACTCGGTCAACGAGCTGCGCCGGATCGGCATCCAGCCCGACATGCTGCTCTGCCGGTCGGAGGCCGTCCTCAGCAAGGACATCCGCTCGAAGATCGCCCTCTTCACCGCGCTGCCGGACGACATGGTGATCTCGGCCAAGGACGTCGGCGACGTCTACGAGATCCCGCTCTGGTACCGCGAGGAGCGGGTCGACGAGCGCGTCCTCGACCACTTCGGGATGGATGCCCCGGCCCCCGACATCAGCGACTGGGAAGAGGTCATGCGGCGCGTGCGGTCGGCGACCGGCACCACCCGGATCGCGATCGTCGGCAAGTACGTCAAGCTCGAGGACGCCTACAAGTCGGTCGTCGAGGCGCTGAAGCACGCGGGCGCCTGGGACGGCACCGACATCGAGATCGACTGGGTCGACTCCGAGCACCTCGAGTCCGAGCAGGCCGCGATCGACCGCCTCTCCGGCGCCGACGGCATCCTCGTCCCCGGCGGCTTCGGCGGCCGCGGCATCGAGGGCAAGATCCTCGCCTGCAAGGTCGCCCGCGAGCTGCGGATCCCGTACCTGGGCATCTGCCTCGGGATGCAGATCGCCGTCTCCGAGTTCGCCCGCCACGTGGCCGGCATGCCGGGTGCGAACTCGACCGAGTTCGACCCCGAGACCGAGTGGCCCGTGATCGACCTCCTGCCCGAGCAGAAGGAGGTCCGTGACCTCGGCGGCACGATGCGCCTGGGCGCGGACCCGGTCAGGCTCCAGTCCGGCACGCGGATTCGCGAGCTGTACGCGGAGGAGACCGTCTACGAGCGGCACCGTCACCGCTACGAGGTCTCGATCACGCTCCGCAAGAAGCTCGAGGGGGCCGGACTCGTCGTCGGCGGCACCTCGCCGGACGGCCGTCTGGTCGAGGCGATCGAGCTGCCGGAGCACCCGTTCTTCGTCGCGGCCCAGTACCACCCGGAGTTCAAGAGCCGGCCGGAGCGGCCTTCGCCGATCTTCCAGGGCTTCGTCAGCACTGCGCACCGTCGGGCCCTGGGCGCGGACGAGGTCAGTGCCGTGCACGAGAGCGACCGGACCCAGGTCTGAGCGGCGGCCGTGCCCGCCGCTCCGCCCCGCCGCGCCTCCGCTGAGGAGCGCGCGGACCTCCAGCGGACGTTCGGGGCGCTCTGCGCGATCCTGAGCCCGTCCGGCCACGAGCGGGCCTGCGCGGACCTCGTCGTCCAGACGCTGACCCGGCTCGGGTTCCGCGTCGACGAGGACCGGGCCGGCGCGGCCCTCGGCGGCGACGCCGGCAACCTGCTCTGCCGTCTGCCGGCCGCGGGCGGGGACGACGAGGATCCCGATCGCGGCGGAGCGGTCCCGACGGTGCTGCTCTGCGCGCACCTCGACACGGTCCCGCCGCTCGGACCGGTCATCGAGCCGGTCTGCCGCGACGGGGTCTGGAGCGACGCCCGTGGCGGTCTGATCGGCGCGGACAACAAGGCCACCGTGGCGGCGCTGCTCGCGGTCGCGGCGCGCTGGGCGCGCGAGCCCGCGGCCGCTCTCGCCGTCGAGCTGCTGTTCAGCGTCCAGGAGGAGCCGCAGCTGCGCGGCATCCACCAGTTCGACCGGACCCGGCTCCGGGCACGTTGCGGCTACGTCGTCGACCACCCGACCCCACTCGGCGGCCTCGTCGTCGGCGCTCCCGGGCACGTCCAGTTCGACGCGAGCTTCCGGGGAAGGGCGTCCCACGCCGGGATCGCGCCCGAGGAGGGACGCAGCGCGCTGCTCGCGGCCGCCCGCGCCGCCGCGCGCCTGCCGGCCGGACGGCTCGCCTCGGGGGCGACGGTCAACGTCGGCCACCTCGCGGCCGGCGCGACCGCCGACGGACCGGCCGTGACCAACGTCGTCCCGCCCTACGCGCGGCTGCTCGGCGAGGCCCGCGGACCGGACGCCACGACCCTCCAGGAGACGGTCGACGTGGTCGAGGCGATCCTGCACGACGCGGCCCACGACCCGGCGGGGCCGGTCGACCTCGACCTGCTGCTGGAGGCGCGCTTCTCGCCCTACACGCTGTCCCCGTCAGCGGTCCCGCTGCGCCACGCGACGGCGGCGCTGGAACGGCTCGGGATCGCCCCGCGGCCGTTCGCGGACGCCGGGGGCAGCGACGCCAACGTGCTCAACGCGGGCGGCCTGCCGACCGTCAACCTGGCCGGCGGCAACGAGCGCGCGCACGAAGCCGGCGAGCGGATCGCGGCCGCGGCCCTCGACGGCACGCTCGACCTGCTGCTGACGCTGCTCGACGAGCACGAGCGCTCGGCGGCGGACGACCGTGCCAGGATGGGCGACGCATGAGTCACGACCGAGGAGTTCGATGAGCACCGCCGAGGAACGCCGGTTCGAGCGGATCGGGGGCACCGTCCTCTACGACGGGCGGATCGTCCACCTGGTCGAGGACACGTTCCGCTTCGCCGACGGCAAGGAGGTCCAGCGCGAGATCATCCGGACCACCGGGGCGGTCGGGATCCTCGTCCACGACGGCACCGACCTGCTGCTGACCCGCCAGCCGCGCGAGGCGATCGGGCAGCCCAACAGCCTCGAGATCCCCGCCGGACGGCTCGACAAGCCCGGCGAGCCGGAGGTCGACTGCGCCAAGCGCGAGCTGGCCGAGGAGATCGGCTACAAGGCCGCGCACTGGCAGCCGCTGTTCACGTTCCAGCCGTCGATCGGGATCCTCGACGAGACCGTCCACCTGTTCTGCGCCTGGGACCTGTCGCCGGAGCACGCCGACAGCGGCGAGGACGAGCGGATCGAGCTGGTCCGCTGGCCGATCGCCGACCTCGACGGCGCGATCGCCGCGACCAGCGACGGCAAGTCGCTGCTCGCGCTGCTGTGGGCGAAGGCCAACGGCCTGCCCGGGACCTGAGCCTGGATCCGCCGGCGCCGCTCGCGCACGAACGCGTGCAGCGGGCGCACGGGGCGTTGCAGCGCCAAGGGTCCGGCGGCTCCGGGCGCAATCCGGTCAGCGTCCATGTACCCACTCGCCGCGCCCGCCCCGCCACGACAGATCACCGGACTGGTGCTCGACTTCCTGGCCTATCTGGAGTTCGAGCGAGGGCTCTCCCGCAACACGCTCGAGGCCTACCGGTCTGATCTGCACCAGTACGGCGCCTTCCTGGACGCGCGCGGGGTCGAGGTCCTGGGGGCCAGCGGCGAGGACGTCACGGCGTTCCTCGACGGCCTGATGGCCGGCGGCACGAAGACCGACGGCAGCCCCCGCCGTCCAGCGGCTGCCGCCACGATCCAGCGGAAGGCCGCCTGCCTCCGCAGCTTCTACCGTCACGTCCGCCGCGAGGGCCTGCTGGAAGCCGATCCCACGGCCGAGGTCCGCGGTCCCCGCAAGCGCGAGCAGCTGCCGAAGGTGCTGACCCGGGCCGAGGTCGCCAAGCTGCTGGCGATGCCGGGACGCCACGGCGACGCCGCCCCGATCACGCTCCGCGACGGGGCCATCCTCGAGCTGATGTACGCCTGCGGACTGCGCGCGAGCGAGGCGACCGGGCTCGACGTCGGCGACGTCGACCTCGAGGAGGGGATGCTGCGCGCCCGCGGCAAGGGCAGCAAGGAGCGGATGGTCCCGATCGGTCGTCGTGCGATCGACGCCGTCACCCGCTACATCCGCGACGCGCGCGCCGCGCTGGTCGGCGAGGGCAGCGAGCGCTCGCTGTTCGTCAACGCGCGCGGGGGCCGCCTCAGCCGCCAGGGGCTCTACAAGATCGTCCAGCGCCACGCGCTCAGCGCCGGCCTCGAGGGGCGGATGAGCCCGCACACGCTTCGGCACAGCTTCGCCACGCACCTGCTCGCCGGCGGCTGCGACCTGCGCACGCTCCAGGAGATGCTCGGCCACGCCGACATCGCCACCACCCAGATGTACACCCACCTCTCGGCTCAGCGGCTCCAGGACGTCTACCGCGGCGCTCACCCGCGGGCACACCACTAGGCGATGGCACGACGAGCGTTCGTCATCGTGCTCGACGCCTGCGGCGTCGGGGCGCTGCCCGACGCGGCGGCCTACGGTGACGCCGGGAGCGACACGCTCGGGCACCTGGCCGAGATCGAGGGCGGCCTGGAGCTGCCCACGCTCGCGTCCCTCGGGCTCGGCAACGTCACCCCGATCCTCGGCGTGCCGCCGACCCCCGACCCGGCGGTGCACGGCCGGCTCGCGGCGATCGGCCCCGGCAAGGACTCAATCGTCGGCCACTGGGGCCTGATGGGCCTCGTCGCCTCCGCTGCGCTGCCGACCTGGCCGGACGGGATCGGCGACGACGAACGGCGCCGGATGGGGGAGATCGCCGGCACCGTCCTCCTGGCCGGCGCGGTCAGCGACGGGCTACACGCGCTCGACCGCTGGGGCACCGAGCACCTCGCCACCGGGCACCCGATCCTCTACACCTCCGCCGTCGACTCGGTCCTCCAGGTCGCCGCCCACCAGGACCGTTGGAGCACCGGGGAGCTGCACGAGCTCTGCGCCCGGCTGCACCGCGGTCTGCCCGACGGCATGCGCCCCGCGCGGGTGATCGCGCGGCCGTTCGCGGGCGGGCCGGACGGGTTCGTGCGGACCGGCGGACGGCGGGACTTCGCGCTCGATCCGCCGGGTCCGTCGTACCTCGATGCGGTCCGGGCGACGGGCACCCGGGTCCACGGCGTCGGCAAGGTCGTCGACGTCTTCTCCGGGCAGGGCTTCGACGCCGTCCACCCGGGCGCGACCAACGACGAGGCGCTGCGCTCGACCGCGGCGCTGCTCGACGACCCCGATGCCGGTCTCGTCTTCGTCAACCTGATCGAGACCGACGAGCGTTACGGCCACCGCAAGGACACCGCCGGCTTCCACCGCGCGCTGCGGGAGATCGACGCCGCGGTCGCCGTCTGGCTGTCGCGGTTGGGGCCCGACGACCTGCTGATCCTGACCGCCGACCACGGCGTCGACCCGGCCGCGCCGCACCGCTTCCACACCCGCGAGTACGCGCCGCTGCTGGCCCGGTTCGCGGTCCCGGATCCGGCCGGCGAGCACGAGCCGGTCTGGGCGAGTGGTCGCCACGACGGCAGCCTGGCCGACGTCGGTGCCTCGGTCCTGTGGTGGCTGGCCGGGACCGAGCCGGCCCACCTGCCCGGACGCACGTTCGTGCCCTGAGGGGCGCGCGCCGCCACGTCGGACCGAAGCGTCGCCCGTGGGCCGGGAACGCGCCGGAGCTGCGGCTCGCGTTCGACGGGCGACGGCCACGGAAGCCCCTGGGAAGGCAGGCGACCCCGGCCGTCCGGCAGGCTATGGGTGATGCCCGAGCTGCCCGAGGTCGAGACCGTCACCCGCCAGCTTCGGCCGCACCTCGTCGGGCGCCAGCTCGAGGGGGCCGAGATCCTCGACCCCCGTTGGTGCCAGCCGACCCCGGCGCCCCGGACCGAGGCGGCGCTGATCGGGCGGACGATCGTGGCCCTCGAGCGCCGCGGCAAGCACATGATCTGGCGGACCGACGCCGGCACGCTGCTGCTGCATCTGCGGATGACCGGGGTCCTGCTGGTCGACGCCGACCCCTCGGCGCCGTATCAGCGCGTGATCCTGACCCTCGACGACGGGCAGACCGTCCGCTTCTGCGATCCGCGGCGGTTCGGGACCGGCCAGTGGTTCCCCGACGACCGCGAGGCCGACGCCTACCTCGACGCGCGGCTCGGGCCGGAGCCGTTGGCCGACGGGTTCGACGGACCGACGCTGCGGGCGGCGCTCCGCGAACGACGGGCGCCGATCAAGGGCCTGCTGCTCGACCAGAAGATCGTGGCCGGCGTCGGCAACATCTACGCCGACGAGGCGCTCTTCCACGCCCGGGTCCACCCGTTGCGCCCCGGGGGACGGTTGACGGGGCCGCAGTGCGCGGCGCTGGCCGACGGGATCCGGCTCGCGCTCCAGGAGGGGATCGCGGCCGGCGGGGCGACGATCGACGACTTCCGCCACGTCGACGGCTTCGAGGGCTGGTTCCAGAACGACTTCCGCGTCCACCGGCGCGCGGGACTGCCGTGCCCGGCGTGCGGGGAGCCGGTCGTCCAACGGGTGGTCGCGCAGCGCGCGACCTACAGCTGCGACCGGTGCCAGACCCTGCCGCGCGGCGTCCCCCGGGTGGCGCCGTCGCGCTGACGGACCCCGGGGCGCCGGCGATCAGGCGCTGACGAGCTCGTTCAGGCGGCCGGACTGGTCCGCTGCGGCGAGCTCGTCGAACCCGCCGACGAGCTGCTCGCCGACGAGGATCTGCGGGAACGTCATCATCCCGGTCCTCTGGGCGAGCTCGACGCGCGTCTCGGGATCGCGGCCGAGGTTGATCTCCTCGTACGCCAGCCCACGAGCGTCGAGCAGCGCCTTGGCCCGCACGCAGTACGGGCAGGCGTTCGTGGTGTAGACGGTGATCGAACTCATAACTATAAAAAGTATAGTGAGTCCGTGAGCGGGAGTCGAATCAGCACCGAGGCGATCGTGCTGCGGTCGATGCGGTACGGCGAAGCCGACCGGATCCTGCACGCGATCACCCCGGAGTACGGCCGGATCGGGGCGATCGCGCGGGGCGCCCGGCGGCCGAAGAGCAAGCTCGGCGGGCGACTCGAGCCGCTGTCGGTCGTACGGGTCGAGCTGATCCGCGGCAAGAGCGACCTCCACACGGTGGTCGGCGTCGACACCGTCGCCGTGCACCACCGGATCATCACCAGCCACGCGGCGCTCACGCACGCCCAGCGGGCCTGCCACGTCGTCGACCGGACCTGCGTCCCCGACGAGCCGGCCGAGCGGGTCCACGGGCTCCTGCGGACGATGCTCGCGCTGCTCGACGCGGCGCCGGAGCGGGCCGGGGAGGGACTCCAGCTCGGCTTCCGGCTGAAGCTGCTCTACGCGCTCGGCCTGCAACCCGCGCTCGACGCCTGCGTCCGCTGCGGGCGGACGGAGGACCTGATCGCCTTCGACGCAGCCGACGGCGGCGTCGTCTGCGCCAGCTGCCAGAGCGGGGCGGTGCTGGTCGACGCCGACGCGCTGCGCTTCATGGTCGAGGCGCTCGGGCGGCCGCTGGCCGACGCGCCGACGGTCGAGGAGCGTCCGGGCCGTCAGGTCCATCGGGCGATCGAAGCGCTCGCCGTACAGCACCTCGGGGTCGATCTCCGGACACGCGACGACTCCTGATTCGCCGCCTCGGCGCGGGGCCGTGAGCGTCTTGGACGGTCACTACCATGCGCTTCCTCATGAGCGAAGATCTCACCTGGGTATACGACTTCTCCGAAGGGTCGAAGGAGCAACGGGACCTGCTGGGCGGCAAGGGCGCGAACGTCGCCGAGATGACGCGGATCCTCGGGAGCGGACGTGTGCCGGCCGGGTTCACGATCACCACCGAGGCCTGCGTCGCCTACATGCGCGCCGAGCGGACCCACCCCGCCGGCCTCGAGGACCAGGTCCGCGGTGCGCTGGCCCGTCTGGAGCGGCTGACGGGCAAGCGGCTCGGCGACGGCAGCGATCCGCTGCTGGTGTCGGTGCGCTCGGGCGCCCGCGAGTCGATGCCGGGAATGATGGACACGGTCCTCAACCTCGGCCTGACCGACGAGTCGGTCGAGGGCCTCGCCGCCCGCACGTCGAACCCCCGGTTCGCCTGGGACTCGTACCGCCGCTTCGTCCAGATGTACGCCAACGTCGTCCGCGGCGTGCCCGGCGAGCGGATCGAGGCCGAGATCGACGCGCTCAAGCGGGAGCTCGGCGTCACGCTCGACACCGACCTCGACGAGGCCGCGCTGCGCGACCTGACCGGGCGCTTCAAGGCGATCTACGCCGACCACACCGGCGAGCCGTTCCCGCAGGACCCGGCCGTCCAGCTCGACGGCGCGATCCGGGCCGTCTTCGACTCCTGGACCGGCGATCGCGCGATCGCCTACCGACGCCTCCACCGGATCCCCGAGGACTGGGGCACCGCGGTCAACGTCCAGCAGATGGTCTTCGGCAACAAGGGCGAGACGTCCGGCTCCGGCGTCGCCTTCAGCCGTGACGAGGTCACCGGCGAGCCCGAGCCGTCCGGCGACTTCCTCGTCAACGCCCAGGGCGAGGACGTCGTCTCCGGCGTCCGCAACACCCAGGACATCGCCGACCTCCAGCGGGTGATGCCGAAGGCCTACACCGAGCTGATGGTGATCCTGCGGACCCTCGAGCGGCACTACGGGGACATGCAGGACACCGAGTTCACGATCGAGGAGGGGCGTCTGTACATGCTGCAGACGCGCAACGCCAAGCGTCCCGCCCAGGCCGCCGTCCGGTTCGCCGTCGACGCGGTCAGCGAGGGGCTGCTCGGCAAGGGCGCCGCGCTGCGGACGATCGAGGCCGACAAGCTCGACGCGCTCCTGCACCCGACCTTCGATCCGCAGGCCGACTTCGCGGTGATCGCGCGCGGCGTCAACGCCTCGCCCGGCGCGGCCAAGGGCCACGTGGTCTTCAGCGCCCACGAGGCGGTCGAGGCCGCGGGCCGCGGCGAGGCCGTGATCCTCGCCCGCCGCTTCACCGAGGCCGAGGACGTCGCCGGCTTCCACGCCGCCAAGGGGATCCTCACCAGCGAGGGCGGCAAGGCCAGCCACGCCGCGCTCGTCGCCCGCGGGATGGGCCGGCCGTGCGTCTCCGGCGTCAGCGCGCTGGAGATCGACGCCAAGGCGCGCGAGATCCGCCTCGCCACCGACGGCCCGGCCGGCGCCAAGGGCACCGTGATCGCCCGTGGTGGCGACCTGCTGGTGCTCGACGGCTCGACCGGGATCGTGACGACCGACGACGTGCCGCTGGTCGAGGCCGAGGTCGACCGCTACTTCGAGACGGTCCTCGAGTGGGCCGACGAGCTGCGCGAGCTGGGCGTCCGGACCAACGCCGATACGCCCGAGGACGCCGTCCGGGCCCGCGAGTTCGGGGCCGAGGGGATCGGCCTCTGCCGGACCGAGCACATGTTCATGGCCGAGGACCGTCAGCCGAAGATGCGGGCGATGATCATGGCCGACAACGAGGACGACCGTCGGGCGGCGCTGGCCGAGCTGCTGCCGCTCCAACAGGCGGACTTCGAGGGGCTGTTCGCGGCGATGCACGGCCTGCCCGTGACGATCCGGCTGCTCGACCCGCCGCTGCACGAGTTCCTGCCGCAGCGGATCGAGCTGGAGCGGGAGCTGATCGCCGCCCAGCACGCGGGCAAGGACACCGCGGCGCTCCAGGTCGAGATCGAACGGGTCGACCAGCTCGGTGAGGTCAACCCGATGCTCGGGACCCGCGGCGTGCGGCTCGGGATCCTCTTCCCGGAGATCTACGAGATGCAGGCGCGGGCGATCTTCGCTGCGGCCGTGGCGGTTCGCGAGGGTGGCGCCGCCGCGCCGCGCCTCGAGGTGATGATCCCGCTGGTCGACTACGAGCGCGAGCTCGAGCTGATGCGCGCGGTCGTCGAGCGGGCGGGCGAGGAGCACGGCCTGCGGGCGGGGGAGGACTACCTCGTCGGCACGATGATCGAGCTGCCGCGGGCCTGCTTCCTCGCCGACCGGATCGCCGACCATGCCGACTTCTTCAGCTTCGGCACCAACGACCTGACGCAGACCGGGCTCGGCTTCAGCCGTGACGACATCGAGGGCAAGATCCTCGACCGCTACGTCGAGGCGCAGATCTTCGATCGCTCGCCGTTCGAGACGATCGATGCTCCCGGCGTCGGCCAGATGCTGCGGATGGGCGCCTGGCTCGGCCGCTCGACCCGCCAGGACCTCAAGCTCGGGGTCTGCGGCGAGCACGGCGGCGACCCCGACTCGATCGCGTTCTTCCAGGACTCCGGGATCGACTACGTGTCGTGCTCACCGTTCCGGGTGCCGATCGCCCGGGTCGCCGCCGCGCAGGCGGCGGTCGCGAGCCCGCGGCCCTAGGGCAACGGGCGGAGGCGGGGTGGGAGTGGGCGAGGGTCCGGCCCGCGGCGCGGGCCCCGATCGCCGTAGCGCTCGGGCCCCCGCCACGCCCCGCCCCATTCGAGCGGATCCCCGACCGTTCGGTGGGTGGGCCCCGCGCCCCGCGCCCCGCGGACCTCGGCGCCCGTCCGGCGAGTGCGACAATCGAGAGGATGCCCTCCGTCGCCACGTCACTCGGTGATCCCCACGCGCGGCGGCAGGCGTTCGAGGAGACCTTCCTCGCACCGTCGGCCGCCCGCACCTGGCCGAGCAACCGGGCCGCGGAGGAGACCGAGTGCCCGCTCCGTACGCCGCTGCAACGCGACCGTGACCGCGTGGTCCACAGCAAGGCCTTCCGGCGGCTGAAGCACAAGACCCAGGTCTTCCTCGCGCCGGAGGGCGATCACTACCGCACCCGTCTGACCCACACCCTCGAGGTGACCGGGATCGCGCGGACCGTCGCCCGCGCGCTGGAGCTGAACGAGGACCTCGTCGAGGCGGTCGGGCTCGCCCACGACCTCGGCCATGCGCCGTTCGGGCACATCGGCGAGGACGCGCTCGACGCCTGCCTCCAGCCCCACGGGCGCAGCTTCCGCCACTGGGAGCACTCGATCCGGATCGTGACCGTGCTGGAGGATCCGCCGAGCGCCGTCCGCGAGGCCGGCGGCCGGGCGCTGAACCTCAGCGCGAGCGTGCTCGACGGGATCGCCGGTCACTCGGGGCGGGCGCCGATGCCGCGCACCCTCGAGGGCCGGATCGTCCGGATCGTCGACCGGATCGCCTACCTCAACCACGACATCGACGACGCGATCCGGGCCGGGGTCCTCAAGGAGCGCGACCTGCCCGGCGGGCCGATCCGGGAGCTCGGTGCGACCCCGTCACGACGGATCGACCGGCTGGTCCAGGATCTCGTCGTGACCTCGCGCGAGCGGGGCGACATCGCCCAGGGCGACGCGGCGGGGCAGGCGATGGACGAGCTGCGGACGTGGATGTTCGAGCACGTCTACCTGGCTCCGGATGCCCGCGACCAGCATCGCCGTGCGCACGACCTGGTCCGCACGCTGTTCGAGCACCACCTCGAGCACGCAGGGGACGGCGAGACCGCGGCCGACGGCGCCGTCCGGCTGCCGTTGGGGATCGACGACGGCGGCTGGGACCAGTACCACGTCCAGCGTGACGCGGATCCGCACGCCGACCCGCTGCAGCGGGCGACCGACTGGGTCGCCGGAATGACCGATCGCTACGCGCTGCGGGCCTACCGCGATCTCGTGATCCCGCGCGTCCACGCGGGCTGAGCGAGCGACCGTGGCCCGTTACGCCCGAGAGGATCTCGACCGGATCCGCGACGCCATCGACTTCGCCGGGCTCGTCGAGCAGCGCGTCGAGCTACGCCGCGCCGGCACCGGCCGGATGACCGGCCTCTGCCCGTTCCACGACGAGCGCACGCCGTCGTTCTCGGTCAACGTCGACGAGAAGCTCTTCCACTGCTTCGGCTGCGGCGAGGGCGGTGACCTCTTCAAGTACGTCGAGCTGACCGAGGGGGTCGAGTTCACCGACGCCGTGCAGCTGCTGGCCGACCGTGCCGGGATCGAGCTGAAGACCGAGGAGGAGGATCCGCAGACCGCCGAGCGGCGGAAGCGCGAACGGCGGCTGCTCGAGCTGCTGGACCGCACCAACCGCTACTACGAGCGGCAGCTGTGGGAGTCCCCGGAGGCCCAGCCCGCCCGGGACGAGCTGCAGCGTCGCGGCCTCGATCCCGCCGTCCTCCGCGAGTTCCGGGTCGGCTACGCCCCGAGCGCCTGGGACCGGGTCCTGATCGGTTCGCGGCACGCCGGCTACAGCGAGGACGAGATGCTGGCCGCGGGGATCGTGCAGCGCAAGCACGACAACCACTCCCGCGTCTTCGATCGCTTCCGGCGGCGGATCACCTTCCCGCTGGCGGACCACCGCGGCCGGATCATGGGCTTCGGCGCGCGCGCGATCGGGGCCGACCAGAAGCCGAAGTACGTCAACTCGTCCGACGGGCCCGTCTACCACAAGGGCCACCACCTGTTCGCCGCGCACATGGCGCGCAAGCACGCCGCCCGGTCCGGCGAGGTGATCCTCTGCGAGGGCTACACCGACGTGATCGCCCTGCACCAGTCCGGTCTGACCAACGCCGTGGGCCTGATGGGGACCGCGCTGACGCCGAACCAGGTCCAGGCGCTCGGGCGGTTGGCGCCCTCGGTGATCCTGGCGCTCGACGCCGACCGGGCCGGGCGTGAGGCGATGCTGCGGGCGGCGCAGCTGGCGGCCGGCAGCGGGCTCCAGCTGCGGGTGGTGCTGCTGCCGGACGGGATGGACCCGGCCGACCTGCTGATCAAGCGGGGCAGCGACGCGATCCGGTCGGCCTTCGCCGAGCCGATCGCGCTCGCCCGCTTCCATGTCGGCCACGTGCTCGACCAGGCCGACCTGTCGACGGCGGAGGGCAAGGACGAGGCGATCGACGCCCTGCGACCGGTCTTCGGCCAGACGCCGCCGGGGGTGCTGCGGATGGAGCTGCTGGCCGACGCGGCCGGTCGGCTGCGGCTGGACCCGCAAGTGCTCGGCTCGTTGATCGACCACGGCGCGACCCGCGCACCGGCGCCGGTCCGCGGCAGCAGCTCGGGTGGCGGTGGGGGACGGGGGCCGTCGTCCGGCGGCGGGGGCCGTGGAACGGGCTCCGGCTCGGGCGACGCCGGTGGTGCGGGGGGCCGGGGGTCGGGCTCCGGCGGATCGGGGAGCCAGGGCTACGGCGGTCAGGGCTTTGGCGGCGGTGGTGGCTTCGGCGGCGGCGGTGGAGGCCGTTCGGGTCCCGGGGGGCCGAACCCGGCCCCGCCGACCTTCGTGCCCTCCGCGGGCGGGATGGAGGACGTGGCGCGTGCGGAGCTGGCGTTCCTGGCCGAGTGCCAGGCGGCCGGGCCGGGGGCGGCCGCGTTGCTCGACGACGCCCAGATCGGGCGGCTGATCGCGCACGACCCGCACCGCCATGCGGCCGCGGCCCTGCGGGAGGCGCTCAGTGCCGGGCAGCCGCCGGCGCCCGCCAACGAGTCCGTCCGGATGGTCCTCGACCTGATCGGCCGCTTGGCCGCGCAGGTCGAGCACCCGTCGGTTGCCGCGGCGGAGCTGGCCGGTCTGCGACTGGAGCTGGGGACCGTGACGCAGGCGATCCGCTTCGGCCGCCCGGACGGGACCGGCGACCTGATCCGGCGCCGGCTGGACTTGCAGCGGCGCATCGACCTCGGTCTCGGTGAGCTGCTCAAGGGCCCGCGCCGGTTGTCCTAGGGTCTGCGGAACCCGGCTGGCCGCACACCGTCGCGACCCACGGCCGAGGTATCCGGGCGGGCTGCCCCGCCGACGTGACTACGGGTTCAGGCCCCGCGCAGCAGCCAGGCGCGCGCCGCCCCGCGGGAGCAGGTCTCGCGGGTCTGCTCACGGGCGGGGTGGCTGATCCGGCAGCGCCAGGTCGATCGCCCGACGCGGACCGTGAAGTGGCGGCGGTCGACGACCGTCGTCCGGCGCCACTGGATCTCGCCGATGATCGCCTTGCCGGTCTTGCAGGTGGTCCCGCGGACCGAGAGCCCGAAATAGCCGGCACCGTCGATCGGCGGCATCGGGCAGCGCAACGTCCGCGCGGCCTCGGCACCCGGCACGGCCACCAGCCCGAGCGCCGCAGCGGACCCGACGACGGCGGCGAGGATGCTGAGCGTGGGACGGCGCATCGCGGGATCGTACGCCCTGGAGCGATCGAGCCACCCGGAGCAGGGGAGGCGCCGCCGACGCCCCAGAACGACGGAAGCCCAGTCGTCGACTGGGCTTCCGTTCCTAGGCTCCGGGGGTGGGACTCGAACCCACAACCCTTCGATTAACAGTCGAATGCTCTGCCATTGAGCTACCCCGGAACGCCCCGGGCATGGTACGCGATCTGGCCTCCGCGCGACGTCTCGCACCGTCTGGTCGGCCGCAGCGCGGCTCGAGCGACGGCCTGGCCGCCGCGACGGCCAGTCCTCACGGGCGTTTCCGGGGCTCCTCGACCATCGGTCCGCTGCGCCGTCCGCTCAGCCGCGGCGCGCCTGGGCCAGCGCTTCGACGAGCGGGGCGGCACGGTCGGCACCGTCGCCCTGCGCGACCCAGTCGGCGATCTCGCGCGCCCGTTCGGCGTAGGAGGGATCGCGGACGGCCTCCATCACCGCGGCCCCGAGCGCGCGCGGGCCGGCCAACCGCCGCGGGAGCCGGATCCCGGCCCCCGACCACGCCAGCCGCGCTGCGTTCTCGAACATGTCGCCCCCGGCCGGGATCGCGATCACGGGCTTGCCGTAGGCCAGCGCGCGCAACAGGGTTCCGTGCCCGGCGTGGCAGACGATCACGTCGGCGGCGGGCATCACCTGCGAGTAGGACATCCACGGCACGAGCCGGGCGTTGTCGGGGACGTCGAGCCGGGGAAGCCGGGCGGTCGCCGCGGCACTGGTGCGGTTCTCGGCGGCGAGGACTCGGACAGGGGCGTCGGCGAGGCCGCGGAGCGCCGCGCGCAACAGGTGGCCGTCCGGATCCTGCGAGGTCGACGGCGCGACCACGACCAGCGGGTCGTCGCCGGGAGGCAGGGCCACGGGCTCGGACGGGGGCTCCCAGACGAACGGCCCGACCGTGTGGGTGTTGGGCGACCGGTGGTGCCGCGGGTAGTCCAGTTGGGGTACCGAGCCGACGAGCACGAGCTCCCGGCTGATGCCCCCGTGGTGGCCCGGCACCGGCGGTAGCCCGACGTGCGCACGGACCTCGTTCAGCTCCCGTCGCCCGATCTCGAGCGAGCGGTCGACGAGCGCGCCCATGCCCCGCCAGAGCGCCTTGCCCACGCGACTGCTGGCGGGCCGAGCGCCCGACGAGAAGGGCGGCCAGCCCGGCTCGGTCCGTGGGTCGAGGTGCGGGATCAGGGTCGCGACGGGAACTCCGCAGCGTTCGCCGGCGAGCGCGGGTCCGAGGGTCAGGATGTCGGCCACGATCGCGTCGGGACGGACCTCCTCGACCAGCGGGATCGTGTCGATCGCCGCCCGTCGGACCGCGGCGTACGGCTTCAGCGGCTCCTCGCCCAGCTGGGGGAAGGTGCGGTACTCGGGGGCGGGGGCGAAGTGCAGCCCCGCGGCCTCGACGTCATCCTGCCAGCGCGTCCAGGTCTGGACCCAGACCTCGTTGCCGCGCTCGGCGAGGCGCCGGCCGAGGGCCATGATCGGGAACGCGTGGCCGGGATCCCCGAACGCGCCGAGCAGGAGCCTCGATGACGAGGCGGAGCGGGGAGCGACGTGCGCTCCCCGTGTACCCGGACCGCCGTGGCTCACATCGCCTCGGCGGCTGCGGCCAGCTCGCGCAGCTGCGCGATCCGGCCGTCCCTGGTCACCGTCGTGGGGGTGGCGATGAGGGTGTGGACCCCGGCATCGCGGTGCGCCCGCAGCCGCTCGGTGACGTGCTCGCGGCTGCCGAAGAGCGAGACCGCGTCGAGCAGCTCGTCCGGGATCGCGGCCATCGCCTCGGCGCGCTTGCCGTCGAGGAACAGGTCCTGGATCTCCTTGGCCGCGTCGCCGAACCCGTAACGGGTGACGGCCGCGTTGTAGAAGTTCTTCTCCCGCGAGCCCATCCCGCCGACGTAGAGGGCGGTGCCTGCACGGAGCATCCCCTCGGCGGCGCCGTCCGGGTCCTCGCCGATGTGGAAGCTGACGCTCGGGCAGACCGCGACCTCGTCCCGCGAGCGTCCGGCCTTCTCGATCCCCGCGTAGAGCGACGAGAGGGCGACGTCGGCGTGCTCGGGGCTGAACATCATCGGCAGCAGGCCGTCGGCGATCTCCCCGACCAGCTCGGTGTTCTTCGGCCCGATCGCCGCCAGGTAGATCGGGATCCGCTCCTGGACCGGGGTGATCGTCAGCTTGAGGGCCTTGCCCGGGCCGTCCGGCAGCGGCAGGTCGATGGTCTCGCCGTGGAACTCGAGCCGCTCGCGAGCGAGTGCCTTCCGCACGACCGCGACGTACTCGCGGGTGCGCAGGAGCTGACGCCCGAAGCGCTGACCGTGCCAGCCCTCCGCGACCTGCGGCCCGGACGTCCCGAGGCCGAGGATGAAGCGGCCGTCGGTGAGGTTGTCGAGCGTCGCCGCGGTCATCGCCGTCATCGCCGCCGAGCGGGCGGGCAGCTGCATGATCGCCGAGCCGATCTTGATCGTCGACGTCTGGCCGGCCAGCCACCCGAGGATCGAGACCGAGTCCGACCCGTAGGCCTCGGCGCAGAAGACCGAGTCGTAGCCGAGGCGCTCGGCCTCGAGAACGATGTCGAGCTGGTCCTGGCTGGTGAGGCCAAGGCCCCAGTACCCGAGTTGGATGCCGAGCTTCATGCTGCAATCTCCCGTTCAGCGGCGCGCAGGCCGTTGTATGCCAGGGCGACAGGACCTACCGTGGGTAGTGCCGCCGTTGCGCACTCTACGCGAGCGCGCACGTTCGACCGACCCGTCGGGAACGCCCATGTCACGTAGCTCCGCCATCCACGACCTTCGCCGCACGATCGACTGCCTTCCGCTGCAGACCCGCCGAGCGATGCTCGACGGCGTGCGCAGCGAGCAGATCATCGTCGGTGCGTATACGGACGGGAGCGGCGGCGTCTGTCCGATGCTGGCCGCCCACCGACGTGGGGGGCGGACGAGCTTCCTCCAGTTCGCGCGGACCTGGGACCGCTTCACGAAGGCGCCGGCCCGTGGGTCGCGCCCGGCCAGCGGCCGTGAGCTGCGGATCCTCGAGCGACAGCTCGAGGCCAGCATCGAGGCCTCGCAGGAGGCGCTCACCGACGTCGTGCTCGCGGACGCGATCGCCGAGCACCAGCGGTTGGTCGCGCAGCGCCCGGCCCCCGCCCCGGCGGCGGAGCCGGTCGCGCCGCCTGCCCGATCGGTCCGCCGCTCGCGGCCGGCCGTCCGGATGCCGAGCTGGATGCGCCCGATCGGGTCGATCGAGGAGTACGAGCGCGCACTCGAGGAGGTCGACCGCCAGAAGGTCCGCCTCGGCCTCGTCGACGACACGGCAAGCCGGCCGCCGGCGGAGCCCGCGGTGGGCGACCGTCCGACCACCCACCTCACGCGGTAGCGCTGGCCCCGGCGTCGTCCCCGCGCGGGGACGACGCCGGTCTTCGACCCGCCCGTCATCCGGCCGGCACCGTCGCGGCGTCGTCGAGCAGTTCGTGGCAGCGGACGGTCGCACGGGTCGGCAACAGGAAGCCGCCGTGACGGTGAAGCACGCCGGCGGCGACGAGGTCGCGTACGGCGCGCCGAGCATCGTCCTGGTCGGCGAAGTCGCCATCGGTGCCGAGGACGGCGACGACGAGCTCGTCCTCGCTGTGCCAGGCGGGGTAGGTGGAGAGCAGCTGGACCAGGACGGCGCCCTGGACCTGGACGTCGAGATCGAGGGGGTCGATGAGTGCTGTGAGCATCGTGGGTGATCACCGGTCGGCGGGGGCATGAAGTCGTCCGAACATATGTTCTGGTCCGGTCGTTCAGGTCCCGATGCGGAGCTTCGTGTCTGGTCTGGTGCAGTTCTGGCACCAGGCGACGAGAGTTGGCACAAATCAGGACGAACATAGACGTTGCGTCTAGAGACGTATCGTCTATAGTCGGGTTCGTCCTTGGCCATCGGTCCGGGCGCCTTCCTTGGGCCTGGGTGTGCCTCGGTCCACGGGCGGAGACGTGGATCGACGTACGACGGGAGCCCGGCGTAGCCATCACCGACAGACAGCTCGACGACCTCTACGGCGTGGCGATCACGATCGGTGTCGTCGAGGCTCCCGCGCGGATCCGGTCGATGACCGACGACGACCTGCTGCACGAGATCCTGGCCGCCGCTTCCGCCGCCGGCGTGCGAACCAGGCCGCGCGGGGGTCGCCCGTTGGCGATCGCCGACATGGACGCGCCGGCCGCGGCGCGGCTGGTCCTCGGCGCGCGGACGGCGCGGAGCCCGGTCGAGCTGGCGACCGCGATCGCGTGGTGTCCGCCGCTGCGCGACGCCGGCGCCGGAACCTGGCACGTCGCGGTCCTGCTGGACGGGGCCCTGATGGCGATCACGCTCGCACGCGAGGGGACCCACTACGTCGTCGTCGCGCGCCACGCCGTGGGTGCCGTCCAGCGGGACTCGGCGATGACCATCGACGCCGAGACACCGGCCCATGCGCTGCGGCTCTACCTGACGCGGGCGACGCGCCGTGAGGCAGACGCGATCGCCGTCCCGGAGCCGTCGCTGGCTCGGGTCTCCCCGTAGTGGCGCGACGTCGCGGACAGGTCCGTCTCGCGGCGGTCCCGCCTGCGTGCCCCGGGCTGCTGGCCTGGCTGGCGGCGAGGGTGCCGCACGGGGTCATGCGGCTCTGGCAGGCTTCCCGACGAGGCGTCCTCACCTCAGCGGGCCGGTAGCTCAATGGTCAGAGCAGCGAACTCATAATTCGTCAGATGCGGGTTCGACCCCCGCCCGGCCTATCCGTCAACCCGGGCCGGCGCCTGGCCTCGTGGCTCAGGCGCCGCCCAGGGCGCAAGCGGCGCCCGGCCGCGAGGCGACGTTCGCCCGGGGCGCCGAACGTCCGGTAGGCGAGCCCCGCCAACGCAATCCTTCGCCGATCGGGAAGGAACAGCGCGCCCCGGGACGAACCAGTCAGCGCCCATGAAGCGCACGGCCTCCTCTTCCACGACAGCACTCGCGCCCATCGTCGATCATCAGACGCTGACGGAGTACATCCAGTCGCGTTTCGACGAGTTCTCCCGCTCGCAGAAGGATGTCGCGCAGTACATCGTCGATCATCTCGACGAGGTCGCGTTCCAGACCGCGGAGGAACTCGCCCGGCGGGCGAACACCTCGAGCTCGACGGTGGTCCGGTTCAGCCAGGCGCTGGGCTTCCACGGCTTCCCCGACCTCCAGGACGCGGCGCGCGACGAGTACCGTCGCCGCGTCGAGGCCCGCGCCTCGAGCCCGGGAACGGACCATGAGCCGCTGTTCGGCCTCGACCAGAGCCCCGGCGAGGCGACGATCGCCGCCGATCACCTGGCGGTCGAGGAGACCGCCCGCCGCCTCTCGCGCAGCGTGCTCGAGGCGGCCGTCAACGACATCGGCAAGGCCGACCGCGTGATCATCGTCGCGGCCGACCAGGTCGCGTACTTCGGCACCTACTTCCGTCACCTGCTGATGCTGCTCGGGATCCCGACCGACATCGTCGCCAGCCACGCCCAGGAGGGCCGTGCCCGGCTCGCCCGTCTGGACGAGAACGCCGTCCTGATCGGCATCACCGCCGGCCGCGCGCATCCTCTGGTCGTGCGTTCGCTGCAGCTCGCCCGGCACCGTCGCGCGAAGACGATCGCGATCACCGACGCGACCCTCTCCGAGGCGGCGAAGCTCGCACAGCACTCGCTCTTCTACTCGTCCAACAGCCCGTCGTTCGTGCGCTCCCACGTGGCGCTGCTGTCGCTGCTCCAGGCGATGGCCCAGGGCGTCTACGCCAACGACGGCGCCCGCGCCGACCGGATTCGCGCCTACCGCCTGAAGTAGGCGGCGGGTCGGGCCGGGGGAGTGGCGGCTTCCCCCTCCGACGGGCCCGAGCGCGCCAGGCGATCGCCTCGGCGAGCCGCTCATCGAGGAGCGGAGCATTTGCACACGAACCGTCGCTCGCCGCGGTCCGGGATGCGACGCTACGGCGAGGTCTCCGAGCGGGCGCCTGTGGGAGACTCGTGGCCTGATGCGCGCCGAATCCACACCCCGTGTCAAGACCGGCCTAGCGGAGATGCTCCGCGGTGGCGTGATCATGGATGTCGTCGATCCGGAGCAGGCGAAGATCGCCGAGCAGGCCGGGGCGACCGCGGTGATGGCGCTCGAGCGCGTGCCGTCGGACATCCGTCGCGACGGCGGCGTCGCCCGCATGAGCGACCCCGAGATGATCCAGGGCATCCAGGCCGCGGTCTCGATCCCGGTCATGGCCAAGGCCCGGATCGGCCACTTCGTCGAGGCGCAGATCCTCGAGGCCCTCGACGTCGACTACATCGACGAGTCGGAGGTCCTGACCCCGGCCGACGAGGCCAACCACATCGACAAGTGGGAGTTCAAGGTCCCGTTCGTCTGCGGCGCCACCAACCTGGGCGAAGCGCTGCGGCGGATCGCCGAGGGCGCCTGCATGATCCGCTCCAAGGGCGAGGCCGGGACCGGCGACGTCGTCGAGGCCGTCCGTCACATCCGTTCGATTCGCGGCGCGATCAAGCGCCTGTCGAACCTCGACGGCGGTGAGATCGCCACGGCCGCCAAGGACCACCAGGCGCCGCTCGAGCTCGTGCGCTGGGTCGCAGAGAACGGCCGTCTGCCGGTGCCGCTCTTCTCCGCCGGCGGGATCGCCACCCCGGCCGACGCCGCGCTGATGATGCAGCTCGGCGCCGAGTCCGTCTTCGTCGGCTCCGGCATCTTCAAGTCGGAGGACCCGGCCGGCCGTGCCGCCGCCGTCGTCCAGGCCACGACCCACTTCGCCGACGCGGCCAAGCTCGTCGAGGCCTCGACCGGCCTCGGCAAGGCGATGGACAGCCTCGAGGCGCGCAAGCTCGGCGAGGACCAGCTGCTCGCCGGCCGCGGGTGGTAGCGCCGCTCGTCGGGATCCTGGCCCTCCAGGGCGGCGTGCTCGAGCACGCCGCCCTCCTGCGGGCGTGTGGCGCCGACGTCCGCGAGGTGCGGACGCCGGAGGGCCTCGACGGCCTCGACGGCCTGGTCCTGCCCGGCGGCGAGAGCACGACGATGACCCTGGGCATCGCGCGCGAGGGCCTCGGCGATCCGTTGCGGCGGTTGATCGCCGACGGCCGTCCGGTGCTCGCGACCTGCGCCGGGCTGATCCTGCTCGATCGGCTGCACCTCGACGCCCTGCCGTTGCGCTGCGAGCGGAATGCGTTCGGCCGGCAGATCCACAGCTTCGAGAGCGATCTCGACGTGGCGGGGATCGAGGGCGGGCCGGTCCACGGCGTCTTCATCCGGGCGCCGAAGGTGATCGAGCTGGATCCCGCGGTCGAGATCGTCGCGCGGGTCGACGACGCGGTCGTCGGCGTGCGCCACGGCCAGGTCGAGGGCTATGCGTTCCACCCCGAGCTGACCGGCGACGACCGGATCCACCGGGGCTTCGTCGGTCGGGTGACGGCAGCTCGCCGTCAGACCGTCTGAACCTCCGCCGGCCGGCCGGCTGGCTCCACAGGGTCAGGCGGCTACCGGCGGCGGCCACCCGGCGCTCAGGCCGGCGACCAGCGTTCGACGTCGCCGTCGCGCTCGGCCGTGACCGCACCGTCATCGTGCAACAGGTCGAGGTGGCCGAGCACCTCGGAGATGCAGAGGAGCGGCTGCTTCCAGGCGGTGTCGCCCCACATCCGCAGCGCGATCTCGAAGGCGCTGCTGGGGGCGGGGGCGTCGAGCAGCCCGAGGATCTTGGCCTTGCGGCGCTCGTGCATCCGGAGCCGCTCGGCGACCAACCCGACGGCGTCGGTCACCGCCGGGCCGTGGCCGCCGAGGATCACCGCGGGAGCGAGCTCCGCGGTCGCCCGCATCCCCGCCACGTAGTGGCGGAGGGCGGCGACCCGGTCCTCGGGCGTGGGCGGCTCCGCCTGGTCGGGCGCCAGCCGGGCGGGATCGCAGGCCAGCAGCGGATTCGAGGAGACGCTCGACAGGAGATGATCGCCGCCGATCACGATTCCGTGCTCGTGGTCGACGAAGAGGGTGTCGGTGACGCTGTGTCCCGGGCGGAGGAGCAGCTCGAAGACGTACCCGCCGAGCTCGACCCGCTCGCCGCTGCGGACGGGCCGGGTGACGGTGACCGAGCCACCCGCCCAGGCGCGATGGGTGCGCTGCATGCCGGAGAGCGCGACGGCCATCTCGCGGGCGACGCCGTGGCGGACCATCGACGACGACATGAACGCGGTCTCGCGGTCGCCGTAGCCGGTCGGGTCGGAGAGTCGGCCGACCAGCGCGTCGATCGTGACGACCTCGGCCCCGGACCGCTCGACGAGGATCGAAGCGAGACCGAGGTGATCGGGGTGCTCGTGGGTCAGCGCCACGGCTTCCAGGTCCTCGATCCGGTGCCCGCGCTCGGCGAGCTGCCGCTCGACCACCGTCAGCGCCTCGGCGCTGGCGGGACCGGTGTCGATCAGGGTCAGCGGGCCGGCCTCCAGCAGCCAGGCGGTGACGGGGCCGATCGGGAACGGCGTCGGGATCGAGATCGGGTGGATCCCGGCGGCGGCAGCGAGCGGGTGCCCGAGTGGCGCCCCGGCGGTCGACTCGAGGCCGCCGGTGCGGCGCGGGCTCATCGTTCGGTGCTCAAGGTCGCGACGGCTCAGCCGCGGATCAGGCCGAGGACCTCGTCACGGCGCCGCTCCATGTCGGCGACCGAGACCAGCGACTCGAGGCAGAGCCGCAGCAGCGGCTCGGTGTTCGACTTGCGGACGTTGAAGTGCCAGTCGTCGTAGTCGACCGAGACGCCGTCGACGTGGGTGATCGTCGCGTCGGCGTAGCGCTCCTCGATCAGGGCGATCTTGGCGTCGGCGTCGTCGACGGTCGAGTTGATCTCGCCGGAGATGAAGTACTGCTCGTGGAAGCGGCCGACGAGCTCGCTGAGCTTCTTGCCGCTGACCGAGAGCAGCTCCAGCAGCAGCAGCGCCGGGAGCGTGCCGGAGTCGGCGTTGGAGAACTTCTCGAAGTAGTAGTGGCCGGAGACCTCGCCGCCGAAGATCGCGCCGGTCTGCGGCATCCGCGTCTTGAAGAAGGCGTGCCCGACGCGGTTGATCAGGGCGGTGCCGCCGGCCGCGGCGACGGTGTCGGCGACCGCCCGCGAGGCGCGGCAGTCGTAGAGGATCGTCGGGTCGTCGTTGCCCGCCGCCCGGGCCTTCTCGACCAGCGACTCGGCGAGCAGCGCGGTCAGGAAGTCGCCGTCGACGAAGCGCCCCTGGTCGTCGATGAAGAAGCAGCGGTCGGCGTCGCCGTCCCACGCGATCCCGAGATCGGCGCCCTCGGCGATCACCTTGTCGATGATGAACTGGCGGTTCTCGGGCAGCAGCGGGTTGGGCTCGTGGTCGGGGAAGTTCCCGTCCGGGGTCCAGTAGGTCGCGACGAGGTCGAGCCCGAGGCCGTCGAGGACCGGCCCGACCATCGGCCCGGCCATCCCGTTGCCGCCGTCGACGACCACCTTCAGCGGGCGGATCGCGTCGGCGTCGATGAACTCGAGCGCGGCGGCCTGGAAGGCGACGTAGACGTCCTCCTCCTCGACGCTGCCCGGACCCGAGCCGCTGGTGACCGAGAGCGGCTCGCCGAGATCGCCCTGGGCGAGGTCCCGGATGTCGCCGATCCCGCGCTCGCCGGAGAGCGCGAGCGCGCCCTTCTCGACCAGCTTGGCGCCGGTGTAGGCCTTGGGGTTGTGCGAGGCCGTGCACATCAGCCCGCCATCGAAGCCGCGCGTGCCGACGGTCCAGTAGAGCATCTCGCTCCCGACCTGGCCGATGTCGACGACCGAGGCACCCTCGAGCACGATCCCGTCGCGGTAGGCGCGGGCCAGCTCGGGGGCGGAGAGGCGCATGTCGCGGCCGACGACGACGCGGACGTCGGCGACCGGCTTCTCGGCGAGCCCGGCGATCACGCGGGCGAACGCCCGACCGATCCGGTGGGCCACCTCGGCGTCGATCTCGTCCCCGGCGATGCCGCGGATGTCGTAGGCCTTGAAGATCTGGGACGGGACCGTCATGTGCTCCGCATCCTAAGGGCCGGTACGGGAGCGGTGCTCAGTGCACGGTGCGGTAGTGGGGACCACCGGACGGGTGGTCGGGGTCGACCTGGGGGCGGGGGTGGGCTCGCGGGGTCGGATGGGCGTTCCTACGGACCAGTAGGGTCTGGCGATCGCCGGTCCTGCCGGCCCACCCGCCGTCTTCGCCGAGAGAGCAGATGTCCGACACCGTCGCCACGCCCGTCACGCTGGCCGCACCGCTCACCCTGCCGTGCGGGTCCGTCCTGCCCAACCGGGTCGCGAAGGCGGCCCTCAGCGAGCAGCTGGCCGACCGCGCGAACCGTCCGACGCCGGAGCTCGACCGGCTCTACTCCCGCTGGAGCCAGGGCGGCTCGGGCCTGGTCCTGACCGGCAACGTGATGGTCGATCGCCACCACCTCGGCGAGCCGCGCAACGTCGTCGTCGAGGACGACCGCGACCTCGACGGCCTGCGGCGTTGGGCCGACGCCGGTCACGCCGGGGCCAACGGCGCGCAGATCTGGGTCCAGGTCAACCATCCTGGCCGGCAGGCGCTCTGGTTCGCCGGTGGGTCGCGACCGGTCGCGCCGAGCGCGGTCGCCTCCAAGATCCCCGGGTACGTCTCGCCGCGGGCGCTGACGACCGCCGAGATCGAGGAGATCATCGCCCGCTTCGCGCGCACGGCGGAGATCGTCCAGCGCGCGGGCTTCGACGGGGTCCAGCTGCACGGCGCCCACGGCTACCTGATCTCGCAGTTCCTGTCGCCCCGCGCGAACCTGCGCGACGACGAGTGGGGTGGCGACGCCGAGCGCCGTCGCCGGTTCGTGATCGAGCTGGTGCGGGCGACCCGCGCGGCGGTCGGTCCGGCGTTCCCGGTCGGGATCAAGCTCAACTCGGCCGACTTCCAGCGCGGCGGGTTCAGCGAGGAGGAGTCGGCGGCGGTGCTCGAGGCGTTGGCCGGCGAGCAGATCGACCTGATCGAGATCAGCGGCGGCACCTACGAGTCGCCGGCGATGATGGACGGCGTCGCGCAGCGTGAGAGCACGCGCCAGCGCGAGGCCTACTTCCTGGAGTACGCGGAGACGGTGCGCTCGCGGGTGCCCGGCGTTCCGCTGATGGTCACCGGCGGCTTCCGCAGCGCGGCGGCGATGCGCGACGCCGTCGCGACGGGCGCCTGCGACCTGGTCGGGCTCGGTCGCCCGCTGGCGCTGGCGCCCGACGGCCCGACCGGGCTGCTCGACGGCACGCGGGCGGCGGTGCCGGCGGGGGAGAAGCGGATCGGGGTGGCCAAGCTCGACAGCGCGATCGACCTCTACTGGCACACGCGTCAGCTGCACCGGCTCGGGGCCGGGGCGGCGCCGAACCCGCGCGATCCGGCCTGGCGAGCCGCTGCGGCGCTGCTGATCGACAACGGCTGGGGCGCCCTCCGGCGTCGTCGCGGGGCCTGAGCGGGCCGAACGCGGGTCGCGGCGCCCCGCCGGGCCGTCGTTGGCCCCGGGGACCGACGCCCCCCGGGGGACCGACGCCCCCGGAGCGCGACGACGCTGTCCCGCTCAGTCGAACCCGCCGCAGGCCGACGCCGTCGAGCGCCCCTCCCGCGCGAGCCGCAGGCAGGTGCGGGCGATCGTCATCCGGTGGACCTCGCTGGCCCCGTCGTAGATCCGGGCCGCGCGGGCGTCGGTGTACCACTGGCCGATCGGGAAGTCGTCGGTGCTGATCCCGTGCGACCCGAAGACCTGGACCGCGCGGTCGACGATCCGCCCGAACGCCTCCGAGACGAAGGTCTTGACCATCGCCACCTCCTGGCGGTGGGGGAGCCCGTGCTCGACCTTCCAGGCGGCGTTGAGGACCATCAGCCGCGAGGCGTAGAGATCGATCGCGCTGTCGGCGACGAAGAACTGGAGCGCCTGGTGCTGCGAGAGGTCGACGCCGAACGCCTGCCGCTCGTCGAGACGCTTGGTGGTCAGGTCGAGCGCCCGCTGCGAGACGCCGATCCAGCGCATCGCGTGGGCGAGGCGGCCACCGGCCAGCCGCTTCTGGGCGATCACGAAGCCCTCGCCCTCGTTGCCGAGCAGGTTCGCGGCGGGGACCCGGACGTCGGTCAGGCGGATCTCGGGGTGGCCGCCGACCATGTGGGCGCCGATCAGGCCCGGGTCGCGGACGATCTCCCAGCCCGGGGTGTCGGTCGGGACGAGGATCAGCGAGTAGTTGCGGTGGCCGGCGCCGTCGGTATTGCCGGTCTTCGCGACGACGATCGCGATCGACGCGCCCTCGGCCCCGGTGATGAACCACTTGCGGCCGTTGAGGACCCACTCGTCGCCGTCGCGGACGGCGGTCGTGCGGAGGTTGGTCGGATCCGACGATGCCACGTCCGGCTCGGTCATCGCGAAGCACGACCGGATCCTGCCCTCGGCGAGCGGGCGCAGCCACTGCTCCTTCTGGGCGTCGGTCCCGGCCAGCAGCAGCGTGTGCATGTTGCCTTCGTCCGGGGCCATCGCGTTGAGCCCGAGCGAGGCGAGCGCGCTGATCCCGCATTCCTGGGAGATCAACGACATCCCGAGCACCCCGATCCCGAGGCCACCCCATTCCTCGGGCAGGGCGGGGGCGTAGATCCCGCGTTCACGGGCTCGGTCGCGGAGCCGTTCGACGACCTGCCACGAGCCGAGGATGTCGTTCGGGTCGGCGAGCTCGGCCTCGGCCGGGATCGCGTCCTCGGCGACGA
Source organism: Patulibacter ginsengiterrae (assembly GCF_056269115.1). NCBI lineage: Bacteria > Bacillati > Actinomycetota > Thermoleophilia > Solirubrobacterales > Patulibacteraceae > Patulibacter > Patulibacter ginsengiterrae. Next base: position 211,804 of record NZ_JBWDOG010000002.1, read on the forward strand.
AGGCGCGCACGCGGTCGAGCACGTCGCGGAGCTCGCTGGGGATCGTGAAGCCGATCCCGTCGAGCGGCGGGGTGGGGGTCGAGGTCATGCCGAAACGGTCCTTCTCGGTCGTTGGTACCAACTGGTACCAGGCGGGTCGAGTGTCGACGGTACCACGGAGTACCACGGTTCGCCGGCCGTCGGTAGGGTCGACGGGGCACCGATGACCGCCGACGCCCCCCGATCCGAGCCCGATGCCCCCGGCGGCGATGACCGCCGCGCCGACCAGCGCCGCCGGCTGCTGCGGGGCATCGGTGCGGCCGTCGCGGAGAAGGGCTACGCCGCGACCACGATCGCCGACGTCGTCGCCTACGCCCGCGTCTCGAAGCGGACGTTCTACGAGCACTTCGACGACAAGCTCGACTGCTTCCTGACCTCCTATCGCGCCGGCAGCCTCCAGCTGCTGCGCCGGATGACGGCCGGAGCGACCGGCGACGGGCCCTGGCTGGAGCGGTTGCGCTCGGCCCTCCGGGCCTACCTCGCGGTGCTCGCCGACGCCCCGCCGGCGACCCGCAGCTTCACGCTCGAGATCCAGGCCGCCGGGCCGACCGCGATCGCGCTCCGACGCGAGATGCACCGCCGCACGGCCGACACCCTGCGGGGGCTGGTCGACGAGATCCGCGTCGAGCACCCGAGCCTGCGGCCGCTCGACGAGACGATGGCCGCGGCCGTCGTCGGAGCGATGACCGAGCTGATCCTGATCACCGTCGCCGACGGCCGGACCGACGGGCTGCTCGAGCTCGACGCCCCGATCCTCAGCCTGCTCCACGCGGTCCTGACCGCCTCCGACCCGCCCATCCCAGATCGCACCACCCACGAACGGACGACCACATGACCACACGCGCCGCCCTCATCACCGGAGCCAGCAGCGGCATCGGCCTCGCCATCGCCCGGATGCTCGGCGAGGAGGGCTACGCCCTGACCCTCGCCGCCCGCCGGCCGGAGAAGCTCGAAGCGGCCGCCGCGGAGCTGCGGGCGGAGGGCTACACCGTCCTGGCCGTCGCCGCCAAGCTCCAGGAGGAGGACGAGGTCAAGCGGGTCGTCGCCGCGCACCGCGAGCAGTACGGACGGCTCGACGTGCTGATCAACAACGCCGGCGTGGGGATCGGCGCGCCGGTCGGCGACATCCAGACCAAGTTCCTCGACATGCAGATCGGCGTCAACCTGCGCTCGACGATCCTCTTCTACCGCGAGGCGATCGAGCTGCTGCGCGAGGCCGGGCGCGAGCACAAGGGCGCGTTGGTGGTCAACACCGCATCGATCACCGCCAAGTTCGGCGAGGCCTGGCTGTCGGTCTACGCGGCGACCAAGGCCGGCGTCGTCAACTGGACCGAGTCGATGCACCGCGAGCTGTCGGCGGAGGGGATCAAGAGCACCGCGCTCTGCCCCGGCTTCGTCGACACCCCGATGACCGACTTCGTCAAGGAGTCGATCGAGGCGACGTCGATGATGACTCCGGCGGACATCGCCGAGTCGGTCCGGTTCCTGCTCAAGGTCTCGCCCGCCTGCTGCGTGCCGGAGATCCAGTTCGTCCGCCCGGGCGAGCGGATGATGTGAGTGACGGGCGCGGCGCCGGAGCAGCTTCCTCGCCGCGCCCACGAGCGTCCTGACGGCCCGTCGCTCGTCGGCGGGCGGGGCCACCGACGCACGCCCTACTGGCGGTCGCGTCACCGTAGACTCCGCCGCCGTGGCGCCCGTACGGACCTCCGACCCCCTTCCCGTCGTGATCCTCTGCGGGGGTCGTGGCACCCGACTCGGTGCCGGGCAGACCCTGCCGAAGCCGCTGGTCGAGGTCGGTGGCCGGCCGATCGTCGAGCACGTCGTCTCGCTCTACGCGGCCCAGGGCCAGCGACGGTTCCTGCTCGCGGCCGGCTACAAGGCCGGGCTGCTCGCCGAGGCGGTCGCCGGGATCGCCTGGCCCGCCGGGGTCGAGGTCCACTGCGTCGACACCGGGATCGACACCGAGACCGGCGGCCGGCTCCTGCGGTTGCGCGAACGGCTGGCGGGGGAGCCGTTCCACCTGACCTACGCGGACGGCGTCGCCGACGTCGACCTGGCGGCGCTCGAGGCCGGCCACCAGGCCAGCGGTCGGACGGCGACCGTCACCGTCGTGCGGCCGGAGCTGCCGTTCGGCGTCGTCGACCTGGCCGACGACGACGCGATCACGGGGTTCCGTGAGAAGCCGCGCTCGACGCACTGGATCAACGGCGGCTTCATGCGCCTGGAGCCCGACGTCTTCGCCGTCCTCGACGAGGACTCCGTGCTCGAGCGCGAGCCGCTCGAGCAGCTGGCCGCGACCGGACGGCTGCACAGCCACCGGCACGAGGGCTTCTGGGCCTGCATGGACACCTACAAGGACGCGCGCCGGCTGAACGAGCTGTGGGCGTCCGGGGCGGCCCCGTGGGCGGGGCCCCGTCGGGGCGTCGTCGAGACGCCGTGAGCACGACGCGGGGTCGGCGACCCCGGGTCTGGAAGGATCCGCGCCGATGACGGTCTTCGGGGAGTCGATGAAGGGGCGCTCGGTGTTCGTCACCGGGGCCTACGGCATGCTCGGAGCGTGGCTCGTGCGGGCGCTGCTCGACCGTGGGGCGGCGGTCACCGTCCTCCGACGGGACCACGTGCGCGCCTCGATGCTGCGGCTGGACGGACTCGAGGAGCGCTGCTCGGTCGTCCAGGGCGACCTGATCGATCCCGGCGTCGTCGAGCGGGCGATCGGCGAGTACGAGTGCGACACGGTCTTCCACCTCGCCGCCCAGACGATCGTCGGCACCGCCAACCGCTCGCCGGTCTCGACCTTCGAGACCAACGTTCGCGGCACCTGGCTGCTGATGGACGCCTGCCGTCAGCAGGGCGTGCAACGGGTCGTCGTCGCTGCTTCGGACAAGGCCTACGGGGCCCACGAGACGCTGCCCTACCGCGAGGGCTTCGCGCTCCAGGCGCGGTACCCGTACGACGTCTCGAAGGCCTGCACCGACCTGATCGCCCGTTCCTACTGGCATACCTACGGCGTCCCGGTCGCGGTCACGCGGCTGGCGAACATCTACGGTGGTGGCGACCTCAACCGCTCGCGGCTGCTGCCGGAGGCGATCGCGGCGGTCTTGCGCGGGCGGGCTCCGGTGATCCGCTCCGACGGCTCGCCCGAGCGCGACTTCCTCTACGTCGAGGACGCGGTCGACGCCTACCTGGCGATCTGCGACCAGCTCGACGCCGACGCCGAGCGGGCGACCGCGACCCCGCCGGAGCCGCTCCGGGCCCGCGGCGAGGCCTTCAACGCCGGCGGCGACCAGCCCCACAGCGTCCGCGCGGTGATCGACGCCGTCGTCCGGGTCAGCGGGGTCGCGCTGGAGCCGGACGTGCGCGGCACCGGCACCCCCTCGGGGGAGATCGACCGGCAGTACGTCGACTCGAGCAAGCTCCGGACCGAGACCGGCTGGGCGCCGCAGGTCGGACTCGACGAGGGCATCGCCCGGACCCTCGCCTGGTACCGGCGGCATCCGGACGCGATCGCCGCCTGAGGGCGCCCCGGAGGGGGACCGACGGTCGCGGGAGCCCGTCGGCGCGCTACCCTCACGCGCATGGCCGGGCACTCCAAATGGGCGGGGATCAAGCACAAGAAGGCGATCGTCGACTCGCGTCGCGGCAAGCTCTTCACGAAGCTCGCGCGCCACATCACCGTGGCCGCGAAGGAGGGCGGGGGCGACCCCGTCGGCAACGCGTCGCTGGCCCTGGCCGTCCAGAAGGCCAAGGACGCGTCGATGCCCAAGGACAACATCCAGCGGGCGATCGACAAGGGCACCGGCGCCGGCGCCGACGCCGCGAACTTCGAGGCCGTGATGTACGAGGGCTACGGCCCCGGCGGCGTCGCGGTCCTGGTCGAGGCCCTGACCGACAACCGCAACCGCACCGGCTCCGAGGTGCGGCACATGTTCTCGAAGGCCGGCGGCAGCCTCGGCGAGCCGGGCTCGGTCGCCTACCTCTTCGACAAGAAGGGCGTGATCCTGGTCGACGGCGAGAAGCACGACGAGGACGCGCTGATGGTCGCGATCGAGGCCGGCGCCGAGGACATCGAGGAGGACGACGGCAGCTTCGAGATCATCAGCGAGCCTGCGTCGCTGACGGCGGTCCGCGAGGCGCTCGACGCCGCGGGGATCGAGTACGAGCGCGCCGAGCTGGTCTTCCGCCCGCAGGTCCGGACCCCGCTGGACGAGGAGCAGGCGACGAAGCTCGCCAAGCTGATCGACACGCTCGACGACAACGATGACGTCAGCGAGGTCCACGCCAACTTCGAGGTCGACGACGACGTCCTCGAACGGGTGTTCGGCTAGCCTGATCGCCTGTCGGTCGGCCCCCAGGTCGCCCGGCGAGTCCGAATCGCCCGTTGCGCTGGGTCGCGGGCATCGAACGGCTGTTCGTAGGAAGGCGTCCGGGGGTCCATGGAGAATCAAGGCGTGGTGACCGTTCTGGGCATCGATCCTGGCCTCGCCAACACCGGCTTCGGCGTCGTCGCCCGCAAGGGTGGCGCGATGTCAGCGCTCGACGGCGGCGTCATCACGACCCTCGCCGGCGACGAGCTGGCCGGGCGTCTGCACCACATCCACACGACCGTCGGGCAGCTGCTCGACCACTACCAGCCCGAGGCGTTGGCCATGGAATCCCTGTACTTCGGTCGCAACACCTCGAGCGCCCTGGTCGTCGGCCAGGCCCGCGGCGTCGTCCTGCTCGCCGCCGCCCAGCGGGGCGTGCCCTGCACCGACTACACCCCGCAGCAGATCAAGGGTGCCGTCTGCGGCAGCGGTGGGGCGGACAAGGCCCAGGTCCAGCGGATGGTCCAGATGCTGCTCCGGCTCGACGCGCCGCCGCGTCCCGATCACGCCGCGGATGCGTTGGCGGCGGCGATCTGCCACGCCAACCACGCGCCCCTGCGTACGGCGCTGTCCGCGTGATCGCGCTCCTCCGCGGCACCGTCCACGAACGCCGGGCCGACAGCGTCGTCCTGCTCACGGCCGGCGGTGTCGGCTACCAGGTGGGCTGCTCGGGCACCACGCTCTCGGCGCTGCCCGCGCCCGGGGGCGAGGTCGAGCTGCTCTGCCATCTCGTCGTCCGCGAGGACGCGATGACCCTCTACGGGTTCGGCAGCGAGGCCGAGCGCGATCTCTTCCACCTGCTGCTCGGGGTCCAGGCCGTCGGCCCGAAGCTCGCGCTCGCCGTGCTCACGTCCGGGCGACCGGAGGAGCTGGCCACCAGCATCGCCGGCGGCGACGTCAAGCGCCTCCAGCAGGTGCCCGGGATCGGCAAGCGCAGCGCCGAGCGGATCGTCGTCGAGCTGAAGGACAAGCTCGCCGGTGGTTCGCTGAGCCCCGGCGACCCGACCCGGCCGGGGGCCGCCGCCCGCGCGGCCGTGACCGTCACCGCAGCCGACGAGGCGCGCGACGGCCTGCTCGGCCTCGGCTTCGCCCCGGCCGAGGTCGACCAGCTGCTCACGGTCGCCGAGGGCGTCTCCGCGGCGGAGCTGATCGCCGACGCGCTGAAGCGGTCGCGGCGATGAGCGACAGCGTCCCCGATCCGCTCGGCCGACCGTTCGGCGAGGGCATCCGGACTCCCCACGACGCCGGCGCCGATCCCGGCGACGAGCGGCTGCCCGTACGCGAGACGCTGCCCGGCGAGGAGGCCGAGGACCTCTCGCTGCGCCCGCGGACGCTCGACGAGTTCGTGGGCCAGGCGCACGTCCGCGACCAGCTGCGGATCGCGATCGATGCGGCGCGGGGGCGGGGGGACGCGCTCGACCACGTGCTGCTGGCCGGCCCTCCGGGGCTCGGCAAGACCTCGCTGGCCCGGATCCTGGCCGACGAGCTCGAGGCGCCGTTCGTGCTCACCGCCGGGCCGTCGCTGGAGCGCAAGGCCGACGTCGCCGCGCTGCTGACCGCCCTGGAGCCCGGCAGCGTGTTCTTCGTCGACGAGCTGCACCGGCTGCCGCGGGCACTGGAGGAGACCCTCTACCCGGCGATGGAGGACCGCCAGCTGCCCGTCACCATCGGCCAGGGCGTCGGCGCGCGGGTCGTCACCCTCGACCTTCCGCCGTTCACGCTGGTCGGCGCGACCACCCGGGCCGGGCTGCTGTCCCGTCCGCTGCGCGATCGCTTCGGCCTCCAGCACCGGCTCGAGCCGTACCTGCTGCCGGATCTGGTCTCGATCGTCCAACGGTCGGCGGGGCTGCTCGGCCTCGACGTCGACGATGCCGGCGCGCGGATGATCGGCATGCGCGCTCGCGGGACCCCGCGTGTGGCCAACCGGCTGCTGCGGCGGGTGCGCGACTACGTCGAGGTCCGCGCGGGGGGCACGGTCACCGGCGAGGCGGCCGCGGTCGCCCTCGACCTGCTCGGCGTCGACGCGCTCGGGCTCGACCGGCTCGACCGCGAGATCCTGCGCGCGATCTGCTCGATGTTCGCCGGCGGTCCGGTCGGGCTGGCCACGCTCTCGGCCGCCGTCGGGGAGGAGGCCGACACGATCGAGGACGTCTACGAGCCCTATCTGCTCCAGCAGGGATTGCTCCAGCGGACCCCCCGTGGACGAATGGCCACCCCCTTGGCCTACGAGCACCTCGGGCTCGCAGAACCCACCGTCTGAACACACCGATCGACCCACGAGAACCTGCCGCGGCTCCCGTTCACGGGGTGTTATGAGTCGCGGGTTGGGGAGGCCGCGGCTCGGTCCGTCCGATCGACGGGTACGCTTGCGGTCGCGCCATGACCGATCGTCGCCGCAATCTCCTCGTCCTGCTTTTCGTCGCCGTCCTCGTGGCCGCCTCGGGAGTCGTCCTCTTCACCAAGCCGACCAAGCTCGGCTTGGATCTGCAGGGCGGTGTACAGCTGATCTACCAGGTCAGTCCGACCAAGGGCGAGAGTCTGACCGAGGACTCGATCCAGCGGACGATCGACGTCATGCAGGACCGGATCAACCAGTACGGCGTCGGCGAGGCCGAGATCCAGCGGTCCGGCCAGGACCAGATCGACGTCTCGCTGCCCTCGATCGACAACCCCGAGGAAGCCCGACGCCGCGTCGGCACCACGGCCCAGCTCGTCTTCTACGACTGGGAGCCGAACGTCGTCGGCCCGAACGGCGAGACCAACGCCGCGGACCCGAGCATCACCGGCGGCTCGTCCGCCGGCGAGCGGACCAACCCGGTCGCGATCTCGCAGTTCGACGCGGTCATGCGGGGCGCCAAGCTCGATCCGATCACGAACAACGGGCCCGGGCAGCTTCCGCCGGTCGCCGGCACGCAGTGGTACCTGGTCAACGAGAAGACCAAGAAGGTCGTCACCGGTCCGGAGAGCGATCTCCAGAGCATCAAGGACGACAAGCGCTTCACGAAGTACTTCGGCGCGAACAAGGAGCCGCTCAAGGGCTACAAGTTCGTCAAGGTCCCCGAGGGCTACCGCGTCATCAAGGCGGCCGACGGCACCAACCAGGCCGGGGAGATCATCCCCGCCGGCGACAAGTGGTTCCTGATCCGCGACCGGCCCTCGCTGCTCGGCGATGACATCAAGGACCCGGGGCAGAGCTTCACGTCGGGCGGCCTCCGCAAGGAGCCGAGCGTCGTCTTCTCCTTCACCTCGAAGGGCAAGCAGCGCTGGCAGGACACGACGAAGGCGATCGCCAAGCGCGGCGCCGACAACTGCCTCTTCCAGCAGGGCGAGCCGCGCCAGCAGCGGATCCAGCGCTGCTCCAACCACTTCGCGATCGTCCTCGATCAGCAGCTGATCTCGTCGCCGCTGATCGACTTCGAGCGCAACCCGGACGGCATCAGCGGCTCGACGGGCTCGGAGATCTCCGGCAGCTTCACGCTCAAGAGCGCTCAGGCCCTCGCCGACCTCCTGAAGTCCGGCTCGCTGCCGCTCAAGCTGACGATCATCTCCCAGCAGCAGGTCTCGGCGACCCTCGGCCAGGAGGCGCTCGACCAGGGGCTGCTCGCCGGCATCATCGGCTTCGGCGTCGTCGCGCTCTTCCTGATCGCCTTCTACCGCGTGCTCGGCGTGATCGCCGTGCTCGGCCTCGGCGTCTACACGATCTTCTTCATGGCGATCGTGAAGCTGATCCCGATCGTCCTGACGCTGCCGGGCATCGCCGGCCTGATCCTGACGATCGCCGTCGCCGCCGACGCCAACGTCGTCATCTTCGAACGCGTGAAGGACGAGCTCCAACAGGGGCGGTCCGTACCGCGAGCGATCAAGGACGGGTACCGCAAGGGCCTGACCGCGATCATCGACGGCAACGTCATCACGTTCCTGGTCGCCTTCATCCTCTTCCTGGTCGCGACCGCCGGGGTCAAGGGCTTCGCCTTCAACCTCGGCATCGGCGTGATCATCTCGATGTTCACGGCGATCCTCATGACCCGGGCGATCCTCGGCCTGCTCAGCCGCTCGCGGATCATCTCCCACCCGGCCGCGCTCGGCGCCCGCAAGCGCAACCCGATCTGGCACCGCTTCGACTTCGTCGGCTACTCCCGCTGGTTCTTCGCGGCCTCCGGCGTGATCCTGGCGCTCGGCGCGATCGCGATCGGCGGCAAGGGCCTGAACTTCGGCATCGACTTCGAGTCGGGCACGCAGATCAAGGCCAACGCCAAGGCCGGTACGACGGTCGAAGACGTGCGCGACGCGCTCAAGACGGTCGGTGAGGGCGACGCCAAGATCCAGCAGGTCAAGCTGTCCGGCGCCGCCAACGACAGCGGCCGGGTGACCTTCCAGATCTCGACCGAGGCGCTGTCGACGGCCAAGGAGCAGGAGGTCGGGCGCGCGCTCGGCGTGGTCGGCGTCAGCCAGGCCGACCTCAACAGCAACACGGTCGGTCCGACGTTCGGTCAGACGGTCGCCCGGATGGCGATCATCGCGATCCTCGCCTCGTTCGCCCTGATCGCGTTCGTGATCTGGTTCCGGTTCGGTCTCCAGTTCACGGTCCCGATCCTGATCGCCGTGATCCACGACCTGTTGATCACGGCCGGCATCTACGCCGCGACAGGGGCGGAGGTCACCGCATCGACGGTGGCGGCCCTGTTGACGATCATCGGCTACTCGCTCTACGACACGATCATCGTGTTCGACCGTATCCGCGAGAACCTCAAGCGACTGCCGTCGGCGGCGATCAGCCAGATCGTCAACCGCTCGATGAGCGAGGTGCTCGGCCGGTCGCTGGTGACCTCGTTCTCGACCGGTCTGCCGGTCCTGGCGCTGCTGCTCTTCGGCGGCGAGACGCTGCAGGACTTCGCGCTCGCGATGTTGATCGGCACGATCTCGGGCGCCTACTCGTCGGTCTTCATCGCGTCGCCGGTGCTGACGGCCGCGATGGAGCGCGCACCGAAGTTCCGCGCCCGCCGCAAGCGGTTGACGGAGGCGCACGGTGGTGTCCTGCCGCCCTATCCGGAGGGCAACACCGCCAAGGAGATCGACCCCGAGGGGCCGCGTCGTAGCGGCCGCCGGGTGACGAGCCCCGAAGGACCCGACCAGCCGGTCTCCAAGCAGGAGTTCCAGGAGATGGTCCAGGAGCTCGGGATCGACACGTCCCCGGGCGCGACGCTGACGGCTCCCCGTGAGCCGAGTGCGGCCAAGCCGGCGAAGAAGCGTTCTCCGGAGCAGCAGCCGGAAGCCGACCAGCCGGTCACCCGGGCCGACGACCTGTCGCCCGAAGAGGTCGAGTCGCGCTACGAGAAGCCCAGCGGCAGCAGCAAGAAGAAGTCTTCGCGCCGCCACGGGAGGCCGCGATGATGGCTCCCCGGCACGCCCCCCGAACGACGACGGAGATCTGACCGTGGCGATTCTGACCTGGGTCCTCATTTCCCTGGCCATCTGGCACTTCACCGTGTTCGTCCCCGACCACTTCGTCGGCGGGATCAACGGCGCGTTCGCCGCCTCCGCCCTCGGCGGGGTGCTGGGCGGCTACCTGCTCAGCGGGCTCGAGTTCCCGACCCGTCACGACACGACCGTCGCGACCGTCGCGCTCGGGATCCCCGGCACGCTGGTGGCGCTCGCGCTGCTGTACTTCGTGGGCAAGCGCCGCGAAGAGGCGCAGCAGTCCTGAGCCTCGGTTCCGGGCGCAGTGGGGTGGCGACGGTCGTCCGCCCCACGGCCTAGCCTGATGTCGGTGGACGTCCGGTTCGAGATCCCCCCGGCGCCGGCTGGCGCCGTCGACCGCCTGCGACAGGAGCTCGGCGTGGGGCAGGTGTGCGCGGAGATCCTGGTCCGCCGCGGCCTCGGCGATCCGACCGAGGCAGCACGGTTCCTCGCCGCCGACGAGCGCTTTCCGTTGGAGGCCTTCGACGGCCTCGCCGACGCGGCAGCGGTGCTCTTCCGCCACGCGGCAGCGGGCTCGCGGATCATCGTCCACGGTGACTACGACTGCGACGGGGTCTGCGCCACCGCGACCCTGATCCGGGCGCTCCGCCAGGTCGGGGCGGACGCCGGCTGGTTCCTGCCCCACCGCGTGGACGACGGCTACGGCCTCGCGGCGAACACGGTCCGACGGCTGGCGTCCGAGGGCGTCGACCTGATCGTCACCGTCGACTGCGGGATCACCGCGGTCGACGAGGCGGCCCTGGCCCGGGAGCTGGGCGTCGAGCTGGTGATCACCGACCACCACCGCCCGCGAGCGGACGGGGTGCTGCCCGACGCGTCGATCGTGCACCCTGGCGACGGTCGCTACCCGGCTCCGCAGCTCTGCGGTGCCGGCGTCGCCTGGCGGCTCGCCGGTGCGCTGCTGGCGGCGGCGGGGCTCGATCCGGCCGGGGCCGACGTCGATCTCGACATCGTCGCGCTGGCCACCGTCGCCGACGTGGTGCCGTTGACCGGCGAGAACCGCTGGATCGTGCGGGAGGGACTGCGCGCGATCTCCGACTCGCGACGACCGGGGCTGCGGGCGCTGCTCGACGTCTCCTCGACGTCCCCGGCCGACATCGACGCGACGGCGGTCGGCTTCCGGCTGGCACCGCGGATCAACGCCGCGGGCCGGATCGGCCACGCCGACGTCGGCGTCGAGCTGCTGCTGAGCGCGGACCGGGACGAGGCGCGCCGGCTCGCGGACCGGCTCGACAAGGCGAACCTCGATCGGCGCGAGATCGAGCGACGGATCCTGCGGGAGGCGGAGGACCAGGCGGTCGCCCAGGGCGACCAGGCGGCGTACGTGCTCGTCGGCGAGGACTGGCACCCCGGCGTGGTCGGGATCGTCGCGTCGCGCGTCGTCGATCGCTTCGGCCGTCCGGCGGTCCTGCTCGGCCGCAACGGGGAGGAGCTGACCGGCTCGGCCCGCTCGGTCCCCGGGTTCGACCTGCTCGCCGGCCTCGACGCCTGCTCCGAGCATCTGCTCCGTCACGGCGGGCACCGGGCAGCGGCGGGGCTCGCGATCGAGCCGGTGCGGGTCGAGGCCTTCCGGGCGGCGCTGCGGACCTACGCGGCGAGCCATCTCGACGCCGAGGCCCTGCGGCCGGTCGAGCGGGTCGACGCGGTGGTCGGCGGCGCGCAGCTCGGGATGGACCTCGCCGTCGAGCTGGCCACGCTCGGACCGTTCGGCGAGGCGAATCCTGAGCCGGTGCTGCTCGTTCCGTCGGGACGCGTCGAAGGGCTGCGCCCGCTGGGTGCCGCTGGCGCGCACCTGGCGTTCACGCTCCGCTCCGGGAGCGCGCGGGTCGCGGCGGTCGCGTTCGGGCGCAGCCGGCTGCCGACCGACCCGGCCCGGCACGATCCGCCGCTGGTCGGGACCTACGCCCTGGAGCGCCACTCCTTCCGCGGCTCGGTGACGCCGCGGCTGCGGGTCCGCGAGCTCGAGCTGCCCACGCCCGGCCTCGTCGATCGCCTCGACGGCGACCCCGCGGACGCGGCGCTGGCGGTGCTCGAGGCCGAGCATCCGCTCCCGCTGGCCGCGGATCTGGCCCTGGCCGCCGACTGGGCGTCGCGCTTCGAGGACCGCTCGTCGGCCGGCCCGGCGGCGGCGATCGCCGCCCTCGTCGGCACCGGCGAGCCGGTCACCGTTGTCTGCTCGGACGCGGCCCGGCGGGCGTCGGCGCTGGGGCACCTGCTCGGCGGGTTCGCCCTGACCGACTGGTGGAGCCTGGCGCGCGCACCCCGCTCGCTGGACGGCACCGCGCACCTGATCGCGCTCGATCCTCCGAGCGACCCGGCGCAGCTGATCGCCGTCGACGCGCTCGACGGGGTACGACGCTGGCGGGCCTGGGGCGAGGCTGAGCTACGATTTACCGTGGATGCGTTGCACCGAGAACACGATCTTCGGGCGGGAGCGGCACCGCTCTACCGCCGACTCCGGGACGAGGGCCCGACGGCTGTCGCCGCGCTCTGCGCTGCGGAGCACTGCGGGTGGTGGCTCGGACTCGTGCTACGGGTCCTCGAGGAATCGGGTGCGGTCGTCGTCGACCGGGCCGAGCGGATCGCCGCAGTTGCCGACGGCCCGGTCCGTCCGTTGGCCGACGGAGCGACCCACGTCGCCTGGGTCGCGCGTGGCGAGGAGCGGACACGGTGGTTGAACGGAGCCGATCCGGCAGCGATTCGGGCACCGGCGCGGTGACGCTGCCGGAGGGGCCGGCCCCGGTCGACCCGGTCGAGCGCGTCCCCGTCACCGACGAGCGCTCACGCGAGCGGCTCGGGCTGACCGCGGCCGACCTCGCCGCGGGCCATCACGTGCCGACGCATGGCGACGGTGACCCGCCGCTGAAGGACGATGCGACCCACCGCGCCGGCGAGGTCCTGACGGCCGACGAGCTCTCGCTGCGGGCTGACCTCCACGCCGTCGTCGCCGAGCACGCGGAGGAGGACCGCGCGGCGATCGACATGGAGCGCGTCGACGACGCCTTCCGCTTCTCCTGCCTGCACCACCGCGAGCAGCGCCGCAAGTCGGGCGAGCCGTTCATCGCCCACCCGGTCGAGGTCGCGAAGATCTGCGCCGGGATGCACCTCGACACCGAGGCGGTCGTGGCGGCTCTGCTCCACGACACGGTCGAGGACACCGCGGCCGAGCTCGACGAGATTCGCAGTCGCTACGGCGACACGGTCGCCCTGCTCGTCGACGGGGTCACCAAGCTCGACGGGATCCAGTTCACCAGCCGCGACGAGGCGCAGGCGGAGAACTACCGCAAGATGGTCGTGGCGATGGCGGCGGACGTCCGCGTCATCCTGATCAAGCTCGCCGACCGGCTGCACAACGCCCGCACGCTCGCGGCGCACAAGCGGCCGAAGCAGCTCGAGATCGCCAAGGAGACCCTCGAGGTCTACGCGCCGATCGCCCACCGCCTCGGTATCCACGCGATCAAGTGGGAGTTGGAGGACCTCGCCTTCGCGACCCTCCATCCGCGCAAGTACCAGGAGATCAAGGGCCTGGTCAATCAGCAGCGCGGCGAGCGTGAGACCTACGTCGCCAAGGCCGGCGAGTACCTGCGGCGGGAGCTGGAGGGCGTCGGGATCGAGGCCGAGATCTCCGGCCGGGCGAAGCACTTCTACTCGATCTACCAGAAGATGACCCGCAAGGGTCGCGAGTTCAACGAGATCTACGACCTGACCGCGATGCGTGTCGTCGTCGACTCGGTGAACGACTGCTACGGGGCGATCGGCGTCATCCACTCGCTGTGGAAGCCGCTGCCGCGACGGTTCAAGGACTTCGTCGCGATGCCGAAGGCCAACATGTACCAGTCGTTGCACACGACGGTCGTGGGCCCCGAGGGGCAGCCGCTGGAGATCCAGATCCGCACCCAGGAGATGCAGCGGACGGCCGAGTTCGGCGTCGCCGCGCACTGGATGTACAAGCAGCGCGCCGCGGCGGCCGCGTCGAAGAACGGGACCGGTCCTGCCGTCCCGGCCGAGGCCAAGGACGCCAAGAGCGACGGGGACAAGTTCACCTGGTTGCGGGCGATGCTCGACACCTCGCGGGACAACGATGACCCGCAGGAGTTCATGGACGACCTCAAGGTCGCCCTGTTCGAGGACGAGGTCTACGTCTTCACCCCGAAGGGCGACGTCAAGTCGCTCTCGCGCGGGGCGACCCCGGTCGACTTCGCCTACGAGGTCCACACCGACGTCGGCCACCGCTGCGTGGGGGCGAAGGTCAACGGCAAGATCGTCCCCCTGACCTACACGTTGCGGTCGGGCGACATCGTCGACATCCTGACCGCCAACCGCGAGCGCGGGCCGTCCCGCGACTGGCTGACGCTGGCCCAGACGAGCCGCGCGCGGAGCAAGATCAAGGCCTGGTTCAAGGCTGCCGGCCGTGAGGACTCCGAGCACCTCGGCCGCGAGCTGCTCCAGGAGCAGCTGCGCAAGGCCGGGCTGCCCGCTCAGCGGCTGGTCGGTTCGCCGCTGCTGGCCGACGTCATCCGCGAGATGGGCTACAAGAAGGGCGACGACTTCTACATCGCCCTCGGCGGCGGCAAGGTCTCGCCGCACGTCGTCGTCAACAAGGTCCTCAAGCACCTCAAGGAGGGCGAGGCTGCCGACGACGAGCCGGCAGGGCCGGTCGAGGCGCTGCTGCGGCCCGACGTCGTCCGTCGTCAGCCGACCGGGACGGCCAAGAGCTACGGCGTGACCGTCGACGGGGTCGGCGACGTGATGCTGCGGATGGCCAAGTGCTGCCGTCCCGTGCCCGGCGATCCGATCGTCGGCTACGTCTCGCTCGGTCGGGGGATCACGATCCACCGCGACGACTGTCCCAACGCCCAGCAGCTGCGCAAGGACCCGGAGCGGTTCGTGCCGGTCGACTGGGCGGGCCAGCACCAGCAGTCGTTCAAGGTCGAGATCCAGGTCGACGGCTACGACCGGCACCGGCTGCTGGAGGACCTCACCCGGGTCTTCGCCGAGGCCGGCGTCAACATCGTCAGCGCGGTCTGCTCGACCACGCCGCCGATGGTCCGCAACCGGTTCGTCGTCGAGGTCGGGGACACCAAGGCGCTGCGCACGACGATCAACCGCCTGCGCAACATCGACTCGGTCTTCGACGCCTTCCGGATCACGCCCTCCAGCTAGGCGGTCACGTCTGAGGCGGCCGTATGCCGTCGCATCTCGGTCCGCGTGGGCCTCGGCAGGCCTGGCGGCCAGCTCTCGGGTGGGCGGGCTTCGGTCCTTGCCGACCTGCTCGGCCTACGACCACCTCAGACGCAACCGCGGGCATTTCGACGGCTGTTCTTCCTGAGCCGTATGCAACCGACCCCATCGACGACGTGGTCGGCTCCATACGGCCGGGACAAACACCGTCTCGTGATGCGGTCGGGCTTCTGCGGAGCAGCAAACCGCCGCGGCTGGTCCTGCTAGATCAGGCGACGACGCGGAGGCCGCCGGGGTCGACGCCGATCGTGGCCTCGTGGATCGGGCCGATGTAGTCGCCGTCGACCTGGACCGGCAGCGGCCGCTCGTCGGCGCTGCGCAGGGTCGCGGAGGTGATCGCGGGGGCGCCGTCGACCGCGCGATGGCCCCCGATGTCGAGTCCGGTCACCAACGCCCGGACCGCGATCCCGGGCATGATCGTCGGACGCGTGTGGCGCAGCACGGCACCGCTGACGTGGCCGGAGCTCAGGTCCTCGCCCTGGAGCAGGCGGACCGGGCTGCTGGCGAAGTAGGTGAACTCGGCCGCGTTCTGGAAGACAGCCGTGGCTCCGTGCAGCTCGCGGCCGTCCGCGAGCTCGAGGGTCAGCTGCGGGGGCCGGACGACGTAGTGGCTGAGGAAGGTGCTGACGGCCGCGGTCGAGTAGTACCAGGGACCGAACCGCGCCTTCAGCCGCGGGCGCCGGTCGACCCGCTCGACCACGCTCGCGTCGAGCCCGACTCCGGCGGCGAAGGTGAAGCGCCGGTCGCCGATCCGGCCGAGGTCGACCGCGCGCGGCAGCCAGCGGTCGGCCAGCGTCAGCACGTGCTCGGTCGCGTCGACGATGTCGCGCGGCATGCCGATCAGGCGATGGAAGACGTTGGTCGCGCCGCCCGGGAGGGCGATCAGCGGGACACCGGTGCCGACGAGTCCGTTGACCGCCTCGTTGACGGTGCCGTCGCCGCCGAGGGTCACGACCGCGTCGACGCCGGTCGCGGCCGCCTCGCGGGCGAGGGCGACCGCGTGCATCGGTCCCTCGGTGTCGACGGGCTCGACGTCGTAGCGGTGCGAGAGCGCGTGGACGACGAGGCTCCGGAGCCGGGCCGAGGTCGTCGTCGCGTTCGGATTGACGATGACCGCCAGCCGTCGACGCTCGGTCGAGGTCAGGGCCGAGGCGTCGGGGGAGGGCGCGGGGGCGGGCACGAAGCTTGAGGACACCATCGGGGCCTTCACGTTACGCACCGGTGAAGGGAAGTAGCATCGCCGGTCGTGCCGCCGCTCGACGACCCCGCCCTCGAACGGATCGCCCGCTTCTGGGACGCCCGCGGTCGCGAGGATCCGCTGCGCTACTCCGTGCCGGGCGCGCCGCCCGTCGACGAGTTCTCGTTCGTGGCGTCTGGCGAGGACCTGCTCGACGCGCTCGAGGATCTGGTCGGCTTCAGCCTGGAGGGAGCCCGGGTCGCGGTCGACGTCGGCTGTGGCGCCGGTCGGGTCACCGGTGCGCTCGCTCACCGGGCCGACGCGGTGATCGCCTGCGACATCGCTCCGAGCATGCTCGCTGCGGGCCGCGAACGGCACGCGTCGCTGGAGAACGTGACCTGGCACCCGGCCCACGCCGGCGCGCTGCGTCCAGTCGCCGACGGGACCGCCGACGCGGTGCTCCTGCTCGGGCTGCTGCCGCACCTGCCGACCGTCGGCCTGATCGGCGACGTGCTGCGCGAGCTCGGCCGCGTCCTTCGGCCCGACGCGACCGCGGTCTTCGACGTCCGATCCGGGACGCCCGCCCCGCTGCTCCCGGGCGAGAGCAGCCTGCCCGAGTACGTCAGCGCCCACCCGCTCTGGCGGGGTACGGCGGTCGACCTCGAGACGCTGGCCGCGATCGCGCACCAGGAGCAGCTGATCCTGGAGCGGATCGAGGGCTCGGGCACGACCCGCTGCGTGGTGCTCGCCCGCCGCGAGTAGCGGCACCCGAGGACGGGTGGGCCGGGGACCGGGCCGGCCGACTACAGCAGGTCGTTGCGGCGGAACCACCAGACCATCGCGCCGAGCAGCGTCACCATCGCGCCGACGAGGCCGAAGAACCAGACCGCGTTGTCCTGGCCGGGCACGTGGACGTTCATGCCCCAGATCGACGCCAGCAGCGTCAGCGGCAGGACGATCACGCTGATCGCGGTGAGGACGTTCAGGGCCCCGGACTGCTGGTGGGCGAGGACCGACTCGTTCGAGCTCTCGAGCGCCTCGCTCACCTCCTTGAAGTTCTCCAGCATGTCCCAGATCCGCTCCGACGCGTCGTTGATGTCGTCGAAGTAGAGGTCCTCGTCCTCGGCGAGGTAGCGCCGAGCGGCGTTGAGGTCCTTCAGCGCCACCCGCTGCGGGCGGACGATCTTGCGGAAGTTGATGATCTCCTGCTTGGCGTTGGAGATGTCGCGGACGATCTCCTTCGAACGCCCCTCGAAGATGTCCTCCTCGAGCTGCTCGAGCTTGTTGCCGATCTTGCGCAGCATCGGGAACGAGGCGTCGACGCACTCGTCGATGATCCGGTAGAGGAGGTAGCCGGCGCCCTTCGAGAAGAGCTTCTCGCGCTCGTCCTCGCGCTGCTCGACCCGGCTGAAGAGGTAGTCGATCGTCCGCAGCGGGCGGTTGGGGATCGTGAGGACGTAGTCGGGGCCGACGAAGACGTCGAGCTCGGCGGCGTTGAGGCGGCCGATCGTCTTGTCGTAGTCGGGGAAGTGCAGGACGACGAACAGGTAGTCGTCGTAGACGTCGACCTTCGGGCGCTGGTTGCGCGAGGAGACGTCCTCGTAGTCGAGCGCGTGGAAGTCGAACTGCTCCCGCAACCAGGCGAACTCGAGCCGCCCGGGACGCTGGACGTTGACCCATCGGAGGCCGTGGGCCTCGACGATCTCGATCTGGGGGACGTCGGGCTCTTCCTGCCCGACTGGGGTGGCTTCAGCCGGCCGGGTACCGAACCCGAATCGCGGACGGGGAAACGTCGGCATCCGGACTGAGGGGATCGTCGAGGGCGGTCGGCACGATGCACCCAAGTGTACTCGGGGCCCGGTCGGGCAGCGGCGTGGGAGCCGCGTCGTCGGACGCCCGCTCGCCGCGCTCGCGGGGGCCACCCGGCCGGGGGCGACGCGCCCGGGCGAATTCCCGGCAAAGCGGAAGTATTTCGGTCGTCGGCTTGCTAGTCTCAGGAGCGGACATCGATCAACACATCCAGAGGGGGGGAGGGACTGGCCCGTTGAACCCCCGGCAACCATCGCGAATCACGCCGACGCGAAGAGGTGCCAATTCCAGAGAGATGTGTGGCTGGACCTGTACCGGACCTTCGCCACACCTTTTCGGCGAAGGACCGACTCCGGAGACAGACAGCTCATGGCAGCAACATCGCTCGCCTGCCGCGAATGCGGCAGCACGTACCCCCTCGAAGCGCAGTTCGTCTGCGCGAAGTGCTTCGGGCCCCTGGAGGTCAAGTACGCCGACCTCGCGGCCGACGGTGACGAGGGCCTCGCCGCGTCGATCCGCCGGCGGATCCAGGCCGGCCCGGCGAGCATCTGGCGCTACGCCGACTTCCTGCCGGTCGAGCGTGTTCCGACGCTCGCCCCATCGGGTCCCGG
This sequence comes from Patulibacter ginsengiterrae, assembly GCF_056269115.1. Lineage (NCBI taxonomy): Bacteria > Bacillati > Actinomycetota > Thermoleophilia > Solirubrobacterales > Patulibacteraceae > Patulibacter > Patulibacter ginsengiterrae. The sequence continues at coordinate 230,523 of NZ_JBWDOG010000002.1, forward strand.
CGAGACCGCGGGCCTCGCCGGCCTGCCGGCCGGCAGCACGCCGCTGGTCCGCGCCGACCGCCTCGCCGAGCGCCTCGGCCTGCGCGAGGTCTGGGTCAAGAACGACGCGGCGAACCCGACGCACTCGTTCAAGGACCGGGTCGTCGCCGTCGCGGCCGCTCGCGCCAAGGAGCTCGGCTTCACGACCCTGGCCTGCGCCTCGACCGGCAACCTCGCCAACGCCGTCGCCGCCGCCGGCGCCGCGCTGGGGATGCCCGTCTACGTCTTCATCCCCGCCGATCTCGAGGAGCAGAAGATCCTGGCGACCGGGATCTACGGCGCCCGGGTGGTGACGGTTCGCGGCAACTACGACGACGTCAACCGGCTCTGTACCGAGATCGCCGGCGAGCGGCCCGACTGGGCGTTCGTCAACGTCAACATGCGGCCGTACTACGCCGAGGGCTCCAAGACCCTGGCGTACGAGATCGCCGAGCAGCTGGGCTGGCAGAGCCCGGACCGGATCGTCGCTCCGATCGCCTCCGGCTCGCTCTTCACCAAGATCGGCAAGGGCTTCCAGGAGTGGCTCGACCTCGGGCTGCTGAGCGAGGGCAGCCGGGTACCGACCATGAGCGGCGCCCAGGCCGCCGGCTGCAACCCGGTCGCCTCCGCGTTCGCGGCCGGGCACGACGTCTGCCGGCCGGTCCGCCCGGACACGATCGCCAAGTCGCTGGCGATCGGCAACCCGGCCGACGGCCCCTACGCGATCGAGCTGGCACGCCAGACGAACGGCACGATCGACGAGGTCACCGACGACGAGATCCGCGCCGGGATCCGGCTGCTGGCCGAGACGACCGGGATCTTCACGGAGACCGCCGGCGGGGTCACGACCGCAACGCTGCAGAAGCTCGCCGAGTCCGGCCGGATCGGGGCCGACGAGCGCGTGGTGATCGTGATCACCGGTGAGGGCCTGAAGACCCTCGACGCGGTCCGCGGCACCTTCGCGTGCCACGAGATCGACGCGAACTTCGAGCAGTTCGAACGCGATGCGGAGCTCCGCACGGAGGTGACGGTCTGATGGCCACGGTGACGATCAAGATTCCGACGCAGCTGCGTGACGCGACCGGCGGACAGGGCAAGGTCCAGTCCGAGGGCACGACGGTCGGCACCGTCCTGGAGAGCCTGTTCGAGGTCCACCCCGAGCTGCGCTCCAGCCTGACGGACGGCAACGGCGATCTCCGCCGGTTCGTCAACGTCTACCTCGACGGCGACGACATCCGCTTCGGCGACGGGCTCTCGACCCCGGTCTCCGACCGCCAGGAGCTGCAGATCCTGCCGGCCGTGGCCGGCGGCCGCTGAGCGACCGAGAGGTCCCGGGCGCCGTGCCCGGGACCCGGTCGAGCGCGGACGCCGTCGTCCGCTGAGGATGCTCGGAACGTCGCTCGCGGCGGTCCCCAGCCGATTGCCGGCTCGGAGCGTCGCCGGCCGCGACCCGGTCAGTCGCCGGTGGCGAGGGCCGGGCGTCGCGGACCCCGAGACGGCATCCGGCGACGCGCCCAGTCGATCGCGGGACGCTCCAGCAGGTGCCAGGTGGCGACGGCCAGGAGGGTGCTGATCGTCATCGTGACGAGCAGCGCTCCCGCCAAGGTCGACGGCCAGCGGTCGAGCGACCGCAGCACGAAGATCACCGGGAAGTGCCAGAGGTAGAGCCCGTAGGAGTGCGTGCCGTACCAGTGCAGCGGTCCCCGCGAGAGGATCGAGGCCCCCGGTACCCGCCCGAGCACCAGGCCCGCGACGATCAGGCCGAAGCCGAGGCTGGCCGGGGTGTCGACGAGCAGTTGGCGGGCCGTCAGCGGTCCGAGGCCCATGCTGCGGGCGCTCCCCTCGAGCACGACGAGGGCGATCCCGGCGAGCGTCAGCCCGGTCGCCACGCCGCGGCCGGCGGAACGACCGTGCGTGAGCACCGCGACGAGCATCCCGGCCCCGAACGACGCCATCCGTGCCGGCAGGGTGTCGGTCACCTCGCGCCCCCAGCCCGAGAAGGAGGACGCGCCGAGGACCGCGGTGCCGATCAGGATCAGGGCGACGCAGAGCCCGGTCAGCAGCATCCGCCGCTGCGCCAGACGCTCCAGCCGGGTGGTCGCGATCGCGGCCAGCGCGGCGATCAGCGGCACGAGGAGGTAGAACGAGACCTCGACGACGATGGTCCAGGTCGGCGGGTTCAGCCGGCCGAGCGTCTCCGGAACGTAGTTCTGCAGGAAGAGCAGGAACAGGGGAAGGTGCGCCAGCGGCTCGGCCTGACCGTGGCCGACCCAGACCAGCACGATCGCGGTCGCGAGGATCACGAACCAGTAGGCGGGCACGATCCGGGCGGCCCGCCGCACGAGGTAGGTCGCCGGGTCCGGAGCCGAGCGCCGCTCGAGCGCCGCCGCCGCGAACGGGCGGAAGATCAGGAACCCCGACAGCACGAAGAACAGGGGCATGCCGAGCCGCAGCTGACTGAGCAGCGCGTCCAACGGCGTTCGGTCGGGATGGCCGGAGTCGCCCCGCATGAACATCCAGACGTGCAGGACGACGATGCCGACGGCTGCTGCGCCGCGAAGGCCGTCGAGCGCGTCGAACCGCGAAGCCGGACCGGACGGTCGGGCAGCTGGCGTTTGGGGGGCGGGACGGGCGACGGGACTCACGCTGCCAGACAGCGGTTAATCGACCTTAAACCGGACCGATGGGTCTTCGACGCTCGTACCTGCCACGATGAGGAGGTGCGCGACATCAGCATCCGCGGGGACATGATCCGCCTGGGCCAACTGCTGAAGCTGGCGGGGACCGTCGATTCGGGCGGCGAGGCGAAGGCAATGCTCGCGGCCGGTCTGGTGACGGTCAACGGCGAGCCCGAGGAGCGCCGCGGGCGGCAGCTCCACCACGGTGACCTCGTCGTCGCGGAGGACGACGAGCTGCGGGTTCTCGCTGCACCTTGAGCGGTTCCGTCCGGCGGCGCTTCTAGCGTCAGCTCATGTCGCGCTCGCTGGCGGTGGATCCGAACTGGACCGCCAGCGACCTCTTGGAGCGTTCGCGACGACTCGCGTCGCTTGCGGCGCCGGTGGCAGGACGGGACGCGGACCAGGCGGTGATGATCGCCACCGAGGTCGTCGCCGTCCGCGCGTGCTGCTCGGAGATCGTTGCCGTACCGCTTCCGGCCCTCCGTCGCGGGCGCCGGACCCACCTCCTCGAGGCGCTCGACCAGCTGGCGTTGGCTGCCGACGACCTGGCGGCGATCGTCGAGCTGCGGTGCCTGCGGAGCGAGCAGGCGACGATCGCTCCGGATCTGGCCGGCCTGGTCGCGAGGGTCGCCGCTCGCCACGATCGCGCGGTCGGTCTGCTCGGCCGCTACGGGATCCGGCGCACGCACATGAGCCCGTGACGTACGGTCGGGGGTGCGCGGACGCGAAGTGCGTCCCGATCCCCCAACAACGTCCACGCCAGCGTGGACGCGTCCTCCGAGGAGGAACATGACTCGTATCGCACCAGCCATCGCCGTCGGCATCGCCGTCCTGGCGATCGCGCCGAGCGTTGCCCAGGCCGCGGGCAAGCCCGCGGCCAGCACGGGACTGGCCGGCAGCCTCACCCCGCAGAGCGCGACGGTGACCGGCACCGTCAACCCCAACGGCGTACGCACCAACTACCGCTTCCAGTTCGGCCTGACCGCCAAGTACGGCGGAGTGACCGCCGCGCAGTCCGCCGGCTCCGGGACCACCAACGTCGCGGCCACGACCGGCATCCTCGGGCTCGAGCCCGACCGCGTCTACCACTACCGGATCGTGGCCAGCAACGCCACGGGCACCGTCCGCGGGGCCGACCGCAAGCTCAAGACGCCAAAGCAGCCGCTCGGCTTCGCCCTCGCGGCGACCCCGAATCCGCTGCCGTTCGGCGGCAGCACCACGATCGCGGGGACGCTCGGCGGCACGGGCAGCGCCAACCGCGAGGTCCAGCTCCAGCAGAACCCCTGGCCGTTCCAGGCCGGCTTCCTGCCGGTCGGCAACCCCCAGCTGACGACGGCGACCGGCGCCTTCGCCTTCCCGGTGCTCTCGCTCGGCCTGAACACCCAGTACCGGGTCGTCACCGCCGGGAAGACGCCGACCCTGAGTCCGGTGGTCCCCGCCAACGTGCTCGTCGACGTCTCCGCGAAGGTCGGGACCAAGCGCGTGACCCGTGGGGCCCGCCTGCGCTTCTCGGGCAAGATCCACCCGGCGAAGGACGGCGTGCAGATCGGCGTCCAGCGGCTCGCCGGCAGCAAGTGGAAGACGGTCAAGGGCTCGCGGACGCGGAAGGGTGGACGCAGCTTCTCCACGTTCGCCACGCGCGCCCGGATCAGCAAGGGCGGCCGCTACCGCGTCTTCGTCCGGATCGCCGACGGCAGCCTCCAGTCCAACGCCAGCTCGTCGCTGGTGATCCGGACCCGTCGCTAGCGGACAACGTCTGTTTCGGAACGGGCGGCGGGGCGGCGCCGCTCGTTCCGAGACAGGCCAATCCTGGGGTCCCAGCGAGCCGGGACCGGACGCCGACTGCGGGCGATCCTGCCGGCGTGAGGGACGACGAGGTCAGGCGGTAGCGGGCGATCCGGCCTGACGCGGCGCGCGCCGGCAGCGGCGATGGCGGAGCGACTAGGATCGTCGTCCCGGACCGCTCGCTGACGAATTTGGGTTCGTTGGTGAGTCTGGGCCGGACCCGGACATATAAGAGTATGGACCCGGTCATCTCGAGTGGGGGTTTGACGGCGTCCGTCACGTCTCCCGCAGCCCGTATCTGGGCTCGCGAGGCGGCGTCAGGTGTTCCCGATCACACGATGAGCCCCGAGTTCCGCCCCGCGCGCTCCGCGCGACGATCTGCATCGCGCGTCGCCGCGGGCGAGGGTGACGGCCGGGCGTACACGGAGCTCCTGTACGAACGTCACTCCTCCGCGGTGCTCGCCTTCGCCCAACGACGTACGAGCAATCAGCAGGACGCCCAGGACATCCTCGCCGAGACCTTCCTGGTCGCCTGGCGGCGTCGCGAGGACGTTCCGGCCGACGCCCTGCCGTGGCTCTACGCGGTCGCCGGACACGTGCTGCGCAACCAGCAGCGGGCCGACAAGCGCCAGACGGCGCTGGCGGACCGGATCGCGGACCAGCCGCAGCACATCGAGGGCCCAGGGGAGCAGGACAACGACTACGCGCTGTTGAAGGCACTCGCGACGTTGCGGCTGATCGACCGAGAGGCGCTGCTGCTGATCGGCTGGGAGGGGCTCGACCCCGCCCGCGCCGCGGTCGCCGCGGGCTGCTCCCGGACGACCTTCCACATGCGCCTGCACCGGGCGCGTCAGCGCCTCGCGAAGGCGATCGAGGACCAGCAGCGGCAAGACCGCGCTGCGGGTAGCGGTCCGGCGAAGGGAGGCAACCGTGCGTGATGACCACGAGCGGTTGATGGATCGGCTGCGCGCAGCCGATCCGGTCCCCGCCCCGCCGACCCCCCCGACCTTCGATGCGCTGCTCGGCGACGCCGACCCGACGGCGACGGCCCCGACGTCCTCCGACGTCGGTCGTCGTCCGGCGGGCAACCGCGGATGGCTGCCGCGGGTCCCGCGTCCTCAGCTCGCCTTGGGTGCGATGGTCGTGCTGCTGGTGGCGGTCGTCGTGGCGATCAGCTCGCTCGGCTCGGGCGGTTCGCGGATCGACGTGGTCGCTGAGGCCAAGGCCGAGCTCTCGCCGTCCGGTGAGGTCGTCCGCCTCGTGCTGCGGGGCGGCCCGGTCCAGCCGGACGGCACCCCGATCGTGGGGAAGGTCGGCGGCCCGGGCGGAGCGATCATCGGCGAGCGCTCGCGGGTGAGCGAGCAGTGGTCGACCGGGTTGCCGCTGCGGTACCTCGTGCGCACGGAGGTGCTGGGTCCCGACGGGAAGCCGGTCGCCACGATCGAGAACGGCCGCGCCGAAGACGGCACGTCGTGGGAGGACAACAGCTGGGAGTCGCGTGTCCGATTCGGCACGAGTGACAGCCTGATGGGTAACGCTGCCAACACGATCAACGGCTTTGGCGCCAACCCCACGGAGACCGTACGGACCATGCTCGATGCGGGCACACTACGACCGAACGGTGAGACCACGTTCAACGGTCGGCGTGCGCTGCGTCTGACCGGCGAGATCCAGCTCCCTCCGATTCCCGACGCGCCGGCGAAGCAGGCCGTCGCCTACCGGGTCGACTACCTGGTGGATCCGAACGACTACGCGCCGGTCGGCTTCCGGAGCCGCATCCAGCCGCCGGCACCGCCCGGAACCAGTGGGTCAGCTCCGTTCCTCCTGAACACGGAGCTGACCGTCGAACGCTACGAGCTGCTGCCGCTCGACGCGACGGCGCGGGCGCTCTTCCGCCCCCCACCCCGAAACCCCTGATCCGGGGCTCGCGGCGAGCGAGCACATAGCGGAATCGGCCTGAACAACCGGTCTCATACGATCGCGGAGTTCCCGCGACATGGCTCATCCCCGCTGCTAGGTTGCCCGCGACTTCGTAGTCGTCCAGGACGGGAGAGAGCAACAGTGTACGCTAGAAGCAGATCGCGGTTTGTCAATCAGAGACAGTGTTCGCGGCCTCAGGAGGCGTCACGGCGAGGTGTGCTGCGCAAGGCGCTGATCGCCCTCGCGCTGGCGGGAGGCACCGGCCTCGCCGTCGCCGGTCCGGCCCAGGCGGCCGACTCGATCATCTACGACGGCCCGGTCAGCACCACCGGCGTCTACGGGACCTACGTCAACCTGACCCAGATCGACCTGCGGTCGCTTGACGGTCACTCCTCGTGCTACCACGCCCTTTCGCCGACGTTGGGTTGGACGGCGGATCTCTGCACCAATGACCTTCGCTCCTCGCCCTACGGCGCGGTCTACCGGGTCCCGCACATCTACTCGGGCTGGTCGGGCAACAACGTGAGCATGCGCGGACGGCAGTACTGGTAGGCGATGACGATGCGCATCTCGAAGAAGACCACCCTGCTGTTCTCCGGCGCTGTCAGCGCCCTTGCGGCGACCGGCGCGGTCGTCGCGCTCGGCGTCGCCGCCCCTGCCTCCGGTGACCGTGCCGCTCAGGGGCCCGCGCCGACCGAACGTGTCTGGTCGACGTCGGTGACCGGTGGCTCGTCCACGACCGCGGCACGCTCAGCGGCGCCGTCGGCCAACGCGACGCGCGCGGCCGACGCGATCGGGGCCGACAACCCCGACCTCGAGCTCGACACCGATCGCGCCCGGACGGTCTCCGCGCCGTCCGAGACCGGCGGGGCCTGGACCGTCGTTCCCGGAGAAGGCGGGGCCTGCGTCGTCCTGCCGGACAACGGGACCCTCTGCGGGAGCGACGCGACCCTCGAGCGCTCGGGCGCCGCGATCTCGTGGACGAAGCCGCCGGCGACGGTCGTCAACGCGGTCCCGCCCGGGCAGTTGCCCGGACCCGGCGACAGCGCGCCGGCGACCGACGGCGACATCGTGATCGACGGCATCGCGGTCGACGAGGTCGAGCGGGCCGAGGTCCTCGACGGCTTCGGCGAGATCATCGCCACGACCGACGTCAACGGCTCGATCTTCTCGATCACCGCCCCGGTGGCCCAGAAGCCGAACGCGGTCCGGATCGTGGGGACCGACGGCGGTTCCTCGATCATCCTGCTCAACGGCTGAGCCGGAGCACCATCGCCGTACCCGACGCCCGCCTCGTGCGGGCGTCGGTCGACGCCCGCCTCGTGCGGGCGTCGGTCGTTCGGGACCGATGGGGGAGCCGTTCGGGAGCGATGGGGGAGCGGAGGCTGTGCCGTAGGCCGCGGCGGCAGCGCGCGCAGCACCCGGTCTCCTCAAGGCGAACCGGCTGCCGCTACTGGGCGCCCTGGTAGTGCTCCACGATCTCCCGCGGCGTGATCGGCGTGGCGCTGCGCCGGCCGTAGAAGAAGACGGCGGAGGCGGCATCGACGGCGTGCTGGGGGTCCGCGTGCCGGTCGAGTGCGCGGATCGGCGTGGCGATCTTTCGACGCGCCAGATCTCCGCGACGACGGCCGCTGGATCGAGCACGTGCTCGAGCACGGCCTGGACGACCACCGCATCGAACGTCGCGGCTGCGAACGGGATCTGGCGCCCGTCGCCGGAGCGGGGCGCCGGGCAGGTCCCGGAAACGACGAAACCCCCGCGGTGGCAGGGGTTTCGGTGACGCGCCCGGGAAGATTCGAACTTCCGACTTCCTGCTCCGGAGGCAGGCGCTCTATCCACTGAGCTACGGGCGCTGAACGGACCGTCGAACGATCCGCGATCCGCAGTCTAGCGAGGCGAGCGGCAGACGAGCGCGCCGGCTGTCTCGGGTGGGATCGCGGCGGCGGTCTCGTGGGGGACGGTGGCGCCTGTCCCACGTAGGACGGCGACGGCTGTCCCGGGCCGAACCGAATAGCCTCGGACGCGTGAATCTGGAGCTCCTGTTCGTGGGCACCGGCGGCTCGGCCCCGACCGCCCGCCGCGGCCTTCCCGCCCTGCTGCTGCAACGCGGGGGCGAGCACGTGCTGATCGACTGCGGGGAGGGGACGCAGCGGCAGCTGATGCGCTCCGCCGGCCTGGTCGAGCTGGACCTGGTCCTGATCACGCACCTGCACAGCGATCACTGGCTTGGCCTGCTCGGGCTGCTGAAGACCTTCGACCTGCGCGACCGGACCGCGCCGCTGCTGCTGGCCGGTCCGATCGGGACGGCCGCCGCGATCGAGATGATCTGGCAGCTGGCCGGTCCCGTCGCCTACCCGGTCGAGGTCGTCGAGCTGGAGCCGGGCGACGTGCTCGAGCGCGACGGCTGGGAGGCCCGGGCGCTCGGCGTCCGCCATCGCGGCCGCGCGCTCGGCTACGCGCTGGTCGAGGAGGACCGTCCCGGCCGCTTCGACCCCGAGGCTGCGCGTCGGCTCGGCATCACCGACGTCCACGACTTCGGGCGGCTCCAGCGCGGCGAGACGATCGGGGACGTCCGCCCCGAGCAGGTGATGGGGGAGCGGCGAGAGGGACGCCGGATCGTCGTCTCGGGCGACACCCGCCCGTGCGACGCGGTGCTGACCGCGGCCTGGCGGGCCGACCTGCTGGTGCACGAGGCGACCTTCACGGCCGAGCACGCTGACCGCGCCCGGCAGACCGGCCACAGCACCGCCCACGAGGCGGCGAGCCTCGCCGCCGAGGCGGAGGTCGGGATGCTCGCGCTGACCCACCTCTCCGCGCGTCACCGCCCGTCGGACGCGCTCCGCGAGGCGCGGGCGGCGTTCGAGCACACGATCATGCCGCGCGACTTCGACATGGTCGAGGTCCCGTTCCCGGAGCGGGGCGGAGCACGCCACCTGCCGGGTGCCGGTCGGCCCGAGCGGACGCCGCGAGCCGGCGTTCCCGGGGCCGCCGACGGGGCACGGTCGCTCGATGATCCCGAGGATGACGCCGGCGAAGGTGCTAGCGTCTGAGCCGTTCGTTAACCCGGTCCCGAGAGGCCAGGACGATCCTTCACGATGAGCTTTGAGACCACCGTCCTCGACGGCGCCGACATTGCGCGGACGCTTGCCCGTATCGCCCACGAGATCGTCGAAGGCCATCCGGACCCCGCTGCGATCGTCCTGGTCGGCATCCACACCCGCGGCGCGGTCCTCGCCGGCCGGTTGCAGGAACGCCTGACCGCACTGCTCGAGCGGCCGGTGCCGCTCGGCGACCTCGACATCGCCTTCTACCGCGACGACCTCGACACCCGCGACGGTGCCGACGGCGGTCCGGTGATCCACGCCACCCACCTCGACGGGATCCCGCTCGAGGGACGCTCGGTGGTGCTCGTCGACGACGTGCTCTTCACCGGCCGCACGATCCGGGCGGCGATCGAGGCGGTCTTCGACTACGGCCGACCCGGCCGCGTCCAGCTCGCCGTGCTCGTCGACCGTGGCCACCGCGAGCTGCCGATCCGCGCCGACTACGTGGGCAAGAACCTGCCGACGGCGGTCGCCGAGCGGGTCAACGTCCGGGTCAGCGAGATCGACGGCCGCGACGAGGTAGCGATCGAGCGTCGCCTGCCGCCGTCGCCCCCGGCCGAGCCGCCCACCCCGTCCCTGGATGACGCCGCATGAGGCACCTGCTCTCGATCTCGGACCTCGATCGCGCCGCGATCGAACGCCTCTGCGACCGTGCTGCGAGCTTCGCCGAGGTCGCTGATCGGCCGATCAAGAAGGTCCCGGCGCTGCGGGGCCGGACGGTCCTGAACCTCTTCTACGAGTCCTCCACCCGGACCCGCTCGAGCTTCGAGCTCGCCGCCAAGCGGCTCAGCGCCGACGTCGTCAACTTCGCCGCCAGCGGCTCGTCGGTCGAGAAGGGCGAGTCGCTGCGCGACACCGTCCAGACGCTGGCCGCCCACCGGCCCCACGCGATCGTGATCCGGACGCCGTGGGCGGGCGCCTCGCAGCTGATCACCAAGTGGACGGACGCGGCGATCGTCAACGCGGGCGACGGCCAGCACGAGCATCCGACCCAGGCTCTGCTCGACGTCTACACGCTGCGCGCCCGGCTCGGGGCACTCGACGGCCTCAACGTCTGGATCGTCGGCGACGTCCGCCACAGCCGCGTGGCCCGCTCGCTGGTGCTGGCCCTGCAGACGATGGGGGCGTCGGTGACGGTCTGCGGGCCGCCGACGCTGATCCCGCAGGACTTCGCGGTGCTCGGCTGCCAGGTCCGCTACTCGCTCGATGACCTGCCGGAAGCCGACGTCGTCTACACGCTGCGGATGCAGAACGAGCGGATGAAGCAGGCCTACGTGCCCTCGCTCCGCGAGTACGCCGCCGTCTACCAGATCGACGCCCGCCGGCTCGGTCCGCGACAGCTGCTGATGCACCCCGGGCCGGTCAACCGCGGCGTCGAGCTCGCCGGCGACGTCGTCGACGGACCCCAGTCCCTGATCCTCGACCAGGTGCGGGCCGGCGTGCTCGTCCGGATGGCGGTGCTCTTCGAGGTCCTCGCCTCGCGCGGCGCCGAGCCCTCCGGCCGCAGCGGCCCCTCCGCACCTGACGAACACCACCCCACCTCGGAGCTACACCCCGCATGAGTCTCGAACCCCTCGTCCGGGCCCCCGCCGCCGACGCCGATCTGCTCGTGCACCACGTGCACGTGCTCGATCCGCGCGCCGGCATCGACGCCCCGCACGACGTGCTCGTCCGCGGCGGCCGGATCGTCGAGCTCGGCGCCCCGGGGAGCCTCGTCGCCGCGGACGGCGTCGAGGAGATCTCCGGCGAAGGCCTGCACCTGTTCCCGGGCTTCGTCGACCCGCACGTGCACCTGCGGACGCCGGGCCAGGAGCACAAGGAGGACCTCGAGTCCGGAACGCGTTCGGCCGCGGCCGGCGGCTACTGCGCCGTGGTCGCGATGCCGAACACCTCGCCGGTGGTCGACTCCAGCTCGCTGCTCGGCTCGCTGCGCGACGTCGCGTCGCGGCTGGCGCGGATTCCCGTCGGCTTCACCGCCGCGATCACGGTCGGCCTCGAGGGCCAGCACCTGACCGAGATGGCCGAGCTGCGTCAGGCCGGAGCCGTCGGCTTCACCGACGACGGTCGCCCCGTGACGGACGCCGGCGTGCTCCGCAAGGCGATCCAGTACCAGCGGCTCTGCGGCGGCGTGATCGCCCTCCACGAGGAGGACCCGTCGCTGTCGGCCGGGGGCGCGATGCGCGAGGGCAGCGTCTCGGCGCGGCTCGGGATCGCCGGCGTGCCGTGGCTGTCGGAGTCGACGATGGTCGCCCGTGACGCCGCGATCGCCGGCTACGAGGACGGGCGCCTGCACTTCCAGCACCTCTCGTGCGTCGCCTCGGTCGACGCCCTCCGCGAGGCCAAGGCACGCGGATTCCGGGTCAGCGGCGAGGCCTCCCCGCACCACCTCTGCCTCACGCACGAGGCGGTCCGCGACCTCGACACGTCGATGAAGATGAACCCGCCGCTCGGGTTCGAGGAGGACCGGCAGGCCCTGATCGAGGGCGTTCGCGACGGGACGATCGAGACGATCGCCACCGACCACGCGCCGCATGCTCGGGACGAGAAGGACGTGCCGTTCGAGCAGGCCCCGATGGGCACGACCGGCCTGGAGAGCGCGTTCGCCGCGGTCTACAGCGAGCTGGTCCGGCCCGGCATCCTGCCGCTCGGGATCGTCGTCGACCGCCTGATCGGCGGCGCCGCGCTGATGGAGCTGCCGACCCCGACGGTCGCCGTCGGCGAGCGAGCGAACCTCTGCCTGGTCGACCTCGAGCGCGAGTGGACCGTCGGCGAGGACGGCTACGAGAGCCGCTCCGACAACTGCTGCTTCCACGGCCGGAAGTTCCACGGCCGTGTCCTGCTGACCCTGGCCGACGGCACCGTGGCGTACCGCGAACGCAGCTTCGCCGTCCACGCCGCGTGACCCCGATCGAGGACCTCGCGCCCCGCATGACCGATACCGCTGCCCTGACCGGCTTGCACCCCGACCGCACCGCCCTGGTGGTCGTCGACCTCCAGGAGGCGTTCCGCCCCGCGATCGACGGCTTCGAGCGCGTCGTCGCCCGGAGCGTGCGGATGGTGCGTGGCGCCGTCGCCCTCGGCCTGCCGATCGTCGTCACCGAGCAGTACCCGAAGGGGCTGGGGGAGACCGTCCCCGAGCTGCTCGAGGCGCTGCCCGAGGGGACGCCGCGTCTGGCGAAGACGGTCTTCTCCTCGGCCCGAGCCGAGGGCTTCCACCTCGCCGGCCGCGACCAGGTCGTCGTCGTCGGGATCGAGGCCCACGTCTGCGTCCAGGGCACCACCCTCGACCTGCTGCGCCAGGGCCTCGCCGTGCACGTCGCGGGCGACGCGGTCGGGTCGCGCGCGGCCGAGGACCGGGCCGCGGGCCTGACTCGCGTGGCCCGTGCCGGCGCGCTGGTCGGCACCACCGAAGGCATCCTGCTGGAGCTCGTCGGTGACGCCGGCGCCCCGCAGTTCAAGGCGATCCAGGAGCTGATCCGATGACCGAAGCACGCCACGACGACGGCGCGGCCTACCTGCTGCTCGAGGACGGCACCCGCTTCGAGGGCCGCTCCTGCGGCGCCGTTCCGGGCGACGCCCGCGCGACCGGCGAGGTCGTCTTCACCACGGGCATGTCCGGCTACCAGGAGTCGGTCACCGATCCCTCGTTCGCCGGGCAGATGATCGTCTTCACCTACCCGCACATCGGCAACTACGGCGTCAGCGCCGCGGCGATGGAGTCCGACCGGATCCACGCCCGCGCCGTGATCATGCGCGAGGCGGTCAACCGCAGCGACGCGCCGACCAGCGAGCACGGCTGGCTCGACTGGCTCGCCGATGCCGGCGTGCCGGCGATCAGCGAGGTCGACACCCGCGCCCTGGTCCGCCATATCCGCGACAAGGGCGCGATGCGCGGCGGGATCTTCGCCGCCGGCGTCGCCGAGTCCGACGCTGCCGCCCGCGTCGCGGCCGAGCCGTCGATGGCCGGGCAGGACCTGGCCTCGACCGTCACGCCCGACGTCGCCCACACCGTCGGCGACAACGCCGACGGTCCGTTGATCGCGGCGATCGACACCGGCATCAAGCGGTCGATCGTCGACGAGCTCGTGGCCCGTGGGGCCCGCGTTCGGCTGCATCCGCTCTCCGACGGCCCCGAAGCCGTGCTGGCGGGCGACGTCGATGCGGTCTTCCTCGCCAACGGCCCGGGCGATCCCGCTGCCGTCGAGCACGTCGTCGACACGATCCGCGGTGTGCTCGGCCAGAAGCCGGTCTTCGGGATCTGCATGGGCCACCAGCTGCTCTGCCGCGCGGTCGGCCTGACGACCTACAAGCTGCCGTTCGGTCACCGCGGCGGCAACCATCCGGTCAAGGACCTCGCCACCGGCCGGGTCGAGATCACCTCGCAGAACCACGGCTTCGCGGTCCAGACCCCGGACGGCACCGGCCGGATCGAGGGCGACGAACCGGTCCGCTGGGAGACCGACTTCGGCCCGGCCGAGCTCAGCCACCTGAACCTCTACGACCGCACGGTCGAGGGTCTGGTCCTGCCCGAGGCCAACGCGGCCACGGTCCAGTACCACCCGGAGGCGGCGCCCGGCCCGAACGACGCCGGATACCTCTTCGACCGCTTCCTCGACCGGATCCGCGACCACGGCTCGATCGCCGACGTGACCCGCCAGACCGGCGACGCGGCGGCCGAGCGCGCGGGCATCACCGCATCCACCCCTGACGACGGAGCCGCTGCCTGATGCCGCGCCGTACCGACATCCGCCGGATCATGATCCTGGGCTCCGGCCCGATCGTGATCGGGCAGGCCGCCGAGTTCGACTACTCCGGCGCCCAGGCCTGCAAGGTCCTGCGCGAGGACGGCTTCGAGGTCGTCCTGGTCAACTCGAATCCGGCCACGATCATGACCGACCCGGAGTTCGCCGAGCGGACCTACGTCGAGCCGCTGCTGCCCGGTCCGGTCGCGAAGATCATCGAGAAGGAGCGGCCCGACGCGCTGCTCCCGACCCTCGGGGGCCAGACCGCCCTCAATCTCGCCAAGGCGCTGCACGAGGACGGGACGCTCGAGAAGTTCGGGGTCGAGCTGATCGGGGCCAACTACGACGCGATCAACTGCGCCGAGGACCGCGACCTGTTCGCGATCGCGATGGCGAAGGCCGGCCTGAAGATGCCGATCTCGCTGATCGTGCGTGGCCGTGAGGACGACTCCGCCGACGGTGCGCCGCTGGCCGCGTCGCGGATCGAGGAGCAGATCGACGAGGCCCTGGCCAAGGTCGGCCTGCCCGCGATCGTCCGCCCCGCGTTCACCCTCGGTGGACGTGGCGGCGGGATCGCCCGCACGGAGCAGGAGTTCCGCCAGATCATCCGCGGCGGCATCGACGCCTCGCCGATCGGGCAGGTGCTCGTCGATCAGTCGGTGATCGGCTGGGGCGAGTACGAGCTCGAGGTGATGCGCGACAACGGCGACAACGTCGTGATCGTCTGCTCGATCGAGAACATCGATCCGATGGGCGTCCACACCGGCGACTCGGTCACGGTCGCGCCGCAGCAGACGCTGACCGACCGGCTCTACCAGAAGCTCCGTGACCAGGCGATCGCCGTGATCCGCGCGGTCGGGGTCGAGACCGGCGGCTCGAACGTGCAGTTCGCGGTCAACCCGGCGACCGAGGAGATCCTCATCATCGAGATGAACCCTCGCGTCTCGCGGTCGAGCGCGCTGGCCTCGAAGGCGACCGGGTTCCCGATCGCCAAGATCGCCGCGCGACTGGCCGTCGGCTACCGGCTCGACGAGATCACCAACGACATCACCCGCGCGACGCCGGCCGCCTTCGAGCCGACGATCGACTACGTCGTCGTGAAGTACCCGCGGTTCGCGTTCGAGAAGTTCCCGGGCGTCGACGAGCGGCTGTCGACCCACATGAAGAGCGTCGGCGAGGCGATGTCGATCGGCCGCACGTTCGGTCAGGCGTTCGCGAAGGCGCTGCGCTCGCGCGAGCTCGACGACGCACCGAAGTTCGCCGACGACGAGACCGCAGAGCAGCTGGTCGAGCGGATCCGCGAGCCGCGGACCGAGCGCTACGACGTGCTGCTGGAGGCGATCCGCCGCGGCGCGAGCGACGAGCAGCTCCACGAGAGCACCGGGATCGACCCCTGGTACCTGGCCGAGTTCCGCCGCCTGGCGCTGGGCGACGACCCGACGCCCGCGGACGATGCGGCGCTGGTCCGGACGTTCAAGTCGGTCGACACCTGCGCCGCCGAGTTCGCGGCCGAGACGCCCTACTTCTACTCCGGCTGGGAGCGTCCCGACGCCGACGGCAAGCCGCGGCACGAGGTCGAGATCCCGACCAACCCGGACGGCAGCCGGGTCAAGCCGTCGGTCGTGATCCTCGGCTCCGGTCCCAACCGGATCGGCCAGGGGATTGAGTTCGACTACTGCTGCGTGCACGCGGCGATGACCGTGCGGGCCTCCGGCCGCGACGCGGTGATGGTCAACTGCAACCCCGAGACGGTCTCGACCGACTACGACACCTCGGACCGGCTCTACTTCGAGCCGCTGACCCTGAGCGACGTGCTCGGCGTGATCGAGGTCGAGCAGCCGGAAGGCGTGATCGTCCAGTTCGGCGGCCAGACGCCGCTGCGGCTGGCGGCGGGCCTGCGCGACGCCGGGGTCACGATCCTCGGCACCGACGTCGAGGCGATCGACCGGGCCGAGGACCGTGGTGCCTTCGGCAAGGTCCTCTCCACGCTCGGCTACGAGGCCCCGCCGTACGCGACCGCGACGACCCTCAGCGGCGCGCTCTCGGCGGCCGATGAGGTCGGCTTCCCGCTGCTCGTGCGGCCGTCCTACGTGCTCGGCGGACGGGCGATGGAGATCGTCTACGACCGCGACGGCCTGACGGAGTACCTCCGCCGCGAGGCGGGGCTCAGCCCGGACGCGCCGGACGCTCCGACCAAGGAGATCTTCCTCGACCGCTTCCTCGAGAACGCGATCGAGGTCGACGTCGACGCGCTCTGCGACGGCGACGACGTCTGGGTCGGCGGGATCATGCAGCACGTCGAGGAGGCCGGGATCCACTCCGGCGACTCGGCCTGCGCGCTGCCGCCGTTCTCGCTCTCGCCGGAGATGATCGAACGGATCCGGGAGCAGACCCGGGGGATGGCGCTCGAGCTCGGCGTGCTCGGGCTGATCAACATCCAGTTCGCGGTCCACGGCGACGACCTCTACGTGATCGAGGCCAACCCGCGGGCGTCGCGGACCGTTCCGTTCGTCTCCAAGGCGATCGGCGTGCCGCTGGCCAAGATGGCGGTCCGGATCATGCTCGGCGAGAAGCTCGGCGAGCTCGACCTGCCCGCCGATCCGTTCCGCGGTGGCCACGTCTCGGTCAAGGAGGCGGTCCTGCCGTTCGACCGCTTCGTCGGCGCCGACGCGCTGCTCGGGCCGGAGATGCGCTCGACCGGCGAGGTCATGGGCGTCGCCCACGACTTCCCGTCGGCCTTCGCCAAGGCCTCGGCGGCGGCCGGTTCGCCGCTGCCGACCGCCGGCACCGTCTTCATCTCGGTGACCGACGCGGACAAGCCGGAGGCGCTCGAGGTCGCGCGCGAGCTCCACGACCAGGGCTTCCGGCTGCTGGCCACGCAGGGGACGCAGAAGGCGCTGGTCGCCGCGGGCCTCCCGTGCGATGCTGTCGCCAAGCTCCAGGACGTCGCCGCCGACGGTGGCGGGCCGGCCACGGCGATCTCGGAGATCGCAGCCGGGCAGGTCGCCCTGGTCCTCAACACCCCGACCGGCTCCGGCGCGCGGACCGACGGCTACGAGATCCGGCGCGCCGCGATCACCGCGGGCGTGCCGTGCCTGACGACCGTTGCCGCGGGCTTCGCCGCCGCCCGGGCGATCGCCGCCGCAGGGTCCGGCGTGCAGGACGTGATCGCCCTGCAGGACCTCAACCGATGACCCGTCCGCAGACCAACGAGGCCGAGGGCCGCTGAATGACGTCCACCCCCGAGAGCCTCGACACGACCGTCGCGGGGGTGGCGCTGGAGCATCCGCTGCTGAACGCCGCGGGCACCGCCAAGAGCGTGGACGACGTCCAGCGTCTCGCGCGCTCGGCGGTCTCCGCGGTCACCGTCGGCTCGATCACGGTCGCCCCCCGCGGCGGCAACGCGGGCGAGGTCTACGCCCCGCGTGAGGGCTACTCGATCAACGCGCTCGGGATGCCCAACCGTGGCCTCGAGCACTACGCCGACGCGATCGGCACGATGGCCGCGCTGACGCGGGAAGCGAGCAAGCCGCTGATCGTCTCGGTGGCCGGGTTCAGCCCGGAGGAGTACGGGCAGCTGGCCGGGACGGTGGCACGGGCCGGGGAAGGGCCCGACCTGATCGAGCTCAACCTGGGCTGCCCGAACGTCTGGGACGACGGCAGCCAGCACCGGATCGCCAGCTTCGATCCGGACCTCGTCGCGCGATCGGTGGCCGCGGCTGCGGAGGCGGTGGCGGGCACCGGGGTCGTGCTCGGGGCGAAGCTCTCCCCGCTCGGGGACCCGATGCTGCTGGCCGAGGTCGCGGCGGTGCTGGCCGAGAGCGCCGTCCGGTTCGTGGTCAGCTGCAACACCTTTCCCAACGGGCTCGTGCTGCGCGAGGACGGCCGGTCGGCGATCGACGTCGGCTACGGCGGAGTCTCCGGTCCGGCGATGAAGCCGATCGCCTTGGGACAGATCGCCCAGCTGCGGGCGCTGCTGCCCGCGCGGATCGACCTGGTCGGTGCCGGCGGGGTCCGCCGGGGCGACGACATCCGGGACCTGCTGCAGGCCGGTGCGACGGCGGTCGGCGTGGCTACGGCGTTCTGGAACGCCGAGGAGGATCCGCGTGTCTTCGGCGATCTGCTGGCGGACTGGGTCGGCTGACCCGTCGCCCGGAACGCTCGGGACGGCCTTTGCGTCCATCGCCTGAGGTGGTTGGGGCAGGCCGAGCGTCCACCGCCCGGGCACGGCGGAGGCAACACTCGACCTACGAGCCCTCACCTGAACCTCGACTTTAGGTTCAGGTGAGTTGCCCTCCGCGCCGAGCGTGAGGCGCGACGGCCGGGTAGACTCGCCCGGCGATGTCGACCGCCGCCAACGCCCCTTCCAAGTCCTCGGTTACCCCGGAGCGGTCGCTGAATCAGCGTCTCGATGCGCTGCAGCGTGCGAACGAGGTGCGCTCCCAGCGCGCGGCCCTGAAGCGTGACCTCAAGTCCGGCCGCCAGTCGATCGACCGGCTGCTGATGGAGCCGCCGGAGTGGCTCGAGACCGCCAAGGTCGTCGACATGCTGCTCGCGGTTCCGAAGTACGGTCGCGTCCGCGCGGGCAAGATCTTGCAGCAGTGCCGGATCTCCGCCTCGAAGACCATCGGCGGGCTGACGCCGCGCCAGCGGGCGGAGCTCGTGCAGGCGCTCCGCCACACGCGCGGCTAGTCGGCAAGCTGTTGCTCGTGGCTCGTGTCTTCGTCATCACCGGTCCCTCGGGCGTTGGTAAGGGAACGCTGATCCGGCGGCTCCGGGAGAGCCTCCCCGAACTGCGTCTCAGCGTCTCCGCGACCACCCGTCCGCCGCGTGCGGGCGAGGATCACGGTCGTGACTACTGGTTCCTCGACGACGAGGAGTTCGCCCGGCGGGTCGCCGACGGCGAGTTCGTCGAGCACGCCGAGTACGCCGGCCGGCACTACGGGACGCTGCGCGAAGAGCTCGACCGCCATCTCCGTGACGGCGCCCCGGTGGTGCTCGAGATCGAGGTCCAGGGCGCCCGGCAGATCCGCGAGACGATGCCGGAGGCCGTCCAGGTCTTCGTCGTCCCGCCCTCGTTCGAGGCCCTGCGCGAGCGGCTCGAGGCCCGAGGCACTGACGGTGCCGAGACGATCGCCCGCCGGCTCGAGGTCTCGCAGACCGAGCTGGAGAGCCAGCACGAGTTCGACCACCGGATCGTCAACGACGATCTCGAGGCGAGCGTGCAGGAGCTCGAGTCGTTCGTCCGCGGGCACCTGCCCGACAGGGTCGACGGCGGCTCCTGAACCAGGGCTCGCGGGCCGCAGCCGGAGAGGCGCTGCCCGGGACCAGCGGGGCGCTCGCTACACTCGTCACATGAGTGGAATGATCTCCCCGCGCATGGATCAGCTTTTGGACCAGGTGGACTCGAACTACGCCTCGGTCCTGGTGGCAGCCAAGCGCGCTCGGCAGATCAACGCGTACTACCACAACCTCGGTGAGGGGGCCTTCGACGAGTTCCCGCCGCCGATGGTGGAGACCGCGTCGAAGAACTACCTGACGATTGCCCTCGAAGAGGTCGCGGCGGGCAAGATCACGTACCGCTACCGCTAGAGCGGCGGGCGGCGCGAGGGGCACGTATACCGGCGCATCTCGCCGCGCTCCCCGCTCGGCAGTACTGGCGTACAGCTCTCGCGCGGGGCACGACGACCTGCTTGGTCTACGTGCCCCTCGCATCCACCCGCGCCGGGCGGCGCCTGGCGTCCGTGGACGCTTCGCATCTCGCCACCTGGTTCGCTCGGCAGTACTGGCCGTACAGCTCTCGCTGCCCGGCGGCGACCTGCTCGGTCCACGAACACCAGGCATCCACCCGCGGCGGCTTTGGATTTCGCAGTCGGCCGCGGTGAGGTGATCGGGATTGTGGTTGCAGCGCCGCCCCTCGGGCGGCGTTTGTCGTTCCGGGGGCGGATGGGCGGCGCGGCCCAGGAGCGACGTCGGGTCGCGTCGTGCGGCAAACTCCCCGCCGATGGCACGTCTGCTCCTCGGGGTCACCGGCGGGATCGCCGCCTACAAGGCCGTATTGCTGGTGCGGCTGGCAACCGCGGCCGGGCACCAGGTGCGGGTCGTGCAGACGCCGACCAGCCAGCGCTTCGTCGCGCCGGAGACCTTCCGCGCGATCACCGGGGCCCCGGTCCTGACCGACGAGTTCGAGACCGACCCGTTGCGGGGCGCGTTCCCCGGTGACCCGCTGCCGACGCACGCGGCGATCAGCCACCTCGAGCTGGTGGAGCGGGCGGACCTCTTCCTGATCGCCCCCGCGACCGCCAACACGATCGCCGCGCTCGCGACCGGGCAGGCGAACAACCTGGTGACGGCGGCAGCGCTGGCCGCCGAGGGCCGGCTGCTGATCGCCCCGGCGATGAACCACCGGATGTGGCACCACCCGGCCGTGCGGCGCAACGTCGCGCGGCTCGAGGCCGACGGGGTCGACGTGCTCCCGCCCGGCAGCGGTCGCCTCGCCTCGCCCGGGGAGGAGGGCGACGGGCGGCTGGCCGAGCCCGAGGAGCTGCTCGCGGCGATCGAGGAGCGGCTGGCCGGCGCGACCGCGGGGCCGGCCGGCGATCTCTCCGGCCTGCGCGTGCTCGTGTCGGCCGGTGGCACGCGCGAGCCGATCGATGCCGTGCGCTTCGTCGGCAACCGTTCCTCGGGGCGGATGGGCTACGCGCTCGCCGCGGCCGCCGCCGCCAGAGGGGCGGACGTGACCGTGGTCGCGGCCAACGTCGCGCTGCCGGATCCCGAAGGCTGCACCATCGTCCGCGTCGAGACCGCCGAGGAGCTGCGGCAGGCGTGCGGTCAGGCGTTCGAGACGGCGGACGTGCTGCTGATGGCCGCGGCCGTTGCCGACTTCCGTCCGGCGGACCCGGCTTCCGGCAAGCTCAAGAAGGAGGGCCGCGACGGGATGACGGTCGAGCTGGAGCCGACGGTCGACGTGCTCATCGAGCTCTCCGGACGTCGCCGCGACGGACAGACGCTGGTCGGCTTCGCCGCCGAGCACGGCGCGGGAGCGCTCGAGCACGCCCGCGGCAAGCTCGCCCGCAAGCGCCTCGACGCGGTCGTGCTGAACGACGTCTCGGTCCCCGGGATCGCCTTCGACGCGGCGGAGAACGCGGTCACGATCGTGACGGCCGAGCGCGAGCAGACCGTCGCCCGCGCGGCGAAGGGGGAGATCGCCGACGCGATCCTCGACGCCGTGGTCGACCACCGGAGCTGAACGGTCGCCGGGCAGATCGCGGTCGTTCGGCGAGGACCGAGCCGGGCGCGACGGAGGATCGGCGCGCGCCGGCTGCAGCGTGCCGCTTGACGGGTTTGCAAAACTCGGTTGATGACCACGCCCGACGCCTACGAGCTGTACCGGTCCGGTGCCGACCTGCTCGAGCGCGGGGATCATCACGCTGCCGCGTTGCCGCTGCGCCGGGCCCTTGACCTGGAGCCGGGATCCGCGATGGTGCGTGAGGCCCTCGCTCGTGCGTTCTTCAAGGCACGACGCTTCGACGAGGCCGCCGACGAGTTCGGTCGGCTGGTCGAGCAGGAGCCGGTCAACGACTACGCCCACTTCTGCCTCGGCCGCGCGCTGCAGCTCTGCGGCCGCCACGAAGAGGCCCGCCCGCCGCTGACGATGGCGACGTTGCTCAAGCCCGAGCGCAGCGACTATCGGGTGTACCGCGACCGCACGGTCGCGGTCCTCGAGCGGACGCAGTGACCGGCGAGCCGCTCGGCGGTAGTGGGGCCGGCGAGCGGCTGCCAAGGGCGCGGCGTCCGATCTATGGGGCGCCGATGGCGGGTGGACCGAGCACCCCGGAGCTGGTCGCCGCGATCAGCGACGCCGGCGGGCTCGGCTCGCTCGCGGGCGGCTATCTGGCCGCGGACCGGCTGGCCGAGCAGATCGTGGCGGTCCGCGGGCTGACCACGGCCGCCTTCGCGGTCAACCTGTTCGTCCCCGGGCCCGACCGGGCGGACGCCGGCGCCGTCGCGCGCTACGCCGAGCGTCTGTCCGCCGAGGCCACCCGCTACGGGGTCTCGCTCGGGCGCCCGAGCTACGACGACGATCACTTCTCGGCGAAGCTGGCGCTGCTGATGGAGGAGCGCCCGGCGGTCGTCACGTTCACCTTCGGTCTCCCGCCGCAGCCGGCGGTCGAGGAGCTCCAGGCCGCGGGCGTGGCCGTCGGCATCACGGTCACCGACGGCGACGAGGCGGCGCTCGCCGCCGAGCTCGGTCCCGACCTGCTGATCGTCCAGGGACCGGAGGCCGGCGGTCACCGCGGGACCTTCGCCGACGAGGACCGGCTCCCGGGGACCGCGCCGGGCCTGCTGGCCGCGCTCGCCGAGACCCGGGTCGTCGCCCCGGGGATCCCGCTCGCCGCCGCGGGTGGCCTGGCCGACGGCCGCGACGTCGCCGCGGTGTTGGCCGCTGGCGCGATGGCGGCGCAGCTGGGGACGGCCTTCCTGCTCGCACCCGAGGCCGGGGTCTCCGCGGCGCAACGGGCCGCCACCGCGGACGGTCGCTTCGGGCGGCCGGCACTCACCCGGGCCTTCAGCGGCCGGACCGCCCGTGGGCTGCCCAACCGCGTGCTCCGCGAGCAGGCCGACGCGGCGCCTCCCGGCTATCCGCAGGTGAACCGCATGACCGGGCCGCTGCGTGCGGCAGCGCGCGAGGCGGGGGACCCGGAGGCGATGTCGTTGTGGGCCGGCCAGGGCTACCGGCGGGCGGTGGCGGAGCCAGCGGGGGCGATCGTCGTCCGGATCGCCGACGAGGCGGCCACGGCGCTGCGGGTGGCTGCGGACCGCTTCGGCGCCGGCCGCTGACGCTGAGGGCCTATCAGCCGCGCGCCGCCTGTCGCGCGTCCTCCGCCGCTTCGAGCAGGCGACCGAGCAGCTCGTCGACGGTGGCGACCGTGAGCGCCTGCTCGTGGAGCTCGCCGTGGACCCAGACCGCGCCGGCCGAGGAGCTCGCGTAGCGAACCAACCGCAGGTCGCGACGGTTACGATGCAGCAGCCAGGCGGCGTCGAGCTGCCCCGGCGCCAGGATCTCGGCCTGGGCCAGCAGCAGCCCGCCGCGGAGCGCCACTCCCAGGTCGAGCGGCCAGCCTGCGCAGCTGAGGCGGAGGCCCCAGGCGGCCGGTTCCGGCCGGTGGACGGGCACGCCCAGCGGCTCCAGCGCACGCTCGACCGCGGCGACGGCGCCCTCGGACGGCGAAGAGACGAAAGCTTCCTGCATCCGGCGATGGTACGATGACATCGCAGCGTTTCAGGACGCCGCTCCGCAGCAACCTGTTGAAGTGGGCACGGAGCCCGCTTTTTTTATGGCTGAATCCGTCATGACCTCCCCCATTCAGGACACCGTCGAAGCCCGTCTGAAGGCCGCTGAGCCCTCCGTCGAGGTGCTGCTGGCCGAGGTGGTCGGAGGGGGAACCCTCCGCATCCTCATCGATCACCCCGACGGTGTCTCGCTGGATCTCTGCTCGCAGGTCACCCGTCACCTGGATGACCTGCGCGAGACCTATGCGGTGGAGGTCTCCTCGCCCGGTCGTGACCGGCCGTTGGTGAAGGCCGAGCACTTCCAGCGCTTCATCGGAAGTCGGGTCCGGGTTCGCACGCGTGAGCCTCTCGCCGTTGCCGGCGAGGGAACGTCCGCCAAGCCTTCCGAGCCGCGCCGGTCGTTCACCGGCGAGCTGGTCGGGGCGGACGAGCGGGCAGTGACGTTGGCGGCCGATGGGGGCATCGTGACGATCCCCTACGCCGAGATCCATCGCAGCAACCTCGTCGAAGAGTAGGAGCGAGATGTCCCGCGAGATCGTAGACGCGATGCGTGCGCTGGCGCGCGAGAAGGGGATCCCCGAGGAGCGACTCGTCGCTGCCTTGGAGGACGCCCTGCTCTCCGCGTACAAGAAGCAGCCCGACTCGGCGAAGTACGCCCGCGTCGAGCTCGACTCCGAGAGCGGTGAGTACCGCGTCATCGAGCTGCTGGTGCCCGAGATGCTCGAGGCCGGCCTGATCGTCGAGACCATCGACGAGCAGAGCTACGAGGATCCCGAGACGGGGGAGTGGGTCGAGCCCACCGAGATCGAGATCCCCGGCGAGAAGCTCGCCGAGCACCGGGACGAGATCCCCGAGCAGGACGTGACGCCGGACGACTTCGGTCGGATCGCCGCGCAGACCGCCAAGCAGGTCATCCTGCAGCGGATCCGCGAGGCCGAGCGCGACATGATGTACGACGAGTTCGCTGACCGTGTCGGCGAGATGGTCACCGGCATCGTCCAGCAGTCGGACAACCGCTACACGCTGCTCCAGCTCCGCGACCGCGTCGAGGCGCTGCTGCCGCGCTCCGAGCAGGTCTTCGGCGAGCGCTACGACCACAACCAGCGCTTGAAGGCGGTGATCAAGGAGGTCTCGCAGTCTGCGAAGGGCCCCTCGATCATCGTCAGTCGCCGCGATCCCGAGGTCATCCGCGCGCTCTTCGAGCTCGAGGTCCCCGAGATCGCCGACGGTCTGGTCGAGATCACCGGCGTCGCCCGCGAGCCGGGCTACCGCTCGAAGATCGCGGTCGTCTCGCACGCCGCCGGGGTCGACCCGGTCGGCGCCTGCGTCGGCCCGCGTGGCTCCCGCGTGCGGATGGTCGTCTCCGAGCTCAAGGGCGAGAAGATCGACATCATCCCCTTCAACGACGAGCCCGGTCGGTTCATCGCGAAGGCGTTGTCGCCCGCCCAGGTGCGCGAGGTCTTCATCGACGACGAGCTCCGTCAGGCGACGGTGATCGTTCCCGACGAGGACCTCACGAAGGCGATCGGCCGCGAGGGCCAGAACGTGCGGCTCGCCGCGCGTCTGACCGGCTGGCGGATCGACATCAAGAAGGCCAGCGACGCGATGACGCAGACCGCCGCCGCACCCGTCGAGGGTGGTGAGGAGGAGGAGCCGACCGGCGACGGTCGTTGCTCGGCACTCCTCACGAGCGGCCGTCGCTGCCCGAACGCAGCCCTTCCCGGTTCCATCTTCTGCGGTCTCCCCGCGCACCAGGCGCTCGTGCGCTTCGGTCGCGTCGAGGTGGCTGTCCTCGACGACCTGCCGGAGGACGAGCTCGACGCGCTCGCCGACCCGGACAAGTCGCAGGAGGACGTGCAGGACATCGTCACCCGGGCGGAGGAGGCCTTCGCCGCCCGTGTGGAGGCCGAGGGTCCGATCGTGCCGATCGACGACGACGGCGAGCCTGCCGTCGCGACCGAGCACGAGGTCCAGTACGAGGACGCGGAGACCGAGGGGTCGGTGACGGACGACGCGTCCGCAGTCGCCGATCTCGGTGACGGCGAGGAAGCGGCATCCCCCGTGGAGGCGTCCGATGACGCCGCCGACGGGGCGGAGGATGTCCCGTCGACGTAGATGGGCATCAACCGGAGCGACGTTGCGTTGGCTGTGGCCGGCGCGCGTCCCAGGCGGAGCTCCTCCGCCTCGCGATGATCGAGGACCAGCCGGTCCTCGATCGTGAGCGCCGGATCCCAGGACGCGGGGCGTACGTGTGCGGAAATGCGTGCGCCGAGGAGGCCGTCAAGCGACGCGCGTTGCAGCGCGCATTCCGACGGCCGATCAGCATTCACCCCGACTTTCTACACTCCTTTCATTGATGGCGAAAAAGCGCGTGCACGAAATCGCCAAGGCCCATGGCCTGCCGAGCAAGACGGTCCTCGATGCCCTCCAAGCGGATGGGCACGACATCGCCACGGCCTCGTCGAGTGTCGACGAGGCAACGGCAGTACGCCTGATCCAGGCCAAGGGCGCCGAGCTGAAGAGCAAGGCAACGGCGGACGAGGCAGCTGGCAACCCGCCGGCTCAGCCCAAGTCGTCCGGGGCAGCCGCCCCGGCGAAGACCGCTGGGGCACCTGCCCCGGCCCAACCCAAGGCAGCGGCCCCGGCTCGTCCGGTGCGTCCGCCTGCTCCCGGAGCTCCGGCCCGCCCTGTGCGGCCGCCCGCTCCCGGGACCCCGGCAGCCCGTCCGGTGCGCCCCCCGGCGCCCGGACAGCGTCCGGCCGCGGCTCAGCGCCCGGCAGGCGGCCAGCCCGGCCGTCCCGCGGCGCAGACCCCGCGTCCGGCGGGCCAGGCCCAGCGCCCGGCCGGTCAGTCGCAGCGTCCGGCGCGACCCGCCGGCGGTGGACCGGCGGCGCCTGCGCGTCCCGGAACGCCCCAGCGTCCCGCTGCTCCGCAGCGTCCGGTGGCCCCGTCCGGCGGTACGCCGCCCGGTGCTCCGGCGCGTCCGGTCCGTCCGGGTGAGCCCCAGCGTCCGGCCAGGCCCGTCCGGCCCGGTGAGGCTCCGCGTCCGGCTCGTCCGGCGCCGCGGCAGGCTCCGGGGTCCCGTACGGCCCCCGACGGCCTCCGTCCGGGGGCCGGCCCGCGGGTGATCCACACCGCGCCGCCGACCCCGAAGCCCAAGCCGGCGGCGAAGCCGTCGGCCCCGATCACGCAGCGGTCGAGCCCGCTCGGTCAGCGTCCGGCTCCGGTCGGTCAGCGCGCCGCGCAGGCCCGTCCCGGCCAGGGCCGCCCGACGGGCGGACCCGGTGGACCCAACCGTCCGACCCGGGACGCTCCGACGCGTCCCGCGCCGCCGGCGGACCGCCGTCCGATCACCGACGGTCCGGGTTCCGGACCGCCGCTGCCCCCCGGTCAGCGTCCGGCTCCGGGCTCGACCTCGACCGGTCCCGGTCGTCGTCCGGCCCGGCGGGCCTCGAAGGAGACCCCGCCGCCGCCCCCGACCCGCGACCTGCGGACCAAGAAGCCGGCCCTGCCGAAGGGTCCCCCGACCCTCGGTGAGAAGCCCGCTGCGGGTGCCGGTCCGAAGATCATCGCGCTGCCCGATCCCGCTACGGCTCGGCCGCAGCGGGCCGGTGCCGCTGGTGCTGCCGGTGCTGCCGGCAAGCGCCGCGTGGTCATCGACCAGCCCGGTGGTCCGCGTCGGCCCGGCGTCGGCGGAGGCCCGCCGAACCGCCGTCCGCGCCGTCGTCGTCGCCGTCAGAGCATCGAGGAGGCCCTGGCACCGCTGAACCGCGGCGAGCAGGGTCGTACGGTCGACGTCGTCCGGATCAACTCCGGGTCGACCGTCAAGGACGTCGCCGAGTACCTCGGCGTCCCGATCCCCGAGATCATCAAGAAGCTCATGTTGATGGGCGAGATGGCGACGCTCACGCAGACGCTGTCCGACGAGACGATCGAGCTGCTCGCCGGCGAGTTCGAGCGCGAGATCGAGATCGTCAAGGCCAGCGACGAAGAGGACGAGGAGCTCGTCTTCGACGACTCCGAGGCCGAGATGGTCCAGCGGCCCCCGGTCGTCACGATCATGGGTCACGTCGACCACGGCAAGACCTCGCTGCTCGACAAGCTGCGCGAGACCGAGGTCGCCGAGGGCGAAGCCGGCGGGATCACGCAGCACATCGGGGCCTACCAGGTCCACCACGGCGAGGACACGATCACGTTCCTCGACACCCCGGGCCACGCGGCGTTCACCGCGATGCGTGCCCGTGGTGCGCGGTTGACCGACATCGCCGTGATCGTGGTCGCTGCCGATGACGGCGTGAAGCCGCAGACGCAGGAAGCGATCGATCACGCGAAGGCGGCCGACGTGCCGATCATCGTGGCGGTCAACAAGATCGACAAGCCCGGCGCCGACCCGGTCCGCGTGCGGACCGAGATGGCGACGATCGGCCTCAACCCGGCCGAGTGGGGCGGCGACATCGAGTTCGTCGACGTCTCCGCCAAGACGGGCGAGGGGCTCGAGGATCTGCTCGACACGATCAACGTCGTGGCGGAGATCCAGGAGCTGACGGCGAACGCCGACACCGAGGCGTCCGGCGTGGTCGTCGAGGCCAAGCTCGACCAGGGCCGTGGCCCGGTGGCCACGATCCTGATCCAGCGCGGCACGCTGGAGATCGGTGACCCGATCGTGTCCGGCGCCCAGTGGGGCAAGGTCCGGGCCCTGATCGACTACACCGGTGAGCGGATCGAGGTCGCCGGCGTCGGTGACCCGGTCCTGGTGCTCGGCTTCAACGGCGTGCCCGCCGCCGGTGACCTGGCGATGGTCGTCGAGAGCGAGAAGGTCGCTCGCAACAAGGCCGAGGAGCGCGAGACGCGCCTCAAGGCCGAGGCGATCGCCCGTCGCTCGGGTCGCAAGTTCTCGCTGGAGGACGTGTTCAAGCGCGACCGTGCCGGCGAGGAGATGAAGGGTCTGACCCTCATCCTCAAGGCCGACGTGGCCGGTTCGCTGGAAGCGTTCGAGGACGAGATCGCCAAGCTCCCGCAGAGCGAGGTCATGGTCGACATCGTGCTCTCGGGCGTCGGTGCGATCACGGAGTCCGACGTCATGCTCGCTGCCGCGTCGCAGGCCGTCATCATCGGCTTCAACGTGCAGCCGGTGGGCGAGGCTCGTCGGGTCGCTGATCACGAGGGTGTGGAGATCCGCACCTACGAGGTCATCTACCGCGCGCTGGAGGACCTGCACAAGGCGATGGAGGGCATGCTCGATCCCGAGCAGGTCGAGGAGACCGTCGGCAAGGCCGAGGTCCGCACGATCTTCCGGGCGTCGAAGATCGGCACGATCGCCGGTTCCTACGTCACCGAAGGCAAGATCACCCGCAACGGCAAGGTCCGGATCGTCCGGGACGGCTCGGTCATCTACACGAGCACGATCGAGAGCCTCAAGCGGTTCAGCGAGGATGCTCGCGAGGTCTCGACCGGGTTCGAGTGCGGCATCGTGGTCCGGAACTACCAGGACCTCAAGGAGGGCGACGTCCTCGAGGTGTTCGAGACGCGCTCCGTGGATCGTGAGCTGAAGTAATGAAGCCCGATCGCATGCGGCGCGTCGACGAGTCGATCCGCAAGGTGCTCGCCGACGTGCTCCAGCGCGAGGTCAAGGATCCCCGTGTCGGCTTCGCGACGATCACGGGGGTCCGGACCAGCTCGGACCTCAGCCACGCCCAGGTGCTGGTCAGCGTCCTGGAGATGGGCGACGCCGCCGACCACACGCCGCAGGACACGATCGACGGGCTTCGCTCGGCGGTCGGGTTCCTGCAGCGGCGGGTCGGGGAGGAGCTCGGGCTGAAGAACACCCCGCTGCTCCGCTTCGAGATCGACGACACCGTCGATCGCGCGCTGCGGATCCAGGCGATCCTCGACGACCCGCCGCCGCCCGCGGTGGAGACGCCCGAGGACGAAGGTGACGACGGTACGCCGGAGACCGCCAGGGATGATGCTCCTCGATGAGCACCGCGGACGTGCTGGACGAGGTGCGACAGACCGTCGTGGAGCTGCTGCGGGACGGTGACCGGTTCGTCACCGTGACGCACGAGCATCCAGACGGTGATGCGATCGGGTCGCTCGTCGCGGCGACCCGGGCGCTTCAGTCGCTGGGCAAGGACGTCGTCGCGATGGTCGCTCCCGGCGACCTGCCGCTCTCTCGCGAGTACGCCGGGATGGCGACGATCGACCTCGCCTACGATCCGCCCGAGGACCTGGCCGAGCGGACTGCGGTCTTCCTCGACTGCGGCAACCTCGACCGGATGGCGGTCGACGTGCTCCGGACCGGGGCACGTCGGATCGTCAACATCGATCACCACCACGACAACACCCGCTTCGGGGACATCGACCTCGTCGATGCGACCGCCTCGAGCACCGTCGAGATCCTCTGGGACCTGTTCCGCCGGCTCGACGTCACGCTCGACCTCGACACGGCCAAGGCCCTCTACGTGGGCCTGGTGACCGACACCGGTCGGTTCATGTACGAGAACACCCGCCGCGAGTCGCACCTGATGGCCGCCGACCTGATCGAGGCCGGCGTCGAGCCGTACCCGGTCTACCGGACCCTCTACGAGGGCGTGCCGTGGTCGAAGCTGGCGCTGCTCGGCCGTGCGCTGGAACGGGTCCGGCTGGAGGAGGACGGGCAGTTGAGCTTCGCGCTCCTGCGCCGTGAGGACTACGAGCAGACCGCGGCCGAGGACACCGACTCGGAGGGGATCATCGATCACCTGCGGACGGTGGCGGGGACCCGGGTCGCCGCCCTCGCCCGCGAGATCCCCGGCAGCGGGTCGACCGACGGGGTCCGCACGAAGGTCTCGCTGCGCTCCGCGGGCGGCGGGATCGACGTCTCGGCGATCGCGCGTGCCGGAGGCGGGGGAGGCCATCCGCAGGCCGCGGGGTTCACGACCGAGCTGGGTGAGGAAGCGCTCGTCGCGTTCCTCCGGACCCAGCTCCAAGAGCTCGGGTGAACGCCCCGAGCGAGGTCCCCGACGGCGCGCTCCTGATCGACAAGCCCGCGGGCATGTCGAGCCACGACGTCGTCTACCGGATCCGGCGGGCGCTCGGCGGGCGGAAGGCGCGTCGGGTCGGCCACTCCGGGACCCTCGATCCGTTCGCGACCGGACTGCTGATCGTGCTGCTGGGCCGGGCGACCCGCGTGCAGCAGCAGCTGATGGGCCTGGACAAGACCTACGAGACGCTGGCCCGGCTCGGGGCGACCTCGACGACCGGCGATCCGGAGGGCGAGATCGTCGTGACGGGCAACGTCCCGGCCGATCCCCCGGCGCTGCCGACCGGTCTGGTCCGTCAGCGACCGCCGGCCTACTCGGCGATCAAGATCGACGGCGAGCGCGCCTACAAGCGGGCCCGGCGTGGCGAGGACGTGGTCGTGCCGGAGCGCGAGGTCCATGTCCACCGCTTCGAGCAGCTCGACCGCGACGGGGAGCAGGCCAGCTTCCGGATCGAGTGCTCGTCCGGGACCTACGTGCGGACGCTGATCGCGGACCTGCACGACGCCTACTGCCTCGAGCTGCGGCGGACCGCGATCGGCCCGTTCTCGGTCGACGACGCGCAGTCCCCCGACAGCGAGCCGAGCAGCTGGCGGATCCTGCCGCTGGTCGACGTGCTGCCGGCGGTGCTGCCGGTCGTCGAGCTCGACGCGGACACCGCCCGCCGGGCGGGCTTCGGCCAGCGACTCACGCTCGACGACCTGCCCGAGGGCGACGAGTTCGCGCTCTGCCACGAGGGCGAAGCGATCGCGATCGCCGAACGGGAGCCGGACGGTCGAGTCCATCCCGTCGTAGGCTTCCGTACGTGACCGCGCGCATCACGCCCCTGGGCGACGTCCACCCGCGTCCGCGAACGGTGGCGATCGGCATGTTCGACGGGGTCCACCTGGGCCACCGCGAGGTGATCCGGGGGGCCGACACCGTCCTGACCTTCCACCCGCACCCGATGACGGTGCTCGCCCCGGGGCGGGTCCCGCCGCAGCTGACGACGCTCGAGCACAAGGCCCGCCTGATCGGGGCGCTCGGCGTCCACGAGCTGGTGCTGGTGCCGTTCGACGCCGACACCGCCAAGCAGCCAGCCGAGAGCTTCATCGACGAGGTGCTGGTCGACCGGCTCGACGTGCGCGGGGTCCGGATCGGGGAGAACTTCCGCTTCGGTCACGGGGCCAGCGGCACGCCCGAGCTGCTGCGCGCCGACCGCCGGTTCGACACGACCGTCGTCCCGGTGCTCCGCCACCAGGGGGAGACGGTCAGCTCGACCCGCGTCCGCGAGCTGATCGCGCGCGGTGCCGTCGGTGAGGCCCGCGAGCTGCTCGGAGCCCCCTTCGCGCTCGCCGGGCCGGTCGAGCACGGCGAGCAGCGCGGCCGCGAGCTCGGGTTCCCGACCGCCAACCTGCACCCGCCGGTCGGCCACGCCCTGCCGGCCCACGGCGTCTACGCCTGCCGGGCGACGCTGGCCGACGGCAGCGTCAAGACGGCCGCGGTCTCGATCGGCATCCGGCCCCAGTTCGAGTCCGCGCTCGGCGTGCTCGTCGAGGCCTACCTGCTCGACTTCGAGGGCGATCTCTACGGCCAGCAGGTCGAGCTGGAGTTCCTCGAACGGCTCCGGGGCGAGCAGCGGTTCAACGGGATCGACGAGCTCGTCGCCCAGATCCAGCGCGACGTCGACGAGACACGCCGGATCGCCGAGAGCTGAGGTCGCGGCGGCTATCAGCTGGGTCGGCGTATCGGTCGACCCGTCCGCCGACGTCACGAGGACGCGGATGAGCAGGCGATTCTGCTAGTTTCTCCGGTCGAATGACGTCGCTCACGCAGGAACGCAAGCAGGAGATCGTCGCTCGATTCGGGGACTCCGAGAGCGACACCGGGTCGACCAAGGTGCAGGTCGCGCTGCTCACCGAGCGCATCAACGATCTGACCGGTCACCTCCGCACCCACAAGAACGATCATCACTCCCGTCGTGGGCTGCTGATGCTCGTCGGCCAGCGTCGTCGTCTTCTCGACTACATGCGCCGCAACGACCTCGACGGGTACCGCGCCCTGATCAAGGAGCTCGGCCTCCGCAAGTAGCTGGCGGCGCGAGGCGTCCGTGGACGCTTCGCATCTCGCCACCTGGTTCGCTCGGCAGTACTGGCGTACAGCCCTCGCTTCCCGGCGACGAGCTGCTCGGTCCACGAACGCCTCGCATCCACCAGCGGTCGGCGGCCCGAGCGCGCGTATACCGGCGCATCTCGGCACGCGAGGGCCGCGGCAGGGCTAGCGCCCAGCTCTCGGCCCACGCGCACCGACCTGCTCGGTTCACGAACACCAGTCATCCACCCGTGCGCCTCGCATCCACGGGAGCCTTGGTCGGTGGTTCGCCGTCTTCGTGATCGACCCAGATTGGGTCTGATCGCCGCGTTCTACGCCTCCGGATTCCGGGGGCGTTCGTCGTTCTCGGGGCCTTGGGCGGGAGTGTGGACGTTCGTCCTCGGGGACGCCTGGCCGCCGCTGGCGTTCCCGGGACGATCGATTCCACGAGCTCGCGGCGTGGGTCGTTGGGCCGTACCCGGTCTCGTAGGGCTCACGAGCTGACTCGTGGTGAGCGCGACGTTCTGGTCGCTCACGACCCAACGTCGTCGCCCTCGCCACGTGGTCGGCGGTGACTGCGACGTTCTGGACGATCGGCGGGCCGCATCCTCGGTCAGACCTCTCCGCCTGGCTCCTGGCACCGCGCGACGTCAGGACCCCGCCCCGAACGCGCCGCAGGTCCACGACTCCGGGGAATCAACCATCTAGGATGCCCGCATGGCCATCATCGCCGCAGGCACCGCGGTTCCAGAGATCACCCTCAAGCGTGAGGACGGCAGCGACTTCACTCAGGAGGACCTGCGTGGCCGCACGACCGTGCTCGTGTTCTACCCGTTCGCGTTCAGCCCGGTCTGCACCGACCAGCTGCAGGTCTACGAGGAGCTGCTCGGCGAGCTGGCGGAGCACAACGCGGTGATGTTCGGCGTCTCGACCGACGCCTCCTGGTCCCAGACGGCGTTCCGCGAGAAGCTCGGGATCACGATCGAGCAGCTGTCCGACTTCGAGCCCAAGGGCGCCGCCTCGCGCGCACTCGGGGCCTACTTCGAGCCGGCGGGGATGACCAACCGGGCCCTGATCGTCGTCGCCCCCGACGGCACCGTCGCCTGGAGCCACCTCGCGGACTCGCCGGGCGACCTCCCCGGCGTCGACAAGATCCGCGAGGGGCTTGCCGCCGTCGCCGCTTGACGCGCGACGTCGGAGCGTCGACGCTCAACTCAGAACGATGAGCGCCCGGATCCCCGACGAGACCCCTGACCTGACCGTCCCCGGGCACGTGTCCGGCCCCGAGCAGGGGCCGTCGGTGCTGCTCTACGGGGACGCGGGCTGCCCCCGCTGCCAGCAGGCGGTGACCCGGCTGCGGGTGGCGCCGGTGCGGTTGAGCTGGCGCCACTTCGTCCTCCGAGCCCGCGGACCGCGTCCGCGGGCGCTGGCGATGGCGCTCGAGGCCGCCGGGGCCCAGGAGGCGTTCTGGCCGTTCCTGGACGCGCTCGTCGCGGCGCCCGGCCGCACGGAGGATCCCGACCTCTGGGCGCTTGCCCGGGAGCTCGGGCTCGACCTCGCGCGCTTCGAGGAGGACCGCCGCGGCACGGCCGCGGCGGCGCGGATCTCGGCCGATCTCTCGGCCGGGCTCAACGCGGGAGCGACCGGGACCCCGGCGATCGTCGTCGGCGGGCGGATCGAGCACGGCGTGCCCGACGACGCCTGGGTCGCCGCACTGCTGGCGGAGCACGGCGGCGGTACAGCGGTCCCGAACGGGCGCTGAGCGCCAGCGAGAGGACAGGCGGGCTCAGGCGGGCTTGGGCCGCCCGTTCCGGGACCCCGCCCGGCGGCAGGGCCGCCTGCGCCCGGAACCCCGCCCGCTGGAGGGCTGCAGGGAGGATCCGGGCCGGCCGCTCAGCGGCGCATGCGGTCCCGGAGCCGGAGCAGCAGGAGCAGCAGCCCGATCATCACGGCGACGGCCGGGAACAGCAGCAGCCAGGCCACGGAGCTCGGCGTGCCCGGCGGCGGACCGGTCCGCTCGATCTCACTCGGCAGCGGTGCCGTCGCGAACCCCGCCTCGGACTCGAACGGGTAGTCGGCGGTCGCCCGGAAGAGGCGGTCGCTGACGGCCTGCCGGATCGTCACGTCGCCCTTGATCGTGGCCGGATCCTTGCGGACCATCCCCAGCTTGGTCAGGAACGGGCCGTGCAGCAACGAGCGGACGGGACCGGGGAGCGGGGGCTCGAGCGCGGCGACGAAGCCGGCGTGGAAGCTGTCGAAGCCGGAGGCGATCACGCGGTGCGCCCCGGCGACGTAGAGCTGGACCGAGACGGGCTGGGCGCTGACCGCGTTCAGCCGCATCGGGTAGACCAGCTGTCGGCTCGGGAACGAGATCCGCAGCGGGCGCAGGGCCGCGGTGCTGCTCGGGGCGTCCGCGAGCCGGACCGCCACGAACGCCCAGCCGTCCGCCACGTACTCCCGCAGGACCGGGATCGCCCGCTTCGGGGTCTCGTAGCCGTGCCCGTCGAGCCAGCGTTGGAGGGCGTCGCCGCCGGTCGCCCGCAGGCGGGTCACGTCGTAGCCGCCGATCGTCGCGCGGGAGAGCACCTCGACGGCGGCCTTGGCCCGGTCGGCGCCGGACCGATCCTCGCTGCCGTCCTGGTCGATCGGCAGCGGGAGCGTGGCGCGCGCGAGCCGGCTGAAGACGTCGGTCTGGCCGGCGGACAGCGCGGTGACCGTCGGTGTAGCCGGCACGGGAAGCACGACCGCGGGTCGGCTGGTCGCTGTGCCGCCAGCGGCGTCCGCGCCGGCCGCGGTCAGCTCCGGCGACCAGACGATCTCCTCTCGCCCGTCGACGAGCGAGAGCAGCGCGCGGTCCTGGACGACGGTGGTGCCGTAGGCGATCCCGCCGGCCTGCGCCGTGCTCGCGCTGCCGGCCACGAGGCCGAGCACGGCCAGCAGCGGGAGCACCAGCGCCGTGAGGAGCCCGGCGCGCGCCCGACCGGGGCGACGTCGTGGGGGACACGGAAGCAGCGGCGTCACGACCGCCGATCGTATCCCGTCGGACCCGAACGACCGCGGCCGGTGGCGGAGGCGGAGAACCCGCTCGGCCAGCGGCGAACCTCCGGTGCGAGCGGCGGACGCGAGATCGGGCTATCGTGGTTCCGCTAGGCTCGCCTGGTTCGGAACAGACAGAGAATCAAAGAAGGCGCGTCAGGTCCGATGGACGCGCAGACGAGGAACGACATATGAGTCACGACGACGTGACAACGGTGTCCGTGGAGATCTCAGGCAGTGAGATCACCTTCGAGACCGGCAAGCTCGCCAAGCAGGCTTCCGGCGCGGTCACCGTACGACAGGGCGACACGATCGTCCTGTGCACGGCCGCCATGGGCCGGCTGAAGGACTTCGACTTCCTTCCGCTGACCGTGGATGTCGAGGAGCGCTCCTACGCCGCGGGCAAGATCCCCGGCTCCTTCTTCAAGCGCGAGGGTCGCGCCGGTGAGAAGGCCACCCTGACCGCCCGCATGATCGACCGGCCGATCCGGCCGCTGCTGCCGAAGAACTGGCGCTACGAGACGCAGGTCGTCGCGCTGCCGATCTCGGTCGACCACGTTCACCCCTACGACATCCTGGCGATGAACGGTGCCTCCGCGGCGCTGACCATCTCCTCGATTCCGCTCCCGGAGCCGATCGGCGCCGTCCGGATCGGCAAGATCGACGGCTCGATCGTCGTCAACCCGCCGGAGGAGTCGCTGCTCGCCGACGGCGAGAGCGAGCTCGACCTGATCGTCGCCGGCACCGCCGACGCGATCCTGATGGTCGAGGCCGGGGCGAACATCATCCCCGAGGCCGAGATCCTCGACGCGCTCGACATCGCCCACGGCGAGATCAAGAAGCTCGTCGCGGCCCAGCTCGAGCTGCGCAAGCTCGCCGGCAAGGACAAGGTCGAGCATGAGGCCCCCTCGCTCGACGCCAAGCTGCTGGCGAAGATCAAGAAGTCGGCGGCCGGCAAGAAGATCGAGAAGGCGACCCAGGTCGTCGACAAGCTCGAGCGGGAAGCCGCCACGAGCGCCGCCAAGGACGCCGCCTACGAGGCGAACGCCGTCGAGGGCGACGACGAGCACAACGCGGCCGTCAAGGCGATCGTCAACGCGCTCGAGAAGGCCGCGATCCGCGACCGGATCGCCGTCCAGAAGGTCCGTCCGGACGGCCGCGAGGCGACCGAGATCCGGCAGATCACGATCGAGACCGGGACCGCTCCGCGGACCCACGGCTCGGCGCTCTTCACCCGTGGCCAGACGCAGGCGCTGTCGGTCGTCTCGCTCGGCACGCTGAAGGAGGAGATGCGGCTCGACACCCTCGGTCTCGAGACCAACCGCTTCTACTGGCACCACTACAACTTCCCGCCGTTCTCCGTCGGTGAAGCGGGTCGCCTCGGCGGCCCGAAGCGTCGTGACATCGGTCACGGCGCGCTGGCGGAGCGTGCGCTGATCCCGGTCGTTCCGACGACCGACGATTTCCCGTACACGATCCGCGTCGTGTCCGACATCCTCGAGTCGAACGGCTCGAGCTCGATGGCGTCGGTCTGCGGCAGCTCGCTGTCGCTGATGGAGGCGGGCGTGCCGATCTCGGCGCCGGTCGCCGGCATCGCGATGGGCCTGATCAAGGAGGGCGACGACTACATCGTCCTCACCGACATCGCCGGCGTCGAGGACCACCTCGGCGACATGGACTTCAAGGTCGCGGGCACCGAGGAGGGCATCACCGCCCTCCAGATGGACATCAAGATCACGGGCGTCACGTTCGAGATCCTGCGCGACGCCCTGGCCCAGGCCAAGGACGCCCGGCTCGAGATCCTCGGCAAGATGAAGGCCGTCATCGACGGTCCGAAGGACGAGCTGTCGCTGTACGCGCCGCGGATCCTGTCGACCAAGGTCGACACCGAGAAGATCGGCATGATCATCGGCAAGGGTGGCGAGACGATCCGCGGGCTCCAGGAGGAGTTCGAGGCGCAGATCGACATCAACGACGACGGCACGATCAACGTCTACTCCTCGTCGGGAGCCAAGGGCGACGCGCTGATCGAGCGGATCAACGCGATGACCCGCGACGTGGGCCTCGGCGACGAGTTCGACGGCAAGGTCGTCAAGACCACGACGTTCGGCGCCTTCGTCGAGCTGATCAAGGGCACCGACGGCCTGCTGCACATCTCCAACGTGTCGCCGGGCAAGCGCGTCGACACGGTCGAGGAAGTCCTGTCGCAGGGCGACGTCATCAAGGTCCGCGTTGCCGAGCTCGACCGTGAGCGCGGCCGCGTCGGCCTGCGTCTGGCCGACGATCCCGAGATCGCCGGCAAGACGGTCGAGGAGCTGCAGGAGCTGAAGAAGTCCGGCGGTCCGCGCGGTGGCGGCGGTGGCCGTCCGCCCCGCGAGGGTGGTGGCGACCGCGAGCGCGGTGGCGACCGTGAGCGCGGCGGTGACCGTGAGCGCGGTGGCGATCGTCCGCCGCGCCGTCGTGAGCGCAGCGGCGGGCGGGACTAGCAATTCCGCCCCAGGTGCCGTCCTTCATCCCTGACCCCGCCGACGCGCCCCGCGTCACCCGACTGCCGTCCGGCGTGACGGTGGTGTCGGAACCGATCGCCTCGGCCCTGTCCGTGGCGGTCGGGGTGTGGGTCGGCACCGGGGCCCGCCACGAGCGGGACGCCGAGGCGGGCCGCGCCCACCTGTTGGAGCACATGCTCTTCCGGGGGACGCGGCACTTCGCCTCGACCGAGATCGACGAGCGCTTCGACGCGCTCGGCGGCGACCTCAACGCGGCGACCAGCCGTGACGAGACCACCGTCGTCGCGCGGGTGCTCGCGGCCGATCTCGACGATGCCTTCCCGATGCTGGGCGAGATGGTCGCGACCCCGCTGCTGCGGGACGAGGACCTCGAGCTCGAGCGCAAGATCGTGATCGAGGAGATCGCGATGATCGAGGACGACCCGGAGGAGCTCGTCTTCGAGCTGCTGCCGCAGGCCGTCTTCGGCGACCACGCGCTCGGCCGCCCGGTGATCGGAACCCCGGACGTGGTCGCGACCACCTCCGGCGACGTCCTCCGTGGCTTCCACGCCGGGC
The DNA here is from genome assembly GCF_056269115.1 of Patulibacter ginsengiterrae. NCBI lineage: Bacteria > Bacillati > Actinomycetota > Thermoleophilia > Solirubrobacterales > Patulibacteraceae > Patulibacter > Patulibacter ginsengiterrae. The sequence continues at coordinate 269,251 of NZ_JBWDOG010000002.1, forward strand.
GCTACCGCCCGGACCGGATCGTGATCGCGGGGGCGGGTGCGGTCGACCACGAGCAGCTCTGCGCGCTCGCGGCGACTGCCGTGCCCGAGGATCCCGGTGCGGCGCACCCGGCCGACGGCAACGATCCGGGCAGCGCCCCGCCGACCCCGCCCGCGGTGATCTTCCGCTCGCGGGAGACGGAGCAGGTCCAGGTGGCGATCGCCGGCCGTGGCCTCGGCCTCGGCGACGAGCGTCGCTACGCGCTGCGGGTGCTCGACACGATCCTCGGTGGAACCCCTTCGTCTCGGCTGTTCCGGGCGGTCCGCGAGGATCGCGGCCTGGCCTACGCGGTCTCGACGTTCGACGACCAGCACCACGGCGGCGGGATGGCGGGGGTCTACCTCGGCACCCGTGCGGACAACCTCGCCGAGGCGCTGGAGATCGTGGCCGCGGAGCTGGACCGGATCCGTCGCGAGCCGGTCGACGACGAGGAGCTGCGGCGGGCGAAGCAGAACGCCCGGGCGCGGCTGCTGCTGGGCCTCGAGTCGACCCAGGCGCGGATGCACGTGCTCGGACGCGGAGTGCTCCACGGTCTGCCGCTGCGACGGCCGGACGAGGTCGCCGCCCTGATCGACGCCGTCACCGCCGAGGACGTGCGCCGGCTGGCGCACGACCTCTACGACCCGGCCGGCCTGTCGGCCGCCGGCGTCGGACCGAGCGAGGACGACTTCCGGGCCGCCCTGCGTGCGGTCGCCCCGGCGCTGACCGTCTAGGCACCGTCGTCGCGCGGCGCTTCGGCGTTGCGCGACGGCTGCCGGGCCAGGAGCGGCCGGGCGGAGGGTCCGGCGCCGTTCCGCATCGGCCTGAGAGGATGGCGCGATGAGCAGTGAGATCCGTGTTGCTGTCGCCGGGGCCGCCGGCCGGATGGGCGCGACCGTCTGCGCCGCGGTCGAGGCCGCCGAGGGCATGGTCCTGACGGGCCGCGCCGATCCGGCGCTCGACACGCCGCTGTCGGCCGTCCTGCCCGATGCCGACGTCGTCGTCGACTTCACGCGGCCCGACACCGCGCTCGGCAACGCGCTCGAGTGCCTCGAGGCCGGCGTCCATGTCGTGATCGGCACCTCCGGCTTCGACATCTCCGGGCTGGAGGGCAAGACCGGTGCGAACGCCTTCTTCGGGCCGAACTTCGCGATCGGCGCGGTGCTGATGATGCGCTTCGCCGCCGAGGCCTCGCGGCACATGCAGAAGGCCGAGATCATCGAGCTGCACCACGACAAGAAGCTCGACGCGCCGTCGGGGACCGGCAAGCACACGGCCGAGCTGATCGCGGAGGCGAGCGGCACGACCCCGCCGATCCACTCGATCCGGCTGCCCGGTCTCGTCGCCCACCAGGAGGTCATCCTCGGCGGTACGGGGGAGACGCTCACGATCCGGCACGACTCGCTCGACCGGTCGTCGTTCATGCCCGGGGTGATCCTGGCCGTCCGCCGGGTCGCCGGCCTGCAGTCGTCCCCGGTGGTCGGGCTCGACAAGCTGCTCTTCGAGGACTGAGGCCCGGATGCTGCTGCGCCCCGCCACCCCGGCCGACGCCGAGGGGATCGCCCGCGTCGAGGTCGCCGCCTGGCGCCACGCCTACGAGGAGATCGTCGGCCCCGAGCGGCTGGAGTACCTGGACGTCGCCGAGCATGCCGACGCGTGGCGGGCCCGACTCGAGTCGGGAGGTGCGGGCGTTCCCGCCGGTGGCCTCACATCCCGCGCCGAGGGCAGCTCGGGCCCCGTCACCGCGATCGTCGCGGAGCAGGACGGGCAGGTGGTCGCGTTCGTGGCGGTCGGGCGACCCGCTGCGGCGATCGAGGAGGGCTCGTCGGGGACCCTGGCGGCCCTCTACGTCCATCCGGTGGCCCAGGGTGCAGGGGTGGGCACGGCACTGCTGGAGCGCGCCGAGACCGGCCTCAGCGAGGCGGGGGCGGAGACCGTCGAGCTGCGGACCTTCACCGCCAACTGGTGGGCCCGTCGGTTCTTCGCCGCCCGCGGCTGGACCCACGACGAGACCGCCCCGGCCGGCGACGACGACCCGCCGAGCGAACGCTGGGTCCGGACGTTCGCCGAACGCGTCTCGGGTTGACCGGCCTGCTCGGCCGGACGGCCGGCCCGTGCCGTTGACGCGGTAGCCCGGATAGTCGCCATGGCGATAGTAGCCATGTATAGTAAATTCCATGGGTACGAAGACGACGGGGCCGACGCCGGGCCATCTGGTCTGGCGGCTGTCGATGAGGTGGCGGGTCGCCGTCGACCGCGCGCTGGCGCCGGCGGGCCTGACCCACGCCCAGTACGTGCTGCTGTCCTCGCTCTTCGGCATGCGTGCCTCCGGCCTTCGCCCCAGCCAACGTGAGCTGGCGGAGCACACCGGTCTCGAGGCGCTGTACGTCTCCAAGCTGGCTCGCGGCCTCGAGTCCGACGGCCTGATCGAGCGCACCCGTGACCCGCACGACACCCGCGCCGTCCGGCTCACGCTCACGGACCGCGGCGACGAGACCGTCCGCCCGGCGATCGCCACCGTCCAGCTGCTGCTGGATCGGCTCCTGGAGCCGCTGGGGGGCCGTGACGATCCGCGCACGACCGCGTTCGTGCGCGACCTGACGGCCCTCCTCGACAGCCCGCTCGACCCGCGGCCCTAGCCGCCGACGAATCGAGCTCCCCGCATGCCCGAGACGCACGTCCTCGACTCGACCATCCACCACGAGGAGGCGGGGGCCGGTACGGCCTTCGTGTTCCTCCACGGCAATCCGGGCTCGTCGCTGCTCTGGCGGGACGTCATGCCCGGCGTCGGTCGCGGGCGGTTGCTCGCCCCCGATCTGATCGGGATGGGCCGCTCCGGCAAGCCGGAGATCGCCTACCGCTTTGCGGACCACGCGCGCTATCTCGACGCCTGGTTCGACGCGCTCGAGCTGGACCGCGTCGTCCTGGTCGGTCACGACTGGGGTGGGGCGCTGGCCTTCGACTGGGCCGCCCGGCACCCCGAGCGCGTGATCGGCCTCGCGTTCCTGGAGAGCATCGTCAAGCCGATGGCCTGGGAGGACCTGTCGCCGCAGGCCCGCAAGCGCTCGGAGCTGATCCGTACTCCCGGCGCCGGCGAGGAGCTGGTGCTCGACCAGGATCTGTTCGTCCGGCAGGCGTTCACCGGCGGCGTGCTCACCCCCGTCGGCGACGAGCAGCTGGAGGCGTACCTCGCGCCCTATCCGACTCCGGAGAGCCGCCGCCCGATCCTCGCCTGGGCGCGGCAGATGCCGTTGGGCGGCGAGCCGGCCGAGCTGGTGGCGCGGATCGAGGCCTACGACACGTGGCTGGCGAGCAGCCCCGGCGTTCCCAAGCTGCTGATGACCTTCGAGGGTTCCCCGACGTTGCTGATCCGCAGGGAGCTGGCCGACTGGTGCGCCGCGAACATCGCGGCACTCGAGTCCGTCTTCTGCGGCGAGGCAGGACACCACGCCCCGGAGGACCGCCCGGACGAGATCGCCGCCGCGATCTCAGCCTGGGCGGACCGGCACGAGTTGCGCTAGCCGGTACCCGACGGCGATCTACGGCTTCTCGAAGACCAGCCGGAAGTGGTCCATCAGCTCGCGCTCGAAGCAGACCGAGTTGGCGCTGACGCCGGAGGTGAACGCGAGCCGGAAGTCGGAGCTGGTCAACCAGCGCGGGATCAGTCGGGCCTTCTCGATCGTCTTGCGGAGGCTCGGCTCGGCGAAGCGGGCGCGCCAGCGCTTGATCGTCTCGATGTAGTCGAGCCGCCCGCTCTCGCTCGACACGAACCGCAGCTCCGGGTCGGCACAGCGGATGATCTGCTCGCTGCCGGAGGGCAGCCACGAGCCGGGGAACTGGTGGCCCATCAGCGCCAGGTACCAGCCGTCGGAGTCGCGTGGCGCGTCGATGCTGACCTCGTCCTCGGGGATCATGTTGCGCCCGAAGGTCATCGTCTGGAGGTAGAGCCGGCCACCGGACGGCAGGATCCCGGCGATGTTGGCGAAGAGGTCGCGGTAGATCTCCTCCTGGCGACCGGCGGCGTGGTCCTCCGGCGAGCAGAAGTGCTCGAACGCGCCGAGGCTGGCGACCGCGTCGAACGGCCCGAAGGTCTCGCGGGTGACGGCGAGCGCATCGTGGAGGTGGACGTCGAGGCCGTGGCGGCGGCAGGCTGCGGCCTGGGCCGAGGAGAGCGTGACCCCGGTGCCGCTGGCACCGCGGTCCCGGAAGTCACTCAGCAGCGGGCCCCAACCACAGCCGAGGTCGAGCACGCGTCGGCCCGGGCCGACGCCGATCGACTCCGCGACGTAGTCGTGCTTGCGCTGCTGCGCCTGCTCCAGCGTGAGGCTGAAGTCGCCGTCGAACTTGGCCCCGCTGAAGTCGGCGTGGTCCCCGAGACTGAGCCGGAAGACCCGGTCGATCAGGGAGTAGGTGAAGTCGAGGTCGCTCCGGGTAGCCATACGCGCTTCCGACCATATCCAGGCGACCCGACGGCTTCGCGTTCGCCGTATACCGCGGTCGGGTCCTCGGCGACGGAACCGGTGCTGGAACCGGGCCCGGACCGGCCCCGGGGCGGCGGCGAACCCGAGGGCGGAACGGACCCGGGTCGATCCAGAGCCGGAACGAAACTGGAGGCGGCGGGCGCGCGGCGGGCGGGCCGCGGCGGGTGCCCTAGGCGGGCTTGGCCAGCGCCTCGTGGATCCGGGCCGGCAGCATCGTGAAGCGGGTCGCGCCGTCGACCCGCCGGAGCGCCTGGAGGATCGCTCCGCGGTCGCCGACCATCACGCAGGCGGTCTCGGCGCGGGTGACGGCCGTGTAGAGCAGGTTGCGGGTCAGCATGTGGCGGTGCTCGGCGACGACCGGGATCACCACCACCGGCACGCTGGAGCCCTGGGCCTTGTGCACGGTGCAGGCGTAGGCCAGGTCCCAGGTGTCGAGCCGGACCAGCGGCAGCCGGACCGTCCGGCCGTCGTCCATCTGCAACAGCGCGTCGTCGCCGTCGACCCGCACGAGCGTCCCCAGCTCGCCGTTCATGATCTCCGACTCGTGGTCGTTGCGGGTCTGCATGACCCGGTCGCCCTCGCGCAGGAAGCTGCCCTTGGCCTGGCGGCCGCCGGGGTTGAGGAGCTCGCGCATCCGCTGGTTGAGGGTGTCGACGCCGCAGGCCCCGCGTCGCTGGGGCGCGAGGATCTGGACGGAGCCGACGGCGGGCACGTCGTAGTGGGCCGGGAGCCGTCGGGTCGCGAGCGAGATCACCTCGTCGGCCGCGGCCGACGGATCGACCCGGTCGATCAGGAAGAAGTCGCGGAGATCGTCGGGGCCGGGCTGGGTCTGGGGCGGCTCGCCCCGGTTCATCGCGTGCGCGGCCCGCACGATCAGTGAACGCTCGGCCTGCCGGAAGATCCGCGAGAGCCGGACCGCCGGGACGGCCCCGGAGTCGAGCAGGTCCTGGAGGACCCGCCCCGGACCGACCGGGGCGAGCTGGTCGACGTCGCCGACCAGCAGCACGTGGGTCCGCGGGCCGACCGCCCGCAGCAGCGCGACGGCGAGGTCGAGCGGCAGCATCGACGCCTCGTCGACGACCAGCATCCCGCCGTCGGGGATCGGATCCTCCTCGTCGTGCTGGAAGCCCTCGCCGGGGACGTAGCCGAGCAGCCGGTGGATCGTCGTGGCGTCGGCCCCGGTCGCCTCGGCCAGGCGGCGAGCGGCCTTGCCGGTCGGCGCGCAGAGCAGGACCTGCTTGTGGGCGTCGCGCAGGACCTGGACCAGGGCCCGCATCGTCTGCGTCTTGCCGGTGCCGGGACCGCCGGTCAGGATCGACAGCCGGTGCCCGCAGGCGAGCCGGACGGCCTCCCACTGCTCGGGGCTCGGACGGGGATCGCGCGAACGGCGGACGGCCGCGCGGCTGGTCGGGGTGCCGCCGTCCGACTCGCCGGGCGTGGCCTCGGCGGAGCCCTCCTCGGCGGGCGGAGCGTCGGTGGCCGGGTCCTTCGCGGCCTTCGCGGCAGCCGCCGCCTTCTCGTCGGCCTCGCCGCCGGGGGCCTCGTCGGCGACCTCGATCTCGAGGGTGGGGGCGTCGGTCGACATCGTCGCGACCAGACTCGCCAGCAGCGCCTCGTCCTCGTCCAGCTCGAGCGTCGCGATCCGCCCGTCGCGCTCGACGACCTGACCGTCGCTCACGAGCTCGCGGACGGCGACCGCGACTGAGGGGGCCAGCTCGTCGCGGGCCGACCAGTCGGCGTCGCGGCCGAGCAGCAGCCGCACGGTCCGGCGAACCAGCTCGTCGTGGGGGAGGTGGCAGTGCCCGTCGTCCTCGGCCTGACGGAGGGCGTGGACGGCCCCGGCACGGCGACGGGCGTCGCTGTCGCGGGCCTCGCCGAGGGCCAGCGCGATCGAGTCGGCGGTCGGGAAGCCGATCCCGCTGCGGGCGGTCAGGCGGTACGGATCGGACTGCAGCAGCGCGACGTCGGGTTCGTCGCCGAGGGCCCGGATCACGCGGCCGATCGTGGCCGCGTCGAGACCGTGGCGTTCGAGCAGCAACCGCACCGCCCGGGGGCCGGCCTCGCTCCGCCAGGCCTCGACCGCCTCCGTCAGCTTCGCCCCGGTCAGGCCCTTGACCCGCCGGAGGACGTCACGTGGATCGGCGTCGATCCGCTCCAGCAGCTCCGGCCCGAACCGCTCGATCAGCTGCTCGGCCGCGACCGGTCCGACCCCCGGCACCCGTTGGAGCACGCGCGAGACGGCGGCGTCGTCCTGCGGCGCCATGCTCTGCAGCGCACGGACCCGGAAGCGCTCGCCGTGCTTGGGGTGGCGCTGGCGCTGCCCGGTCGCCCGCACGCGGTCGCCCGGCTCGAGATGGCCGACGGGGCCGACGACGACCTGGTGGGTCGCGGGACCGCCCGATTTCGCTCCGCCCATCGCGTCGATCACGGCGAAGCTGCCGTCGTCGCTCCGGAAGCGGACGCCGACGATCTCCAGCTCGAGCGTCTCCTCGTCATGTCCGGCGGGCACGCCGTGACGGTATCTCCTGCCCGGTCCGCTCCGCGGGTACGCTGGCGGCGGGGTGCCCACCGACGCGGGGCAGGGCGCCGCAAGCCTGCGGCCGCTCTGGGAGGATTGAGCTGTGTCCGACCTTGGGACGATCCTCACCGCTGTCGTAACGCCGTTCGACGACCAGTATCGCGTCGACGACGAGACGTTCGTTCGCCTCCTGCACGATCTCGCCGGCAAGGGCTCCGATGGCTTCGTCATCGCCGGCAGCACCGGCGAGGGCTCGACGCTCAGCGACGACGAGCACCTGGCGCTGGTCGAGCTGGCCGTGCGCGAGAAGCCGGCCGGGACGACGATCGTCGCCAACACCGGCTCGAACGACACCCGCCACTCGATCCACCTGACCGAGAAGTCGACCGAGCTCGGCGTCGACGGCACGCTCAACGTCGTCGGCTACTACAACCGGCCCAACCGGCGCGGGATCGTGCAGCACTACCGCGCGGTCGCGGCGGCCACCGACAAGCCGATCGTGCTCTACAACATCCCGTCGCGGACGACCGTCGACATGGACAACGAGCTGCTCGCCGAACTGGCGCAGATCGAGCACATCGACGCCGTCAAGCAGGCCAACAACGCGAACCTCGCGCTGGTCGACGGCCTCGACCTCTTCACCGGCAACGACGAGTCGCTGGCTCGCGTGCTGGAGCTCGGCGGCGCCGGCGGCATCTGCGTCGCCAGCCACCTGGTCGGCCCGGAGATGGCCGAGATGGCGACCGCCACGCCCGAGCGCCGGGCCGAGATCGACGCCCGCCTGCAGCCGCTCTTCGGCGTCCTCGGGGTCACGGTCAACCCGATCCCGGTCAAGGCCGCGCTCGAGATGGTCGGTCAGCCGGTCGGCGGTCTCCGCCTGCCGCTGGTCGAAGCCGACGACGCCGAGCGCACCGCGATCCATGCCGTGCTCTCGGACCTCGGGCTGCTCGCCTAGATGCAGCGACGGACCGTCACGAACCTGACGGTTCGAGCGTCGACCACCGTGCGGCCCGTGCCGCACGGCGGCCGGATCGCCCGTCGGCCGGCGCCCTCCGGGCACACGGCCGCCTCCTCCTCGTCCGCCGGGCGTCCGTTCGGACGGCCGTTCGCCGTGCGCTCCGCGGCGTCGACCACCACCGCGACCTCCGTGTCGCCCGCCGCGCCGTCCTGGACCGCCGGCCCGGTCGCTCCGTTCCCGCTCCGTTTATCCGAGCTTCCCGTATCCGGGACGCCGCAATCCCGCGGCCCACGGCCGCACCAACGGACAGGAACACCCAATATGAGCGCAGCTTCGACACCGGCACCGGGGACGCTCCGCGTGCTGCCCCTCGGCGGCCTCGGCGAGATCGGCAAGAACATGACCGTCGTCGAGTACGACGGCAAGATCGTCGTGATCGACGCGGGCGTCCGCTTCCCGACCGCGGAGCAGGTCGGCATCGACCTCGTCCTCCCGGACTTCTCGTACCTGAAGGACCGCGTCGACGACATCGAGGCGATCGTCATCACGCACGGGCACGAGGACCACCTCGGCGCCCTGCCGTTCGTCATCAAGCAGCTCGGCGGCGCCCGCAAGGCCCCGAAGATCTACGGCCGCCCGCTGACGATGGCGATGGGCCGCAGCAAGCTCGACGAGCACCGCCTGCGCGAGGTCGAGCTGACCGACGTGCAGCCCGGCAGCGTGATCAACCTCGGCACGTTCAAGATCGAGCTGGTCCACTGCACCCACTCGATCCCGGACGCCGCCAACGTCGCCGTGACCTGCAAGGCCGGCACGCTGCTCTTCACCGGCGACTACAAGTTCGACCAGACCCCGGTCGACGGCCCGCCGGCCGACTTCCTGCGGCTGGCGCGGTTCGGCAAGGAGGGGCTGCTGATGCTCCTCGGCGACTCGACCAACGTCGACCGTCCCGGCTGGTCGCCGAGCGAGTCGCTCGTCGGCCCGGCCCTCTACGACGTCTTCGCCCGCCAGCGCGGCCGGATCATCGTGACCTCGTTCGCCTCGAACCTGCACCGCGTGCAGCAGGTGATCGACGCTGCGGTCGAGCTCAACCGCAAGGTCTGCCTGCTCGGGCGGTCGATGAAGAAGAACACCAACATCGCCCGCACGCTCGGGATCCTCAACGCCCCGGACGGCCTGTTCGTACAGCCGCGCGAGCTCGAGCACCTGCCGGACCACCGCGTCGTGATCATGTCGACCGGCTCCCAGGGCGAGCCGCTCGCCGCGCTCCGCCGGATGGCGTTCCGCGACCACCCGCAGATCCGGATCCACGAGGGCGACACCGTCGTCTTCTCGGCGACCCCGATCCCGGGCAACGAGCGCGCGGTCAACGAGACGATCGACAAGCTCTACCAGGCCGGCGCCAAGGTCATCACCCACAAGGACGCGCCGATCCACGCCTCCGGCCACGGCTACGCGGAGGAGATGAAGATGATGCTGAACCTCACGAAGCCGAAGTACGTGATGCCGCTGCACGGCGACTACCAGCGTCTCCAGCTCCACAAGAAGCTCGCGATCTCGGTCGGCGTCAAGGACGACAACGTCTTCTGCGCCGAGAACGGCCTGCCGGTCGACATCGACCAGCGCGGCGCTCGCTTCGGCAAGCCGGTTCCGTCGGGCGTGATGTACGTCGACGGGTCGGACATCGGCGCGATCGCCGACGCCGCTCTGCGCGACCGCCGGTCGCTCTCCGCCGACGGCCTCTTCGTCGTCGTCGCCACGATCGGCGACGAGGACGGCAAGTCGGTCGCCGAGCCCGAGCTGCTCTTCCGCGGCGTGCCGTTCAAGCACGACGAGGCCTTCCTCAAGGCCGTCCGCGAGCAGGTCGACGCGTCGGTCGAGCGCGCAGCCGCCGACAAGATCCACGATCTCGACGAGATCCAGCGGATCCTGCACGACGACATCGCGCAGCTCGTCTGGGAGAAGATCAAGCGCCGTCCGGTCGTCATGCCGGTCGTCGTCGCGGTCTAGCGAGGCCGAACGACCCCGGCGCGGCGCTCGAAGCGAGCGCCGCCGCCGGGGAGTGCGGCCGCGCTCAGTGCTCGTCGGGCGCGGCGCCGCCGAGCCGCTCGGCGGTGTCATCGCTGGCGGGGTTGCCTGGTCGTGTCGACCGCAGCCGCCGGCGGATCCGCTCGGCTGCCCGCCGCGACGAGCCGATCAGGCGCTCTCCGGCGCCGTCGGCATGTCCGTCCCCGTTGCGCGGCTCGGAGACCGCCGCGGGACCGCCGCCGTTGCCGCGGCCACCGTCGTCGTCGACCCCGTCGCCGCCGAGCTTCGCGGGATCGCCACCCGGGTCGCCGCCCTCGACGATCGCGAGATCGACCACGAAGCGGGCACCGCTGCCGTCGGCCGCGGTCGGTTCGACCCGGACGTCGCCGCCGTGGCGCTGGGCTGCGGCCCGGACGATCGCCAGGCCGATCCCGGTCGAGCCGGCGCCCTCGCCGCCCCGGCGGACGAAGCGGTCGAAGATCCGCTCGCGGAGGTCGGCCGGGATCCCCGGGCCGTCGTCCTCGACCACCAGCTCGCCCCGGCTGCCGTGGGCCCGCAGGTGGACGCGGATCTCGGTCCCGTCGTTGGTGTGACGGAGCGCGTTGCCGACGAGGTTGGCGACCATCCGGACCAGCTCGTCGCGGACGCCGTTGACCGTCACCGGCTCGATGTCGAGCACGATCTCGTGGTCGCCGAACTGGGGCTCGAGCTCGTCGACGGCCTCGAGGATCGCGCGGTCGAGGTCGACCGGCTCGCGTGCCGCCTCCCGGCGGGCGTCCATCCGGGCGAGCAGCAGCAGGTCGGCGACCAGCCGTCGCATCCGACGCGACGAGCGCAGCGCCGACTCGGCGGCCTCGCGGTCGTCGCCCTCGGTCGAGAGCGCCAGCAGCTCGAGGTTGGCCTGGACCGAGGTCAGCGGGGTGCGCAGCTCGTGCGAGGCGTCGGCGACGAACTCCCGCTGGCGCTGGAGCGTGTCGTCGACCTTCGCCTGGGCGGCGGCGAGCTCGTCGAGCATGTCCTGGAGCGTTCCGGCCAGCTCGGCGATCTCGTCGTTGACCTTCGAGACCGGCATCTTCGCGTCGAGGTCGCGCGTCCTCGCGATGTGGCGGGCCGTGCTCGTCATCCGCCGCACGGGCCGCATCGCGCGGTGGCCGACGGCGAGGCCGGCGAACAACGCGAGCAGCGCCCCGGCGAAGACGCCGAGCCCGAGCGCGGTCTCGATCCGGCGGGTCGTCCGCTCGACCGAGGCGTAGCTGCGGCCGATCCGGATCACGAGCGTGGTCGTGAACGGCGTGTCGGGGGCGAACTGCTGGCGGAGCTGGGTCGAGCCCTGCCCGTCGGGCACCCGCTGGGAGAGCAGCGAGCTGCTGAGGATCGGCTTGCCGTCTGCGCCCAGGATCCGCTGCTGGACCTCGCGGGTGGCAACGCGGAGGTCACCGTACTGGTCCTGCCGCGAGGCGGGCGAGCCGAGGTCGACCCCGGAAGGCGACTCGCCGAGCAGCGTGTAGCCGTGGTCTCCGCGCAGCCAGACCTGGATCACCATCCCCGACTCGCCGCGCAGATCGGCGAGGTCGGTGGCAAGCTCGAGCAGGCCGGTATTGCTGTTGAGGCGGACGTCGAGCCGGCTGGTCACCGCGTCGAAGCGGGCGGCGGTCTGGGTGTTGAAGTCGCCGCGGATCCGCTGGACGGTGAAGCTGCCGATGACGATCGCGAACAGCAGCAGGATGATGCCGGTGAGGCCGGCCGAGACTACGGCCAGCCGCCACCGGATCGGCATCCGGTCGAGCCACCGCAGCCAACGGACGCGTGAGGAGGGCTGGGCGGGGTCGACGGGGATCTCGGTCCTCCTCAGCGACCGACGCGCAGCACGTAGCCTGCGCCACGGATGGTGTGCACGAGGCGTTCCTCGCCACCTTCCTCGAGCTTGCGACGGACGTTGGAGATGAAGACCTCGATCGTGTTCGTCGAGGCGAGCGGGTCGTAGCCCCAGACCTCCTCGAGCAGCCGTTGGCGCGGGACGACCAGCTTCTCGTTCCGCATCAGGTACTCGAGCAGCTCGAACTCGCGCTGCGTGAGGTCGATGTGCCGCTCGCCGCGGAAGACCTCGTGGGTGGCCGGGTTGAGGGTCAGGTCGGCGCAGACGAGCGCCGCCTCGCCGCGCGGGGGGCGGCGCCGCAGCAGCGCCCGGATCCGGGCGAGCAGCTCGTCGCGCTCGAACGGCTTGACCAGGTAGTCGTCGGCGCCGCTGTCGAGCCCTTCGACCCGGTGCTCGATCGCGTCGCGGGCGGTCAGGATCAGGATCGGGACGTCGTCGGACTCGCGCAGGTGCTGTGCGACGTCGATCCCGTCCATGTCCGGCAGGCCGAGGTCGAGGATCACGAGGTCGGGCATGTACGTCCGCGCTTCGGCGATCGCACTCGTCCCGTCGCGCGCGATCCGCGTCTCGTAGTCCTCCAGACGGAGGGTCCGGCCGAGGACTCCGGCGATCTCCTCGTCGTCCTCGACGATCAGCACGCGGGCGGTCCGCCCTGAGGCATCCATGCCCAGAGACTAGTCGCCGCGCCTTTATGTTCGCTCAACGCACGCTTCGGTGCAGCCGATCGTGCGCGCGGAGTGGCGTTGGCGACGGCGCCGGAAGACGCCGGGGGCGGTCGCCGATCGGCCTGCGGGGGTCGTGCTCGTCCGGCGCCGGGCTCAGCGCCGGCTGCCGAACTCCTGCACGTAGGTCGCGGCAGCGTCGTCGCCGACCGTCGGATCGGGCGCGCCGAGCACGATCGCGATCCCCGTGTCGCGGTAGCCGCGGGCGAGGATGTTCTTGCGGTGCCCGGGGGAGGCCATCCAGGCGCTGACGATCGAGCTCGGAGTCGCCTTCGAGCCTGTTCCCCAGGCGAGGTTCTCGCCGCCGCTCCAGGACCGGCGCCCGGCGGCGTAGGCCGATGCCTTGAGCCGGCGCTCGAAGGTCGTCCCGTCGGGGCTGGTGTGGTCGAAGAAGCGCTCGCGGACCATTGAGGCCGCGAACCGCTCGCTCATCCGGCGCAGCTTGACCTGGGCCTTGAGCGGACGGAGGCCGGCCGCCTTCCGGCGCTTGTTGACCAAGCAGTTGGTGGCCGAGGTGACCGTCGAGATGTTCTCCGCGGCGGGCACCAGCTGCTCGCCCGTGCAGGCTGGAGCGGCGGTCGCCGTGGTCGTGGTCACGCCCGTCAGTCCGCCGGCGAGCGTCAGCGCCGCGACCAGGCCGAGCGCCGAGCGGGCGGCGGTCGAGCGGGGTCCGCGGCGCGGCGGCGACGGGGCGGTGGGGCCGGGCAGGGCTGGGCAGGGACGGGACATGGGCACGCGGGACCTGGTGGGCCGCAGGCGCAGGTCAGATGAGTCGGCGCCTGCAGGACTCGGACCGACACTACCCGTCGCACGACACCGTGTCAGGTGCCTGGACGGTCGTCCGTCCCGTGATACGGCGCACACTGGACGCTCGGCCCGTCGCCCCGCAAGACCGCGCCCAAAACGCCCAGAACCGAACAGAAACGATCAGATTACGACGGCCCGGTCGTCGGAGAGCTAGGCTCCGTCGGGATGGGGACTCGCGCATCGTTGCTGATCACCTGTTTGGTCGACACGCTCTTCCCCGATGTCGGGCGAGCGACCGTCACCGTGCTCGAGCGGGCAGGCGTCACCGTCGACGTGCCGCTCGACCAGACCTGCTGCGGGCAGATGCACCACAACGCCGGCCACCCGCGCGAGGCCCAGCGGCTGCTCCGGCGGACGGTCGAGGCGTTCGCCGACGCCGATGTCGTGGTCAGCCCCTCGCCGTCGTGCGCGGCGCAGGTCGTCGAGCACTACCCGCACCTGGCCGACGGATGCGACGACCCCGGGCTCGCCCGCGAGGCCCGCGCGCTGGCCGCCCGCACCCGCGACCTCTCGACGTACCTGGTCGACGACCTCGGGATCGAGGACGTCCGGGCGCCGGCCTTTCCCCACAGCGTGACCTACCACCCGACCTGCCACGGGCTGCGGCTGCTGAAGATCGGCGACCGTCCCCAGCGGCTGCTCCGCCAGGTCCCCGGGATCACGTTGCGGGAGCTGCCCGAGGCGACCAGCTGCTGCGGGTTCGGCGGGACCTTCGCCGTCACCAACGCCGACGTCTCGACCGCGATGATGACCGACAAGCTCCGCCACGTGCAGGGCACCGGCGCCGAGATCCTGACCGCCGCCGACAGCTCCTGCCTGATGCACCTCGGCGGGGGCCTCGCGCGCCAGCGCTCGGCGGTGCGTCCGCTCCACTACGCCGAGATCCTCGCGGGGGAGGTGGCCCGGTGAGCGGTCACTGGCCGAGCCCACCGCCGCCCTTCCCGGAGAGCGCGAGGACCGCGCTGGCCAACAGCCAGATGCGGGCCAACGTCGGCCACGCGACGGCCACGATCCGGGCCAAGCGCGGTCGGGTCGTCGCCGAGGTCCCCGACTGGGAGCACCTGCGCGACGAGGGGGCCGCGGCCCGTGACCGCTCGCTGCGGCGGCTGGACGAGCTGCTGGTGCTGCTCGAGCAGCGCGTGATCGCCGCCGGGGGCCAGGTCCACTGGGCGCCCGACGCGGCCACCGCCCAGCGGACCGTGATCGACCTGGTGCGCGCGACCGGCAGCGACGAGGTGATCAAGGTCAAGTCGCTGCTCGGCGACGAGCTCGAGCTCAACCCCGCCCTGATCGAGGCCGGGATCCGCCCCCAGGAGACCGACCTCGCCGAGCTGATCGTCCAGCTCGCCGGCGACCGCCAGAGCCACATCCTGGTCCCGGCGATCCACCGCAACCGGCGCGAGATCCGCGACCTGTTCCGGGCCAACCTGCCCGGTGCCGAGGACGTCAGCGACGACCCGGCCGCGCTCGCCGAGGCCGCCCGCCGGCACCTCCGCGCCCAGTTCCTGCGGGTACCGGTGGCGATCTCCGGGGCCAACGCCGCGGTCGCCGAGACCGGCACCGTCGCGATCGTGGAGTCCGAGGGCAACGGGCGGATGTGCCTGACGCTGCCGAAGACGCTGATCACGGTGATGGGGATCGAGAAGGTCCTCGAGCGGTGGGAGGACCTCGCCACGATCATGCGGCTGCTCCCGCGCTCGTCGACCGGCGAGCGGATGAACCCGTACACCTCGTTGTGGACCGGTCTGACCCCCGGCGACGGGCCGGAGGCGTTCCACCTGGTGCTCGTCGACCACGGGCGGACCCAGGTGCTCGCGGATCCGGTCGGCCGCGACGCGCTGCGCTGCATCCGCTGCTCCGCCTGCCTCAACGTCTGCCCGGTCTACGAACGGACCGGGGGCCAGGCCTACGAGTCGATCTACCCCGGCCCGATCGGCGCGATCCTGACCCCGCAGCTCCAGGGCCTCGACGAGGCGCCGACGCTGCCGTGGGCCTCGAGCCTCTGCGGTGCCTGCTACGAGGTCTGCCCGGTCAAGATCGACATCCCGCGGATCCTCGTCCACCTGCGCGGGCGGGTGACCGAGGAGACCGACGCCTCCGGCAAGGGGCACCACGCGGGAGTCGAGCGGTTGAGCCTGCGGGCGCTCGGACGGATCATGGGCAACCGGCGGGCCTACGAGGCCGCCCAGCGGGCCGGTCGGCTCGGGCTGGCCCTGATGCACGGCGGTCGTGGCGCCCGCGGGGCGCTGCCGGGGATCTCCGGCTGGACCTCGTCGCGGGATCTGCCGCAGCCGGAGGGGTCGTTCCGGGACTGGTGGAAGACGCGTCCGCCGGCCGACGGCCCGTCGTCGACGGAGGACGTCCGGTGAGCGCCCGCGAGCAGATGCTCGGCCAGATCCGCGGGGCGTTGCGCGACGCCGAGCGCGACGACACGACCCCGCCAGCCGAGCGACGCGGCATCACCGTCGGCCCGGTCCCGGCCGATCAGCGCCGGCCGCAGCGGAGCCCGGAGGAGCTGGTCGAGCGGTTCGCCGAGCGGGTCGCCGACTACCGGGCGACCGTCCGGCGCTGCGCGGCCGACCAGGTCCGGGAGACGATCACCGCGGCGCTGGCCGAGCTCGATGGGATCGAGGCGGTCGCCGCGCCAGACGGTCTCGCCGGCGAATGGCGTCCGGAGCAGGCCACGTACGACGGCTCGACGATCGGCGTCGCCGAGCTGGAGCGGATCGACGCGGTCGTGACCGCCTGTCGGGTCGGGATCGCGGAGACCGGGACGATCGTCCTCGACCACGGCCCCGACCAGGGGCCGCGGCGGCTGACGCTCGTCCCCGACGTGCACGTCTGCGTGGTCTCGACCGCCCAGGTCGTCGCCGACGTCGACGACGCGTTCGCGGTGCTCGCCCCGCCGGACGGCGCCGACCCGTCGGCGACGCCACCGCTGACGTTCGTCTCGGGTCCGTCGGCGACGAGCGACATCGAGCTCCAGCGGGTCGAGGGCGTGCACGGTCCGCGGACCCTGGTCGTGGTCCTCGTCACGCCCGATCGCGTCGGCTGAGACGACCACCGGCCGAGCCGACGCGGGCGGCGGGGTGGAGGCGGCGCGCGGTCGGGCCCGACCGGCCGGTGGGCCTGCGCCCGACCCGCCGCTCGGGCCGCGCCGGGGACCTGGACCACCCGCCTGTCCGGTTCTGCGCGAATATGGGTGCTGCGGGCGACCCGCGACAGGCGATGACCAAGAGCGACCACACCACGACCGACGATCGCCTCCGGCTCGCCGAGGGCCGCCGCGAGGCGATCGGCGAACTGCTCCGGGCCCAACGGGCGATCACCGTCAACGAGATCGAGGACCGCTTCGGCGTCTCGCCGATGACCGCCCGCCGGGACCTCGGGGAGCTCGAGCGGCAGGGCCTCGCCCGGCGAACCCACGGCGGCGCCGTGCTGCCGAGCGCGAGCGGCCACGAGGACTCGTTCGTGGCCCGGATGGGCACCGCGACCGCGGCCAAGCGCGCACTGGCGGTCGCGGCGGCCGCGACCGTCGTCGACGGCGAGGCGCTCTTCCTCGACTCCTCGACCACGGCCTACCACCTCGCCGAGGTCCTGGTCCGGGACGGCCGCGCCGTGACCGTGGTGACCAACTCGCTGCCGATCGTCGACCTGATCGCCAGCAACGGCCGCGACACGATCGAGCTGGTCGCCGCCGGTGGGCAGTTGCGCCGGATCTCGCGCTCGTTCGTCGGCCCGGTCGCCGTCGAGTCGCTCCGCCGGCACTGGACCGATCGTGCCTTCCTGTCGGTCAAGGGGATCGCCCGCGACGGCACGCTGACCGACGGCGACCCGCACGAGGCCGAGATCAAGCGGGCGATGATCGAGCAGGCCGAGCGGGCGACGCTGCTGGTCGACGACAGCAAGCTCGAGCGCCGTGGCCTGAGCGTGATCGCTCCGATCGCGGCGATGGCGGCCGTGCTCGTCGCCGGAGCCGGCAAGGAGCAGCTCGGCGCGTTGCACGCGTCGGGCGTCGTGATCAGCCGGATCGACAGCGACGTCTCCGGCGACGCCGAGCCGCCGACCGACGGCTAGCCCGCCCGGCGACGCGGGCTGCGGGCCTCGCCGACTGGTGCACGAACGACGACGCTCGCCGGACGACGTCGGGGTCGAGTGGATCGACCTGCCCGCCGCCTGAACGGCCGGGCCGCGGTTCGGCGCGCCGCGGGCTTGACACCGGGCCCGTGGTCTGGTGTGATCGATTTTGCTCGAACTCGGGCAAAACGCCCACGGGATCGACCAGTCAATGTCACAGAACGACCGCAGAGCCACCGACGACCGCCTCCGCCTGGCCGAGGGCCGGCGCGAGGCGATCACCGAGCTGCTGCAGGCGCAGCGAGTGGTCACCGTCAACGAGATCGAGGACCGCTTCGGCGTCTCGCCGATGACCGCCCGCCGGGACCTCGGAGAGCTCGAACGTCAGGGCCTCGCGCGGCGGACCCACGGGGGCGCCGTCCTGCCGAGCGCCAGCGGTCACGAGGACTCCTTCACCACGCGGCTGGGCACGGCGACCGCCGGCAAGCGCGCGCTCGCCGCCGCTGCCGCCGCGACGGTCGAGGACGGCGAGGCGCTGTTCCTCGACTCCTCGACGACCGCTTACCACCTCGCCGATCTGCTGGTCCGCGAGAACCGGACGGTGACCGTGGTCACCAACGCCCTGCCCGTGATCGAGCTGATCGCCGCCAGCGGCCGCGACACGATCGACCTGATCGCCGTGGGCGGTCAGCTGCGGCGGCTCTCGCGCTCGTTCGTCGGGCCGGTCGCCGTCGAGGGCCTCCGCCGGCACTGGACCGACCACGCGTTCCTGTCGGTCAAGGGGGTCGCGCCCGACGGGGCCCTGACCGATGCCGATCCGCTGGAGGCGGAGGTCAAGCGGGTGATGATCGAGCACGCGAAGCGGTCGACCCTGCTGCTCGTCGGTGAGAAGCTCGAGCGTCGTGGCCTGAACGTGATCGGGCCGGTCGCGGACTGCACTGAGGTGCTCGTCGCCGACGCCGCCGGAGACTCGCTCGAGGCGCTGCGCGCCGCCGGCGTCCCGCTCCGGCAGATCGACGGCGGCGACGATCAGACGTCCTCGGCCACCG
Organism: Patulibacter ginsengiterrae; assembly: GCF_056269115.1. Taxonomy (NCBI): domain Bacteria; kingdom Bacillati; phylum Actinomycetota; class Thermoleophilia; order Solirubrobacterales; family Patulibacteraceae; genus Patulibacter; species Patulibacter ginsengiterrae. Next base: position 287,785 of record NZ_JBWDOG010000002.1, read on the forward strand.
CATGAGGCCGATCGGTCCGCAGCGGCGTCGTCCCCGCTTCGAACGTGCCTAGCGCGGTCGCCCCGACCTACGCCGCGATCGACCTCGGAGCCTCCAGCGGCCGGGTCCTCGCCGGGCGGCTCGACGGCGAACGGGTCGTCCTGCGCGAGGCGGCACGCTTCCTCAACCGACCGGTCGACCTGCCGGACGGACGCCACTGGGACCTGCTGCACCTCTACGCGCAGGCGCTCGAGGGGCTGGCCGCGATCGCGGCCGACGGCCCGATCGCGTCGGTCGGCGTCGACAGCTGGGCCGTCGACTACGGCCTGCTCGACGCCGGAGGGCGGCTGCTCGGGCTGCCGTTCCACTACCGCGACCGCCGAACGGAAGGGACGATCGAACGCAGCTTCGCCCGCGTGCCCCGCGACGAGCAGTACGCGATCGCCGGGATCCAGACGCTGCCCCTGAACACCGTCTTCCAGCTCGAGGCGGAGCGCGGCTCGGCGGCCCTCGCGGCGGCCGAGCGGATCGCGCTGATCCCCGATCTGCTCGCCCACTGGCTCGGCGGCGACCTCGTCAACGAGGCGACGAACGCCTCCACCACCGGCCTGCTCGATGCCCGCAGCGGCCGATGGTCGGCGCCGCTGCTGGACCGGCTGGAGTTGCCGGCAGGGCTGTTCGGACCGGTGGTCGAGGCCGGGACCACGATCGGGCGGGTGCGCCCGCAGCTCGGTCTCGGCGACGCGGCGATCCACGCCGTCGCCAGCCACGACACCGCCTCGGCCTTCGCCGCGGCCCCGGTCACGGACCGCGAGGGCGCCGCGATCCTCTCCAGTGGGACGTGGTCGCTGCTCGGCCTGGAGCTCGACGGTCCGATCCTCGACGGCGCCGCGCGCGAGGCGAACCTGACCAACGAGCGGGGGGTCGACGGCACCGTCCGGCTGCTGCGGAACGTGATGGGCCTGTGGCTGGTGCAGGAGCTGTCGCGGACCTGGGGCCTGGGCGCCGGAGAGCTGCAGCGGCTCGCCGCCGAGGCCTACGCGGACGGCGCGGAGCCGGTGCCCGTCTTCGACGTCGACGATCCCGCGTTCCTCGCCCCGGACGACGTGCCCGCCCTGATCGAGCAGCGTTGCCGCCGCAGCGACCAGCGTCCGCCGGCCACGCGCGGAGAGACCGTCCGCTGCGTGCTGGTCTCGCTCGCCGCCCGCTACCGCTGGGTGCTGGAGCGGCTGGAGGCCGTCAGCGGACGGCGAGTGACCACGATCCACGTCGTCGGCGGTGGCGCGCGCAACGAGCTGCTCTGCCGGCTGACCGCGGACCTGACCGGCCGGACCGTCCTGGCCGGCCCGGTCGAGGCGACCGGCCTCGGCAACGTGCTCGTGCAGCTGCGGGCCGCGGGCGAGCTCGGTTCGCGCGCCGACCAGCGGGCGCTCGCCGCGGCGTCGGCCCAGCCGCTCGTCTACGTGCCCGCCGCCGACCGCGCCGCCGCGGACGACCGCTACCGCCGGTTCCTGGCGGTCAGCGGCCTGACGTCGTCCCCGACTCCCGTCTGATCCCCCAACCCGAGGACCCCGACCCATGATCGCCTACGAGCACCTCGCCAACGAGCTGACCGACCGCGGGGTCGACGTCGCCGCCGTGCGCCGTCGCCTCGCCGGGCTGGTGGTCGAGGTCCCGTCCTGGGGCTTCGGCGACTCCGGCACCCGCTTCGCCACCTTCCTGCAGGACGGTCGTCCGCGCAACGTGCTCGAACGGCTCGACGATGCCGCCGCGGTCGCCCGGCTCTCCGGCGCCTCCTCGCGGGTAGCGCTCCACATCCCGTGGGACGCCGTCGACGACTACGCGCGGCTCGGCCACGAGATCCGCGACCGCGGCCTGACGGTCGGCACGATCAACCCGAACCTGTTCCAGGACGTCGACTACAAGCTCGGCTCGACGACCAATCCCGATCCGGCGATCCGGCGGAAGGCGACCGATCACCTGCTGGAGTGCGGCGAGATCGCCGCCGCGACCGGCTCCGACGCGCTCTCGCTGTGGTTCGCCGACGGCACCAACTACGTCGGCCAGGACGACCTGCTCGAGCGTCGCCACCGGATGCGCGAGGCGCTCCAGGAGCTGCACGCAACGACCGAGCGTGGGGCGGGTGGCGGCGCGGGGTCGATCGCGCTGCTCGTCGAGTACAAGCTCTACGAGCCGGCGTTCTACGCGACCGATATCGCGGACTGGGGATCGGCCGCGCTGCTCTGCCGCGAGATCGGCGAGCGCGCGAAGGTCCTGGTCGACCTCGGTCACCACGCGCACGGGGTCAACATCGAGCAGATCGTGGCGACCCTCGCCTCGTACGACCTGCTCGGCGGCTTCCACACCAACGACCGCCGCTACGGCGACGACGACCTGATCACCGGCTCCGTCAACCCGTTCGCGCTGTTCTCGATCTTCTTCGAGCTGACCGCGCTGCCGGAGCTGCCGCGGATCTCGATCGACCAGGGCCACAACGTCGAGACCAAGGTCGAGGCGATGCTGCGCTCGGTCCTGCACATCCAGGACGCCTACGCCAAGGCGCTGCTCGTCGACCGCACCGCCCTGAAGGCCGCCCAGCGGGCCGGCGACGTCAACGGCGCCTACGGGCTGCTCGCGGACGCCTTCGCCGTCGACGTCCGGCCGCTGACCGCCAGCGTGCGGGAGCAGCAGGGCGCCAGCCCCGACCCGATCGGCGAGCTGCGGTCGTCCGGCTACCTCCAGCGGACGATCGACGCGCGCGGTCGCGCGGCCGGGGTCGCCGGAGGCTGGGGCCGGTGAACGCGCTTCCCGTCGTCACCCGACCGTCCGGCCCGTCGCCCGGGCCCGCCGACGCGCGGGCCCGCGGCTCGGCGACCTCCGTCCCCACGATCTGCACCCTGCACGAGGCACCACGATGAGCAGCACCACCGTTCCCCTGGTCGATCTGGCCGATGACCTCTGGCCCGAGCACGGCGACGTTCCCGCCGATCCGCTCGGACAGGTCGTGCTCGCGTCGCACCTGCTCGGGGCCAACCGCGCCGTCGCCAACGTCGGCGGCGGCAACACCTCCGCGAAGGGGGTCACGACCGACCACAGCGGGCGCGAGCTCCGGGCGATGTGGGTCAAGGGCTCCGGCTCCGACCTGGCGACGATGACCGAGGGCTCATTCACCGGGCTGCGGCTCGACGAGCTGGAGCCGCTGCTCGATCGCCCGCGCATGAGCGACGAGCAGATGGTGGCCTACGTCGGTCGCTCGATGCTCGATCCGGCGATGCCGCGCGGCTCGATCGAGACGCTGCTGCACGCGTTCATCCCGGCCGACCACGTCCACCACACGCACCCCGACGGCATCAACGTGATCGCCGGCGAGGCCGACGGCGAGGCGCTGATCGCGGAGCTGTTCGGCGAACGCGCGCTCTGGATCCCCTACGTCCGTCCCGGCTTCGCGCTCGCGAAGCAGATCGGCGAGGCCGTCCGCGACAACCCGGCGGCTGAGCTGGTCGTGCTCGGCAAGCACGGCCTGGTCGTCTGGGGCGACAGCGCGGAGGACACGTACCGGCGGACGATCGCGATCATCAACGAGGGCGCGCGCTTCGTCAACGAGCGGACGGCCGGGAAGCGCCGCTTCGGCGGGCCGGCGGCCGCGGCGGGCGCGCTCGACGCGGCCGGGCGCCAGGCCGTGCTCGACGGGCTCCTGCCGAGCCTGCGCGGCGCGGTCTCCAGCGCCCGGGCGAAGGTCCTGCTCGTCGACGATGGGCCGCAGGCGCTGGAGTTCGTGAGCTCGGTCCGGGTGCCCGAGCTGGTGACCGTCGGCGCCGCCTGCCCGGACCACCTGGTCCACACCAAGCGGCTGCCGCTGTGGATCCCGTTCGACCCGACGACGGAGGACCCGTCGGTGCTCGTCGAGCGCGCGCGGGACGGCGCTGCGGCCTACCGTGACGCCTACCGCGCTTACCACGCGGCGAACGCCGAGAACCCCGACGTCCGGATGCCGGGCCAGACGGGCGGTCCGGTTCCGATCGGCGATCCCGACCCGCGCGTGGTGCTGATCCAGCACGTCGGCCTGGTCGGCGTGGCGCCGACCGTCAAGGGCGCCACCCTCTCGCGGGACCTCTACCACCGTGCGATCGCGGTGATGGCCGGTGCTGACGCGCTCGGCGAGTTCGTCTCGCTGACCGCCGAGGAGAGCTTCGCCGTCGAGTACTGGCCGCTGGAGCTGTACAAGCTCTCGCTGGCCGCCGCTCCGGGCGAGCTCGAGGGCAAGGTCGCGTTCGTGACCGGGGCCGGGGGAGGGATCGGTCGCGCGATCTCGTCCCGGCTGGCGGCGGCGGGCGCGGTGATCGCTGGCTTCGACCTCGATCGGGACGGCGCGGCCGAGGCGGCGGGCGAGCTCGGGATCGGGATCGGGGGCGACGTCACGAGCGAGGCGTCCGTCCGCGACGCCTACCGCGACGCCGTTCGCCGGTTCGGCGGGGTCGACATCCTGGTCAGCAACGCCGGGATCGCCTCGAGCTCGGCGATCGAGGACACCACGCTCGAGGAGTGGGAGCGCAACCACCGGATCCTCGGGACCGGGTACTTCCTGGTGGCCAGGGAGGCGTTCCGGATCATGCGCGAGCAGGCCACCGGCGGGGCCGTCGTCTTCATCGCCTCGAAGAACGCCCTGGTCGCGGGCCGCAACGCGTCGGCGTACTCGTCGGCGAAGGCGGCGGAGCTGCACCTCGCTCGCTGCCTCGCCGAGGAGGGAGGCGCCGACGGGATCCGCGTGAACACCGTCAACCCGGATGCCGTCCTGCGCGGCTCGAAGATCTGGCAGGGCAGCTGGCGCTCGGAGCGGGCCGCCAACTACGGCCTCAGCCCCGACGAGCTGGAGGAGCACTACCGGCAGCGCAACACGCTCAAGGTCCTGATCCTGCCCGAGGACATCGCCGAGGCGACGTTGCACTTCGCCTCGGAGGCTCGCTCGGGCAAGTCGACGGGCAACATCCTCAACGTCGACGGGGGCGTGCCGGCGGCGTACACCCGCTAGCGGCGGGCGGGCACCCGTTAGCGGCGGGCGGGCACCGGCGTCCCGAGCTTGAACCTCAGTCTGAGGTCGAGCCACCGCGACGGGACGCCGTCCCGGGCTGCGGGGAGGAACGGGGAGGCCGGCGGCGAAGCGCACCGGTGAGCATGAGCCGCACCCGTACCCCTGCCCGTACCCCGTCGAAGTCGACGCGCAGCACCAAGAAGCCCGCCGCGGGCTCTCGCAGCGGTGGTGCGCGCGGCGCCGGCGGGCCCAAGGGCACGGCGGCGGTGGCCGGGCCGCTGACCCAGCGGCAGTTCGACCAGATCGGGCTCGGGCTGCTGGCGTTGGCGGTCTTCCTCGGGTTCCTGATGTACCTCGGCTCGTGGGGCGGGGCGATCGGCGACGGCCTGGTCGGCGGCCTCCGGACCCTGCTCGGGCAGATGGCCTACCTGACCCCGCCGCTGGCGGCGGCGACCGGGATGCTGCTGATCCTGCGTCCGCTGCTGCCGACGCTGCGTCCGTTCCGCTTCGGCGCGATCCTGCTGGTGCTCGCGATCCTGCTGATGCTGGCCACCGGCACCTTCGGGCTCGCCGGCGGCGGCGGTCGCGACGAGCTGTGGAGCGCCGACGTGGTCCGTCCCCGTGGCGGCCTGGTCGGCGACCTCCTCTACTTCGCGATCTCGAGCCTGCTCGGCGCGATCGGTGCCCACGTGATCGCGGTGACGATGCTGATCGCCGGCGTCCTGCTGCTGACCGGCGCCTCGATCGCGTCGATCGTCTCCCGCACGGGCGAGGGGCTCCGGCAGACGACGACCGCCTTCCGCCGGGTCCCGGAGGAGGCCACCGCGAGCAGCACGACCGGCAGCCGTCGCCGGGCCAGCAGCCTCGAGGACGAGGAGCTGGAGATCCCGGTCGCTCCCCGTCGCCGGGCCAAGCCCGCGGCCGACGAGGCACCCAGCGACCGCCCGCGGCCGACGCCGCCCGGCGGGCCCGCCGACGACGTGGTCGCCGACGCCGACGTTCCCGAGCTGCCGGATCCGCGTCGCCGGCGGGCCACGCCCCCCGAGCCGACCGGCAGCGACGAGATCGCCGCCTCCCGCGGGGAGACGGTCAGCGCCTCGCGTGGTCGCGGCCAGCAGAAGACGCAGCTCGACGGTGCGCTCCGCTACCCCGACCTGTTCGGCGAGGGTGGAGAGGCCAAGCTCGACCTCGGCGAGCCCGTGACCGCCGACGAGCGGACCACCGCCGAGGCTCCGGTCGAGCCCGTCGAGGAGCCGCCGACCGTCGTCACCCCGCCAGCGGCCCCGCGCCTGCGGCGTGTCCCCGAGCCGACCCCGGAAGCGGACCCCGAGCCCGAAGCCAGCGACGAGAGCGGCGACACGCGTCCGACGATCGCCGAGCTGCGGGCCCGCCAGCCGATGGGCTCCGGCCCGGCCGACGCCCACGCGCCCGAGGACGGCTACATCCTGCCCGACCCGGTGCTGCTGAAGGTCTCGGCCCCCGATCAGCTGCGGCCCGACACCGCCGGTCAGGCGGAGACGGCCGAGGCCCTGGTCGAGGCGCTCTCGCACTTCAACGTCCAGGCCCAGGTGATGAACACCGTCGCCGGGCCGCACATCACCCGCTACGAGCTGCGGTTGGCCCCCGGCATCAAGATGTCGAAGGTCTCGCAGCTGAAGGACGACCTCGCCTACGCGCTGGCCGCGACCGACATCCGGATCCTCGCTCCGGTCCCCGGCAAGACGGCGGTCGGCGTCGAGGTGCCCAACAAGCGCCGCCGGATCGTCCACCTCGGCGACGTCTACGGAGACCCGCCCGGCGACGCGAGCCCGCTGACGGTCTGGCTGGGCAAGGACGTCTCGGGCGCCCCGGTCTACGCCGACCTGGCCAAGATGCCGCACATGCTGGTCGCCGGCACCACCGGCGCCGGCAAGTCGGGCTGCGTCAACGCGATGCTCAGCTCGATCCTGCTGCACGCGACGCCCGACGAGGTCCGGCTGGTGCTGGTCGACCCGAAGCAGGTCGAGCTCAACCACTACGAGGCCGTCCCGCACCTGCTGACCCCGGTCATCACGAGCCCGAAGATGGCGGCCAACGCGCTCCAGAACCTCGTCCGCGAGATGGAGTGGCGCTACGGCGTGATGAGCGCCAAGAAGACCCGCAACCTGATCGAGCTGAACAAGGTCCGGGTCGAGGACGGCGACGAGCCGCTGCCGTACATCCTCTGCGTGATCGACGAGCTCGCCGACCTGATGATGGTCGCCCCGGCCGACGTCGAGGACGCGATCATCCGGATCGCCCAGAAGGCCCGTGCGGTCGGCATCCACATGGTGCTGGCCACGCAGTCCCCGCGGGTCGACGTGATCACCGGCATGATCAAGGCGAACGTCCCGTCGCGGATCGCCTTCTCGGTCTCCTCGCAGACCGACTCGCGGGTGATCCTCGACCAGAACGGCGCCGAGTCGCTGCTGGGCCGCGGCGACATGCTCTTCAACCCGGTCGGCTCGTCGCGCCTGACCCGAATCCAGGGCGCCTACATCGACGAGGCCGAGATCGCCGCGCTGACCGAGCACTGGTCGCGGCAGGGCGAGCCGGAGATGCGCGAGGACCTGCTCGAGGCGACCGAGGTCGAGGAGCCGGAGTCGGGCGGCGACGACCCCAACGACGCCGACGAGGATCCGTTGCTCGCCGACGCGATCGAGATGGTCGTCGAGATGGGCGCCGCTTCGACGTCGGGCCTCCAGCGGCGGCTGCGGGTCGGCTACACCCGGGCCGGGCGGCTCGTGGACATGATGGAGCGGCGCGGGATCGTCTCCGGCTTCGAGGGCTCGAAGGCCCGTCAGGTGCTGGTATCGCCGATGGATCTGCCGCGGATCCTGGCCGCGTTGCGGGGGACGGCGGCGCCCGAGGAGGCGGCTCCGGAGGGCGCCGGCGAACCGGCCGGACCGCACGCGCCGCCGCCCGCCGAGGCCACCGACGACCACACCGGCGAGCACGCGAGCGTGGCCTCCAGCGGCGAGTGACGACGGGCCGATACGCTTCCGCGGGTATGGCTGAGATCGGTGTCACCCTGCGTGAAGCCCGGATGCGGGCCGGCATCGATATCGCCGAGGTCGAATCTCGGACCAAGATTCGGGCGAAGTACCTTCGGGCGCTCGAGAACGAGGAGTGGAGCCTGCTCCCAGGCACCACCTTCGTGAAGAGCTTCCTGCGGACCTACGCCGAGGCGCTCGGACTCGACGCCAAGCTGCTGGTCGAGGAGTACAAGTTCCGCCACGAGCCCTACGAGAGCGGCGGGATCGGGGTCGCTCCGCGGCGTCAGAACGGGGGCGGTCGGCGCGGTCGGCGCGGCGGCGGGGGAGCCTTCGGCCCGCCGAAGCGGACCAACTGGCTGCCGATCGTCGTGCTGCTGCTGCTGATCGCGGTCGCGCTGTGGGTCGTCTACCGGACCTCGAAGGACGAGGGCGAGCCGACGACGCCCGCCGCCACCCCGACCACGACCAAGGCGCCGTCGCCGACCAACACCCGGCCGAGCTCGACCTCGGGCACCCCGGAGCTGGTCCGGATGCGGGTCGCCGGCGGCGGCTCGGCACCGATCTACGTCTGCGTCGTCGACGCCCGCGGCAAGCGGGTCGTCAACGGTCGTCAGCTGCAGCCCGGGAGGCGGACCGCCGTGCTGCGGTCGAAGAGCTTCCGGATCGCCCTCAGCAGCAGCAAGGCGCGGGTCACCCGCGGCGGCAAGCGGCTGTCGTTGAAGGCGGACAGTCGCGGGGTCGTCGCCTACCGGATCACGCCCGACGGCGAGACCCGTCTGCCGGCCGACCAGCGCCCTTCCTGCCGATGAGCGTCCCGCGCGCGGTCGTCGTCGTCACCGGGACCGAGGTCCTCGGCGGCTGGGTGACCGACCGCAACGGCCCGTGGCTCGCCCAGCGGTTGGGGCAGCTCGGCGTCCGGCACGTCTCGACGGTGACCGTCGGCGACCGGGCCGAGGACCTGCGGGACGCGCTCGAGCATGCGCGTGACCAGGGGATCGAGCTGGTCGTGACCTCGGGGGGACTCGGTCCGACCGAGGACGATCTGACGACGGCGATCGTGGCCGAGTTCAGCGGCCGTCCGGCCGCGATCGATCCGGAGCTGGAAGCTCGGATCTGGGCGATCGTCCAGCCGATGTCGAAGCGCTGGAAGAACATCAGCGAGGACGCGATCCGCGCCGCCAACCGCAAGCAGGCGCTGGTCCCCGAGGGGGCGACGGTGCTGGAGCCGGTCGGTACCGCGCCGGGCCTGATCGTCCCGCCGACCGACGACGATCCGTCGCGTCCGCCGACGCCGACGGTCGTGGTGATGCCCGGTCCGCCGAGCGAGCTGCAGCCGATGTGGCGGACGGCCGAGCAGATCGACCAGTTCCAGGCTGCGCTCGGCGGGGCGAAGACCCTGCACGAATCGATCCTGCGGCTGTTCGGGATCCCCGAGTCCGAGCTGGCGGACACGATGCGCGACGCCCGCAAGGCCGGGATCGCGCTGGACCGGCTCGAGGTCACCACCTGCGTGCACCGCGGCGAGCTGGAGGTCGTCAACCGCTGGGCGCCGGAGCACGACGCCGACGGCCGCGCGTTCGAGGCGTTCCTGGCCGAGCGCCACGGGACGACGTTGTTCTCGACCGACGGCCGCACGATCGACGAGCTCGTGCTCGAGCTGCTGCGCGAGCGGCAGTGGAAGATCGCGACGGCCGAATCGTGCACCGGCGGCCTGCTGGCCGGGCGCCTGACCGATCTGGCCGGGTCCTCGGACGTGGTCGCGGGTGGGGTCGTCTCGTACTCCAACGAGGTCAAGCAACGGGCGCTCGGGGTCGCTGCCGGGCTGTTGCGCGAGCACGGCGCGGTCTCCGCCCAGGTCGCCCAGGCGATGGCGCTCGGCGCCCTCGAGCGGCTCGGCGCGGACATCGCGGTGTCGATCACCGGCGTCGCGGGTCCGGGCGGCGGAACGCCCGAGAAGCCGGTCGGGACGGTCTTCCTGGCCGTAGCGACCGCCGACGGTGGCGGCCTGGTCCGGCACGTGCGGCTTCCGGGCGACCGGGCGGCGGTCCGCGACCGCACGACGACCGCGGCGCTGCACCTGGTGCGACGGGTCCTGCGCGGCGAGCACGACGAGTCCTGAGGCCCCCGGCGCGCTGAATTGGTGCTGATTCGGGAGCGAATCGGCACGATTCGACGGACCCAGGCAACACGAACACATGTACGGTCGGGTTCCGTCCGACCGAGGGCGGACAATCGACTTCCGCTTTCAACATGAGGTGTGACGGACATGGCCGCCAAGGAGAACGAGACGACGGCGAAGGCGCGCGATGCTGCCCTGCAGGGCGCCCTGCAGCAGATCGAGCGTCAGTACGGCAAGGGCACCGTGATGCGCATGGGCGAGGAAGGTGCGCACTCGCAGGTCGACGTGATTCCGACCGGCGCGCTCGCGCTGGACATCGCGCTCGGCATCGGCGGGGTCCCGCGGGGTCGTGTGATCGAGATCTTCGGCCCGGAGTCCTCCGGTAAGACGACGCTCGTCTACCACATCCTCGCCGAGGCCCAGAAGAAGGGCGGGGTCTGCGCGTTCATCGACGTCGAGCACGCGATGGACCCGATCTACGCCCAGCGGATCGGCCTCGACATCGACGAGCTGCTGGTCTCGCAGCCCGACTACGGTGAGCAGGCGCTGGAGATCGCGGACATGCTCGTGCGCTCGGGCGCGGTCGACGTGGTCGCGCTGGACTCGGTCGCGGCGCTGACGCCCCGGGCCGAGCTCGAGGGCCAGATGGGCGACCAGACGGTCGGCCTGCAGGCGCGGATGATGAGCCAGGCGATGCGGAAGCTGACCGGCAACCTCAACCGCACCAACACGCTCTGCGTGTTCACGAACCAGATCCGCGAGAAGGTCGGCGTGATGTTCGGCTCGCCGGAGACGCAGCCGGGTGGTCGCGCGCTGAAGTTCTACAGCTCGCAGCGGCTCGACATCCGCCGGATCGAGACGATCAAGGACGGGACCGAGGCGGTCGCCAACCGCGTCCGCGTCAAGGTCGTCAAGAACAAGGTCGCGCCGCCGTTCAAGCAGGCCGAGTTCGACATCGAGTTCGGCAAGGGCATCTCGACCTCGGGCTGCCTGATCGACCTCGGGATCGAGCACGGCGTGGTCCAGAAGTCGGGCTCGTTCTTCTCCTTCGCCGGTGAGCGGCTGGCCCAGGGGCGCACGAACGCCAAGGCCCACCTCGACGCGAACCCGGAGATCGCCGACGAGATCGAGCGGCAGATCTACGAGAAGCTCGATCTGGTCCGACCCGGCGGCGACGCCAAGGCCGAGAAGAAGGCCAAGGCCGCGCCCGCAGAGGAGCCGGCCGCCGCGATCGCGTGACCGAGGGCCTCTTCGACGAGGACGGCAGCGGCGGGGACCCCGACGGGGCTCCCCGCCTCCGCGGTACCGCGGAGGAGCGGCTGCAGCACGCGCTCAAGCTGGCCTACCGGCACCTGGCCAAGCGCGACCGGACGGTCGCGGAGGTCCGCGCCAACCTGGTCAAGCGCGAGATCGACCCCGCCTCGATCGACGGTGCGATCGAGGAGCTGCTGACGCTCGAGTACCTCGACGACGCGCGCTACGCGCAGCGCTACGTCGAGGACCGGCGGAGGCTGGACGGTTGGGGGGCACTGCGGATCGCGAAGGGCCTGCAGCGGACGGGCGTCGACGCCGAGCTCGTCGACCGCGCGTTGGCCGAGGACCCGGAGGCGCAGGACGAGACCGCGGTCGCGGTCGAGACGCTGGAGCGACGGTTGGCCGGGTACCCGCCCGACGGCGACCGGGGCCGTCAGAAGGCGCTGCGGCTGCTGGCGACCAAGGGCTTCGCGCTCGACACCGCCTACGCCGCGATCCGTCGCTACGAGCAGGAGTGCGCCGAGGGCGATCAGGTCTAGACGGTCGACTCCGCGGAGACGGCCGTCTAGGGCACCGCCGGCACCGGGGCACCGCTACCCTCCCGAGCAGGGATGCTCGCCACCACCGAAACCAAGCGCTACCACGTCACCACCTTCGGGTGCCAGATGAACGAGCACGACTCCGAGCGGATGAAGGGGATGCTCGAGTCGCTGGGCTACAGCGAAGCCCCGGCTCCGGACGACGCCGACCTGATCCTCTTCAACACCTGCTCGATCCGCGAGTCGGCCGATTCGCGGTTCGTCGCCCACCTCGGGCACGCCAAGCGGATGAAGAAGGAGCGGCCCGGGATCGTCATCGGCGTCGGTGGCTGCTGGGCTCAGTCGGTCAAGGACGAGGTCTTCCGCCGGTTCCCGTTCGTCGACGTCGCCTTCGGTCCCGGCCAGATCAACCGCCTGGCCGAGTTCCTGACCTCGGACTCGCTCAGTGCCCAGGGCTTCTTCGAGTTCGAGGGCTTCCCCGCGCACCTGCCGACCAAGCGGGACCGGAACTTCCAGGCGTGGGTCCAGATCGCCGTCGGCTGCAACCTCAAGTGCGCCTACTGCATCGTGCCCTCGACCCGCGGGCGCGAGTCGTCGCGCCCGTTCGAGCAGCTGATCGACGAGGTCGAGCGGCTCGCCGCCGACGGCGTCAAGGAGGTCACCCTCCTCGGCCAGAACGTCAATGCCTACGGCCGCGACCTGCGGACGTCCGAACCGCTGCCCGAGGCCCTGCTCGCCTTCAGCGAGGCGGCCAAGCGGCCGACCGGTCGCGCGATCGACACCGGTGCGGCCCACGAGCCCGTTCCTGCCCCCGCGGTGGGCACCCCGGCCGACCCGCAGGCGGCGGTGAGCGCCGGGATCGAGGCGTCGACCGCCGGCACCGCCCGCCCGCGCCCGCGGACCTTCGCCGAGCTGCTGATGGCGGTCTCCGCGATCGAGGGGATCGAACGCGTCCGCTACACCTCGCCGCACCCGAAGGACATCCGCGAGGACGTCGTCGCCGTCCACGCCGCGCTGCCCGAGGTCTGCCAGCACATCCACCTACCGCTGCAGGCGGGATCGAGCCGGATCCTCAAGCGGATGCGGCGGACCTACGACAAGCAGCGCTTCCTCGACCGGGTCGCGATGATCCGCGAGGGCTGCCCGGACATCGCCATCACCACCGACATCATCGTCGGGTTCCCGGGCGAGACCGACGCCGAGTTCGAGGAGACGCTCGAGGTCGTCGAGGCGGTCGGCTTCGACGGCGCCTTCACCTTCGTCTTCTCGCCCCGCCGCGGAACCGAGGCGGCCGAGATGAGCGACGAGTTCGTGCCGCACCCCGTCAAGGTCGAGCGGATGGAGCGGCTGGTCGCGCTGGTCCAGGAGAAGGCCAAGGAACGGACCCAGCGCTTCGTCGGCCGGACGCTCGACGTGCTGATCGAGGGGCCGTCCCGGAACGACCCCGAGCGCCTGCGTGGCCGCACCAGCCACAACAAGGTCGTCAACTTCGCCGGCTTCGGCGAGCCGGGGGAGACCGTTCCGGTCGAGATCACCGGCGCGACGTCACAGACCCTCAGCGGCGAGATGTCGCTGCTGGCCCAGCTCGGCAGCTGAGCCAGCCCGCCCGGCTCAGCGCTTGAGGCGCTGGGCCTCGGCCATCTCGGTGCCGGTCCGGCCGCCGTCGACCTTGGCGGCGATCCGGCCGGGCAGGCCGGGGAAGAGGCCGTTGAGGACGCCGGTGGCGCGGACGCCGACCGGCGCGACGTCGACCTCGCCACGGTTGCGGGTGATCGCGCGGACGAGCCCGGCGGCGACCTCCTCCGGCGAGCTGGTGCCGACGCCGGTCGGGAGCTCGACGCCCGTGTCGGCGAACATGCCGGCGTCGCGCACGAAGCCTGGGAAGACGACGCTGACGCCGATCCCGGCCCCCCGCAGCTCGGGGCGGAGGGCCTGGGCGAAGCCCCGCAGCCCGAGCTTGGTGGCCGCGTAGAGGCTGGCGTCGGCCGTCGGGACCTTCGCCGACATCGAGCTGATGAAGACGACGTGACCGCGGCCGCGCTCCCGAAGTCGCGGAAGCAGCAGTCGGGTCAGCACGATCGGCGCCCGCAGGTTGACCTCGAGCACGCGGTCGACCTGCTCGACGTCGTAGTCGCCGAGCGGACCGCTGCCGGGCAGCGCCGCGTTGTGCACGACGACGTCGACGTCAGCGTGGTCGGTGGCCAGGCGCTCGACGTCGGACCGCACCGACAGGTCGGCTGCGACGGCGGTCGCACCGAGCTCGTCGGCCAGCGGCTGGAGCACGTCGGCCCGCCGCCCGGTCAGGACCAGGTTCGCGCCCTCCCGCGCCAGGGCTCGCGCCAAGGCGTGGCCGAGACCGCCCGTCGCACCGGTGAGGAGGACCTTCGAGCCCGCGAGTTGCATGCGCGCAGCGTATGCGACGGCGACCGGAAACACCACGTCCCGGGCGGTTCATCCAGGCTCAGGCCAGGAAGACAGCGAGCGTGGCGGTGAAGCCGTGGACGAACGGTCGTCCGCCGACGGGGCCGATCTCGCCGGCCGAGATCATGCCCGCGAGCGGCAACGGCCCGAGCTCGCGCTGGATCGCGGCGGCGTCGTGGTGGTCGACGTGGAACATGTCGTGTCCCCGGCCGTTGCAGGTGAAGGCCAGGGCGCCGGCGATCCGTCCCGATCCCGCTGCGGCCCGCCGCAACCGCAGGGCGTCCTCGAGATCGGCCGCCGCGGTCGTCGGGTCGCGCACGTGCAGCCGCGCGACCTGGCCGATCTCGACCGGGGCGCCGACGACCACCGACCCGGTCTGCGGGTCGGCCCCGGCGAGGCCGCGGACGATGAAGTCGCCGCTGCCGTACTCCGGACGTCCCGGTCCGACGACCAAGCCGAGCAGGAGCCCGTGTCGGATCTGCTCCCGGTCCTCGTCGTCGAGACCCTCGACCGTGTCGCGCAGGGCCTCGAGCGCGGGCCGCCCGGCCAGCTCGTGGATCACGGCGCCTTCACCGTCGGTGATCGTCAGCTCGGGACCGATCGGGCGTGCGCCCTGGGACACCAGCGGCAGGATCTCGACGCCCTCGAAGCGGATCCCGATCCCGGCCGCGTCGGTCGGCCCGTCGGCGCGGAGCAGCGGCCGTCCGTCGGGCGGCACCAGCGACGGCACCCCGCCGATCACGGGCGCCCCCGGGAGGTGCTCCTCGAACGCCCGCAGGGTGGCCTCCAGCGGCAGGTGGGAGGTGTCTGCGAGCAGGATCACGGCCGAGGTGACGCCGATCGGGCGGGAGGGCAGGCCGACGAGCGCGATCCCGTCCTCGACGTCGTGCGTGCGCAGCTCGAAGACCTCGGCGCGACCGGAGCCGACGTTGATCGCCCAGATCGCGATCCCGTCGCCCGTCTCGTGCTCCTCATGACCGGCGATCAGGCCGCCGGCGGTGGTGCCGACCAGCTCGCGCGGATCGAGGATCTCGCGGACGGTCGCGAGCACCAGATCGGTCTCGGGGATGTAGTCGCCGCCGACGAAGACCAGCGCCAGATCGCATTCCGCGCCCGCGAGGCCAGCCGCCGCCTGGCGGGCTGCGAGCGGGGCTCCCGTGGCCGCCTGGGGCGACGCGGAGAAGCCGGTGCCGACCACGACAGGCATCAGATCACCATACTCACGGCGGTGCCACGACCAACCGTGATCGCCCTGTTCGGTCCGACCGCCGTCGGCAAGACCGAGATCGCCGTCGCGGTCGGCCGGGCGCTGCGCCGCGCCGGCCGCGAGCCGGTCGCGATCTCCGCCGACGCCCTCCAGGTCTACCAGGGGATCGAGACCCTGACCGGGGCCCGTGACGCGCTCGACCAGGATGAGCTCGAGCACCGGCTGGTCGGGGTCCTGCCGATCACCGAGACCTGCTCCGCGGGACGCTTCGCGGCGATGGCCCACCGGGAGGTCGACGCGGCCCTCGAGGCGGGGCGGGTGCCGATCGTCGTCGGCGGCACCGGCCTCTACCTGCGGGCGGCCCTGACCGAGCTCCAGCTGCGCCCGCCTGCGCCGCCCGAGCTGCGCGAGCGGCTCGAGGCCGAGCTCGAAGCGGAGGGTCCCGAGGCGCTTCACGCCCGGCTCGCCGCGGTCGCCCCGTGGGCGGCGGCGGGGATCGCGCCCCGCGACCGCTCACGGCTGGTCCGGACGCTCGAGCTGCACGAGCTCGGTGCGCTCCAGCCGCCCACGGGGCCGAACCGGCTGTGGACCGCCGAGACGCGCCACCCGACCCGGCTGGTCGGTCTCGTCCGTGACCGCGAGCAGCTGCGGGTCCGGATCGACGCCCGCGTCGACGCGATGCTCGCGGCGGGCGCGGCGGACGAGGTCCGCGCCGCCGAGGCCGCGGGCGCCTCGAGCACCGCCCGCAAGGCACACGGCTTCCTGCCGCTGCTGGAGGGCGACGAGGACCGGATGCGGCGTGACACGCGCCGCTACGTCAAGCGCCAGCTGACCTGGATGCGGAAGCTGCCCGAGGTCGAGGTGCTCGACCTCAGCGCCGATCCCGATCCCGACGCGGTCGCCGCCGAGATCGTCGCGCCGCTGCTGGCCGAGCCCGACGCGCAGCGCTGAGCGACGAGCCCGTTGGCCCCGGCGCGGGCTTCCGCCTAGACTGCTCGCGATGCAGTTCGAGAAGTGGCAAGCGCTGGGCAACGACTACCTGATCGTCGAACGCGATCGGCTGCCGCTCCCGCTGACGCCCGCGCGGGTCCAGTTGCTGTGCGATCCGCACCTCGGTCCCGGCGGCGACGGGATCCTCGAGCTGGCCCCGCCGACGGAGCCGGGAACCGTCGCCCACCTGCGGATCCTGAACCCCGACGGCTCCGAGGCCGAGCTGTCGGGCAACGGCGCCCGCGAGGCGATCATGTACCTCGTTCGTCGTGGTTGGACCAACCAACGCCAGTTCTCGATCACCACGATCGCCGGGGAGATCCGGCCGACGGTCCTCTCCGAGACCAGCTGCCGAGTCGACATGGGCCGGGCGCGGACGATCAGCGACGACCATCCGGGCGGGGCCGACGACGGTCGCGGGGTGCTCGAGGCCGACGACGGCAGCGGCGGGACCCGTTCGTGGGCCTACCGGCACGTGAAGATCGGCAACCCGCAGTGCGCGATCGCGGTCGCGACCGTCGCGGAGCTGCAGGCACTCGACTTGGCCGCCGTCGGTCCCGGGATCCAGGGGCATCCGGCGTTCCCCCAGCGGACCAACGTCTCCTGGTTCTGCGAGCTCGAGCCGGGCCTGATCCGGGCGCGGATCTTCGAGCGCGGCGTCGGCGAGACGATGTCCTCCGGGACCGGTGCCTCCGGTGCGGCCGTCGCCTACGTGCTCGACGGCGGCGGCAGCGGTGCCAGCGACGCCGAGCACGAGTCGGTGACCGTCAAGCTCGACGGGGGAGAGCTGACGGTCGACGTCGCCGACGACCTCCACGTCGACCTGACGGGGTGGGCGGTGCCGGTCTACGCCGCGGAGGCCTCCGAGGACCTCGTCGCCGCCCTCCGCGAGCTGGACTGACGCCGCCGGGACCGGGCGATCCCGGCCGCCGCTGGTCGGCGGACGGAGCGGCCACCCGGATCCGCCGCGTGGCGGCCCGGGTGCCCACGCCGATCAGTCGTTGGCGTGCAGCTGGGCGTTGAGGCTGCCCCAGGAGCCGGAGCGCTCGAGCGCGACGACGGCACCGGTCCGGCTGTCGCGGCGGAAGAGCAGGCCGTCGACGCCCGAGAGCTCGCGGGCCTTCTTGGTGGTGCCGTCGGCCAGGGCCACGACGGTGCCGCCGGTGACGTAGAGGCCGGCCTCGACGATGCAGCCGTCGCCGAGCGAGATCCCGACGCCGGCGTTGGCGCCGAGCAGGCAGCCCTCGCCGAGCGAGATGACCTCGGTGCCGCCGCCGGAGAGCGTGCCCATGATCGAGGCGCCGCCGCCGACGTCGGTGCCGTCACCGACGACGACGCCGGCGCTGATCCGACCCTCGACCATCGAGGCGCCGAGCGTCCCGGCGTTGAAGTTGACGAAGCCCTCGTGCATCACCGTCGTGCCCTCGGCGAGGTGGGCACCGAGGCGGACGCGGTCGGCGTCGCCGATCCGGACGCCGGAGGGGACGACGTAGTCGGTCATCCGCGGGAACTTGTCGATCGAGGTGACGGCGACCGGACGGCCCTCGGCACGCAGCCGCAGGCGGGTCTGCTCGAAGCCGTCGACCGCGCACGGACCCTGCGAGGTCCAGACGACGTTGGTCAGCAGCCCGAAGGCCCCCTCCAGCGAGAGACCGTGGGGGCGCACGAGCCGGTGGGAGAGCAGGTGCAGGCGCAGGTAGGCGTCGTGGGCGTCGACGGGCGCGGCGGCGAGGTCCTCGATCACGGTCACGATCGCGATCGTGCGGACGCCGCGGCCGGGGTCCTCTCCGATCGACGCCGCGAGTGCGCCACTGCCGGCGACGGTGGCGCGGGCGAAGGAGACCTCACTGGTCCCGGTGCCGCCCTGGTGGCCGGTGGCGGCTACGGCCGCCGCGTCGATCCCCAGCGCGGGCGCGGGGAAGAAGCTGTCGAGCACACGCCCGTCGGCCTCCGAGATCGTCGCCAGGCCGAGGGCCCAGGCACCGCTGTTCTGCTGCGTGTCGCTCACGCCCGGGAGCCTACGAGATCGACCGACGACCGCGGCCCGCGGCGAGGCGGTGGTAGCGGCGGTAGACGGTCAGCAGCGTGGCCACGGCCCGCGCGAGGATCTCGTCGCTGGGCACTTCGGGGACGGTCCGGCGTTCGCCGCTGAGCGTCTTCCACGTCCGGTCGTCGTAGGCGTCCGGCTCCTCGATCTCGTTCGACCAGTCGGCACCGAGGGCGCGGGTCAGCCGTCGGCGGCGAGCGCCCGCAACCGCTCGGCCGCGATCGAGCAGTCGGCGATCGTAGGCACCAGGGCGACGCGCACGTAGCCCTCCCCGGCGGGGCCGAAGAAGGCACCCGGCGCGGCGACGATCCCGGCCCGCAGCAGGCAGGCAGCGAAGGCCGCGCTGCCGGCTGGTGTCGCCCCGCGATCCGCCGACCCGGCGGTACGGGCCGGCTCGGCATCGGCGTCCGCCTCCGGATCGGCGCCGACGGGGCGGTCGTCGAGGATCTCGATCAGGGCCCGTGTGGCCGGCTCGTCGAGGGTTCGGGCCGCCCACGCGGCTGTCTCCCAGCCGTCGGGCAGCGCCAGCCAGCGGAAGAACGAGGCGGGGCCTCCGGCGTTGACCAAGCCGAGTGCGTCGAGGCCGGGCTGGAGCACGGCCAGCTTCTCGCCATAGTGCGCACGGACGGCGTCGACGTGGGCCTCGTCCTGCCAGGCGGCCGTGGCGGCCTGCTGGACGAACCGCTGGGGGGCGACGCCGACGCTCGGGCGGTAGCGCTTGAGTGCGCTGATCAGGTCCGGGTCGCCCGCGACGAAGCCCGAGCGGTAGCCGGGCATCGAGGACCGCTTGGAGAGCGTGTTGATCACGAGCACGCCGGTCAGGTCGTCGCCGTCGTTCGCGATCTGGAGCGCGGAGTCCGGGGGCGAGCCGGTGAACCACAGCTCGCTGTAGGCCTCGTCGCTGGCCAGCACGACGCCGTGCTCGCGGCAACGACGGGCGGCGTCGGCGTACCACTCGCGGGTGGCGACCGCCGCGGTCGGGTTGTTCGGGTAGTTGACCCAGACCAGGGCCAGCCGCTGCCAGGCGGCGTCGTCGATCGCATCGAGGTCGGGGAGGAAGTCGTTCTCCGCCCGCAGCGGCAGCTCGAGCACGTCCGCGCCAGCGAAGCGGGCGCCGCGCTCGTAGACCGGGTAGGCCGGCTGCGGGATCGCGACCAGGTCACGACCGCCGTCGCGGTCGACCAGCACCTGGGCGAGCCCGAAGACCAGCTCCTTCGAGCCGAGCGTGGGCAGCACGTGACGGTCCGGATCGAGCCGGGTGCCGAACCGCCGGGCCACCCAGCCGGCGACCGCCTCGCGCAGCACGGGCAGGCCCTCGGCGAGCGGGTAGCTCGAGACGGCCTCGTTCTCGATCGCCTCGATCATCGCCCGGCGGATGAACTCCGGGGTCGGCTCGCGCGGCTCGCCGACGCCGAGGTCCACGATCGGGCCCCGATCGGCGGGCCAGGTCGCCGCAAGCATGCGGCGGGCGTGGCCGAGCCGCTGGAAGGGGTAGACGCTCGCGTTGCGCAGCAGCGGGTTGAGGTGCGGGGCCGGTCGGTCACCGGTCCCGGCGAGCGCCGGCGGGGCTGTGGGCGTGGCGGGCGCAGCGGCGGTCGGCGGCTTGGGGGCGGCGGTGTCGGTGGTGTCGGCGTCGGTGGCCGACACGGTCGGGCGTGCGGTCGTCACGTCAGGCCCCCGTCGTCTCGCCGGCCGCGTCGGGGCCGTGCAGGACCAGCGCGGCCAACGTCTCGTAGCTGTCCGCCAGCGCCCGGGCCGAGACCTGCTCGTCGCGCTTGTGGGCGTACTGCGGGTCACCCGGCCCGTAGTTGACCGCCGGCACGTCGACCATCGTGAACTCGGCGACCGGCGTCCACGCCTGCTTGGGCGTGACGGGCATGCCGGTCCGGGCGACGAGCGCCCGGGCGAGGTCGCCGTCGACCGTCACCGCGCCCGACGGTGCGTGCCCGACGATCGTCAGCTCGCTGCCCTCGACGTCGCACCAGGCGCGGAGCTTGGCCTCCGCCGTCTTGGGGTCGGCTCCCGGCGGGTAGCGGTAGTTGACGTGGGCCGAGACCCGGTCGGGCACGACGTTGTCGGCGACGCCACCGCTGATCCGGGTGACCGAGACGCACTCCGCGTACTCGAGGCCGCTGAACTCGTGCCGGACGACGGGGACCTCGGCCAGCCGGGCGATCCCGGCCGCGGCCCGGTGGATCGCGTTCTCGCCCAGCCACGGCCGCGCGCTGTGGGCCGCCGTCCCGTGGAAGGTCCAGGTCGCGTTGAGGTTGCCCAGGCAGCCGCCCTGCACGCCGCCGGCGGTCGGCTCCATCACCACGACCAGATCGGCGGCGCGCAGGCTCGGCTCGCGGCCGAGCAGCGGGGTCAGTGCCGTGTCGACGAACGGCAGCTCCTCACGTCCGAAGAGCACGACCCCGAGATCGCAGGCGCGGTCCTCGCGCTCGTGCACGCCGTCGCGCAGCAACTCGATCATCACCGCGCAGGCGCCCTTCATGTCGCAGGTCCCGAGGCCGTGGACGACACCGCCCTCGATCCGCCCCGGCCGGTTGCCCTGGACGGGCACGGTGTCGAGATGCCCGGCGAGCAGGATCAGTGGACGCTCGCCGCGGACGGTCGTGCCCGCCAGCAGGCAGGTGTCGTGCGCGTCGTGGGTCGCCACGCCGGCCTCGAACAGGAGCGCCTGGGCAAGGGCCACGGCGGCCTGTTCCTGACGGGATTCCGACGGGCAGTCGACCAGTCTCAGGGTCAAGTCGGCGAGGCGGTCGGCCAGGGTGGTCACCGCCCGACTGTATCGCCGCCGGCCGGGGGCGAACCGCTCATGGGAAGGGGTCTAGACTGGGTCGTAGTGTCGAAACGCCGCGAAGATCGCCAGAACACCACCCGCCCGCACGACACGACCCACGTCGACGACCTCGACCAGCAGCGGGCCGCAGAGAACCAGCGAGCGCTGATCGTCGGTATCATGCCCGAGGGCGACGACCTCAGCGAGCTGCGCGAGCTGCTGCGGACGGCCGGGGTCGAGGTCCTCGACCAGATGGTCCAGCATCGCCCGGACCCGCACCCCAACACCTACGTCGGCGAGGGCAAGCTCGTCGAGCTGAAGGAGCGCGCGTACGAGCTCGAGGCGACGGTGGTCGTCACCGACGACGAGCTCTCGCCGCGCCAGGAGCGCAACCTCGAGGGCAGCCTCGGGATCCCCGTCCTCGACCGGACGGCGCTGATCCTCGACATCTTCGCCACCCACGCCCACAGCGCCGAGGGCAAGCTCCAGGTCGAGCTGGCCCAGCTCCAGTACAACCTCGCGCGGATGCGGGGACTGTGGACCCACCTCGACCGTCTCGGCGTCGGCGGCGTCGGCACCCGTGGTCCCGGCGAGACGCAGATCGAGACCGACCGCCGGCTCGCCCGCGACCGGATCTCGAAGCTGCGCCGGCGGCTGGAGGAGGTCAAGGGGACCCGCGCGGTGATGCGCGCCGAGCGCGCCCGGTCCTCGCACATCCCGAACGTCGCGCTGGTCGGCTACACCAACGCCGGCAAGTCGACGGTCCTCAACGCGCTGACCGGCTCCGACGTCGGCGTCCAGGACCAGCTCTTCCACACGCTCGATCCGACCACCCGTGAGCTGCGCTTCAACGGCCGCACCTACCTGCTGACCGACACCGTCGGCTTCATCCGCAAGCTGCCGCACCACCTGGTCGAGGCCTTCGGCGCCACGCTCGAGGAGACGGTGATCGCCGACCTGCTGCTGCACGTCGTCGACGCCAGCCAGCCCGACACCCAGATGCGGGCCGTGATCGAGGCGGTCAACCTCGTGCTGACCGACATCGGCGCCTTCGACGAGGAGCACGGCGGCGGCCAGCAGATCATCGTGCTGAACAAGTGCGACCTGATCGACGACGAGCGCCGCGCCGACCTCGCGCTGCAGTACCCCGGAGCGGTCATGATCGCCGCGGCCGAGGGCGAGGGGCTCGAGCAGCTCGCGGCCCGGGTCGAGCACGAGTTCGAGGCGGGCCTGCGCCCGGTCGAGCTGCTGCTGCCCTACTCCGCCGGCGCGACCCTGGCCGAGCTGCACAAGCTCGCCGGGGACCTGGAGCAGGAGCACCGGCCCGACGGCGTGCTGGTGCGGGCACGGGTGCCCCGGTCGCTGGCCGCCCGCTACGACCGCTACCGCGTCCAGCCCGCCGCGCCGGTCGACGAGGACTGACGGACGCGGCTGACCGCGACGCCCGCCGGGTGGCTCGGACGGGCGGTCCCCGCG
Organism: Patulibacter ginsengiterrae; assembly: GCF_056269115.1. Lineage (NCBI taxonomy): Bacteria > Bacillati > Actinomycetota > Thermoleophilia > Solirubrobacterales > Patulibacteraceae > Patulibacter > Patulibacter ginsengiterrae. Next base: position 310,642 of record NZ_JBWDOG010000002.1, read on the forward strand.
CGGGCCGTGGCATGCTCGTGGCGTGAACGACGCCGTGACTCCGCCCGCCCTCGCCGTCCAGCGGCTGCGTCCGGACGCGATCCTGCCCGTCCGTCAGCACCCGGGGGACGCGGGCCTCGACCTCTGCGCCGTCGAGCCGGTGCGGTTGGGCCCCGGTGAACGGGCGATGGTGCCGACCGGGATCGCGATCGCGGTCCCGCCGGGCTTCGCCGGCCTGGTGACCCCGCGGTCGGGGCTGGCGGCCCGTCACGGCGTGTCGTTGGTCAACACGCCCGGCGTCGTCGATGCCGGCTACCGCGGCGAGCTCCGCGTGCTGCTGCTGAACACCGACCGCGAGGCGCCCTTCGTCGCCGAGCCGGGCGAGCGGATCGCCCAGCTGCTGCTGGTGCCCGTCGCACTGGCGGCGGTCACCGAGGTCGAGAGCCTCGACGACACCGTCCGCGGGGCGAATGGCTTCGGCTCGACGGGGCGCTGAGGCCCTGTCGGAGACCCGCCGCTGACGGGGATCGTCCCGCGCCACCGCGCCGCTCCCGGCTCAGCCCCGGCCCGGTCCGGCCCGCGGCCCGGCGGGCGGGGCCGGGCCGGAGGGGCAGGCTGGGTTGGCCCGCACAACGATCGGCGCGGGCCAGGTTCGGCTACTTGACGAAGCCGAACTGCTCGAGGAACTGCTCGGCGGCGTCCGCCGGGGTCTCCTTGTCGAGATCGACGCGGGCGCCGAGCTCCTGGATGTTGGCCGCGGTCAGCTGCGTGTTGACCAGCTCGACGGTCTTGGGCAGGTCCGGTCCGGCCTGGTCGTAGCTCTGCTTGCGCACGACCAGCGTCGAGTTGTAGGGCGGGAAGATCTGCTTGTCGTCCTTCAGCAGGACGAAGCCGTCGCGCTTGTTCTGGGGGTCGGTCGTGAAGACGATCGAGACATCGGCCTGGCCGCTGGACAGGACCTTGCTGCGCTGGCTGACGTCGACCGGCACGAACTTCTTGAACTTCAGCCCGTACGTCTGCTGGAGGCCGAGCAGGCAGTCGAGCCGCTGGCGGCACTCGGGGCTGCCGTAGAGCGTCAGCTGCGGGGCGACCTTCTTCAGGTCGGAGATGCTCGTCAGGCCGTACTTGTCGGCGGTCGCCTTGGTGACGGCGACCTCGTTCGAGTTCGTGAACGGGGTCGGCGGCAGCGCGACCAGGTCCTTCTTGGCGAAGTCCGCCTTGACCTGCGCGAAGGCCTCGGCCGGATCGTGCGGCAGGTCGTCGGTCTTGACCCCGAAGAACGACAGCAGCGCGGTGCCGGTGTACTCGGGGTAGGCGTCGATCTGGCCGTCCTCGAGCGTCTTCAGCGCCGTCTGCTCGTCGCCGAGGTTCAGCTCGGTCTTGATCTCGTAGCCGGCGGCCTCGAGCGCCTGGGCGTAGACCTCGCCGAGGATCTTCTGCTCGGTGAAGTTCTTCGAGCCGATCGTCAGCGTGACCTTGTCGTTGGCCGGGTTCTCGACGATCGTGCCGGCCGTGGCGGCGGTGGTCGTCGCGTTGCTGGTCGTGTCCTTGGCGTCGTCGTCGCTGCTGCCGCAGGCGGCGAGGCCGATGGTGACGAGCGCCAGCGGGGCGAGCGAGAGCAGCCGCCGGAGCGGTCGTGGTGTGGTCACGGTCATGGTGCGGTCACGCCCTTTCGGGGGGTGGGGAGGAAGCGGGCGCGCCGGGTGATGCCCGGGGTGCCACGCAAGGGACGGGGGGTCACGGCGCGCTGGGCGGCGGCGAGGCCGAACTCGGCCACGATCGCCAGCAGGGCGACGACGATCGCCGCCGCGAGCTTGCCGGCGTCGCCGTAGACGCTGGTCGAGATGATCGGGTCGCCGAGGGTCAGGACCCCGGCGAGCGGCGCGATCGTGGCGGTCGCGATCACGTTGACGACCGACGTCCGCAGGCCGCCGAAGATCAGCGGGAGCGCCAGCGGCAGCTCGATCTCGCGGATGATCTGCCGGCCGGTCATGCCCTGGCCGACGGCGGCGTCGATCACCTCGCGGTCGACCTGGGTCACGCCGACGTAGGTGTTGGTCAGGATCGGCGGGATCGCCAGCAGCGCCAGCGCGAGCGTCACGTTCAGGAAGCCGACGCCGAGGAAGGCGACGAAGACGGCGATCAGGGCCAGGCTCGGGACGGCCCGTCCGACATTGCTGACGCTGATCGCCACGAAGCTGCCGCGGCGCAGGTGGCCGAGCACGAGGCCGATCGGAAGCGCGACGAGCGTGGCCAGCGCGACCGAGGCGAAGACGACCTGGAGATGGGTCCAGGTCAGCTGGGCGAAGTCGGCCAGTCCGCCGACCTGCTGCCCGCCGGACTTCGACTCCTGCGGGTGGAGCAGGAAGTCGAAGGCCTCGCCGAAGAGGCCGAAGACAGCGAGGGTGGCGCTCACGAGGAGACCGCCCGCGTCCAGGGGGTCAGCAGTCGTTGCGCGAGCAGGACCAGCAGGTCGAGCGCCACGGCCAGAAGCACGCAGAGCCCGCCGGCGACGACCACATTGCTCTTGAACGTGAGCCGGTCGTAGATCGGCTCGCCGAGGCCGCCGGCCCCGGCGAAGAAGGCCAGCGTGGCCAGGCCGACGGTGGTGGTCGCGGCGATCCGCAGACCGGCGGCGATCTCCGGCATCGCCAGCGGCAGCTCGATCCGCCAGAGGACCTCGCGGTCGGTCAGGCCCATCCCGCGGGCGGCGTCGACGACATCGTCGGGGACCCCGTCGAGGCCCGCGATGACGTTGCGGAAGATGATCAGCAGCGTGTAGGAGACGAGCGCGATCTCCGCGGTCAGGAACCCGCGACCGGTGATCGGCAGCAGCAGGAAGAACAGCGCCAGGCTCGGGATCGTGTAGAGGATCCCGGTCACCTGCACGATCGGCGTGACCAGCCAGCGTCGTCGGTGTGCGAGCAGCGCGAGGCCGAACGAGACCGTGAAGCCGATCACCAGGGCGACGACGGTCAGCAGGACGTGCTGCTGCAGCGGTGCGAGGTAGCGGTCGAAGTTGTCGACGATCCAGCGTGGGCAGAACCCGTCGTTGAGGACGCAGGCCGCGGAGCCGCTCTCGTCGCTGCGGTCGCGGATGAAGCCCCCCTCGGACTGGGCCAGCACCACCGTCGCGGCCACGGCGCTCACGCGCTGCCGCCGGCCTCGACCGGCTCGATCGGCGCCGGGCCGGGAGCGAGCTCGCGGGCGACGGCGTCCGCCGACAGGATCCCGATCACCGCGCCGTGCTGGTCGACGACGGCGGCGAACTGGACGCGGTGCTGGAGCACGTCGCTGAAGGCGTCGCGGAGGATGTCGTCGCGCTCGACGACCGCGACGGCCGAGCCGATCCCCGGTGCGATCCGCGGACCGTGGAGGTCGTCGTCGTCGAGCCAGGCGAGCGGCTTGCCGTCGGGGTCGACGACCAGCGGATAGGGAATGTGGCTGCCGGCGAGCTGCTCGCGGACCCAGGCGGTCGGATCGCCGTAGCGGACCCGCACCGCCTCCTCGAGCTGGAGGTCGCGGACGCGCCCGAGCGCCAGCCGCTTGAGCGCCCGGTCGGCGCCGACGAACTGCTCGACGAACTCGTCGGCGGGGGAGAGCAGCAGCTCGGCCGGGGTCGCGTACTGGGCGAGGTGGCCGCCGGGGCGCATGACGGCGATCCGGTCGCCGATCTTGATCGCCTCGTCGATGTCGTGGGTGACGAAGACGATCGTGCGGCGGAGGGTCTGCTGGAGCCGCAGGAACTCGTTCTGGAGCCGCTCGCGGGTGATCGGGTCGATCGCGCCGAACGGCTCGTCCATCAGCATCAGCGGCGGATCGACGGCGAGCGCGCGGGCGACGCCGACCCGCTGGCGCTGGCCGCCGGAGAGCTGCGCCGGGTAGCGGCCCACGAACTCGCGGTCGAGCCCGACGAGGTCGAGCAGCTCGGTGGTGCGAGCCTGGATCCGGTCCTTCGACCAGCCGAGCAGGCGCGGGACGGTGGCGATGTTCTCGGCCACGGTCCGGTGCGGGAAGAGCCCGGTCTGCTGGATCACGTAGCCGATGTCGCGCCGCAGGTCGGCCGCGGCCCGGGTGGTGTTCGGCTCGCCGTCGATCAGGATCTGGCCGGCGGTCGGCTCGATCATCCGGTTGACCATCCGCATCGCGGTCGTCTTGCCGCAGCCGGACGGGCCGACCAGGACGCAGATCTCGCCCGCCGGCACCTCGAGCGAGAGCGACTCGATCGTCGGCTCGCTGGCGCCGGGATAGCGCTTCTCGACGTCGACGAACTGCAGCGAGGCCGGGGCGGTCTGGGAGGGACCGACGGCGGGTGTCTGGGGTTCGGGCATCCGAGCTCCTGGTGATCCAGGGCCTGCGACTCGACCCCGGGTGGCGAAACCCTAGCAGCGGCCTCCGGCGTCACCGCTCAAAGGCCGATATTCCGCTCCCCTTTCGGCTATTTCAAGCCGGTGAACGGCGGCTCAGACGCCGGCGGCGCGTCGGGCGCCGGCGTGGGCCGCGTCCTCGAGCCGATCGTCGAGCGGCGCCAGCTCGGCGACGTCGACGCCGATCGCGGTGGCGATCAGCTGGTCCGCGAACCACGCGTTCTTCGGCAGCAGCGGCCCGTGCAGGTAGGTCCCGATCACGTTGCCGGTCCGTGCGCCCTCGAAGCCCGACGCGCCGGTGTTGCCGTGACCGGCGAGGACGCGGCCGAGCGGCTCCTGCCCGGGGGCGAGGATCGTGCGGCCGCCGTGGTTCTCGAAGCCGGCCAGGGTCCGGCCGTCGACCTCGATCGCGACGTTCCCGATCAGGCGGTCGGGACCGCGTTCGGTGTGGAGGTCGAGCAGCCCGACGCCGGGCAGGTGCTCGCCCGGCTCGAGGGTGTAGTGGTGGCCGAGCAGCTGGTAGCCACCACAGACGGCGAGCACCGCGCCACCGCGGGCGGCGTGGGCGTGAACGGCGTCGCGCTTGACCGTGACCAGGTCCTCGGCGCAGAGTCGCTGGTCGCGATCCTGGCCGCCCCCGAGGTAGAGCAGGTCGTGGGCGTCCGGGTCGAGCTGATCGCCGAGCGTCGCCGAGACCAGCTCGAAGCCGATCCCGCGCCAGGCGCAGCGGCGCTGGAGCAGCAGCAGGTTGCCGCGGTCGGCGTAGATGTTCAGCAGCTCGGGGTAGAGCGCGGCGATCCGCATCGTGGGACCGTCCCCCGACTCGGGAGCGACGGCGGGGGCGGGAGCGGGGGTGGCGATGTTCGTGGCATCAGGCACCGACGATCACCACCTGGCTGCCGACGTGCTCGCTGGTCGCCCCGACCTCGAGCCGGTCGAGCACGCGCAGGCCGACCTGGCGGGCCTCGTCCTCCAGCTCGTCGGCGCCGAGCATGTCGAGCACGGTCCGGTCGTTACTGACGTGGCGCTGCCCGTCGGGCTCGACGATCTCGCGGACGCGGTCGAGCACGATCCGTCCGTCGGCGACGGTCACCCCGACCGGGCGGCTGGCGTAGACCGTGCCGTCGTAGTCGCGCATGTCGGGGGCCAGGCCGGCGGCGTCGTCGGAGCCGAACGGCTCGACGTCCTCGACCAGCGCGATCGCGGCGAGCGCGCCGGGGGCGAGGTGCTCGCGCAGACCGGCCAACATCGCGAGCCGGCCGGCGGAGCCGTCGAGCAGCTGGATCGTCTGCATCGGCGCGAGGATCAGGCCGAAGCGCTCGCCGAGCCGCAGCTCACGGGCGTCGCTGACGGCGGCCGCGGCCGGCAGCGAGCGGAGCGCGGCCCGTCGCCGCAGCTCGGCGCAGAAGATCGGGTCGACGTCGACCCCGAGCACGCTGTAGCCGGCGGCGGCCAGCTCCACCGCGACCCGGCCGGTGCCGCTGCCGAGATCGAGGATCCGGGCCGAGGCGGCGGACTCCTCACGGGAGGCGGCCAGCTCGAGCCAGAGCGAGCGGTCGGCGTCGTAGCCGCCGCACTCGAGGTCGTGCCAGCGGATGTGATCGAGATCGAGGTCTCGGGTGGTCTCGGTCATGCGAACGACCCTTCGGCGGCGCCACGACGGACGAGCTCCTCACGCAGCTCGAGCATCGCGGTGTAGGTGGGGATCGCGTAGAGCGGTATCTCGTGATCCGCGGGGGCATGCTCCAGTGCGGCGTCGAGCGCCGGCCCGATCCCGTCCGGGACGACGGCGATCCGGTCGGCCGGCACGCCGGCGTACTTCCAGCGGACCGCCATCTCGGCGGCACGGGTCCCGGCGCAGGTGACGCGCCGGACGCGCGGAGCCAGCTGCTCGAAGTCGGCGTCCCAGACCCACGAGACGTCGCGCCCGTCGGCGATCCGGTCGTTGAGGACGGCCAGCAGGTCGAGCTCGCCGTCGGCCAACGCGAGCGTCCGGGCGACCTCGTTGGCGCCGGCCGGGTTCTTGACCAGCAGCAGCTGCAGCTCGCGGTCGTCGATGCGGACCGTCTCGGCCCGGCCGAAGGCGGCGATCGTCGCCTCGAGGCCGGCGGCGATCGTCGCCCCGGGGACCCCGAGCGCGTGGGTCAGGGCGGCGGCGGAGAGCGCGTTGTAGACGTTGTAGAGGCCGGGCAGCCGCAGTCGCACGTCGATCGTGCCGTCGGGGAGGCCGATCGTGACCCGGGCGCCGCGGGTGCCCTCGAGCACGATCCGCTCGGCCGTCACCTGCGGCTTCGGCCGCCCGTGATCGCAGGAGGGGCAGACGTAGTGCCCGAGGTGGCCGACGAACGAGGCGGTGTAGACGTAGGCCGCCCCGCAGTTGCGGCAGGTGGTCGCGTCGGAGGCGTGATCACCGGCGTTCAGCGCGACCGACGTGTCCTCGACCCCGAAGTAGAGGACGTCGTCGAGCCCGAGCCCGAGGTCGGCGACCGCCGGGTCGTCGGCCCCGAGCACCAGCCGGAAGCCGCCCCGGCTGGGATCGGCCGCCCCGTCGACGGCGACGATCGCCCGCCAGCGCTCGGCGATCGCCTCGAGCTCGCCGTAGCGGTCGAGCTGGTCGCGGAAGAGGTTGGCGAGCAGCAGGACGCGGGGGCGGAGCTGGTCGACGAGCCCGCCGAGCCAGAACTCGTCGACCTCGAACAGGCCGAGCTTCCCGTCCGGTCGCCCGCGCCGCCACGACCCGAGCAGGGTCGCCGCGATCCCGCCGGCCATGTTGGCGCCCTGGCGGTTGTGGACGAGGGTCTCGCCGTGGCGCTCGAGGATCGAGGCGACGAGCGCGGCCGTCGTCGTCTTGCCGTTGGTCGCGCTGAGCACGGCCGAGCCGTGGTCGAGCCGCTCGGACATCCGGGCGATCGCGTCCGGTCGCAGCCGCATCAGCAGCTTGCCGGGCAGGCTCGTGCCCCCGCGGCCACCGGCGCGGGCCGCACGCCCGGAGGCCCGGGCGACGGCGATCGCGGTCGCGAGCGGGACCAGGCTGCGCCCGCTCACGCCGTGGCCTCCGCCGGCATCCGCAGCGGTTGGGTCAGGTGTCCGTCCGGAACCAGCAGCCGCAGCGACGCCGGTCGCGTGGTCAGGGTCAGCGGGAGCGTGCCGATCGGGTCGCCGTCGGCGTAGACCGTGAACGGGCGGTCGGCGTCGAGCACGACCTCGCTCGCCCGGCGGACCTCGACCAGCTCGGAGCTGACGTGCCCACCACGGAAGATCTGGGGGAGGAACCGCACGAGCCGCAGGCGGTCGCGCCAGTCGCAACGCTCGGGGTCGCGTCCGCCGTGGCCGATCAGGACCACGTCGAAGCGGCCGTCGACGACCGACGCGTCGGGGGCCATCCGCATCCCTCCACCGTACGTGCCGGCGTTGGCGATCGCGACGGTCACCCCGTGGTGGGCGATCGGCTCGCCGTCGAGGCGGAGGCGGAACGAGGCGGGCCGGAGGCCGATCAGCGCCCCGAAGACGCCCCAGAGGTAGGCGGCGCCGCCGAGCCGGGACGGGGCCTCGTTGGCGATCCGGTTGGCTTCCGAGTCGAATCCGCAGGAGGCGATCGAGAGGAACCCGCACTCGACGCCCGCGGCGTCGGTCGCGAGGCCGGTGTCGATCGCGACCGGGACCCCGTCGAGCAGCACGTCGGTCGCGGCGACCGGATCGGTCGGGAGCTCCAGCCCGCGCACGAAGTCGTTGCCGCGGCCCGCGGGGATCACGCCGATGGTCGCTCCGGGCAGGCCGGCGGCGGCGCCGGCGACGAGCCCGAGCATCCCGTCGCCGCCGATCGCGACCGGCAGCTCACTACGTTCGAGCGCCTCGCGGGTCGCCGTGCGGGCGTGCTCGGCGTCGCGGGTGGCGACGGTCCGGAAGGGCGCCTGGCGCTCGCGCAGGCGCGCCTCGACCTGGCGGACGACCGCGGCGACGCGGCCGCCGCCCGCGGTCGGGTTGACGATCAGCGTCGCTGCTCGGGGCGCGGTGGCGGTCATCGCGGGGCGTCCGAACCGTACGGGCGCGTCGAGGAAGTCCGGCGAGGCACCGCGCGATTATCGCCGGCCGGACCGGCGGCCGTCGTACGGGCGGCCACATCGTCTGCACGCACGTCTGTCTCGCGACTATCCTGCGCGACGTGGTTCACTCGCCCTCCGCCGCCGCACGCCGTCGTGCGCGCCGCCTGCCGCTCCTACTCACCGCCGTCGCCCTCGTGCCCGGCCTGGCTGCCTGTGGCGGTGACGACAAGGAGAAGACGGACACCAAGCCGGCCGCCGACACGACGGCCGCGACGACGACCGCCGCGACGACCGAGAAGACCGACGCGGCCGTGCCGGACTCGTCCCAGGGCGACGGCAGCGGCTCGATCTGCACCGAGGCCAAGGCGCCGGACCCGCGTTCGGCCGAGCCGGCCCTGCCCAAGCCGAAGCCGTCGACGTTGAGCGGCACGTGGACCGTCACCATGGCGACGAGCTGTGGGACGTTCAAGATCCGGTTGGACACCAAGCGCCAGCCGAAGACGGCCGCGTCGTTCGCCGCGCTCACGCGGGCGAAGTTCTACGACGGCCTGACCTTCCACCGGATCGCGCCCGGCTTCGTGGTCCAGGGCGGCGACCCGCTCGGCGACGGCAGCGGCGGCCCGGGCTACAAGGTCCGCGAGACCCCGCCGAAGGATGCGGCCTACACGCGCGGCGTGGTCGCGATGGCCAAGGCCGGCGACGAGCCCGCCGGGACGTCGGGCAGCCAGTTCTTCGTCGTCACCGCCAGCGACGCGCAGCTTCCGCCGGACTACGCGATCGTCGGCAAGGTGACCTCGGGGATGCGCACCGTGATCGAGGCGGCCGCGCTCAGCAGTGGCACCGACGGTCCGCCGAGCCGGCCGGTCGTGATCCGCAAGGCCACGCTCTCCAAGGGCTGATCCGCCCGCGGCGGCCGCACCGTGTCAGGTGCGGCCGAGCGCGACGGCCCGGCCGGGGGTCGGGTCAGCGGCCGCCGGCGACGGGGGTGCGGATGATCCGCTCCCGTCGTTCCCAGCGCAGCTCGTAGAGCTGACGATCGCCGTCGTCCTGGACGACCTGGAGCCCAGCCGCGCGCAGCACGTTGTGGCTGGCGGGGTTGACCAGGTCAGTGTCTGCCCGGACGCCGCGGATGTCGTTGCGGCCGCGGGCCCAGGCGACGACCTCGCGCAGCATCTCGGTCGCGTAGCCGTTGCCGCGCCGCTCGGGGGCGATCCCGAAGGTCAGCATCGCGACCCGATCCGCGTCCGGCGGCTCGAGGAAGGTGAGGTCGCCGACGACGACGTTCTCGCTGACCAGGATCACCTGGTATTGCGTCCACGGATCGTCGCCGTGCGCGCGGCCGTCGTCGCGACGGCGTTCGAGGACCATCGCCGCGGAGACCAGGCTCTCGTCGAGCGGATAGCCGTTCGTCCAGGGGCGATCGGGGTCCTGAAGACCCTGAAGCAGGAGGTCGAAGTCGCCTCCTGCCATCGGACGCACGACCAGTCGCGCGGTCCGGAGGGTGCCGTGGGGATCGGTCACGCCCGGAGGCTATACGTCTTGGGCCTGCGGATGGAAACGTTTGGTCGAACGCCGAACGTTGGCCCGCGGCCGAGCCCGGGCGCGACCGTGCGGGGCACGCGACTCAGCCGCGGCGGCGCATCGCCCGGTTCACGGGCTGGCGCTGCTGCTCGGCCTGCTCCGCTCGCTGGGCCTGCGCCTTGCGCTGACGTCGCCGGCCGAAGAGGACCAGTCCGACCAGCGCGGCGACCACGACCAGCAGGCCGAGGAAGAGCGTCGCGTCGGTCGCGAGACCACCGAAGGGGAGCGCGATCAGGGCGACGAGCCCGGAGCCGATCGCCAGGAAGAGCACGATGATCAGCAGGATCAGCAGGATCCCGCGGGTTCGCGGCCAGGCGCCGGCGCCGACCGGCGGGACCAGCAGGCCGGAGAGCCGCAGCAGGAACAGCTGGCGGCCGCTGGGGGCCTGCTGCCCGAGCCGCTCGGCGGCGGCGCGCAGGTCGCCCGAGCGGCGGTCGGCGAGGGCGAGGGCCGCCTCCGCCATCCGCCGGATCTGGGGGCGCTCCTGGGGACGGGCCGCAGCCAGCGCCTCCTGGAAGTACTTCCGCGCGGTCGCGCCGTCGTAGCGCTCGGCGGCACGGCTGCCGAGGATCGCCCGCGCCGCGGAGCGGTTGCGGGTCTCGCGCAACAGATCCTCGTCGGAGCGCTTCTCGAGGTCCTGCATCGCCTGCAGGGCCCCTCGTTGCTCGATACGGATCTGACGCTGCTGCTGCTTTGCCATCGGGGTGGCGATGCTACTACCCGCCCGCGACCGCCGTCCGCCATGCTTTGTCGGCGATGCGGACCCTGGTCATCTCCGACCTCCACCTCGGCTCCCGGGGCGGCCGTGACGTGCTCCGTCGCTCCGTCGCCCTCGACGCCCTCGTCGAGGCCCTGCGGGGGATCGATCGACTGGTCCTGCTCGGGGACGTGGTGGAGCTGTTGGAGGGGCGGACGGCGAAGGCGCTGAGCGAGGCACGGCCGGTGCTGATGCGGCTCGGCGAGGCGATGGCCGGCGGCGAGATCCTCGTCGTGCCCGGAAACCACGACCACCTGCTGGTGCGGGCCTGGCTGCGCGGCCGGCGGGCCGAGGAGCAGCCGCTCGGGTCGGCCACGCAGGTTCCGCGCGACGCGACCGAGTCGCTCTCCGAGGTGACCGCGGCGCTGCGTCCTGACGGCGGCCGGATCCGCGTCCAGTACCCGGGCGCGTGGCTCGGGCCCCACGTCTACGCCCATCACGGGCACTACCTCGACCAGCACCTCGCGTCGGCGCCGCTGGCCCGGATCGCCCGGGCGGCGGGGGAGGGTGCGCTCGGTCCGGCCGACGCCTACGAGCTGGGACGGACGACGTCGTTCGCGGCCGCGTCGCTGCTCGTCCGCGATCTTCCCGACGGCTTCGAGGAGGGCCTCGACCGGGTCGGGGGCTTCGCTCGGGCGCTGGGCAAGGCGGTCCTGGGCCGCGACGGGACGCCCTCGCCGCAGGCCCGGGCGCGCAACGAGCGGATCGCCGCGGTCGGCTCGGTCTGGCTCGACCGCCGGCTCGAGCGGGCTGGCCTCCAGAGCCTCTATCGGGTGGCCAACGACCTCGGCGTGCTGCCGCGTGCGCGTCACGTCCTGTTCGGGCACGTCCACCGACTCGGACCGCTGACGGCCGACGAGGCGCTCGGCCCGTGGCATCCGGATCCCGACGGCGCCTGGCTGTGGAACAGCGGCTCGTGGGTCCACGAGCCGCTGTTGGTCGGCGCGACCGACACCGTCAGCCCGTTCTGGCCCGGTGGTGCCCTGCTGCTGGAGGACGAGCGCACGCCGCAGGTCCTGCGGCTGCTGGAGGACGTCCCGCTCGAGCGCCTGCTGCCGCCGGCGCCCGAACCCGGGAACGAGTCCGGGAGCGCTACGGCTCCCGAGTGAGGGTGCGGCTCAGCGCGCTGCGCCGGGCCGGTTGAGGGCGTCGCGGATCTCGGTCAGCAGCAGGATCTCCTCGTCGGGAGCCTCGGGTGCGGCCGGCTTGCCACGACCCGTGCGCTCCATCGCCCTGGTGATCGCCCGGACGATGAAGAAGAGGACGGTGCCGATGATCACGAAGTTGACGAAGACCGTGATGAAGCTGCCGATCCGGATGCTGGCGTCGCCGACGTTGATCACGATGTCGTTGAAGTCCGGCTTGCCGACGATCGCGGCGATGATCGGCATGATGATGTCGTCGACGAGCGACTTGACGACGAGCGCGAAGGCCGTGGCGAGGATGAACGCCACCGCGATGTCGATCAGGTCGTCCTTGAAGAGGAACTTCTTGAGGTCTTGGATCATGGCTCGCGGTTCCGTTCGGGGAGACGGGCTCGAAGCGGACGCTCCGGCGTCGTAGGCCCCCGGGTCCTCGGGGCCCACGGACGTGTTCGCTGTCCACATTCGGGCTCCTTCTGGAGGCCGTGGTGGCCGATGGCAGAGGCCATGGTCATGGCCGAGGCGGTGGCGGTGGCGACGGCGTGGTGGTGACCGTGGCCAAGGCGGTGGCGATGGCCGAGGCGTGACCTGGCGGGGGCCGAGCCGAGATCGACACCGAGTTCTTCCTGAGGCCGATGGGGTCGACCTCATCGTTGATGTGCTCGGCACATACCGGCTGGGAAGAAGGGCATCTCGATCTGGTCCCGTCCGTTTCCGGGCCGTCCCGTCCGAGGTCGTCTCGCTCCGGATCGGTCCCGTTGCGGGGCGTCCCGGTCGAGGCCTCCGGTCCGCGGCCATCTCGGTCCGTGGCCGCTCCGATCCGTCTCGATGTCGTCGTGGGTCCGTCGCGGGTCGTCCGCCCGACTGCGTGACCGTCGGCTCGGGCTGGGGGCGTGCGGGGCGACGCCGTGGAACGATGGTGGGGTGGACGCACCGACCGGCGTCGATCCCCGCGAGATCCTCGGCGTGCCCGCCGGAGCAGGCCCCGACGAGGTCACCGCTGCCTTCCGTCGGCTAGCCAAGCGCTGGCACCCCGATCGTGCCCCGGATCCGGTCGCCGCCGATCAGATGGCGTTGATCAACGCCGCCTACACGGCGCTACGGGCCCCGACCGGTACGTCCCCGGCCGACGGGACGGCTCCCGCTCGCGAGCCCGACCGGGCCGCCGCCGCGGAGGCGGCTGCGGACGCCCTGGCCCCGGCGGTCCGGCGTGCGCTGGGGAGCGAGCTGCGGTCAGCCCTGGCCCCGGGCGAGACGGTCGGGCTGGTCGTTCCGGCGGCGACCTGGGCGAGCCCCCAGACCGTGCTCGCCGTGACCGACCGGCGACTGCTGTGGCTGCACGACGACGCGCCCGTGCACCGCGTCCGGGAGCTGCGGCTGAGCGACCTCGCCTCGATCCAGGTGCGGCCCCCGCGGACGTGGCGGCGACGGGCGCAGGTCGTCTGCGTGGACCACCGCGGACGCCGCCACAGCTTCGGCGAGCTGGCGCCCGCGACGGCCGCCGCGATCGTCCGCCGGGTCCGCGAGGCCCCTCGGGCGACAGACCGCCGAACGGGGGTCTAGGATTCTCGACGCTATGAACGACTGGTCGCTCTTCGTCTCCTTCCTCCTCGGCGTCGTCGTGCTCGCCTACGGCATCAACCTGGCTGCGACATTCGCCTAGGTTCGTCGGCGCGCAACGCGCCGACGCAGAGGGTCCACAAGCCCCGGGTCACGCCCGGTCATCGCTCGCTCGCGTTCGGCGCTCGTCGTTCGTGGTCGTCGCTGCTCCCCTAGGAATACGTAGCCGCGTTCCGGCCCGGCACGGGTCGACCGGGCGGCTGCAAGCCGACGTGCGGATCCGGCCGCGGGTGATTGCTAGCTTGCGCCAGCCAACGGTCTTGGGCTGCTCGCCCGACCGCTGACGGAGCCCGCCCCGCGGCTCCGTAGCACGACCATGGCCCGAACGATGACCGCGCCGCGCCGACCGACCGCCCACCGCCCTGCCCGGACCGCGACGGTCGCGCTGCTGGTGAGCCTGATCGTGGCCGCCCCGGCCGCCGCGATCCCGGATCCGGGGGTGCTGCAGCGGAAGCTCGACGCGACCGAGCAACGGGCCGGTCGCGTGCGCGACGCCCTTCACGGCGACCAGGCGCGGATCTCCGCCTACCAGGCCCGGATCGACGAGCTCGAGCAGCAGCTGGAGCCGCTCGACACGAGCCTCGAGGTGGATGCCGCAGACCTGAAGCGACTCCAGGGCGAGCTTCGGTCGACCCGCGCCGACCTCGTGCGGCTGCGAGCGGCCGTCGTCCGGGACCAGCGGGTGCTCGCCGCGCAGCTGGTGGCGCAGTACGAGTCGCCGCGGCCCGGCCTGGTCGACGTCGCCGTCGAGTCGAGCGGATTTCCCGATCTGCTCTCGCGGGTTGGGCAGCTCAAGCAGATCGCCGCCCAGAACGCCGACGTGACCCGTCGGGTGCGGGCGTCCCGCTCCGCCGCGGCCCGCCAGTCGACCCGCCTGACGCACCTCGCCGATCGTCAACGCTCGATCGTCGCGACCGAGACGGCCAAGCGCGACGCGATCGCCCACCTGAAGCTCCAGGTCGTCGAGCAGCAGCTCGTCGTCGTGCGGGCCCGCAACGCCAGGAGCACGAAGCTCACCGGGCTGCGCAAGTCGCGCGCGACGCTCACCCATCAGTTGGCCAAGGCCCAGCGAGCGGCGGCGACGGTCTACGCGGGGCCGGCCTCCGGGGGTGCCGCTCCGTCGGCCGGCTTCGGGTTCTTCCCGGCCGCCGGCACCAACTACGCGATGGCCGACGAGCCGAGGATCGCGGCGCACCTCGAGACCATGGGCCAGGCCCTGCACCTGCACCTGATCGGGCTCTCGGGCTACCGGACGCCGGCGCATTCGGTCGAGGTCGGGGGCTTCGCCAACGATCCCCACACCCGCGGCCAGGCGTCCGACACGCCGGGCCTGGAGGGCGTGCCCGAGGCGACCCTCAACCGCTACGGCCTGACCCGCCCGTTCGCCGGTGCGGCCGAGGCCGACCACGTCCAGCTCCGCGGCAGCATCTAGCCGCCGATCGCTCGGTCGGCCGGCGTTCCGGCGACCGTCTCCTGCTGCTCGGGGCCCCGCTCAGTCGCGGAGGTCGGCCCGCAGCCGTTCGAGCAGGGCGGCGAGCGAGGCCTCGATCGTGCCCCCGGACAGGGTCACGAACGACGCGACCTGGAGGTTGAGCGGCACGCCGGGCTCGCCGGCCTGACGGAGGTCGCTGCGGATCCCGTAGCAGCGGCGTCCGAGCCCGGCGGCGAATCCGAGCTCGGCGACGGTGCCGCTGTCGGCCTCCTGGCCGTCGAGCTGGGCGACGAGCAGCGAGCAGGAGCGGATCGCCTCGGCGTTGCGACGCCCGATCTCGAGCGCGATCTCGCGGTCGCGTCCGGCCGCGGCCGCAGCGGAGAGCTCCTCGGCGGTCGTCAGGCTCCAGGGGTCGACCGGATCGACGACCGCGGCCAGGGCCGGGAGCAGGACGTCCTCGTACCACGGCCGGGTCGTCTCGGAGAAGCCGAGCGGGCTGGCGACGTAGCAGCGGGGGAGGGCCATGGCCGGCACGCTAGCGGCCGGCACGGGCGTCCGGCGCGCGCGGATCCGGCCTGCCCGGACGCCCGTCCGTCCGGCCGCTCTCAGGCGCCGGCCCGGGCGCCGGCGGGTGCTCGCCCTGCGGCCCGCTCGGCCCGGCCGGCATCGGGGATCAGCAGGCCGACCAGGAGTGCGGCGACCAGCGCCGCGGCGCACATCACGAACGCGACCACGTAGCCGCTCTCGGCGGGCAGTCCGGTCGTGCCGAGCACGGAGCTGGCGAGGAAGGTCCCCGCCAGCTGGGCGCCGATCGCACCGCCGACGGTCCGCGCGACCGTGTTCATGCCGGTGGCGACGCCGGTCTGGTCCTGGCGGACCGCCCCGACGATCAGGTTCGCCATCGCCGCGAACGCGAGCCCGATCCCGACGCCCATCAGGCCCGAGGCGACGTAGATCTCCCAGTGGTCGTCGTGGGCCACCGCCAGCATCAGGTACGAGAGCGCCGCGAACAGCGAGCCGGCGAGCAGCGCGGCCTTGGAGCCGAACCGCCGCTCGACCCAGCCGGCCGCCGGGCCGACGAGCAGCATCGCGATCGTCGACGGCAGCATGAACAGGCCCGCCGCCGTGATCGACGACCCGAAGCCGTAGCCGGTGCTGGTCGGCTCCTGGACGAGCTGGGGGATCAGGATGAAGCCGGAGTAGAGGCCGACCCCGACCATCATCGCGACGAGGTTGGTCGTCCAGACCCCGCGGATCCGCATCATCCGCATGTCGACCAGCGGCGAGTCCGACCGCAGCTCGTTCCCGACCCAGGCGGCCATCGACGCGAGCCCGGCCAGCAGCAGCCCGATCGTCCGGCCCGAGCCCCAGCCCCAGCTCGAGGCCTGGCTGACGGAGAGCAGGACGAGGCCGAGGCCGAGTGAGAGCAGCAGCGCGCCGGCCCAGTTGATCCGCCCCGGGGCGGTGATCGGCGACTCGGGGATGTAGCGGTAGGTGGCGACCGCGGCCAGCACGATCGCGGCGAGCGGGAACCAGAACAGCCAGTGGTAGGAGAGGTGGTCGACGATCACCCCGGCGAGCACGACGCCGGCACCGCTGCCGATCCCCAGCAGCGACGACATCAGGCCGATGCTGCCGGCGACCTTCTGCCGCGGGAACTCGTCGCGGATGATCGCGAACGCGAGCGGGAAGATCCCCCCGCCGGCGCCCTGCACGATCCGCCCGAAGATCATCATCTCGATCGAGGACGAGAGGGCGGAGATCACGGTCCCGATCCCGAGCGCGACCAGCACCCCGAGCAGGACCCGCTCCTTGCCGTGGATGTCGCCGAGCCGCCCGAGGATCGGCGTGGTCACCGAGGCGCTGAGCAGGAAGCCGGTCAGGATCCAGCTGACCGAGCTGGGGGAGCCCCCGGTCGCATGCTGGATGTCCGGGAGGGCTGGTGCCACCAGTGACTGGAGCAGGGAGTAGGCGAGGGCACCGAGCGAGAGGACGGCCAGCGTGAGGTTGGGGTGGGAACGCCGGGCGGTCGTGGTCTTCATGCGACAAGCAATCTTATTCGGGTGGTCGAGCGGCGCCCGGGACCGCAACGGCCGGCACGCTCCGAGAAGTATGCAGAGCGACCGCTTCCGGCCCGGTACGCTGGGGCTTCGTGCCCGAGTCCGTGTCCGACCCCTCCGCTTCCACCTCCGACGGGCCGCAGCCCGCGCCGCAGGCCGCGCCCGACGCCGACGCGGGAGCCACCGCTGCCGAAAGCGGAGCCGGGACCTCGCCGTCGGCCGACCGTGACTCCGCCGCAGGGCAGGCGGGCGACGAGGCCGGCGCATCGGCGACCCGGGCCGACGAGATCAAGGTCGAGAAGCCGAACCAGTCGCCGCCGCCGTCGCTGACCGACGCGATCGGCGGGCCGCTCGGCGTGGCCGAGTCGGCCGTGCCCGCCGCGCTCTTCGTCGCGGTCTACACCGCCGCCGGCCAGGACACCAACCTCGCCGCGATCGTGGCGGTTGCCGTCGGCGCGGTGCTGACGGTGGCGCGACTGATCCGGGGGCAGACCGTCCAGTTCGCGCTCTCCGGCCTCGCCGGGATCGCGTTGGCCGGGTTCGTCGTCTCGCGCACGGGCAAGGCCGAGGACTTCTTCCTGCCCGGCCTGCTGCTGAACCTCGCCTACGCGACCGCGTACCTCGTCTCGATCCTGATTCGCTGGCCGCTGATCGGGGTGGCGATCAGCGCGATCAGCAGCCAAGGGATGGGGTGGCGCAAGGACCCGCAGCTGATGAAGGTCTACACGCGGGCGAGCTGGATCTGGGTCGGCCTGTTCGTGATCCGGCTGGCCGTCCAACTGCCGCTCTACGCTGCCGGCGCGCTGGTCGCGCTGGGCGTGGCCAAGGTCGCGATGGGGATCCCGCTCTTCGCGCTCGGCCTCTGGCTGACCTGGCTGGTGGTCGGCCGGGACGCGCTGACCCAGCGCGGAGACGACGGCGACGGCGCCACCGCGACCTGAGCGAGCCGGTCGACGCCGGGCTCAGTCCGGGAACGTGACCTCGGGCGTGCCCGCGGTCGGGGTCGCCGCGATGAAGCCCGCGGCGAGCACGGTGCCGAGCGCGTCGAGCGCGTCGGTGGCGCCGTCGGCGAGCTGCTTCTGGGCCCGCTCCAGCAGCAGGTCGGCGAAGCAGAGCAGCCGCCCCTCGTCGCCCTCGGGGTCGGCGGTCTGGCAGCCGCAGCGGGCGAGCGCGATCGGCTCGGTCGGGTCGCTCTCGCGGAAGGCCAGCTGGATCGCCGCCGCGGCGTAGGAGGCGACCCGCTCGGCGGCGATCAGTCGCGGCCCGAGCGCGGCCGGGCCGGGAGCGGGGCCGAGGTCGACCGGATCCTCACCGGCGAGGATCCGCCCGAGCTGTCCGCCGGCCATCTCGCGGACGACGTCCCGTTCCAGCCCGACCGCCGCCGCCGAGCGCAGGAACGCGAAGCCGCTGAACATCCCCGGCCCGTAGG
Source organism: Patulibacter ginsengiterrae (assembly GCF_056269115.1). Classification (NCBI taxonomy): domain Bacteria; kingdom Bacillati; phylum Actinomycetota; class Thermoleophilia; order Solirubrobacterales; family Patulibacteraceae; genus Patulibacter; species Patulibacter ginsengiterrae. The sequence goes on from NZ_JBWDOG010000002.1 coordinate 329,052, forward strand.
GCATGTCGCTGGCGTAGAGGATCCGCGCCGGCGGAACGGTCGAGAACAGCTGGAGCAGGTCCGACGGGTGCCACCAGGAGGTGTCGAAGAAGAGGTTCGGCAGGCGCCCGGCCGGCTCCGCGAGGGTGCCGAGATCGCTGACCCCCGCGTGCGCGAGGATCAGGCGCGCCTCGGGGTAGCGCTCGGCGAGGCCGACGGCCGCGCGGCCGAGCTGCGGGATCCCCCGTCCCGCGTGGAAGAGGACCGGCAACCGGTGCTCGGCCGCGAGCGCCACGACCTGCTCGACGACCGGATGGGTCAGGGCGAACTCGTCGCTGCGCGGGTGCAGCTTGAAGCCGCGGGCGCCGGCGGCGAGGCAGCGCTCGGCCTCGGCGAACGCGTCGTCGGCGGTCGGCGAGACCCGGGCCAGGGCCACCAGCCGTCCGCCCGAGGCCGCTGCGGCCGCGATCGCGACGTCGTTGGCGTCGCGGTAGCCGTCCGGCTCGTGCATCGCGAAGGTCAGGGCCCGCTGGTGCCCGGCCGCGTCGAGTCCGGCGACGATCTCCTCGGCCGTCGCCTTCTGCCCGTCCGGATCGTTCTGCCCGATGTGGGTGTGGGCGTCGAACCACGGGGCCTCACCGAGCTCGGCGGAGGCGGCGTAGTAGAGCGCCGCGAGGTCGGCGGCGACGGGACGGAGCGGCATGATCCGGAGGCTATACGGCGACCCTGCGGAGCCCGTGGGGAACGGACGATCGACCGCCCCTGGGCGAGCGGGCTGCCGGGGCGTGCGCGCAGGCCGAGCAGCCGCCGAACGGTCGGTTGGCGCCGGGTCCGGGCCTGCAGCGAAGAGGAGCTGACGTAACCCGGCCGACGGCTCTGTTACGGTGCCCCGAGCCGAGTCGCCGGAGTCCTTTCCGGCGAACGGGGGACCCACCCAGTTCTGGGGCTAATCCACGAAGTCGGTGGAAGCGCTGCTCTTTCTGCGCTCGCCCGTCAGCTAACCCCGTAGGCCGACGAAAGAGTACGAGCACAGTGAGATTGACGACACGGGGCGCCGCGCTGGCGCTGATCCTGGCCTTGGGCGGCGTTTCGACCGCCTCCGCCGACGACACGACCGGTGGCACGACGGTCACCGCCCCGGACGCGGCCGTCACCGCGCCCGACCCGGGCACCGCGACGCCCGACGTGGCCGCGCCTGATGCGCCCGCCGCGCCGACGACCACCGCGGTCTCGGCCACGCGCGCGGTCAGCCTGACCCGGACCCAGACCAAGCAGGTCCAGCGCAAGGTCCGCGTTCGCGCCGACGGTGCGCTCGGCGCACGGACCCGCGTCGCCCTGCGCCGGTACCAGACGCAGAAGAAGCTGACCAAGACCGGCCGGCCGAACCTCGAGACGCTGAAGACGATGAAGCTGTCGTTCGTCGCGGCCGTCGAGCAGAAGCTCGCCGGAGCCTCGGCCCGCAGCGCCACCGGCACGGCCACCCCGGCCGCGCTCGCCGCCGCCGTCGCCGGTGCCAACGGCCAGATCGGCGTGCCGTACCGCTCGGCCGGCACGACCCCGAGCGGCTTCGACTGCTCCGGCCTGATGGTCTACATCTACAAGCAGGCCGGCATCAACCTGCCGCGCACGAGCTTCGAGCAGTACAAGGAGGGGACCGCCGTCGCCCAGGCCGAGATCCAGGCCGGCGACCTCGTCTTCTTCTCGACCGCCGGCAGCGGCGCGTCCCACGTCGGGATCGCGACCAGCGCGACCACGGTCATCTCCGCCACGACCCGTGGCGTGATGGAGCACCAGATCAACGACAGCTACTGGGGCGCGAACTACGTCGGCGCCCGCCGGATCGCCACCAGCTGATCCGCCGCGGCCTCGCCGCGACTGCCGTATAGGTTCGAGACGGGCCGTCCTCCGGGGCGGCCCGTCGTCGTTCCGGGACGTTCGGGTCACGGTCGGGGGTCGTCTTCGGCGGCCAGACGCGCTACCGTTGGGCATGTTGACTGACTAGTCAATCCATCCCAGGAGCGACCACCGTGACGACCGAACCGACCAGCGCCGAATCCCGCAAGTTCGCCGAAGAGGCCCGTGAGACCGAGTGGAAGCTGCCCAGCTTCGGCAAGGAGCTCTACCTCGGTGACTTCCGCTTCGACCTGATCAACCCGCTGCCCGCCGACGACGCGGAGAAGGCGGCCAAGGGCGAGGTCTTCCTCGCCAAGCTCAAGACCTTCCTCGAGACGAAGGTCGACCACCTCCGGATCGAGCGCGACGCGAAGATCCCCGACGAGGTCATCGCCGGCTTCAAGGAGCTCGGCGCCTTCGGCATGAAGGTCCCGACCAAGTACGGCGGCCTCGGGCTCTCGCAGGTGGACTACAACCGCGCGCTGGCGATGGTCGGCACCTGGCACGGCTCGCTCGGCGCGCTGCTGTCCGCCCACCAGTCGATCGGCGTCGCCGAGCCGCTGATGCTGTTCGGCTCCGAGGAGCAGAAGCAGAAGTGGCTCCCGAAGGTGGCCAAGGACCACATCTCCGCCTTCCTCCTGACCGAGCCCGACGTCGGCTCCGACCCGGCCCGCGTGGCCGCGGCGGCGATCCCGACCGAGGACGGCAGCGGCTACCGGATCACCGGCCGCAAGCTCTGGGCGACCAACGGCGCGATCGCCGACATCGTCGTGATCATGGCCAAGATCCCCAAGAGCGAGGGTCACCGTGGCGGCGTCTCCGCCTTCGTCCTGGAGTACGACTCCGAGGGCGTCAGCGTCGAGCACCGCAACCAGTTCATGGGCCTGAAGGGGATCGAGAACTCGGTCACCCTGCTGGAGGACGTCTTCGTCCCCAAGGAGAACCTGATCGGCAAGGAGGGCCAGGGCCTGAAGATCGCCCTCTCGACCCTCAACACCGGCCGCCTCGCCCTGCCCGCGATCTGCGCCGGCACGGCCAAGTGGGCCGCCCGCGTCGCCCGCGAGTTCGCCACCGAGCGCGTCCAGTGGGGCAAGCCGGTCGGCCAGCACGACCCGGTCGCCCAGAAGGTCGCCTTCATCACCGCCACCGCCTTCGGGCTCGAGGCGCTGGTCGACGTGACCGGTCGCCTCGCCGACTCGAAGCGCTCCGACATCCGGATCGAGGCCGCGGTCGCCAAGCTCGTCGGCTCCGAGCTCGGCTGGAAGGTCACCGACGAGCTGGTCCAGATCCGCGGCGGTCGCGGCTACGAGACCGCCGAGTCGCTGCAGGCCCGCGGCGAGCGTCCGGTGCCCGTCGAGCGCGCTCTGCGCGACATGCGGATCAACCGGATCTTCGAGGGCTCGACGGAGATCATGCACCTGCAGATCGCCCGTGAGGCCGTCGACCAGCACCTGCAGATCGCCGGCGAGCTGATCGAGGGTGACGGTGGGCTCTCCGAGAAGGCCAAGTTGGCCGTCGGCGCCGGCAAGTTCTACGCGAAGTGGTTCCCGACCCTGACCCACGGCGAGGGCCAGAACCCGCGCTCCTACGAGGAGCACGGCCCGCTCGCGACGCACCTGCGGTTCGTCGAGCGGAACTCGCGCAAGCTGGCGCGGACGACGTTCTACGCGATGGGCCGGTACGGCGCCAAGCTCGAGCAGAAGGGCGCCGTGCTCGGCCGGATCGTCGACATCGGCGCCGAGCTGTTCTCGATCGCCGCCGCCGTGACCTACGCCGACGCGCAGATCAAGGCGCATCCCGAGCGCCGGCAGGAGATCGAGGAGCTGGCCGGGCTCTTCTGCCTCCAGGCCCGTCGCCGCGCGAAGGACCTCTTCGCCGAGCTGCGCGCGAACGAGGACGACGCCAACTTCGAGCTGGCGCAGAAGGTCCTGGGCGGCCGCTACTCCTGGATCGAGGAGGGCATCCCGTACGCCGACGAGGACCGGGCCCTGTTCGGCGACGACTACCGCCAGCCGGCGGTCGGCGCGGCGAAGAAGCCGGCGCCGGCACCGGCCGCGCCCAAGGCCGCCGAGCCGAAGAAGGCCGCTGAGGGGAAGACGGCCACCGAGCCGAAGGCGAAGGCCGAGAAGAAGGCCTCCAAGGTCAACTGAGCGCAGGTCCCGGCGCCCGGCACGCCCGGGCGCCGGGACCGGATCGACGCCGGGTCCTTCCGCGAGCCGATGGAGCGGGCCGGATCGTTGATGGCCCGCTCCATCGGGTCGGGAAGCGGCGTGGGGCATCGGCGCGACGAGGTCTGCCTGCGTACGGCGGAGACCCGGCGTGATCTGGCGCGTTGGCGTTCTCTAGGATCGGCGCATGGACGCCGACCCATCGGTCCTGCTCGAGCGCGAGAGCGAGCGTGCCGCGCTCACGAAGCTGCTCGATCGTGCTCGGTCGGGGCACGGCGGCCTGGCGCTGGTCGTCGGGCCGGCCGGCATCGGCAAGACCACGCTGCTGCGCGACGCGCGCGACGCGGCCGGCGAACGGGGACTGCGCGTGCTCCACGCCCGCGGCGGAGTGCTCGAGCAGGATGTCGAGTACGGGCTCATGCGACGGCTGGTCGAGCGTCCACTGCTCGGCGCCGAGGCGGGCGAGCGCGAGGCACTGCTCCGGGGTCCGGCGGCCTCGGCCGCACGGCTCCTCGCGCTGGCCGATCCGGCCGCGGACGCCGGCCCGCTGCACGACCCGACGCCGGAGCTCCTCCACGGCCTCGGCTGGCTCTTCGCCAACCTCGCGGCGAGCGACCCGCTGCTGGTGGTGCTCGACGACGCGCACTGGGCCGACGTCGCCTCGCTGCGCGCGGTCGCGCACCTCGCGCTGCGGCTCGAGGACCTGCCGATCGCGTTGGTGCTCGGCGCCCGCGAGGCGGACCCCGGGCCGGCGCTGCCGCTGATCCACGAGCTGGAGGGGAGCACGGGGGCGCTCGTCGTGCGGCCGAGGCCGTTGACGCGAGCGGCCGTCGGGCAGCTGGTGTCGGGGGCGTTCGGGGGCCAGACGGTGCCTGCGGCGCTGGTCGGCGCCTGCGCGGAGGCGACCGGCGGCAACCCGTTCTTCGTCACCGAGCTGGGCGTCGAGCTGGCGGGCTCGCACGAGCTGCCCGAGCAGGTCGACGTCGCCGGGATCGCCCACACCGGTCCGGCGGGGGTCCGGCGCTCGCTGCTGCTCCGGCTCGGCCATCTCGGCGCGCCCGCCCGGCAGCTGGCGCAGGCGGTCGCCGTGCTCGGCGGCGAGAGCGAGCTGCGGCACGCGGCGGCGGTCGCCGAGCTGCCCGTCGACGAGGCCGCGGCGGCGGTCGACAGCCTGACTGCCGCCGGCATCCTCGACGGGGCGCGGAGGCCGCGGCTGATCCACCCGCTGGTCCGGGCGGCGATCGTCGAGGACACGCCGCCGTCGCTGCGGGCGAGCGCCCACCAGCGCGCGTTCGCGGCGCTCGTGGCCGACGGCGCGAACGACGACGTGCTGCTGCCCCACGCGCTGGCGACGGCACCGGCCGGTCGGCCGGCGGTCGTCGAGGTGCTGCTCCGCACGGCGAGCCGGGCGCTCCGGTCCGGGGCTCCCGACGTCGCGGCGACCCACCTGCGGCGGGCGTTGGCGGAGCCGCCGGAGTCGGCCGGACGGCCATCGGTGCTGGCCCAGCTCGGTCGCGCCGAGGTCCGGGTCGGGGCGTTCGCCGACGGGATCCGCCACCTCGACCACGCGCTCGCCGTGATCGAGGATCCCGCCCGCCGGGCCGACGTCTACCGCGACCGGGCGTTCGCGGCCTTCGCGGCGGAGGGGATGGGGGTCGCCCGGACCACCGTCCATGACGCCGTCACCGAGCTGACCGCGCTCGGCGCGAGCGACCAGGCGCTCCAGCTCGAGGCCGACCTCGCGCTGCTGGCGTGGCTCTCCGGGATGCCGCACGGACTCGACCTCCGGCGCCACGGTCCGCTCGCCGGCGCCACGCGAGCGGAGCGGACCGTGCTGGCGTTGCTGGCCCAGGACGAGCAGGCGGCGGGAGCCCCGGCGGCGACGGTCACCGAGCTGGCGGAACGTGCGCTGGCCGGGGGCCGGCTCGTCGCGGAGGACTCCTCGGAGGCGCTCCACTGGTACATGGCGACCTACGCGCTGCTGATCTGCGAGGCGCACACGGCGGCCCGCGTCACGATCGACGCGGCGCTGCGCGACGGGCAGCGCCGTGGTTCGGCGTTCGCCCGGGCCGGAGCGCTCGGGACCCGCGCCGTGCTCGCGCTCGGCGAGGGCCGGCCCGCGGCGGCCGAGGCCGACGCCCGCGCGGCGACTCGCGGCGCGATCCCGCCGGTGATGGTCCCGGTCAACGCGGCCTACGTGGTGCTCGGCCTGGTCGATCAGGGGGACCTGGCCGGGGCGGAGGCGGAGCTGGTCGCGGCCGGCCTGGAGCAGGGGCCGGGCGGACCGACGGTGATGCGCTGGATTCCGTGGGCGCGTCTGCGGCTGCGGGAGGCCCAGCATCGGACCGATGACGTGCTCGCCGACGTCGTCGCGCTGCGTGAGGACGACGAGGTCGGGCGGCCGATGCGCTCGCTGGCCTGGCGGGCGCTGGTCGCCCGGAGCCGCGCTCGCGGCGGGCCGGACCCGGAGGCCGAGCGCCTCGCCGGCGAGCAGCTGGCCTGGGCGCAGGGGTGGGGGCGTCCGGCGGCGCTCGGGGTCGCGCTGCGGGCGGTCGCCCTGGCCGGGCCGGCCGCGCGGCGGATCGGCGGGCTCGAGGATGCCGTCGCGGCGCTGGCGGGGTCGGATCTGCGGACGGAGGACGCTCGCGCCCGCGCCGACCTCGGCGTCGCGCTGCTGCGGACCGGGAAGCGGGTGGCGGGCCAGGAGGCGCTGCGGGCCGGGCTCGACGTGGCCGTTGCCTGCGGGGCGCGGAGCGTCGCGCGGAGGATCGCCGACGAGCTGGCCGTCGCGGGGGCACCGGCCGCGCGGCTGCTGTTCGACGACCTGACCGCCTCCGAGCGGCGGGTGGCCGAGCTGGCGTCGGCCGGGGCGACCAACCGCGAGATCGCCGAGGAGCTGTTCGTCACGCCGAAGACGGTCGAGAACCACCTCACGCGGGTCTACGCCAAGCTCGGCGTGCGCTCGCGGCGGGCGCTGAGCGGCGTCGTCTAGCGCGTCGGCGACGGCGCGCCGAGCTCCCGAGCGATCCCCCAGGGCCGATTCAGGGGGGTCGTCCCTCATGCGCTCGGAGCGGCCGCCGAGCAGGCTGTCGACGTGTCCGAAGCCTCGCCGATCACGCTCGTCTGCGAGATCGAGTCGTTCGAGGATCCGATCCGGGGCCGCGTCCGCAACGACGCCGGTCGCTCCGTGGCGTTCCGCGGCTGGATCGAGCTGGCCTCCGCGTTGTCGGTGGCCGCGTCGGGCACCGACAACGACACCCCCGAGAACCAGGAGCATCCGCATGTCGACCACTGAACCCCGCCGCCGTCGCCGCCCGCAGCCCGCCACGGTCATCTCCGGCGTCGCGCTGTTCGTCGCGCTCTCCGGCACAGCGACGGCCGCGAGCCTGATCACCGGCGCCGAGATCAAGAACAACAGCATCACCGGGGCCGACATCAAGAGCTCGTCGCTGACCGGCTCGGACATCAAGAGCAAGTCGCTCTCGGCATCCGACCTCAGCGCGGCGGCGATCGCCTCGCTGAAGAGCGCCGGACCGGCCGGTGCCGCGGGCCCGCAGGGCGCTCCGGGAGCCCCGGGCGCGGCCGGTGCGGCCGGTGCGCCGGGCCCGGAGGGACCCCAGGGCCCGTCGGGGATCCTCAAGCTCTACCGGTCGTCGCTGGGCAGCCTCAACCTGCCGGCGAACACAGAGACGCAGGTCCTGTCCAAGCTCGTGCCCGCCGGCACCTACCTGGTGACCGGCAAGCTCACGCTGACCACGCTCAACGACGACATCGTCGAGTGCAACCTGATGTCGGGGAACAGCACCGTCGACACGACGCAGGTGCGGCCGGCCGCCTCGGCCAGCGCTCGTACCCCGGTGTTCGTGCACGGCACGACCACGGCGAATCCGGGGAACCTGCTCCGGATCGTCTGCGGGACCGGCGCCATGACCAGCAACGCGGCATCGGTCAAGCTGACGGCGATCCCGCTCGACGAGCTCGGCTGAGGGGGCCGGTTGGGCGGGCGACGGTCCCGCCCGACCGCTCACCACGGCAGCGCGACGACCTCGCCCGGGACCGCATCCTCACCGACGAGGACGCGGGTGCCCGGCTCGGCGCTCCGGCGGAGGATCGCGAGCGCGACCGGACCGAGGCGGGGGGAGACGACGGCCGTCCCGATCCGGCCGAGTGCCGCGTCGTCCTCGCTGGTCACGGCCGCGTCGCCGGCGACCGGCGCGTCGAGCCGCAGGCCGCGGAGCGTGCGGTGGACGGTGCCGCTGCGCTCCTGGCGCAGAACGGTCTGCATCCCGGGGTAGAGCGGCTTGTCGAGCGCGACGACGTCGGGAACGAGGCCCGCGTCGGCCGGCAGCGTCCGCTCGTCGAGCTCGGCGCCGTAGCGGGGCTGCCCGGCCTCGACCCGCAGCAGGTCCCACAGCGGCTCGTCGCCGTGGGCGGCCCCGAGCGCCTCGAGTCCCTCCAGCAGGCCGGGCAGCCGGTCGCTCGCGCAGCGGAGGTCGACGCCGTAGGCGGTCGCGATCGCCAACGCCCAGGTCCGGCCGATCCGCACCACCCGGTGCTCGTGCTCGGGTGCGTCGGCGGCGACCCCGACCGCGGCCCGCGCGGCGGGCCCGATCAGGGCGACCTGCGCCAGCTGGAGCGTGCGCTTGCCGAGCTCGATCTCCCAGCCGACGCTTCCGCGGTGGAAGCTCCGGAAGATCCCCTCGAGGGCGGCCCGCTCGCAGTCGAGGTGGATCGCTCCCTTGCCGCGGAGGACCCGCAGGCTGCCGAGCAGCGCGCCCTTCGGCGTCAGCAGGGCTGCCGTACGGCCGGATCCGACCTCGATCGTGAGCACGTCGACGGTCAGGTGGGCCTGGAGGAAGCCGATCGCGTCGAGGCCGCTGATCGCGAGCTTGCCGACGTCCGAGCGGTCGATCGCCACGCAGCCCTCGTGGGCGGCGACGTATCCGCTGTCGTCCGAGGCGAGGGCGTGCGTCGGGGCCTCGTCGCCGGCCCGGGGCGTGGCGCTGGCGGTCTTCCGGGGGTCGGTGGCGGGCAGCTCGTCGGGTGGCACCGACCGATCATCCCAGCCGCGAGATCGGGCTCGACTTCAAGGCTGGTCGAAGGGCGATGCTCGATCTATGGTGGGGGCATGCTCGAACCCAGCATCCGCGACCTCGCCCTCGGCCCGAACTTCGCCGCCTTCTCGGTCCTGTTGCCGTCGGGTCAGCCGATGACGAACATCATGTGGGTGGACGCCGACGACGACCACCTGCTGATCAACACCGAGATCCACCGCCGCAAGTTCCGGGCCGTGCAGGACGACCCGCGCGTGACGCTCGCGATCTGGGACGCCGCCCAGCCCTACCGCTACGGCGAGGCCCGCGGGCGCGTCGTCGGGACCGTCGGCGGCCAGGAGGCTCGCGATCACATCGACGCCCTCGCCCAGAAGTACACCGGCCAGGACTACGACCCCGAGGCGATCACCAGCGAGCGCGTGATCCTGCGGATCGCCCCCGAGCGCCAGCGGACCTGGGGCCTCTAGGCGATCGGTTCCGTGGCCCCGCGGGTCATAGGCGGGGGTGGGCCACCGCGTCCTCGTGGTCGAGCCGCTTGGTGAGCACGTTCAGCACCAGGTCGGTCCGGCGGGGGAGGCCGAACTCGTCGCGACCATAGGGGAACGCCCGGGTCTCGCCGGTCGATCGGTACCCGCGCCGCTCGTACCAGGCGATCAGCTCCGTGCGCTGGGCGATCACGGTCATCTCCAGCTCGGCCGCGCCCCAGTCCGTGCGGGCGTGGTGCTCGGCCGCGGCGAGCATCTGGCGGCCGGTCCCGCGGCCCTGATCGCCGGGCCGGACGGCGAACATCCCGAAGTAGGTGGTCGGCCCGCGGTGCTCGAGCTGGCAGCAGGCGAGCAGGCCCTGCTCGTCCTCCGCGAGCAGGATCGCCGTGGCCTCGTCGGCGAGCAGCTCGCGGAGCATCGCCGGGTCGGTCCGCTGCCCGTCGAGCAGGTCGGCCTCGGTCGTCCAGCCGGCACGGCTGGCCTCACCGCGGTAGGCCGACTCGACCAGGCTCCGCAGCGCCGCGACGTCGTCCGGGCCGGCGATCCGGACCATCAGCGCCGTCACCCTGCGGTTCCCGTCCGTGAGCGCACGAGCACGTCGATCCCGTCGAGCACCCGATCGAGCCCGAACGCGAAGCCGTGGTCGGGGCTGGTCGCGCTCTGGTGCTCCTCGCCGGCGGCCGCGCCGACGCGGGTGACGACCGGGAACCGCGCCGGATCGAAGACCTGCGCGAACAGCGGGGCGCAGGCCTCCCACCACTGGAGCTCGGTCAGGCCGCTCTGCCGCTCGACCTCGGCCGCATCGGCGACCCCGCGGACGGCACCCTGGACGAAGCCGCCGATCAGGGCGACCACCGCGTCCATCTCGATGTCGCTCAGGCCGATGCCGTCGACGGCCCGCAGCTCGTGCTCGTACTTCTCGGTCGCGCCGGGGCCGAGCGTGGGGCGGCTGGTGACGACCCGCAGCAGCCAGGGGTGACGGAGGTACAGCTCGCGGTTGGCGTGGGCGACGGCCTCGAGTCGCCCGCGCCAGGCGGTCGGATCGGGGGCGGGGGACGCTCCGGTCTCCGCCGTGCCCACCCCCGCCGCGGCCCGCTTCCGGTCTGCCGGAGCCTCGTCGCGGTCGGGGACCGTCTCGGCCATCACGCGATCGAGCATCAGGTCGAGCAGCTCGGCCTTGGCCGGCACGTAGGTGTAGAGCGACATCGTGCCGACGCCGAGCCGCTCGGCGACCCGCCGCATCGACAGTGCGGGCAGGCCCTCGGCGTCGGCGAGCTCGATCGCGGCCCGCACGATCCGCTCGACCGTCAGGCCCGCCTTGGGACCCCGGCTCGGCGTCTTCGCGACCCCCCAGAGCAGGGCCAGGCTACGGGCCGGGTCCCCGCCGCCGCTGTATTCGGTGCTCATCGCCGTCCATCCTAGACAAGCAACTCCGTATGCAGTACGGTGTTCGACCCCGACCTCACTCCGTATGGCGTACGGAGATCAAGGAGCGACATGCGACGAACCACCCTGGCGGTCGAGGCAACCGGCCTCCGCAAGCACTACGACGAGCGCGCGGCGCTCGACGGATTCGACCTCGCCGTGCCGGCCGGAACGGTCTGCGGGCTGCTCGGACCGAACGGCGCGGGCAAGACGACGGCGGTCCGGATCCTGACCACGCTGCTGCGCGCCGACGGCGGCTCGGCCCGCGTGGCGGGCTTCGACGTCGAGCGGGAGGCGGACCAGGTCCGCCACCGGATCGGCCTCGTCGGCCAGCACCCCGCGGTCGACGAGCTGCTCGGGGGCCACCAGAACCTGACCCTCTTCGGCCGGCTCTTCCACCTCGCCCCGAAGGCCGCGCGGCGGCGGGCCGACGAGCTGCTCGCGCAGTTCGGCCTGACCGATGCCGGCGCGAAGCCGATCAGCGACTACTCCGGTGGGATGCGGCGGCGCCTCGACCTGGCCGCGAGCCTGATCCTCGCCCCGCCGGTGCTGTTCCTCGACGAGCCGACGACCGGACTCGACCCCCGGGGACGCAGCGAGGTCTGGAGCGCCGTGCGGCGGCTGGTCGCGGACGGCACGAGCGTGCTGTTGACGACCCAGTACCTCGACGAGGCCGACCAGCTCGCCGACCAGATCTCGGTGATCGACCACGGACGCGTGATCGCCGACGGCAGCCCGGAGGCCCTCAAGTCGCGGCTGGGGGCGGACCGGATCGACCTGGTGGTGGTCGACGCCGCCGATCTGGCCAGCGCTGCGGATGAGCTCGCGGCGTGCGCCAGCGGGCCGGTCGAGGTCGATCGCGACCGCCGCCGGCTGAGCGCCCCGGTCGACGACCGGATGGGCGCGCTGGCGGCGATCGTGGCGCGGCTCGGTGCCGCTCGGATCGAGGCCGAGGACATCGCCGTCCGGCGGCCGACCCTCGACGAGGTCTTCCTGCACCTGACCGGCGGCCGTCGGGACGGCCCGGCGGCACTGCCGATCGACGACCAGGCCACGACCGAGGTGTCCGCATGAGCACGACGACCGCCTCCCCGCGTGTGGCCAGCCGTCTGCGCTGGGCCGCGGCCGACGCCGGCACGATCGCCGGCCGGACCTTCGCCCACTGGGCGCGCCGACCCGGCCTGCTGGTCGCCGGGCTGGCCTTCCCGATCATGATGGTCCTGATGTTCGGCTTCCTCTTCGGGGGCCAGATGTCGGTGCCCGGCGGCGGGGAGTACCTCGAGTTCCTGCTTCCCGGGATGTTCGTGATGACGATGACCTTCGGGATCGAGGCGACGATCCTGGCGGTGACGACCGACGCCGCCAGGGGCATCACCGACCGCTTCCGGTCGATGCCGATGGCCCGCTCGGCGGTCGTGGTCGGACGTGGGCTGGCCGACATGGCCAACTCGGTTCTCGGCCTGGCGGCGATGCTCGGCTGCGGGTTGCTGGTCGGGTGGCAGGCGCACGACGGGATCGGCAACGCGGTGATCGCGGTCGGGCTGCTGCTGCTCCTGCGGTTCGCCTTCGTGTGGGTCGGGATCTACCTCGGCCTGGTGCTGAAGGGGCCCGAGTCGGTGATGCTCGTCCAGGTCCTGGTCTGGCCGATCGGCTTCTTGTCGAGCGCCTTCGTCGCGCCGTCGACGATGCCCGGCTGGCTGGGGACGATCGCCGAGTGGAATCCGCTGACGGCGACCGTCTCCGCCACCCGTGAGCTGTTCGGGAACCCGGGCTGGGGCGGCGACTCGTGGGTCGCTCAGCACGCGATCCTGATGGCCGTCGTCTGGCCGCTGCTGCTGACCGCGATCTTCCTGCCGCTCGCGGCGCGGCGCTACGCCCGGCTCCGGCGCTGACCGGGGAGCGGCGGATTCGCACGCCATCCCGTCCGGGATCGGCCGCGTTTCCCGTGACATGACCACCACAGTCCTGCCGTCGGCGTCTCGCCCGCACGGTCCCGCCTTCGCCGCGGTCGGGTGCCCGCTCGCGGGCTGACCGCCTGGGCCAGCTCCGACGACGACGGCTCATGCCGGCCTCGTGATCGGGGTGGCCGAGATCACCGCTCCCACCGGGAGCTGAACGCCCGAAAAGAGTTGGCGTGCATCGTGTATATAGACGATGCACGCAAGCGGTCTAAGCTTCCGGGGGATGCCCGCAGACTCTGGCCGCCGGGGTAGCCCCGGCCCCCGACCAACCCGCAGGCGCCGGACGCCGGCCGATGCCCGCCAGGAGATCCTGGACGGTGCCGCGGCCGCCCTCCGTCAGTACGAGTGGCGCGAGCTCACCGTCGCCCGGGTGATGGACAAGACGACGCTCTCGCGACCGTCGTTCTACATGTACTTCGACGGCCTGGTCGATCTGCTCCTCCAGCTGACGATCGGCGCCCAGCAGGAGATCCTCAGCCGCTCCGAGGGGCAGCAGTGGCTCGACCGCTCGGTCAGCTTCTACGACTCGGCCCGCGCCGCCCTCGAAGGCCTCGTGGTGCTGCATCAGCACCACGCGTCGACCCTCGGGGCGCTCTTCGCCGCCTCGTACCACGAGCCGGTCTTCTTCGAGGCTCGTCGTGAGATCGAGCGACAGTTCACCGCCGCGATCTCGACCTGGATCACGGAGGAGGTCGCCGCCGGCCGCGCGCCCGCCGGAGACGCTCGCCGCCTGGCCAGTGCGCTGACGATGGCGACCGAGGCCTCGCTCGTGCGGTGGGCGGCGGAGGATCCGCCGCCGACCGCCGACGAGATGGTCGACGTCCTGCTGCGAATCTGGATCGGGTCGATCTACGGGATGACGCCGGAGCAGGTGCGCGACCGCTGGCCGGATCCGATCGGCGGACGTCACCCCGAGCCGGCCGAGGACCCGGAGGGCGGGTAGCGCGGGCGCAGGCCGTGGGCGTCGCGCGGGCGGCGGGGCACCCGCTCCGGGGCGTTCGGGCCAGGCAGCCGGGCCCCGAACTAAGGCATCCCTAACATAGGTGGTCCCGAGCAGCGAACCGAACGAGGACCGATGCCCGACACCCCCAGCACCCCGCCCACCCGCCCCGTCCGTCGGCCGCTGCGCGCCCGCGTCGAGCAGACCGAGCAGCTGACGCCGCACATGATCCGCGTCGTGCTCGGCGGCGACGACCTGCGGGCGTTCCCCGCGGGCGCGTTCAGCGACCACTACGTGAAGCTGCTGTTCCCCGCGCCGGGAGCGCCGTACGGGATGGTCTTCGACGTCGAGCAGGTGCGCGCGGAGCTCCCGCGCGAGCAGTGGCCGCGGACCCGCACCTACACGGTCCGCGCCTGGGACCCCGAGCGGGTTCGCCTGACCCTCGACTTCGTCCACCACGGTGACACCGGGGTCGCCGGCCCGTGGGCGGCCAATGCCCGTCCCGGCGACGAGATCCAGCTGCTCGGGCCGGGCGGCGCCTACCTGCCGGATCCCGACGCGGCCTGGCACCTGCTCGTCGGCGACGCCAGCGTCGTCCCGGCGATCTCGGCCTCGTTGGAGCGGATGCCCGCCGGGGTGCCCGTGTACGTGATCCTCGAGGTCGAGGACGCCGCGGAGGAGCTGCCGCTGCCCACGCCGGCCGACCTCCAGGTCACCTGGCTGCACCGGCGCGGCGGCATCGGCGAGGGGCTGCTTCCGGCGGTCGCGGCGCTCGACTTCCCCGCCGGGACCCCGCAGGTCTTCGTCCACGGCGAGGCGAACGCGGTCCGCGCGCTCCGCCGGCACCTGCTCGTCGACCGGGCGCTGCCGCGCGAGGCGCTGTCGATCTCCGGCTACTGGAAGCAGACCCTGACCGAGGACGGTTGGCAGGCGAGCAAGGCCGAGTGGAACCGCGAGGTCGAGCGGGACGTGGCCTGACGGTCCAGACAACTCCCCACCGTCGCGGGTGATCCGCCAGACTGCCGACCGAGACACACCGACGTGGTTGGAGAACCGATGGAGAGCACCGAGTACGCCGGCCTCGACGGGCTGGGCCTGGCCGAGCTGATCGCGAAGGGGGAGATCACCGCTGCGGAGGCGCTCGCCGCCGCCCAGCGGCGAGCCGCCGAGGTCGATCCCAAGATCAACTCGATCGTCCGCCGGATGGACGGGGAGGCCAAGGCGCGCACCGAGGAGCAGCTCTCCGGGCCGTTCGCCGGCGTTCCGTTCCTGATCAAGGACCTCGGCCAGGACTACGCGGGCCAGCCGACCTCGTTCGGCTGCCGCGCGCTGGCGACGGCGCCGGCGGCCGAGCACTCGACGGTCGTCCAGCGCTGGCTCGACGCCGGGCTCGTGATCTTCGGCAAGACCAACACGCCGGAGTTCGGGTCGAAGGGGGTGACCGAGCCGACGCTGTTCGGCGCGACCCGCAACCCGTACGACCTCGGACGGACCCCGGGCGGGTCCTCCGGGGGATCCGCTGCGGCGGTCGCGGCCGGGATCGTCCCGGTCGCCGGGGCCAGCGACGGCGGCGGCTCGATCCGGATCCCGGCCGGCTGCTGCGGCCTCTTCGGGCTCAAGCCGAGCCGCGGCCTCGTCTCCTGGGGCCAGAGCGTCGGCGAGCCGCTCCAGGGCTCGGCGTCCAACGGCGTGATCTCGCGCTCCGTCCGCGACAGCGCCGCGATGCTCGACGTGCTCGCCGGCCCCGACGCGGCCTCGCCGTACCTCCCGGCCGTGCCCGACGGCGCGTTCCTCGACGAGGTCGGCCGGGACCCGGGCAAGCTGCGGATCGGCTTCCACACCGACTCGAAGCTGAACCCGGCGACCGATCCGGCCGCCGTCGCGGCCGTGGCGGAGACGGCCAAGCTGCTGGAGGAGCTCGGCCACCACGTCGAACCGGTCACGTCCCCGACCGACGACGCCGCGCTTGCCCGCGACTTCCTCACCACCTGGTTCGCCAACCTGGCGTGGGACGTCGACGCCACCAAGCGCCTGACCGGTGCGGGCGACGAGGGCTTCGAGCAGGACACGCTGCTGACGGCCGCGCTCGGCCGCGCGACCCGCGCGGTCGACCTCGTCGACGCGGTCGAGCGCCGCCACATCTACGTCCGCGACCTGGCCCGCTTCCACGAGCGCTACGACCTGCTGCTGACGCCGACGCTCTCGCGTCCGCCGCTGCGGATCGGCGAGCTCGACAGCAGCCGCGGCGAGCGGATCGCCGCCCGGGTGCTGCTGAAGACCCGTGCGACCCGGCTGCTGCCGCATCTCGGGGTCATCGACAAGCTGATCCAGGAGAACCTCGGTTGGGTCCCGTACACCCAGTTGGCGAACATCACCGGTCGTCCGGCGACCAGCGTGCCGCTGCACTGGACGCCCGACGGGCTGCCGCTCGGCGTCCAGTTCGTCGGCCGGCTCGGGTCCGACGGGCTGCTGCTGCGGCTGGCGGCCCAGCTCGAGGCGGCACGGCCGTGGGCCGACCGCCGGCCGCCGCTCTGAGGGCATGCCGGACCGGGACGAACGCGAGAAGGCGGTCGCGGCCGACGCCGCGGCCGCGATCGTCGACGACGCGATGGTCGTCGCGCTCGGCTCGGGCACGACGGTGGCCCGGATCGCGGCTGCGCTCGGCGAGCGCGGCTCGCGGGCGTCGTTCGCCGTCGCCTCGCCGGCGACCGAGCAGGCGGCCCGCGCGGCCGGCCTGCGGCTGGTGGATCCGGCTCGCACCGCCGGCTACGACCTCGCGCTCGACGGCGCCGACCAGGTCGATCCCCGCGGGTGGGCGATCAAGGGCGGGGGTGGGGCGCACACCCGCGAGCGGATCCTGATCGCCGCCGCGGACCGGTTCGTCTGCGTGGTCGGCGAGGGCAAGCTGGTCGACCGGCTGAGCCGCGCGGTCCCGCTCGAGCTGCAGCCATTCGGTCTTGCGGCGACCCTCCGGCGGCTGCCGGGCGCCCGCCTCCGTGACGCGCCGGCGACGGTCGACGGCGGCCTGCTCGCCGACCTCGACGCCGACCTCGACGACCCGCGGGCGCTCGCCGCCCGGCTCGACGCGACCGTCGGCGTCGTCGACCACGGGCTGTTCGCGCCCGAGCTGCTCGACGAGCTGCTGATCGCGTCGGGGGAGCGGGTCGAGCGGCGCCGGCGTCCCGTCAGTGGCTGGTGATCGCGAGCCCGGCCGGGCTGACGACGAACCAGGAGGCACCGAAGCCGGTGTTGCCCTGGCCGTTGGTCTGGCCGGAACCCGTGTCGCCGGCGTAGCGGTAGAGCGGGTGCCGGGCGTAGGTCACCTGGATGGTGCCGTCGGAGCGTTTCGTCGTGCCCAGCAGCCGCGCCTTCGCGTTGCCGGTCACCTTCGCGGTCCCCTTGGTCAGGAGCGGCGGCCAGCCCTGGGCGCAAGCGCCGGAGCAGTTGCTCTTGCCGCTGCGGTCGGCCCTCCAGAGGTAGAGCGTGCGGCCGCTGCCGTTCACGAGGTAGGTGCCGAGGCGGCCGCGGGTCGTGCCGACGGTCGCGGGTCTGGTGGCCTTCGCCGCGTTGGTGGTGCCCGTCGCGCCGCTGCCGTAGCCGGACGCGCCGTAGCCGCTGCCGGTAGAAGACCCGGAGTTGGTCGTGGTGCTCCCGCCGCCACCGTAGCCGCCGGACGAGCCGCCGCAGCCGCTCAGCGCGAGCAGCGCCGTCGTACCGGCGACCGCTGCGAACATCATCGGTCCTCGCATGGGAATGCCCTTCGGTCCGGGGTTTCGGTCCTGCACCACGGAAGACCCCGCGGACCGGAATTCCTTCCCGGTGGCCGGGAACGCCCCCGTTACAGTCGGGCTCGTGGCGCGGCTCGCTCCCCAGGCGCTCGTGCAGCACGTGGATCGGCTCCACCGGGCCGCCTGGGCGCTCTGCGGCTCCCGCGAGGAGGCCGAGGACCTCGTCCAGGAGACCTTCGCCCGGATCCTCGCCAAGCCGCGCGAGCTGCACGGCCAGGACGAGCTCGCGTACCTGCTGCAGGCGCTGCGCAACACCTTCCTGACCGGCCGCCGGACCGCGAGCCGCCGCCCGCGCGAGGTCGCGCCGCTGGCCGAGGTGGTCGCCGTCGACCCGCGGCGGGCCGAGCGACCGGAGGACGCGCTCGAGACGCACGAGCTGCTGGAGGCGATCGCCGCGCTGCCGGAGGACTTCCGGCTGGCGCTGGTCGCGGTCGACGTCGCGGGGCTCTCCTACCGGGAGGCCGCCTCCGCCCTCGGCACCCGCGAGGCGACGATCGCGACCCGCGTCTTCCGGGCCCGTGACCGCGTCGCGACCACGCTGCGCGGGACCACGACGGACCCGTCGGCCGCTCCGCCGGCGGTCGCGCCGACCGCGCGGCCCTGCGGCCCGGCGGGCCGGGTCGAGCGGGGTCGGGAAGGTCCGGGCCCTCAGGGGAGTCTCCATCGGTGAACGACGTGACGCGCCCCGACCCGATCGACCCGATCCTCGCCGCCGAGCTGGCGGCCCTCGCCGACGGCAGCCTGCCGGCGGAGCACGTCGCCGCGCTCGAGCGTCGGGTCGCGGCCTCACCCGAGCTGGTGGACGCGCTCGCGGGCCAGCGCCGGGCGCGCGAGGCGACGCGGGGGTTGGCGTCCGCCGACGCGCCGGAGCGGCTCCACCAGACGGTCGCCGCGATGGTGGCCGAGGCCGCCGCTGCGCCCGCGCGGCCGGCGCGGGCGTGGTGGTCAAGGCCGCGGCGCCGCTGGGCCCTGCCCGCGGCCGTTGCCAGCGCGATCGTGCTCGCGGTCGCGCTCGGGTCGGGAGGGACCTCCCAGCCGAGCGTTGCCGAGGCGGCCCGCACCGCCCTGCGGCCCGCGACCCAACCGGCCCCGGCCGCGCGACCGCAGACCGGCGTGCTCGCGGTCGCGGTCGACGGCGTCGCCTATCCGTACTGGTACGCGAGCTCGGGCTGGCGTGCGGTCGGGATCCGCAACGACGTGGTCGACGGACGCCAGGTCCGCACCGTCGTCTACACCAACCAGCGCGGGCAGCGGATCGGCTACGCGATCGTGGCCGGCGACGCGCTCACGGTCGACGGCGGTCGCAGCGTCGAGCGGAACGGGGTGCGGATGCGGCTGTTCGAGGGCGGCGCGGCGACGATCGTGACCTGGCAGCGGTCGGGCCGGACCTGCATCCTGGCCGCCCGCGACGTCGATTCCGAGCTGCTGGTGCGGCTCGCGAGCTGGTCGTCGTGACGGTCGCTGCCGGGCGACGGCGGCGGGCGGTCCGGGGTTCGGACCACCCGCCGGCGCAGGCTGGCGCCTAGGGGACCAGCACGACCTTGCCGACGTTCCGGCGCTGCTGGAGGATCCGATGGGCCTCCGGCGCTTCGGCGAACGGGATCTCGGCGGCGACGACCGGCGCGATCGTGCCGTCGTCGAGCGCCTCGCGCAGCGGCGTGGTCCAGGCCTCGAGCGATCCGCGGTCGTCCCACAGCCGCAGCATGTTGAGCCCGATCACGGTCTTGCTCTCGCTCATCTGGTCGATCAGGTTGAACCCGCGAAGCATCGCCAGCGCCTCCGGGACCGCCTTGCGCAGGTTGCGGCTCTCGCCCGCGACCACCGACGAGGCACCGAAGGCGATCACACGGCCGCCCGGTCGGAGCATCCCGTAGCTGCGACGCAGCGAGCGGCCACCGACCGCATCGAGGATCACGTCGAACGACGGCAACCCGCGCTGCCAGCCACGCTTGCGGTAGTCGAGCGGGTGGGCGACGCCCTGCGCCCGGATCGCGTCGTGCTTGCCCGGTGAGGCCGTGCCCCAGATCTCGGCTCCGGCCCGCTTGGCGAGCTGGGTCGCGGCGATCCCGACGCCGCCGGCCGCGGCGTGGATCAGGACCCGCTCGCCGGCCTGCAGCGAGCCGTAGCCGTGGAGCGCGGCCCAGGCCGTCGCGTAGTTGACCGGCAGCGCCGCACCCTCGGCGAAGCTCAGCCGGTCCGGCAGCGGGCTGACGGCCCCGGCGTCGACGACGACCTGCTCGGCGTAGCCACCGAAGCGGGTGCCGGCGTAGACCCGGGCGCCGACGACCGGATCCTCGACGCCCGGCCCGACGGCGGTGACCTCACCGGCGACCTCGTAGCCGACGATTGACGGCAGCGGCGGAGCGTCGGCGTAGAGCCCCATCCGGGCCATCACGTCGGCGAAGTTGACCCCGGCCGCGCGGACGGCGATCGCGACCTGCCCCGGACCGGGCGGCCCCGGATCGGGCCGCTGCTCGACCCGCAGGACCTCGGGCGTCCCGTGGCTGGTGATGACGACGGCGCGCACGGGCGGCTCAGGGACGGACGGTCGTGAAGGGCATGATGGGACGCGAGCCTAGCCGGTCCCCGCCCCGCCAGAAACGCCCGTGCCCGAGTGGCCGATGAGTTCTGGGCCGTTGGCGCGTCCCTAGGACGAACCGACGGACCGACTTCCAGAGGAGCCCGAGATGAGCTTGCCCGACGTCGTATCGCAGGACGAGTGGCTGGTCGCCCGCAAGCGGCTGCTGGAGCAGGAGAAGGCGATGACCCGTGCCCGCGACGCGCTCAACGCCGAGCGCCGGCGGATGCCGATGGTCCGGGTCGAGCCGGACTACCGGTTCCAGGGCCCGGACGGCGAGGTCGGCCTGCTCGACCTCTTCGAGGGTCGCCGCCAGCTGATCGTCGGCCACTTCATGTTCGACCCGAGCTGGACCGACGGCTGCCCGAGCTGCACCGCCGGGGTCGACGAGGTCTCGAAGGGCCTGCTCGACCACCTCCACGTCCGCGACACCACGCTCGCCTACGTCTCGCGCGCGCCGCTGGAGCAGATCGAGGCCTACAAGGACCGCCGCGGGTGGACCGCCGAGCGCCGCGGCTGGACGTTCCCGTGGTACTCGTCGTACGGCAGCGACTTCAACTACGACTTCCACGTCACGCTCGACGAGGCGGTGCGGCCGCTGGAGTACAACTTCCGGACCGCCGCGGAGCACGCCGCGGCCGGGAACCCGCTGCCGCTCGAGCCGGGCACGTCGGCCGAGCTGCCGGGGACGAGCTTCTTCCTGCGCGACGGCGACCAGGTCTTCCACACCAACTCGACCTACGCCCGCGGGGCCGAGATGACCGGGGGCTCGTACTACTTCCTCGACCTGACCGCGCTCGGTCGGCAGGAGCAGTGGGAGCAGCCGAAGGGGCGCGCCGACCACGAGCGCGGTGCGCAGCCGAGCTTCGCGGAGTAGCCGGGCCACGTCGCAGTCGCGCGGTAGAACTGCCCACGATGCCGATCACCGAGACCGCCTTCGCGCAGCGGGCCGAGCAGCACCGGCGTGAGCTGCACGTCCACTGCTACTGAGGGGGAGGGACCGACGGCACGTCCGCGGCCCGGCGATCGATCGGATCGCGCCGCGCTTGGCGGCGAGCGCGGGGATCAGTCCGTCGGATCGAGCACGGACGGCGGACCGTGCTGGGAGACCGCGAGGCCACCCGACACGGCCGTGGTCGGCGCCTCCGCACCCGGCTCCGGGAGCCGGCTGTGGAACGCTCGCGCGACCCGCAGGGCGTGGGACTTGGCCAGCTCGGCCCGCTCACCGGCGAACAGCTCGTCGACCGTCGTCCGCCACAGCAGCAGCCACCGCTCGAAGTGCCCGGCCCGCAGGGTGACCTGCCGGTGGAGGTCGGCGTGGACGCGGAAGGCGCCGCCGGCGTAGGTCTGGTTGCCGAGCAGGATCGTCTCCCAGAACGAGGCGATCACGGGGATGTGGGCCTCGAGGTCGAGCTTGGCGACGTCGACGAAGATGAAGCCGATGATCGGGTCGGTCAGGGCGCGGCCGTAGAACGCCCGGACCAGCCGCTCGCAGTCGGCCCGGTCCTCGATGTCGTGGAGATCGCCGTTCGCGGTCACACCCCAACTATGGCGCAGCCGGGCCGCCGGGTCGTGGGAACGGGCACACGAGCGGCCGGTTCGCTGCGCAGAGACTCCGGGTCATGTCGCTGCTTCGCGCGCTCTGCGCTGTCCGCCGCTCCGGACACGACGAGTCTCTGGAGCGGCGACCGTCGGGTAGGCTCGCCGCCTGATGAGCGCGACCCGCCGGATCCACCACCTCGACTGCGGCACGATGTGCCCGCACGCTGCGCCGGCGCTGGGGCTCGTCGACCGTTCAGCCGGGCACCTCGTCGCGCACTGCATGCTGATCGAGTCCGGCGACGGACTGATCCTGATCGACACCGGCTACGGAACCGGGGACATCGCGGACCCCAAGCGGCTCGGTCCGGCCCGCCACCTGCTCCGGGCCCGGCTCGATCCGGACCAGACCGCGGTCGCGCGGGTCCGGGCGCTCGGTCACGATCCGGCCGACGTCCGGCACGTGCTCGTCACCCACCTCGACCTCGACCACGCCGGCGGGCTCGGCGACTTCCCCAACGCCACGGTCCACGTCCACGCGCCCGAGCTGGCCGCCGCCCGGACCCGCAAGCGCGATAGCGCCCTCCGCTACCGGCCGGCGCAGTGGGCGCACCGGCCCCGGTGGCAGGAGTACACCGCGGCCGGCGAGTCGTGGTTCGGCTTCGAGCGGGCGCGGCTGCTGGAGGACCTCGACGTCGAGATCGCGATGATCCCGCTGGCCGGCCATTCCGCCGGGCACGCCGGCTACGCGATCAACACCGGCGACGGCTGGCTCCTGCACGCGGGCGACGCCTACCTGCACCACGGCGAGGTCGCGTCGCCGCCCCAGTCGAGCGCGGGCCTGCGCGCCTACCACCGGATCAACTCCGACGACGCCCGTCTGCGTCGTGAGAACGCCGATCGTCTGTCCGAGCTCGTGCGCGACCACGGCGACCAGATCAACGTCTTCTGCTCGCACGACCCGGTTGAGCTGGCGCGGATGGCCTAGCGGCGGCCGCGGCGCCGGTCGACGGCCACCGGCGCGGCGGAGCACGCCGGTACGCTCGTCGCCATGTCCACCGACGCGCCCGTCGACCTCGCTCGTGCCCTCGATCTGGCGCGCCCCGCGACCGAGCGCATCTGCGCCGAGGTCTGGGCGCTTGCCGAGCTCTCGTTCGAGGAGACCGCCTCGGCCGAGGTCCACGTTCGCGAGCTCGAGGCTGCCGGCTTCACGATCGTCAGCCGGGGCACCTCCGGCCTGCCGACGGCGTTCGTCGCCGAATGGCGTCAGGGCGAGGACGGACCGAAGGTCGGGTTCCTGGTCGAGTACGACGCCCTGCCCGGCCTCGGCAACGCGGCGGTGCCCCGGCAGGAGGCCCCGGCCGACGGCAAGCGGAGCGGGCACGGCTGCGGCCACAACATGCTCGGCGCGGCCCTGACCGGGGCCGCGATCGCGACCCGCCACCAGATGCGGGCCGACGGAACCCCGGGCACCCTGCGCGTCTACGGCTGCGCCGCCGAGGAGACCGAGGGCGCGAAGGTCTTCATGGCCCGCGACGGGCTGTTCGACGACCTCGACGGGGCGCTCCACTGGCACCCGGGCACGAGCGCGGGGGTGATCAACTTCCGGATGGCCGCGGCCCACATCCTCCGGCTCGAGTTCCACGGACGCAGCGCCCACGCCGGCCTGGAGCCGTGGAGCGGTCGCAGCGCGCTCCACGCGCTCGAGCTCGCCGCGCACGGCATCAACGCGATGCGGGAGCACCTCGAGCCGACCGCGCGCGTCCACTACGTCATCACCGACGGGGGTCGGGCGGCGAACATCGTGCCGGACTACGCCCGGATGAGCGTCTACGTGCGCGACGTCGACCGGGCGCGCGTGCAGGCCACCAGCGACTGGGTCCAGCAGATCGCCGCCGGCGCGGCGCTCGCGACCCAGACCAGCGCCGAGGCCGCGGCCTACTTCGGCATGCACGACCTCCTGCCCAACGGGCCACTCGCCGCGCGGATGCAGGCGCACCTGGAGCGGGTCGGCGTACCCGACTGGACCGGGGAGGAACAGGCGTTCGCGCGCGCCTGCCAGCAGCAGGTCGAGCTGCCCGAGGCGGGGCTCTGCACGGCGGTGATGCCGCTGCAGGACGAGCCGACGACCGGCGGCTCGTCCGACGTCGGGGACGTCAGCTGGTGCACGCCGACGATCGGGATCATGATGCCGACGATGCCGCTCGGCGTCGCGCTGCACACCTGGCCGGTGACCGCCTGCGGCGGGATGTCGATCGGCGCGCGGAGCACCGTCGCGGCCACCGAGGTCCTGGCCCGGACGGCCCTCGACCTGCTGACCGACGCCGACCTCCGCGCCGCCGCTCGCGACGACTTCGAGCGGCGCACCGCCGGTCAGCCCTACCGGTCGCTGTTGCGGCCGGAGCAGACGCAGCCCGACGGCCTGACGGTCCGCGAGGACCACTCGTCGTGAGGTCCCGGGTGCGGAACGCCTGACGGCGGCTCGCACGGAGCACCTCGCGGTCTCGGTCACCGTCGAGGCGGACGACACCCGGGTCGGCGGCCGCGGGGCCGACCCCGCCCGGTGCCGGCGGCTACCCCGCGCTGGCGTCCCCGCGCTGGGCGGGGCAGGTGCCGCCGGGCTCGGTCGCCAGCTCGAAGTGCCAGATCTCGTTGGCGTAGGTCTGGCAGAGCCCATAGTCGGTGCCGTGCTGGATCAGCCAGCTGTCGGCGTCGGTCGGCCCGATGTCGACCGCCCGCCCGTGGACGTGGGTCGAGCGCTCGGGCGTGTTCACGTACTGGCGTGCCGTCTGCTCGTTCCCGTACCGCGCGATCGCCTCGTCGAGCAGCCGCTGCTGGTAGGCGGCGCTGCGCCAGCCGCCGTTGAGGCGGATCGTGATCCCGTCCCGGCGGGCCTCGACCGCGGCCCGCCGGATCGCGGTGCGGAGCTTCGGGTCGAGCCGGGTCACGGCCGGATGGTCGGCGAAGACCGAGACCGACTCGCCGGTCGCGATGTAGCCGCTGTCGTCGCCGGAGGCGTCGCCCGCCTTGCCGTTCGGGACCAGCTTCTCGGCCGCCTGGAAGACGGTCGACGGCGCCCGGCCGACGGCGCCCTGGCTCGCGTCGACCAACCGCTGCGCCACGGGGACGTCCGCCACTCGCGAGAGGCCGAAGGCGGTCAGGGTCAGGGTGACGACGACCGCCAGGATGATCGTCGGGCGCCGCGAGCGGCGGCGAGGCTGGTGATGCACGGTGCTCCTCGGTGGTGGGCGGGGCCGAGGACCACCTCACCAACCGGGGCGTTGCCCCTCCGTCTGCGGATTTCCAGACGTTCCCGCAACACCGCGGCACGCGGATGCGCTCGTCGTCATGGCGCTGCGGCTGGTGCGGCCGGTGCGACGACGAGCGAGCGAGCGGGCCGCTAGTGGAACGGGCTGACGCTGCCGATCGCGCGGCAGGCGACCTCGGCGTCGTCGTGCAGCGCGCACGGGGGCTGATCGGCGTAGGAGCCGGTCTCCGCGCCGTCGAGCAGGGCCTCGACGAGGTGCTCGCCGTGGCGGGTGATCGGGATCCCGGCGCGGAGCGCATGCTCGAGGTCGAGCAGCCGCCCGCGGGCGGCGATCACCTGCTCGCGGGTGGGGCAGGGCGGCGGGGTCGGACGGGTCGGACGGGCCGCGGGCACGATCCGGAAGCGCACCGCCTCCGCGATCAGGTCCTCGATCCGGTCGGCCAGGGCGATCCGGTGGGGGCGGTCGAGCACGCCGGGCGCGCGACCCTCGGGGGAGGCGAGCACGACGGCAGAGAGCGGCGGGAACGGGTGCCCGTCGAGCGACGGGGCGGCGGTGGTGGCCATGTCCTCCAGGATCCGTCCGGGACCGCCCGGCTGGTGTGCAGAAGCCGGCGGCTGGTGTGAAGATCGTCCGAAGACGCCGTCGTCGCTCATCGCTGCGCCGCCCCCGAGCGGAGCAACCGTCGGGCTTCACGGGCGTCGTCGTCGAGCGCCAGCAGGTCGCACGGGGCGAGGCCACCGCGACGGACGTCGGCCAGCAGCGTGCCGATCCGCTGCACGCCGCGCGGATCGAGCGGCCCGTCGCCGCGCAGCAGGTGCTCGATCTCGATCAGGACCGGGCGGGCGAGCAGGATCTGCTCGCCGAGGGCGGGGCCGAGACCGGCGGTCGGTCCCGGCAGGCTGCTCCCGCGGTCGATCAGCGCGGCGACGGCGTCGGCCAGCCGCAGACGGTCCCGCCGGACCAGGGTCGCGCGGACGCGGACGCCGAGCGCGGGGCCGCCCCAGAGCGGATGCGGATGGGCGGGGTCGTGCGGCGTCGCGGCTGCGGCCGGATGGTGGTGGGTACTCATGCTCCGAGCGTGGCCCCGGCGCCGCGCAGAGCGGATCAAGACCGATCGCACCGGCATCAAGACGCTGTGAACACGCCGCGCTCCGAGCCGACGCCGGTCGGCGGTCGAGCCGCCGCGCGTCAGATCCAGCGCCGGTAGCGGAAGACGCCCCAGAGCACGACGCCGACCAGCAGCATCATCACGATCGACATCGGGTAGCCGAGCTTCCAGCTCAGCTCGGGCATGTTGTCGAAGTTCATCCCGTAGACCGTGCCCACGAGCGTCGGCGCGAACAGGATCGCGGCCCAGGCGGAGATCTTCTTGACCTCCTCGGCCTGGGCGATGCTCGCCTCCGAGAGCGCCTTGGTCTCGAGGGTCAGGTTGACGTTGAGGATGTTCTGGAGCAGTTCGCGGAAGCCGGCGATCTGCTCGCGGACCTTCAGCGCGTGGTCCTCGACGTCGCGCAGGTAGGCCAGCTCCTCCTGCGAGACGCCCTTGCCGCTCTTCAGCTGCGCGAGCATGTCCGGCAGCGGCAGGGTCGCCCGCTGGAACTCGATCACCTCGCGGGTCAGCTCGTAGATCCGCCGGGACGCGCTGGCGCTGCCGTCGAAGACGTCGTCCTCGATCTCGTCGATGTCGTTCTCGATCCCAGCCACGACCGGCAGGTAGTCGTCGACGACCCGGTCGACGATCGCGTGCATGATCGCCAGCGGGCCGAGTCGCAGCAGGTCGGGCCGGCCCTCGAGCTTCTCGCGCACGCCGCGCAGCTGGGAGGCGTCGCCGTGGCGGACGGAGACGACGAAGCCGGGGCCGGCGAACAGGTGGACCTCGCCGAACTCGACCGACTCGCTCTCGTCGACGTAGCGCGCCGAGCGCAGCACCAGGAAGCGGGTCGTGCCGTACTGCTCGAGCTTGGGGCGCTGGTGGGCGACGACCGCGTCCTCGACGGCGAGGTCGTGGAGGTCGAACTTGCGCGCGAGCTGCTCGAACTCCTCGCGGCTGGGCTCGTGGAGCCCGAGCCAGACGACGGTGTCGGGCTCGCTGCAGGCGGCGAACAGGTCGTCGAAGTCCTCGGGGGAGCCGACCCGCCGTCCGTCGCGGTAGATGGCTCGGCCGACGATCATGCGGCGGAGCGTAGCGGTGTGCCCGGGCGACCCGGGCACCGGCCGCTCCTCCGTCAGCGATCAGTTCCGACGCGCCACCCGGTCCTACCACCAGAGCACCATCGAGGCCGAGGAGCACCGGATGTCCGAGACAGCGAGCGGTACCCGCATCACCCGGCCAGTCGGCACGGCCTTCGTCGCCGTTGCCGGCCCAGGGCCGGGCGCTGCCGCCGACCGGCGGCCGACATCTGCCGACCGCCAGCCGTCCGCGGGGCCGACCGTTGGCTACGTCGTCCCGTTGTTCGCCACCCAATCGCTGCAGCCCTCGTTCTCCGTGCAGACGCGGATCCAGTTGATCGGGTTTCCGCCCGACGGGGTGTGCCAGCCCGTGCATCCCGCGCTGGGAGCCCAGTCCGGAGACGGGTAGTCGCCGTTGACGGTGCTGTACCAGGCCCGGACGCGGTTGCCGTCGACCTGCCCGTCGCAGGCCTTCACGTTGTTCCAGCCGGACGCCATCGCGTAGGACGGGGGGTCGAAGGGGTTGGTGACCGCGGTGCTGGCCTGTGCCGTTCCCGCGGCGCCCCCGAGACCGACGACGGTCGTGGCGGCGATGGCGATCATCTTCTTCTTGATTCCGTACATGGGAACACTCCTGTTTTGGTTGTTGCCGGCGGCAGTATTGCAGCGTCCTCGGTGGGTGGTCAAGCACACTCCGGAGACATCTCTACGAGGCTTAGGCGATCCTCGAACACACATCAACCAGGCGGTCGGACGGCCGCGAAGGGCCCGCGCCGACGATCATCGCCTCGGCGTCGAACGGTCGGTCGTTGGGGTCCGAAAGTGCCGTGCCAGACTGGCGTTTGGCGCTGCCGGTCGTCGTCCGAGTCGTCGATCGGCGTGCCCGCGGGCGCCCGGATCGCCCCGGGCGACGGGCCGGCTGCCGGCCGGTCCGCCTACCAGCACCTGCGTGGCCAACCAGACGCCCGTTCAGCTCGCGCCGGCGGTCAGCTACGTCGTACAACGCGTCAACACGCGTTGCGTATCCGTGGCGCCAGAGGACAGCCGCGACGCGGCCCCGGGGCCGGCCGACAGCCCGCTTGCGGCGTCGACCAGCGGGCCGAAGGACGTCGACGCCGGCCACCCGGCCGGACCGTGCTCAGACCGCGGTGCCGACCGCCGCACCGATCAGGTAGGTCACGAGCATCGCCACGCTGCCCCAGAGCACGACCCGGGCGGTTGCGGGAGCGGCAGGTGCCCCGCCGAGCCGGGCACCGGTCGCCCCGAGGGCGGCCAGGGCCACGAGCGTGACCGCCACGATCACGGCGATCCGGGTCGCCCCCGAATCCAGGGCCGCGGCGAGCAACGGCAGGATCGCGCCGGCCGCGAAGGCGGCCGCCGATGATCCCGCCGCCTGGAGCGGCCGGGCGCGGCGGGCGGCGTCGAACCCCAGCTCGTCGCGGACGTGCGCCGCCAGGGCATCGCGGGCGGTCAACGTCTCGGCGACCTCACGGGCGAGCGCCGACGGCAGGCCCCGCTGCTCGTAGATCCCGGTCAGCTCGTCGAGCTCGCCATGCGGGTCGCTCGCCAGCTCGCGCTGCTCCAGCCGCAGGTCGGCCTGCTCGGTGTCCCGCTGGGAGCTGACCGAGACGTACTCGCCCGCGGCCATCGAGAGCGCCCCGCCGACGAGCCCGGCCACGCCCGCGGTCAGGATCGCGCCGCTCGAAGCGCCCGATCCGGCCACGCCGAGGACCAGGCTCGAGGTCGAGACGATGCCGTCGTTGGCGCCGAGGACCGCCGCCCGCAACCAGTTCGACCGGTGGCTGAGGTGGACCTCGGCGATGGTGGACGGCGCGTCGGTCATGAGCCCAGGCTACGCGCCCCGGATCCGCCCGTCGTGACCTTGCGACATCGGCCCGCGGCGGCCGTCGGCGGCGAAGATCGGCACGGTTCCGGCGGACGAGGCTCGACGGCCATGAGCGTGGAGCTGCGTGACGTGGCGCCAGGTCTGTGGCTGTGGCGCCAGCCGCATCCGGACTGGCAGGAGGGGGAGGGCTGGGAGCCGCTGGTGACGTCGTTCGTCGTCGCCTCGCGCGGGAAGCGGTTGCTGCTCGATCCACTGGCACCGCCGCCGAGCGCGCGCTACGTCTGGGACCGGATCGAGGCGCTCGCCCGGGAGCCCTGGTCGACCTGATCCGAGATTGGTGGGCCTACCGCGATGAGTTTCTCGCGAGCCCTGCGTCTGGGGGGCATGAGCGATTCCACGAAGACCAAGACGACCGTCACCAACATCGGCGTGGCCATGTTCACGGTCAGCGACCAGGACGCCGCGATCGCGTTCTACACCGGGAAGCTCGGCTTCGAGCTGCGCAGCGACGTCCGCTTCGGCGAGAACGGCGAGATGCGCTGGGTGGAGGTCGCGCCGCCCGGCTCGCGGGCGCGCCTGGCCCTCAACCCGCCGATGTACGACGAGCCGGGCGGCAGTTCGATCGGCGTCGAGACCGCCGACGTGCTCGGCGAGCACGCCCGGCTGAGCGCGCTCGGCGGGATCGACCTCGACCCGGAGCCGATGCGCTCGCCCGGTGCCCCGCTGATGTTCATGCTCCGCGACCCGGACGGCAACACCGTCGTGGTCGTCGACGTGCCCGCTGCCTAGGAGCTGCGCGACTGGCCTCGCTAGCCTCGAAGGATGAGCGTCACCGCCCCGCCGTCGTTCGCGTTCGACGACTCGTTCGCCCGCGAGCTGGGCGAGCTGTGCACGCCGTGGTCGGCGGAGGCGGCGCCCGAGCCGCGGCTGCTGGTCCTCAACGAGGCGCTGGCGGCCGAGCTCGGGGTCGACGGTGACGCGCTGCGTACGCCGGCGGGCGTCGACCTGCTCGTCGGCAACGCCCGTCCCGAGGGAGCGTCGCCGGTCGCCCAGGGCTACTCGGGGCACCAGTTCGGGCAGCTCTCGCCGCGGCTCGGCGACGGCCGCGCCCTGCTGCTCGGCGAGCTGACGGACCGACACGGTCGGCGACGGGACCTGCACCTCAAGGGCTCCGGACGGACGCCGTTCGCGCGTGGGGGAGACGGCAAGGCAGCGGTCGGCCCGATGCTGCGCGAGTACCTGATCGGCGAGGCGATGCACGCGCTGGGGATCCCGACCACCCGCGCGCTCGCGGTGGTCGCGACCGGCGACCAGATCTCGCGTGACAGCCTGCTGCCCGGGGCGGTCCTCTCCCGGGTCGCGGCCAGCCACATCCGGGTCGGCACCTTCCAGTACGCCGCCGCGCTCGGCGACCCCGCGCTCGTCCGGCGGCTGGCCGACTACGCGATCGCCCGTCACCACCCCGCGGCGGCCGCGGCGGAGAACCCGTACCTGGCGTTCTTCGCGAGCGTGGTCGACGCCCAGGCGTCGCTGCTCGCGCAGTGGATGCTGGTCGGGTTCGTCCACGGGGTCATGAACACGGACAACATGACGATCTCCGGCGAGACGATCGACTACGGCCCGTGCGCGTTCATGGACGCCTTCCACCCGTCGACCGTCTTCAGCTCGATCGACCATGGCGGCCGCTACGCCTACGGCAACCAACCCCCGATCGCGCAGTGGAACCTGGCCCGGCTGGCCGAATCGCTGCTGCCGTTGATCGACGACGACAGCGACGCGGCCGTCGCGGCGGCCACCGAGGTCCTCCAGGCGTTCCCCGCTCGCTACGGCGAGTACTGGGAGCAGGGGATGCGGGCCAAGCTCGGCCTCGTCGGGGCAGGCGACGGCGTCGCGGACCTGATCGAGGAGCTGGTCGCGCTGATGCAGGCCCAGCGGGTCGACCTCACGGCCTGCTTCCGGGCGCTCGCGGGCGTGCTGCGTGACGAGCCGGAGCCGGCCCGGGCGCTGTTCGCCGGCGACCCGGCGGCCTTCGACGCCTGGGTCGTGCGCTGGCGGTCGCAGATCGCCGGCGAGGATCGCGCGCCGGGGGCCGTCGCCGACGCGATCGACCTCGTGAACCCCGTCTACGTTCCGCGCAATCACCGGGTCGAGGAGGCGCTCGACGCCGCCACCGCCGGCGATCTCGAGCCGTTCGAGCGGCTGCTCGACGCGGTGACCCGGCCGTACGAGGTGCGACCGGGCCTGGACGCCTACGCCGAGCCGGCCCCGGCGAGCTTCGGCGGCTACCGGACCTTCTGCGGGACCTGAGCGACCGGCGGTCGGGACCGGTCGTCGCCCGGCGCCATCCGTCCGTTCGCGGGGCGGCGCCGAACGCCGCTCGTATAGTGGCGCAGTGCCGCTGTTCACCCCGCCATGCCCGATCGCGTCGCGCTCGCGCGGGGTAGCGTCGGCGTGACCCCCGTCCGCTGGATCACGCTGACCGTCGTCTCGGTCGCCACCGCGATGCTGCTGCTCGACGTGACGATCGTCTACGTCGCGCTGCCGACGATCCAGCGCGATCTCGGGGCCAGCTTCGTGCAGATGCAGTGGGTGATCGACGCCTACACCGTCGTGCTCGCCGCGACGCTGCTGGCCGCCGGGACGCTTGCCGACCGACTCGGCCGTCGCGCGGTCTTCGCGAGCGGGCTGGCGATCTTCACCGCCTGCTCCGCGCTCTGCGGACTCGCGGACGCGCCCCTGCTCCTGAACCTCGCCCGCGGGGCGCAGGGGATCGGGGCGGCCGCGATGTTCGCCGCCTCGCTCGCGATCCTCGCGCACGAGTTCCGGGGAGCCGAGCGCGGCTTCGCGCTCGGCGTCTGGGGTGCGATCACCGGCGCGTCGCTGGCGATCGGCCCGCTGCTGGGTGGGCTCGTCGTCGACGGGCTGAGCTGGCGGTGGATCTTCCTCGTCAACGTCCCCCTCGGGGTGGTCCTGGTCGTGGCGACGCTGCGGGCGTTGCCGGAGTCCCGCGACCGTCGGCCCGGCCGCCCCGACCTCGCCGGCATGGTCCTGTTCGGTGCGGCCAGCTTCCTCGCCGTGCTCGGCTTGATCCGCGGCAACGAGCAGGGGTGGGGGAGCGCGCCGATCGTCGCGACGCTGCTCGGCGCCGCGCTGCTGCTGGGTGCCTTCGTGGTGGTCGAACGGCGGGTGGCCGCACCGATGCTGCCGCTGGAGCTGTTCCGGGTCCCCGCCTTCAGCGGAACGGCCCTGGTCGCGTTTGCGCAGTCGATCGCGATCTACCCGCTGCTGCTGTTCCTGGCGATCTACCTCCAGCTGGCGCTCGGCTACTCGGCGACCGAGACCGGCCTGCGGATGCTGCCGATGACCATCCTGATCCTGGTGGTCGCGCCGTTCTCGGGCAAGTTGACCGGCCGACTGCCGCTGCGGGTCCCGCTGGTGGCCGGGCTGGCGCTGTTCGGGATCGCCCTGCTGACGATCCACGGCGCCGCGCCGGGCGACCACTGGACGCAGTTGCTGCCGGGCCTGCTGCTCGGCGGTATCGCGGTCGGCACGATCAGCCCGGCGCTCGCCGCGGCGATGGTCAGCGTGCTGCCGGTCGAGCGCAGCGGCCTCTCCTCGGGGATCAACAACACCTTCCGGCAGCTGGGGATCGCGATCGGGATCGCCGGGCTGGGGGCGATCTTCCACGGTCAGGTCGGAGCGGGCGCGACGGTCGCCGGGATCGTCGACGGCCTCAACGACGTGGTCCTCGTGGCCGCGCTGGTGGCGATCGCCGGGGCCGTGATCGCCTGGCCGCTGCTCGGCGGTCAGCGGGCGACGTCGCCGGAGACCGGCGAGCCGGCGAGGTCCGATGCCGTGGACCGACCCGCGACGCCCGGCGACTGATCGCGGCGGGAAGCCTCCCCACGAGAGTCCGTGCATCGGCTCGAACGCTCGGCACCAACAGGGCTAGGTGCTTGCGGGTGCTGTTCCCCCGTCAGCGTCGGCGCTTGCCTGACGAATGGCGCGCCGAATCCACGCGTCTGGAGGCGTCGGTCTCGGCCCGCCTTCGCAACGGTAGATCCGACACTTCATCCCGTAGTCGGTGCGCGTCGCGGCGTCCGAGTCGATATCGCGCCCGTTGACGCGAATCGACGGCGAACCGAGGAAGCGCTGGCGCTCGGCGTCCTCGACGGTCTCAATAGCCTGCAGCTGGATCGAGCTGGGATCGAGGCCACTGTCAAGGACAAGCGCCCGTAGCCGCGGCATCAGCTCGCCAAACGACGGGCACCCAGCGAAATAGAGAACCTGAATCTCCATGGTTCGAGTGTCACACCTCGGCTGAAGAGGCCACTGGAACCGGGGCCTGTCGAGATCTCGCCTGCCCTTGCTCAGACGGACAGCTCGGCCGCCAGCGCCCGAACCCGCCGGTCGATCTCGTCGCGCGTCCGCCGGACCTGGTCGAGGCTCTTGCCCGAGGGGTCCTCGAGCTCCCAGTCGATGTAGCGGACGCCAGGCACGTACGGGCAGGCGTCGCCGCAGCCCATCGTGACCACGACGTCGGCCCACTCGGCCAGCTCCTGGGTGAGCCCCCGCGGGGTTCGATCGCGAAGGTCGATCCCCAGCTCGTCCATCGCCTCGATCACCTCGGGGTGAACGCGGTCCGCGGGCGTCGTCCCGGCAGAGCGGGCCTCGTGGACCGCACCGGCGGCCCGGGCGAACAGCGCCTGGCTGATCTGGGAGCGGCCGGCGTTCTGGAGGCAGACGAAGAGGACGTGGCTCATGCGGTGGTCACCGAGGACGCGGGGGACGGGTTCGTGGGATCACGCGGACTCGGCCGCCAGCGACGGGGCGACGGCCCCATCCCGCGAGCGTGCCTCCGCCTCTTCGGCCGGGTAGTACCGGCGACGGATCCAGAGCGCCACGTAGACGAGGCCGACGAGCACCGGCACCTCGATCAGTGGGCCGACGACGCCGGCCAGGGCCTGGCCGGACGTCGCCCCGAAGACCCCGATCGCGACGGCGATCGCCAGCTCGAAGTTGTTGCCGGCGGCCGTGAAGGCGAGCGAGGCGGTGCGGGCGTAGGTCGCGCCGATCAGTCGCCCCGCGGCGAGCCCGGCGGCGAACATCACGCCGAAGTAGACGAGCAGGGGGAGCGCGATCCGCGCGACGTCGAGCGGCTGCGACGTGATCGCGTCGCCCTGGATCGCGAACAGCATCACGATCGTGAACAGCAGCCCGTAGAGCGCGAACGGCCCGATCTTCGGCAGGAACGTCTGCTCGTACCAGGCCTCGCCCTTCCGTCGGACCCCGATCACGCGGGTCAACGCTCCGGCGACCAGCGGGATCCCGAGGAAGATCAGGACCGTCCGGGCGACCTCCCAGATCCCGATCGAGAAGCCCTGCGAGTCGAGACCGAGCAGGTCGGGGAGGGCCGTCAGGTAGAACCAGCCGAGGACGCTGTAGGCGACGATCTGGAAGACCGAGTTGACGGCGACGAGCAGTGCCGTCGACTCGCGGTCGGCACAGGAGAGGTCGCTCCAGATCAGGACCATCGCGATGCAGCGGGCGAGACCGACGATGATCAGGCCCGTCCGGAACTCCGGCTGGTCGGCGAGGAAGATCCAGGCCAGCGCGAACATCAGCGCCGGCCCGACGATCCAGTTCAGCACCAGCGAGGCGCCGAGCATCCTCGCCGTCTGCGGGCTGCGGTCGCGGACGACCTCGCCGTAGCGGACCTTGGCGAGGACGGGGTACATCATCAGCAGCAGACCGAGCGCGATCGGCAGCGAGACCGTCCCGATCCGGAGCCGGTCCAAGCCCTCGTCGATCGACGGGATCGCCGCGCCGAGCCCGAGGCCGACGCCCATGGCGACCAGGATCCAGGCCGGGAGGAACCGGTCGAGGGTCGACAGGCGCTGGAGGACGGGCGCCTCGGCAGTGGCCTGGGCGGCGGAGGCGGTGGCCATGCCGCGAACCGTATCGATTGATGATCATCACTTCAATCGACAAACGTGATTCTTTCGTGTAGCGTCCTAGATCGATGTCCGTCGATATGGAGCTGACGCCGAAGATCAAGCGTGGGGCGGGGGAGCCCTGCTGCGAGCCGGTGGTCTACCCGGACGTCGACCGCGCGCAGGCGCTGCGGATGGCCGAGGTCGCCAAGGCCCTGGGCGATCCGATCCGCCTGCAGCTCGTCGACGTCCTGCGCAAGCACGCCGGCAAGGTCTGCGTCTGCGAGCTGGTGCCGTTGTTCGACGTCTCGCAGTCGACGCTGAGCCACCACCTCAAGAAGCTGCGCGACGCGGGGATCGTCGACAGCGAGCGCCAGGGCCTGTGGGCGTACTACTACGTCCTGCCTGGCGCGATCGACGAGCTGGCCGGCTGGCTGGGGTAAGCGCGAGGCGCTGAGCACCTCGCGCTGGGAGTCACCGCGAGACCGGGGCTGCTGGAAGCTCGCGGCAGAGATCGTCGGTCGTCGCCGCGAGCACGCCGATCCGCTGCATCTCGTCGATGTGGTGGGGCGTGACACCGCTGAGCGCGTCGGTCACCAGGACGGTGCGGTAGTCGAGCTCGCTGGCGTCGAAGGCGGTCGCACGCGGGCAGTTCGGGAAGTTGCAGCCCGCGATCACGACGGTGTCGACGTTCCGCGCCCGCAGGTGCTCGTCGAGCGGGGTGCGGAAGAACGCGCTCCATCGCGGCTTCCAGAGCACGACCTCGTCGGGGCCCAGGGGCTGCGCCTCGCCGCGGATGAGGCGCTCGTGGTCGAGGTCGGGGGTCCCGATCGGACGCAGCGCGTCGAGCAGCTGCGACCCGGGGCTGCCCGGAGCGACCGGGCCCGCTCCGGCGGCCACGAGCGTCCGTCGGACCAGGTCGACGTCGTCGCCGTCGTACAACCGCACGATGTGGACGATCGGCCGGCCTGCGGCGCGGAACGCGGCGACCAGCGTGGCCAGCTGCGGGACGATCGCGGTGGTCCCGTCGATCGGGGTGCGGCCACCGTCGGCGAAGTCGACCTGGGTATCGATCACGACCAGCGCCGCGCGGTCGACGTGCGGGGCGATGTGCGGATCTGGGACGTCCATGCCGACCATCGCTGCACCCTAGAGCAGCGGAAGACGCCGAGCCTGCGACCGCGGCGACGAACGACCGTGGTGGAGGTCCGTCGCGGCGCTGTGCCGGCCCGGGTCTGTCGCGCGCTGTCACGGATCGGCGCTGGCCGGTGTCCTCATGCCGAGAACACCGAACGAGGAGGCGAACATGACCAGCAACACCCGGATCCCCGCGACCGAGATCACCGGTCTCTACGGCGCACTGATCAAGCGGTTCAGCAAGCGGATGCTCGGCCAGGTGCCCGAGGGCCTCGGCGTGCTGTGGCACAACCAGCCGGTGCTCAAGGCCAGCCTCAGCATGGGCCAGAAGTCCATGAAGTGGAACGCGTGCGACACGGACCTGAAGTCCTACGCCCACATGGCGGTGGCGTCCCTGATCGGCTGCTCGTTCTGCCTCGACATGACGTACTTCCAGGCACACAACGACGGACTCGACGTGGCCAAGGCACGAGAGGTGCCGCGGTGGCGGGAATCGAACGTGTTCACCCCGCTGGAGCGCGACGTCCTGGAGTACGCCGAGGCGATCAGCCAGACGCCGCCGACCGTCACCGACGAGCTCTCCGCTCGGCTGCTGGAGCAGCTCGGAGCGCCGGCCCTGATCGAGCTGACGGCGATCGCCTCGATGGCGAACCAGATGGCGCGGTCGAACGTCGCGCTCGGGATCGAGGCCCAGGGGTTCTCGGCATCGTGCGGCCTTGCGCCCCTGGCCCAGCCGAGCGGCGTAGCGTCTCCGGCATGACCGGTGACCCGTTCGTCGCCCACCGCCGTCTGCTCTTCACCGTCGCCTACGAGATGCTCGGCTCCGCCGCCGACGCCGAGGATGTCGTGCAGGAGACCTGGCTGCGGTGGGACCAGCTCGGGACCGCGGCCCGGGCGGAGGTGCACGACCCGCGGGCCTACCTCGTCCGGATCGTCACCCGGCAGGCGCTCAACCAGCTGCGCACGCTGGCGCGGCGGCGCGAGGAGTACGTCGGCGAGTGGCTCCCCGAGCCGCTCCTGACCAGCCCCGACGTAGCCGAGGACGTCGCGCTCGCCGAGAGCGTCTCGTTCGCGATGCTGACCGTGCTGGAGACCCTCGGCGCCACCGAGCGGGCCGTGTTCGTGCTCCGCGAGGTGTTCGACACCCCGTACGACGAGATCGCGGAGGCGGTCGACAAGTCGCCGGCGGCGGTGCGGCAGATCGCGCACCGCGCTCGAGAGCACGTGACCGCGCGGCGGCCGCGGGCGCCGGTGAGCCGCGCCGAGCACGAAGCCGTGGTCGAGCGGTTCCTGGCCGCGGTCCGCGGCGGCGACCTGCAGGGGCTGCTGGACGTGCTCGCGCCGGACGTGGTCGTCGTCGCCGACGGTGGAGGCATCGTCACCGCGGCCAAGCGGCCGATCGTGGGCGCGAAGCGGGTGGCCCCGCTGCTGACCAGGTTGAGCGGCATGGTCGAGGCGATGCCGATCTGGCTCAACGGGGCCCCGGCGGTGCGGCTCGAGCTCGACGGCCAGCTCGACACCGTCACGAGCCTGGTGATCGAGGACGGCCGGATCACGAGGATCTACGCCGTCCGAAACCCGCAGAAGCTCGCGCGGCTCGCTGAGGAGGTCGCCCTCAGCCTCGGGTAGCCGACTGGTCAGCGCTTCTCGACCGACTTCGAGAACGAGATCCGACCGTCGACCGTCTCGGTCTGCTCGAAGCCCGATTGAGCGTGGGTGAGCAGGACGCCGGTGCCGCCACCGTTGAGGCTGCCGGTCGCGCCCAGCGTCGCCGCGAACTGGACGTTCCAGCCGCCGAGCGGCTCGCCGATCGACGCCCGCTGGCAGCTCTGCATCAGGATCGACTCCCAGTCCTCGTAGTAGCCGGTCGTGACCAGGCCCATCTTCGAGACCGACGGCCAGGCGACCTCGACGCCCCAGCCACCGACGAGCTTCTGCTCCTTGCCGCCGACCGTCCGCCGGTTGGTGCCGTAGACGTAGATCGGATAGCTGTCGTGGAAGGTCGCGGTCGACGTCCGCTCCTCGTGATCGCAGCCGGCATGCCACGAGCGATCGTCGGTGCTGTACGTGCCCTGGTAGGTGATCGCGACGTCGGCCTTGCCCTTCGCGGTACGCCCGGTCTGCTCGGGGAACGTGACCTTGCCGTCCTTGACCGTGACGGTCAGCTTCTCGCTCTCGACGCCACCGTGGAGCTCGCCCGTGCGGGTGATCGTCCACGATCCGCTGACGGTCGCGGTGGTCTTCTCCGGTGTCGCGCGGCCCTTGCGGTGTCGCTTCTTCTTGGCCACGGTGGTCGTGGCGGCGTGGGGGATCGCCAGCGGGTTCGGCGCCCCGATCGCCTCGCCGGGGACGGCGACGAAGGCCGTCGCGAGCCCGAGGACGAGGATCGGTCGCAGGCGTGGTTCCCAGGGCATGGCCTCAGCGTAGGAGCGTCGCGGGAGGCCGCGCATCCGTGATTCCACGGGCCGTCGTTCGGGTGGTTGCCGGGACGAGCGGCCACGGCGGCACCGAACGAAAGAAGGAGAGGGCGTCAACCGCTCTCTCCACTCTTAATTTATACCGCACACGAAGCCCTCATGAGGTCGCGGAGGGTGCCCCATACTCGCCTCGTCGCAGATCAGGACCGACGAACGAGGGAGAAGCGAGATGCGCACGAACGAGCATGCCGTGGTGATTGCCGGAGGCGGACCGACGGGGCTGATGCTGGCGGGTGAGCTGGCGCTGGCGGGCGTCGACGTGGCGATCGTCGAGCGGCGAGCCAGCCAGGAGCTCGCCGGCTCGCGCGCGGGTGGCCTGCACTCGCGCACGATCGAGGTCCTCGACCAGCGCGGGATCGCCGACCGGTTCCTGGCGGAGGGGCAGCAGGCGCAGGTCTCGGCGTTCGCCGGAGTCTCGCTGGACATCAGCGGCTTTCCGACCCGGCACGGATACGGGCTCGGGCTGTGGCAGAACCACATCGAGCGGATCCTGGCCGGCTGGGTCGACGAGCTGGCGGTGACGCTCTACCGCGGGCGCGAGGTCACCGGCTTCACCCAGGACGACAGGGGCGTCGATGTCGACCTCTCCGACGGCACGTCGCTGCGGGCGGAGTACCTCGTCGGGTGCGACGGCGGACGCAGCCTGATCCGGAAGGCAGCCGGGATCGAGTTCCCCGGGTGGGATCCGACGATCAGCAGCCTGATCGCCGAGGTCGAGATGGCCGAGGAGCCGGAGCTGGGCATCCACCACAGCGCCCTCGGCACCCATGCCTACGGCAAGACGGACTACGAGATCCGTGACGGCGAGATCATCTACGCGAAGGGCGGGCCGATCCGGGTCATGGTGACCGAGGAGCACGTCGGATCCACGACCGAGGAGCCCACCCTGCGTGATCTCAGCGAGGCGCTGATCGCCGTGGACGGGACCGACTACGGGGCCCACAGCCCGACCTGGATCTCCCGCTTCACCGACATGACGCGGCAGGCCGCGGCCTACCGCGACCGACGGGTGCTGCTGGCCGGCGACGCCGCGCACGTGCACTCGCCGGACGGCGGGCAGGGCCTCAACACCGGCGTCCAGGACGCGGTCAACCTGGGCTGGAAGCTGGCCCGGGTGGTCGAGCGGACGGCGCCGGAGAGCCTCCTCGACAGCTACCACGCGGAGCGTCATCCGGTCGCGGCCCGCGTGCTGCGCAACACGATGGCCTCGGTCGCGCTGCGCCGACCGGACGACCGCACCAAGGCCCTGACCGAGGTGATCGCCGAGCTGCTCGTGGCGGACGAGCCGCGCGAGCAACTTGCCGCGACGTTGTCCGGCCTCGGCATCCACTACGACCTCGGTGAGGGACACCCGCTGCTCGGGCGCCGGATGCCCGACCTCGACCTGGTCACCGCCGACGGTCCGCTCCGCGTCTACGCGCTGCTGCACGACGCCCGGCCGGTGTTGCTGAACCTCGGCGCGCCCGGGGGCCTCGAGATCGGTCCGTGGGCCGATCGGGTCCGGCAGGTCGACGCCGAGTACGCCGGCGTCTGGGAGCTTCCGGCGCTCGGGACGGTCGCTGCGCCCGCGGCCGTGTTGATCCGGCCCGACGGGTACGTGGCCTGGGTCGGGGACGGCAGCGCATCGGGCCTGACCGACGCGCTGACCACCTGGTTCGGACCGGCGGCCGCGGCGTAAGGTCCGATCGCGCGGGTCGGCACCGTCACGGGCACGAAGGCCCGGCCGAGCGGGAGGGACGCCCTCGGGCTGGTCGTTCCGGTCGCGCGTCGACGGGCCGGTCGAGCGCCGGGCCGACGATCCGCCCCGCCGACCGGCGCGCGACGATGACGGGCATGAACGACCGAGCGCAGCGTGCCGCCGCGGGTGATCCCCGCGGCGCGGCGGCCCCGTCCGACCCGTCCGAGTCGGCGGCGCCGGGGGCGGCCCGCGGTCGGGTCCTGGTCCTCGGCGAGGTG
Organism: Patulibacter ginsengiterrae; assembly: GCF_056269115.1. Classification (NCBI taxonomy): domain Bacteria; kingdom Bacillati; phylum Actinomycetota; class Thermoleophilia; order Solirubrobacterales; family Patulibacteraceae; genus Patulibacter; species Patulibacter ginsengiterrae. The sequence continues at coordinate 369,649 of NZ_JBWDOG010000002.1, forward strand.
CTCGTCGACATGATCTGCGAGCGGCCCGTGCGGTCGTTCGAGGAGGTCGACGCGTTCGTCCCGCACCTCGGCGGGGCGAGCGCGAACGTCTGCGTGGTGGTCGCCCGGCACGGTGGGCGAGCGGCCCTCGGCGGGGTCGTCGGGGCCGACGCCTGGGGTGATTGGCTAGCGCGCCGGCTCGCCGACGAAGGCGTCGGCCTGGAATGGCTCCTCCGCCGCGACGAGCTGACCACGCCGGTCGCGTTCGTCACGGTCAGCGCCGCGGCTGAGCCGTCCTACGCCTTCTACGGCGCGGGGCTGACGCCGGGCTTCGGGGCGCTGGCGGGCCCGATCGAGACGGCGGTCGACGCCTGCGACGCGTTGTTCTTCAGCACCAGCATGCAGATCGAGCCCGACCACCGGGCGGTCACGCGGGCGGCGCGAGCGCGAGCGCTGGAGCGCGGCGTCCCGGTGGTCTTCGACCCGAACGTGCGCTCGAACCTCTGGACGGACCCCGCCCAGGCCGTCGCCGTGGCGCGCGCGAGCGTGCCCGGCACGTTCCTGCTGAAGGCCAACCGCGACGAGATCCGGCTGCTGTCCGGCGAAGACGATCCGGACGACGGAGCGCGGGCGCTGCTGGAGCTCGGCGCCCGCAACGTCGTCGTCACGCTCGGGCCCGACGGGGCGCTGCTGGTTGCCGACGGGGTGCGACGGCGGGTGCCCGGGGTGGGCGTGCGTGCGGTCAACGCGACGGGAGCGGGGGACACCATCGGCGGCGTGCTGCTGGCCCGCCTCGGGCAGGACGGGTACAGCACGCGGACCCTGGAGCAGGCGCTGCCCGAGGCGGTCGCGGCGGCGGCCCACAGCACGGAGTCGTGGGGCGCGGTGAGCTAGGCGACGTTGGTCGCGGCAGCGGTCGGGTGATGCCGACTAGCGTCCGGCCGTCGATGCCGCCCTCGCGTCGGCCGTCAGCAGGCGCGCCCCGACGTCGGCCTCGTCGAGGTCGACCAGGCCGCCATGTCGCGCGTGCCAGCGTCCGCCTTCGAGGTCGGCGGCCAGGGCGGTGACGGCGCGCTGCTCGATCGCCGGGCCGAGTCGATCCCAGACCGAGGTGTTGCGGCGGACGTCCGGGTCGAGATAGGCCGCGGGACGGTTCCAGTAGCAGCAGAAGAACCCGTCGACGCAGTCGGACGGGACCGGGACGGGCCAGATCGACGCGCCGAGCGCCGCGGCTCGCTCGGCCAGCGAGGGACGGCTGGTCGTGGCGGCGACGCCGAACTCCGGGAGGTAGTCGCGGACCAGCCAGTAGTCCGGCAGCGCGGCGTTGTCCCACTGGAACACGACGACGCGGCGCGCGACCCGCTGCATCTCGCGGAGCCCCGCGATCGGGTCGCGCCAATGGTGGTCGGTGAGGACCGCCATCGCGGCGTCGAAGGCCCCGTCATCGAACGGAAGATGCTCGGCCGAGGCCGCCACGCACGGGGCGGCGTCCGGCGGGCGCTGCCCCCGCATGACCGCGGAGGGCTCCACCGCGGTGACGTCGCGGTCGGGAGGCTCGTACGAGCCGGTGCCGGCACCGACGTTGAGGACGGTCCGGGCGTCGCCCAGGGCCGTCCAGATCCGCGCTGCGATTCGCGGGTCGGTCCTGCGCCCCACGGCGTACGTCCGGCCGATCCGGTCGTACAGCGCCCCGGCGTCCTCGCCGCTCATGCAACGCACGATAGGTCCCGCACGTGGCTCCGGCAACCGGCTCGGTCCGGCGAACGGCTCCTCGTCAGCGAGACGAATAGATTCGTCTCGCTCCATGCGTCGTCGTCGCAAGATCGTCCTCGCGGTACTGGCCGTCCTGCTCGCGGTCATCGTCGGCGGCTACTGGTACGAGCGGCCGATGCTGCTGACCGGGACCGGATACGCGGCGCACAACGCGTGCGCCCTGAAGTACGTCGCCGACCGGCAGGACCCCGACGCGGACCTGCCGCCGAACCCGCTGAAGCCGCTCCTGTCGACCAGCACGGGAGACGACTCGGCCACGGGCAGCCTGCTCGGCGTGCTGGCCAAGCAGCGGGCGTTCGCGACGCCGGGGTTCGGCTGCACCCTGGCCGACGAGCGCCCCGATCTGGGACCGGCCACGGAGGTCTCCCCGGACCGCAACCCCTACGCCAGCGCCCGCGCGCCGCGACGCCGGGATCCCGCCGTGGACGCCGCGATCGCGAAGGCGTTCGGGGACGACCTGCCCGAGGACGAGCGGACGACGCTCGGCACCCGCGGGATCGTCGTCCTTGAGGACGGCAAGCTGCTCGGGGAACGCTACGCGAAGGGCTTCGGGCCGCAGGTGCCGCAGCTCGGCTGGTCGATGACCAAGAGCGTGACGAACCTGCTCGTGGGCCGGCTGGTCGCCCAGGGCGAGGTCCGCCTCGACGACGACCACCTGCGACCGGAGTGGCACGACGCCCGCGCCCGCATCACCGTCCGTCAGCTGATGCAGATGACGAGCGGCCTGGACTGGGACGAGACGTACTCGTTGGGCACCCCGATCACGAAGATGCTCTACGTCAAGCGCGACATGGGCGCCTACGTCGCCAGTCAGTCGTTGGCGCACGCCCCGGGCAGCTACCAGCAGTACTCGACCGGAAGCCCGACGCTGTTGTGCGCGATCCTCGCGCCCAAGCACGGCGGCGCGGACTTCCCGCGTCGGGTGCTCTTCGCGCCGCTCGGGCTGTCGAGCGCGGTCTTCGAGCCGGATGCGGTCGGCACCCCGGTCTGCGGGTCCTACATGTGGGCGACGCCGCGGGACTGGGCGGCGGTCGGCCAGTTCGCGCTCGCCGGCGGGGTCTGGAACGGCCGGCGTCTGTTGCCCAAGGGCTGGATGGCGGAGTCGACCCGGGCCGTCGCGGTCGAGAGCGAGGACGAGGGCTACGCGACGGGCTGGTGGGCCAACCGCAGGCCCGACCGCTCGCTGGCGGAACCGAGACTGCCGGCCGACGCGTACTTCGCCTCAGGCCACGACGGCCAGTGGCTGATCGTGGTGCCGTCGAAGCGGCTGGTGGTCGCGCGGCTCGGCTTCACCCCCGACACCGACGTCGACGAGCGCGCGGTCTCGCTCGCCGCCGACCTGATCGGTCGCGAAGGGTCGAGCTGAAGACCGCCGTCCGACTCTCGGACACTCGCGAAGTTCGCCGCTTCTGGCGCGGCGGAGCCGGGCGATCGTCTACGTTCCTGCTTGCGCTATCCAGGTGGCGCACCCGTCCCTCGTGTGTGAAGGAGCGACCGATGCGTCGCGTCCGTGGTCTGTTCGCTCTCGGAGTCGTTGGACTCTCGCCCCTGAGCGGCGCTGCTTCAGCGGTCGCCGGAACGGAACCAGGTGGTGGTGGGGCAGGCGGGCAACCGTCACCAGCCGGCTTGCTGTTGGCGCCCTCGAGCGCGCTCGGTGGGTCGTCGTCGGCGCAGGGCTTCGACATCGGGGCCCAGCGCTCGGTCCGACGCCAGCGGGCACGGGCTCGCATGCTGATCGCGGGCGTGATGACCGTCGTTGGCATCGCGTCATCGGCGATGCCCGCGACGGCCTCGGTGACGGCGGCTTCCTGGCCGACGACCGCCAAGGGCTGGGACCGCGAGGCGGTCACGGCCGCAGCGGGACGATCGTGGGCGGTCTTCCGACGCGGCTTGGCGCTCGAGCTGCGTTCGCGCCCGCTTGCTGGAGGAGCGACGCAGCGATGGCGCTCGACGCTGCCGCGCTCGTTGGACGGCGTCGCCGTCTACCACCCGGTGCCCGGCGGCTACGTCGACCACGGGTCGTACCGCTATGCGTCGGTGGATCGGGTCGTCGTCGAGGACGGCCGGGTGCTGGTGCAGTACTCGTGGTGCCTGTCGGGTGAGGACATCTCCAACTCCGGACTGGCCGTGTGCGTGGGAACGACCGTCGCCGGCTACCGGGCCGACGACGGGGCAGCAGCGACCGTCGTCTCACGGCCCGGCGAGCAGATCGCGGGGACCGACCCGCTCGTGCTCGTCCGCCCGGCGGCGCCGCCGGAGACGGCGGGCGAGCTTCGGATCCTTCGGACCGGCGAGGTGCGTCCGCTTCCTGCTGGGGTCAGCGAGCCGAGTCTGGGGGTGCCGAGGACCAACGGGGGGCGCATCATCCAGTATCGATACGCCCCGTCGCCCGAATCCAGGCTCGTCTTCCGGGATCTCGTCGTCGCCGATCTTCGGACCGGCATGACCGCCTACAGCTTGGGCTACGACCAGCTTTGGGGGAGCATGTCACGAGCGAAGCCGTCGCTGTCGCTGAACGCGCGACTGGTGGCAAAGGGCGAGTTGGCGGTCGGCTTCAGCGCCCGCCGGCGTGGTGTTCAGCCGGTGTTCGTCGACGCCAGCGGACGTGTTCGGAAGGTCGGTGCGCGGATGGGCGGCGCGAGCGCTGTGCTCGTCGAGCCGTCAGGGGTCGATCGACGCACCGTCGTCTTCGTCTACGGGTCGGCGAGAACGTCCGGCCGCCGTCGGGCCTGCGAAGGGCTCTGGGTGGTCGATCGGGCTGGTCGGCGTGGCGCGCGTCTCCGTATGCCGCGCGACCTCGCCGTCGCCGGCGACGATGCGCCCGTCTTCTGGGACGGACGCACGTTGGTCTACGGCCGGCCGATCTCGGAGCCCAGCGGTGATCGGGACCGAGCGATGCTCGTCTGGCGCGGACTGCACCGGCTGAAGCTGCGGACCTCGGCCGTTCCGCAGTGTCCGCGCTGATGCCGAGCGACCTTCCGCAATGCTGAGCACGAACCACTTGCGACCGGTCGTCGCGACGAGCCTGACGTGGGCGATCGCGGGCATCCTGCTCGTGGCGCCCTCGGCCTCGGCGTGGGAGCAGTCGGTGCCTCCTGGCGATGATCCCGTCGTCGCCGACGGACGCGTGTGGTGGCTGACCGCGACGGCCGAGCAAGGCCGCGCCGGCCCGACGATGCTCCAGTCGCGCCCGTTGGCGGGCGGCGATCTGCAGTCGCGGTCGATCGCGCTGCCGCCCAGAGAGGCACTGCCGCCCGGCGACGGCGGTCTGCGCCCCGCCGGCGACGGCGTTGTCGTCAGCGCGAGGCTGACCGGGTTCGTCGACGACCGGGCGTACCTCGAGGTCCAGGCCTGTGGTCCGGCCCCCCAGGTGCAGTGCGGAGGCGTCGCACGACAGATCGTCGACACGACTTCCGGTCGACAGGTCGAGCTGCAGTCGCCGGCTCCCACGGCCACATCGACCTCCGACAGCCGGGTCCTGCTGGATGGGGGCCAGGCTGGCGGTCGCCGGATCCTGCTGGATCCCGAGAACCGCCGGCCGGTTGGCGTGGCCCCGGATCCGGCGAAGGGTCCGACGCAGATCAACGGGCGCTATGCGTCGCAGATGACCGGGGCGGACCGTTGGACGGATGAGCAGATCGAGGGTCCTCAGCGTCATGCCGCGCGGTTGCGGGTGTTCGATCTGCGGACCGGCCGGCAACGGTTCAGCGTGGGGATCAAGAAGGTCGCGTTGCGATCGGCGTCGCGGGGCGTTCAGGTACAGGACGTGCGGTTGCAGGACGACGGATCGGTTGCGGTCGAGACCGGGCGGGGCCCCCTGGCGGGCGACGGCCGGGCGGGACGTGGATCGTTCGCGCCGGTCTTCGTCGACCGGCGTGGAGGGGTTCGCCGCTTGGGGCCTGCAGTGCGGGACGTCAGTGGCGTACGTGGACTGCTGGCGCACGGCCGCGGCCTGGTCGGCGTCAGCGACAACCGGCCGCCGTCACGCAGCTGCGATGCCGACGTGTGGATCACCGACGGCAGCGGCATCCGGTTCCGGCGCGTCCGTGACGGTCTCTCGCACACCGGATGGCCGCTGCTCTGGGACGGCCGCTACGCAGTTTGGGGTCTCCAGAGCCGGGCGCGACGCACCGGGACGTCCTACGTCGCGGTCACGAGCGGCATCGACCGGGGTGGGCTCTCGCGACACGACCGACCCACCTGTAAGGCACGGCGCTAGTGCAGAGTCTGGCGCGCTCACTGGGCGGTCGGGTCGTGAGCGGTACGCGGCCACCGAGCATCCCAGTCACGTCGGGGCTGAGAGGCTGCGTGAGCTGGCCCTGCGGCGTTCGCGTGGCCGACCGCGCTCCGCGCGTGATCCACGCCACCTACAAGTGGCAAGGACCCAAGGGGAACGGGCCGTGCAAGTGAACCGCCTGCCGTTGGGCGCCGTCGGACTCGGGGCTCTCGCCGCGTTCTCGTTGGGGGCAGCGGGTCTGCCCGCAAATGCGGGTGCGTGGAGTGACCTCGCCCCGGCATCTCGGATCGGCACGAACGAGGACTACGGGACCGGCGGACTGGCTGTGTCAGGCGGGCGGGTGTGGTGGCTCGTTGACGTACGGTCGTCGGCAGACGGTCACCCGTCGATAGGCGCCGAGTTGCGTTCACGGTCGCTGACAGGCGGGCGGACCCGGCGAACCACACTGGATCTCGCCGCGATGCAGCGTCCCGGTCCGGTGACCGTCAACATCGACGGCGTGCCTAGTCTTCTGCCGGGCGTGGCGCAGTTTCGGATGCGGGCGGGCCGAGTGTTCGTGACAGGGCTTTGGGTCCCGCCCGTCCCGCCTGTCCCGCCGGTCGTGCAGCCCACCAGCTACGTCGGGTTCCTGGCGGCTTTCGACGCTCGCTCTGGGGCCGTGTTGCGTCAGGACGTCTTGAACTACCAGGAGGGCAGTGACCAACGCACTGGCGGGTTGCCGCGGTTCGTCAGCGGCAACCCGGCGGTGCTTGGTCCGCAACGGGTTGGTCCGCAACGGGTTGGCCCGGACCAGCTGCGTGATCCATGGTCGGACGCGGTGTTCGGTGCTCGGGCGCCGGTTGTTGCGTCGACAAGGGTTGCGGGTCGGTTTCTCTTGGTGTATCCGAATACGTTTGACTCCCAGGTGTCCTGGGAGCGAGAGCGTGGAGCGCTCCGGGTCTTGGATCTCGCGTCAGGAGCGGTGCGGTACCGGTTGACCCGGGCCCAGGTCAACCGGGCAGCGGGCGCACCCCGTGCCTCGAGTGCGGTCGTGACGTTGCGTGAGGACGGCTCGTTGAGCGTCGCGATCGGTGGTCGTGCCGGCAAGGGCGTCTACCCGGTCGCGGTCGATCCTCGGGGGCGGATCCGTCGGATCGGTAGACCGGTGGTCGGGGTCCGGTCGGTGGTGACCACGATCGGGCACGGTCGGGCGTTCGTGCTGGCGGACGCCAAGCGCACCGTTGGTGGGAAGACGAGCTATCCGCAGCGGCTGTGGATCACCGACCTTCGCGGGCGTCGTGGCCGTGCCCTGCCCGCGGTCGATCGGCTTGGTGCGTCGGTCGGAGGCACGCCGTTCTTCTGGGACGGACGTCACGCGGTCTACTACACGATCGGCAGGCGGGACCAGCCGGGGGTGCGGGTCGATACCGGCCTGAACCGCATGCGACTGCGAGCCGGCGAGGTCCCGGCTAGGTAGCAACGCTTGCTGCGGAGCATCGTCGAGGGGGCTGGCCTGGCGCCGAGATTCTTCTAGGCGATGTGGGAGTCAGTGTGATCTGCCCTGCGACGTTTGCGTGGCCAGCAGAGTCTCGATCCACCGAGCGGGCGAGGAGAGCCGTCGAGTCCCGGGAATGAGCGGCCCTGGTGCTCGGGGGCGGCGCTCCGAATCCTGGGGGAGGACGGCGTCGAGTACGCAGATCGAGACCGGACTTGCCGCGGAACCGAAACCGCGTATTGATCCAGCGGTCGACTCAGAGAGACGCGGGTTGCCCACGGCTCGGGCGAGAATCCTTGGCGGGCTCGCCGAACCAGCGGGAGAGGTGGACGTCCAGTTCCCGTTGATCGTCGCCGATCCAGGCGACGTGACCGTCGGGGCGGAGCAGGACGCACGGGACATCCAGTGCGGCAGCGGGATCCGCGAGGTAGTCGACCCGATCCGACCAGCCGCCGACGGTCAGGCGTTCGGTGCGGTCCAGCAGCAGGCCGCGGCCACGATGCAGCAGACCGTATAGGCGCCCCTGTTGCACGTCGATGTCGCGCAGGCGGCGGCCGAGCAGGTCCGGGCCTTCGCCGAAGTCGTAGCGGATGTCGATCGCGGTGATCTTCTCGATCAGGTAGCGGTTCACCTGGTCGAAGTCCATCAGTTCGGTGAGCAGCCTCCGCACGGCCTGCGGGCCCGATTCGGTGGACCCGAGCTCGATCTGGGCACGGGTGTTGTCCAGGACGTCCTCGGCGACCGGATGACGTTCGGCGTGGTAGGTGTCCAGCAGTGGTTCCGGCGCCGAGCCGCGGATCTGTGCGGCCAGCTTCCAACCGAGGTTGAAGGCGTCTTGAACGCCCAGGTTGAGGCCTTGACCGCCGGCGGGTGGATGGATGTGCGCCGCATCCCCGGCCAACAGCACTCGTGCCACCCGATAGCGCTCGGCGATCCGCGTGGCATCCCCGAAGCGGGACAACCAGCGGGGGGAGTGCACGCCGAAATCGGTTCCGGCGATGCTGCGCAATCCTTGCTTGAAGTCCTCGAGGGTGGGGGGCTCCGCGCGATCGCTGACGCCCACGGCGGGGACTACGACGCGATAGATCGCCTCGCCGAAGGGCCCGAGGCTCAATCGCTTGTCGGTCTCGCGGACTTCGGTCAGCTTGGCGGTGATCTCCTCCTGCGGGACGCCCACTTCCATCTCGCCCATCAGCGTGTCGGTCCGCGAAGGCTCGCCGGGGAAGCCGACGCCGAGCAGCTTGCGTACCGCACTGCGCGCGCCGTCACAGCCGACGAGATAGCGCGAACGCAGCTGCTCTCCGTCGGACAGCTCGACGGTCACGCCCTGGTCGTCCTGCTCGAGACCCACGACCGAGCAACCGTGCCGGACCTGCGCACCCAGTTCGATCGCGTGTTCTTCGAGCAGCCGAACGATGACCGGCTGCGGGATGCCCAGCAGATAGGCGTGCGCGGAATCCATGCCCTCGGGCGCGGGCTTGGCAATGCCGGCGAAGATGCCGCCGACCGGACGCTGCCTTCCGTGTTCGAGCATGCGATCCAGCAGTCCGCGCATCGCCAGCAGCTCGAGACTGCGGATGTGCAGACTGACGATGCGGGAGAACGCCGCGGGCTCGGTGTCCTGCTCCAGAACGAGTACCCGCACATCGTGCAGCCGCAGTTCGGCGGCCAGCATCGCACCGGTCGGTCCGCACCCGGCAATGATCACGTCGAACGTGAGAGGCGGGCGCTCGACGCCGGAGCGCGGCGACGAGCGTCCGGGGACGTGGCCCACGGCATCGGTCGGCGGCGGCGTTGCGTCTCGGTCGGTGCTGGCGGTGCCCATCGCCGACACAGTCTGCAGGAGCGCCCGGAGCCGCAGAGTTCCAGCTACCTGAGACCGCGGTCCGGGCGACGACGCCGCCGGCGCCGACACTCAGCTCCCGTCTGCCTCGGGCGGGTCGTAGCCGCGGCGCGGCAGCAACAGGGTCAGTCGCGGCACGGGACCGGCGCGAGCGATCGTCAGCCGTGCGCCTTCCGCCGCGGCGAGCGACCGGGCGAGGGCCAGGCCGATCCCGTGCCCACCGTCGCTGCCGCTGCGACGATCGAACGCGGTCGACGGGTCGTGGAACCCCGCTCCCTCGTCGCTGACGTCGACGGCGATCCAGCCCTTGGCGTCGCGGACGACGACGGTGACCGCCCCGGCGCCGTGGCGATCGGCGTTGGAGACGAGCACGTCGAGGATCTCGCGAACCACGCCGGGCGCGGCGACGGTGATCGGGCGTGGACCGGAGATCGCGGTGCGCAGCGGACGCCCGGCTGCGGCGAGCACGCCGCGCCAGCGCTGCTCGAGCTCCGGCAGCAGCAGCGCGAGGTCGGCCTCCTCCTGCTGGACGCCGCGCGGTCGGTCGCGGCCGACGCTGAGGAGCGTTGCGATCGTCGCCTCGAGGCGGTCGACCTGCGCGAGCGCGGCCGGGAGCTCCGGCGGCTCGTCGTCGCGGAGGCCGATCGCCTCCAGCTCCAGCCGCAGCGCGGCCAGCGGGGTCCGTAGCTGGTGCGAGGCATCGGCGCTGAACGCGCGCTCACGCTCGATCAGCGTCCCGAGCCGGGTGGCGGTGGTGTCGAGCGCGCCGGCGACCGCGTCGACCTCGGCGACGCCCGCACGCGGGGCGCGGACGGCGAAGTCCCCGTCCCCAAGCCGCCGTGCGGCACCGGCGAGCCGCTCCAACGGCCGCGCGAGGCGGCGTCCGAGCACGAGCGCCGCGACGCCCGAGAGCGCGACCAGGATCGCGGCGAGTCCGGCGAGCGCAAGCCAGGCGTCGCGGCTGCTGCGCGCCACTGACGTGGCGTCGCGGGTCGCCAGGACGGCGCCGGTCACCCGCTCGCCGACGACCAGCGGGACGGCGGTGACCAACCGGCCCTGCTCGAGCGCGTCGGTCGGTCGTCCGCCGTCGAGGGCCGCACGGACCAGCCCGTCTGCGACCGAAGCTCCGTTGCCCGTGATCCGCCGGCCGGACCGGTCGTAGACGGTCAGCTCGTCCGCGGACGGTGGCAGCTCGACCGGGTCGCGCACCGACGCCGAGACGTCGATCTGGCGGGTCGCGGCGATCGTGTCGCGTTGCAGGCGCAGCAGCTCGCGGTCACGGTAGGACTGGGACAGGACCACGCCCAGCGGGACCGCGAAGACGACGACGGCGGTCGCCGCGACGGCCACGATCGCGAGGACGAGCCGGCGTCTCACTCAGCCTCGAAGCGGTAGCCGACGCCGCGCAGGGTCGTGATCGCCGGGGCACCGAGCTTGTGCCGTAGCGCGAGCACGTGGGTGTCGAGGGTCTTCGTCGACCCGAGCCAGTCGGTGTCCCAGACCTCCCACATGATCCGCTCACGGGTGACGGCGCGCCCGGCCTCGGCGACGAGCAACGCCAACAGGTCGAACTCCTTCGGCCGCAGCGCCAGCTCGTCGCGGCCACGCCAAGCGCGGCGGGCGCCACGGTCGACGCGGAGGTCGCCGACGACCAGGATCTCGTCGTCCTCGCGGTCGGAACGGGAGGCCGCGACGCGCCGCAGGTGCGCACGGATCCGGGCCAACAGCTCCGAGAGCCGGAACGGCTTGACGAGGTAGTCGTCGGCCCCGGCGTCGAGGCCAGCGACGACGTCGACCTCCTGATCGCGGGCGGTCAGGATCACGATCGGCAGGTCCATGCGACCGGCGCGGAGCTTGCGGCAGACGTCGATCCCGTCGACGTCGGGCAGGCCGAGATCGAGCAGCACGAGGTCGAGCCCGTCGAGGGCGGTGGCGACCGCAGGACCGCCGCGGGAGAGGCGATCGACGTCGTAGCCCTGACCGTCGAGCACCCGCCGCAGTCCCGACGCGATCGCGTCGTCGTCCTCCACCAGCAGGATCCGGGGGCGGGCCACACCCGCAACCTAGACGCTCGCCGGTCGCCCGGCGCGAGAGTTGACCGGGCGATGACCTGACGCTGGCCGGGGGCGGGGACGACCGGCCTAGCTTCGACGGCATGTCGTCTCAACGCCTCCACGCCACCGGTTCGGTTCACCCCCGGAACGGGTTCCGCCACCGCGCCCGCGTGCTGCTGGTGGTCGGCGTCGGTGGGCTGACGCTCGCCGCCACCGGCTGCGGGTCGTCCTCGTCGTCGGGCGGGCCGTCCGGCGGCGGGCAGACCGCCGTCAACCCGAACGGCAAGGAGGTCAGTCCGGCCGGCGACATCCCCGACAACCAGGCCTACGTCGCCTACGCTCCGCCCGGCGGCGGCTACGCGGTCAAGGTCCCGGAGGGCTGGTCGCGGACGACGAGCGGCGGGACGGTCCGGTTCAGCGACAAGCTCAACGCGATCGCGACCGCCGCGGCCCCCGCGTCCGGCCCGCTGACCGTCACCGCCGCCCGCAGCAGCGAGCTCCCGCGGTTGGCCAGGGCCAACGCCGGCTTCGCCGCGGGCACCGTCTCGACCGTCTCCCGCAAGGGCGGCAACGCGGTCCGGATCGCCTACACGGCGAGAGGTCCGCAGGATCCGGTGACCGGCAAGGCACGGACCGACGCCGTCGAGCGGTACGTCTTCTTCCACGGCGGCCAGCGGGTCACGCTGACGCTGAGCGGGCCGAAGGGCGCCGACAACGTCGATCCTTGGCGGATCGTCACCGACTCGCTGCGGTGGACCCGATGAGCGCGCTGCTGGAGGCCGACAGCCTCTACCGCTTCTTCCACGCCGGCGACGACGAGACGCTCGCGCTGCGCGGCGTCTCGTTGCGCGTCGATGCGGGTGAGGTCGTCGCCGTCACCGGGCCGTCCGGGTCGGGCAAGTCGACGCTCCTGAGCTGCCTGGCCGGACTCGACGAGCCGGACGGTGGCGTGGTCCACGTCGCTGGCGAGCGGCTCTCGCGACGATCGGAGCGCGAGCGTGCCGCGATCCGCGGCCGCCGGATCGGCGTCCTCTTCCAGCAGACCAACCTCGTCGGGCATCTCTCGCTGGCAGACAACGTCGCCCTCGCCCAGGGACTCGCCGGCCGCGGCCGGGACGCGCCGGTCCGCCGCGAGCTGCTCGAGCGCTGCGGGATCGGGTCGCGGTCGCGCGCGTTGCCGGGACAGCTCTCGGGAGGCGAGCTGGCCCGCGCTGGCCTGGCGGTCGCGCTGGTCGCCGATCCGCCGCTGGTGCTCGCCGACGAGCCGACCGGCGAGCTCGACGCGGTCACCGCCGGCAGCGTCCTCGACCTGCTCCGCGAGCGCGCCGCCGCCGGCAGCGCGGTCCTGGTCGTGACCCACGATCCGCAGACCGCCTCGGCCGCCGACCGCGAGATCCGCCTGCGCGACGGGCAGGTCGAGTCATGAGCGCCGAGATCCTCGTGCGCTGCGTCGGTGCGGCCCGGACCTACGGGACCGGCGCGGCGGCGACGGTCGCGCTCCAGCCCGCCGACTGCGAGGTCGTGGCCGGGGCGCACGTGGCGCTGGTCGGTCCCTCGGGCTCCGGGAAGTCGACGCTCCTGCACCTGATCGGCGGGCTCGACGCACCGACCTCCGGATCCGTCGCGTGGCCCGGGATCGGCGACCGTCAGGCCCTCCGCCCGGGCCCGGTCGCCGCGGTCTTCCAGGGGCCGAGCCTGCTGCCGCCGCTGACCGTGGCCGAGAACGTCGCGCTGCCGTTGGTGCTGGCCGACGTCGCCGACGACAAGGCCCGCCGGCGGGCGCTCGCCGTGCTCGACGGCCTCGGGCTGGCGGATCTGGCCGACAAGCTGCCGGAGGAGATCTCGGGCGGGCAGGCCCAGCGGGTCGCGGTCGCGCGGGCGCTGATCGGCGAGCCGCGGCTGATCCTGGCCGACGAGCCGACCGGGCAACTCGATCGCTTCCACGGTGCGCTCGTCGTCGACGCCCTCCTGCACGCCGCCGAGCGCTCCGACGCGGCGCTGGTCGTGGCGACCCATGATCCGACGGTCGCCGAGCGCCTGACCGACCGCTGGCGGCTCGCCGACGGTCGCCTGATGACCGAGGAGATCGCATGCTCTGGCTGACCTGGTTGCGGGGGCTCGTCGCGCACCGCCGCGGACGACTGCTGGCGACGGTCGCCGGGGTGATGGTCGCCGTGGCGCTGCTGGCGTCGATCGGCAGCTTCCTCTCGGCCACGACCTCGTCGATGACCGATCGTGCCGTCTCCCGGGTCGCCGTCGACTGGCAGGTCCAGGTCGCGAGCAGCGGCGCGAGCGGCGCGGTCGCCTCGCCCGCTGGCGTCCTGGGCCAGGTCCAGCGTGATCCGGGCGTGCGGCGGGCGTTGCCGGTCGGCTTCGCCGATACGACCGGGCTGCGGGCCACGACCGGAGGATCGGTTCAGGGGACCGGCCCCGGACAGGTGCTCGGGTTGCCCGCGGGCTACGTGAAGGCGTTCCCGAAGCAGCTGCGGGTCCTGGCGGGAGGCGCCGACGGCGTGCTGCTCGCTCAGCAGACGGCGGCGAACCTCCACGCTCGGCCGGGGGAGACGATCGAGATCGGTCGCGCCGGCCTCGCTCCGGCTCGCGTGAAGGTCGCGGGCGTCGTCGACCTGCCGTCGGCCGACGCGCTCTTCCAGCGGGTCGGGGCCCCGGTCGGCTCACAGCCGCAGGCGCCCCCGGACAACGTGATCCTGCTGCCCGCGGCAGTCTTCGCGCAGACCGAGGGGCCGCTGGTCCGAGCTCGGCCCGACCTCGGGCACACCCAGATCCACGTGGCCCTGGACCACGCCCTGCCGGCCAGTCCTGACGCCGCCTTCACGTCGGTCTCGGGGCACGCGCGCAACCTCGAGACGCGCCTGGCCGGCGCGGGCCTGGTCGGCGACAACCTTGGTGCGGCGCTCGACCAGGCCCGCGGCGACGCGCTCTACGCGCAGCTGCTGTTCCTCTTCCTCGGCTTGCCCGGGGCGGTCCTGGCCGGCCTCCTGACGGCGTCGATCGCTGCGGTCGGGGCCGACCGTCGGCGGCGGGACGCGGCCCTCCTGCGGACACGCGGCGCGACGACCCGGCGGCTGGTCGGGATCGCGCTGGCGGAGGCAGGGCTGGCCGGTGGGCTCGGCGTCGTGCTCGGACTTGGCGCCGCGCTGGTGACGGGGCAGATCGCCTTCGGCACCGGCAGCTTCGGGGCGGGAGCCGTAGCAGCGGTGGCCTGGGCGCTCGGCGCGGCGGTCGTCGGGCTGGCGATCGCCGCCACGGCGATCGCCCTGCCCGCCTGGCGGGACGCCCGCAGCCTGACCGTCGTCGGCCAGCGGCGCCAGCTCGGGCGCCGCGACCGCGGACCGTGGTGGGCCCGCTACGGGCTCGACGTCATGGCGCTGATCGGCGCCGGACTGGTCTTCTGGCAAGCCTCGGCGAACGGCTACCAGCTGGTCCTGGCCCCGGAAGGCGTGCCGCAGGTGTCCGTCAACTGGTACGCGCTGCTCGCCCCGGCGCTGGCTTGGATCGGCGGCGGGCTGCTCGTCTACCGGATCGTCGATCTGGTCCTCGTGCGCGGTCGCCGGCCGCTGGCGCGGTTGCTGCGACGGGGAGCCGGACCGCTCGGGCCGACCGTCGCCGCGACGATGGGCCGTCAGCACCCGCTGCTGGCCCGTGCGGCCACGTTGCTGGCGCTGACCGCGGCGTTCGCCGGCTCGACGGCGGTCTTCAACGCGACATACCAGCAGCAGGCCGAGGCCGATGCCCGGCTCACCAACGGGGCCGACGTCAGCGTGGTCGAGTCCCCGGGCGTGCACGTCGGACCGGCTGGAGGCGGTCGGCTCTCGGCGGTGCCCGGGGTCGGCAGCGTCGAGCCGCTCCAGCACCGCTTCGCCTACGTCGGCGCCGACCTCCAGGACCTCTACGGCGTGCGGCCGTCGACGATCGCCCACGCGGGCAAGCTCCAGAACGGGTGGTTCGCGGGCGGGACCGCCAAGGGGCTGATGCAGCGACTCCAGCAGCGGCCGGACAGCCTGCTGGTCTCGGCCGAGACCGTCCACGACTTCCAGCTGCAGCCCGGCGACCTCGTTCGGCTGCGGTTGCAGGACAGCCAGACCAAGCAGTTCCGTGCGGTGCCGTTCCACTATGCCGGGGTCGCGAAGGAGTTCCCGACCGCGCCGAAGGACTCGTTCTTCGTCGCCAACGCCGGCTACGTCGCGCGGGCGACCGGCAACGACGCGGTCGGGACGTTCCTGGTCCAGACCGACGGCACCAGCCCGGCGACGGTCGCCAAGCGGCTGCGGGCGACGCTCGGCACGTCGGCCCAGGTCACCGACATCGTCGACCAGCGCAACGTCGTCGGCTCGAACCTGACCGCGGTCGAGCTGTCCGGGCTGACCAAGGTCGAGCTCGGCTTCGCACTGGTCCTGGCCGTCGCGGCCAGCGGGTTGGTGCTCGGTCTCGGCTTCCGCGAGCGCCGGCGGACCTTCGCGATCGCGACCGCGCTGGGGGCGCGCCGCCACCAGATCGGAGCGTTCGTCTGGAGCGAGTCGATCTTCGTCACCGGCGCCGGCCTCGTCCTCGGGGCCGCGGCGGCCTTCGGGCTCTCGCAGATGCTGGTCAAGGTCCTGACCGGCGTCTTCGACCCGCCGCCGGACGTGTTGGCGGTGCCGTGGGGCTACCTCGCCGGGGCGGTCGCGTTGGTCGTGGTCGCGGTCGGCGCCGCGGGAACGATCACGCTCCGCGCGCTCCGGCGGCCGGCCGTCGAGGAGCTGCGGGACCTGTAGTCGCCGGGGTGGGGGCGGGCGACCCCGTCTGCGAGCGCGGGTGGAAGCAACCTCGCCCCAACCTGACGCTCACCCACGTGCGTCGAGGGTCCACGAGCGTACGGTCATGGTCTTCGGACTCCTGCTCGCGGTGATCGCGTCGGTGGCGCTCAACGCCTCGTATCTGATGCAGCACGCGGGCTCGAGCTCGGCTCCCGAGATAGACGTCCGGCGGCCGGTCCTGACGCTCTCGGGTCTCCTGCGCTCGCCGTGGTGGGGGGCCGGCGCGCTGCTGGGGATCGTCGGCTCGGTCGGCCACGGGGCCGCCCTCTACGGTGCGCCGCTGACGCTCGTGCAGGCGTTCGCGGTCGGCGGCCTGGTGCTGACGGTGCCGGCCGCAGCGTGGGCCTTCCGCCAGCGGCTCGGGCGCCGCGACGCCTGGGCCGTCGCCGGCCTGATCGGCGCGCTGGCCACGCTCGCGATCGGGGCCGCACCGTCGGCGGTCGGGGCAATCCCGACGATCGCCCTGACGGTCGCCGTCGGCGCCGCGGCCGTGGTCGCCGGGCTGATCGTGCTGCTGCCGCGGTCGCGTCGCCGGGCGGTCGCGCTCGGAGCCGCCGGAGGGATCCTCTACGGCGCGGGAGACGCCGCGACCAAGGCGCTGGCCGTGGTCGCCCACGGTGGGCTGCTCAGCGCGCTGGCGAGCCCGTGGCTGATGGTCTACCTCGTGCTCGGCGTCGGCGGATTCGCCTGCTTCCAGCGGGGCCTCCAGATCGGCCCGGTGGTGCCCGTGATCGTGATGATGACCGCGGCGACCGGCGTCGTCGCGATCCTGATCGGCTTCCTCGCCTTCGGCGAACCACTCGGCGTGACCCCGGCGCTGGTCGTCGCCCACGTGCTCGCGTTCGCCGCAGCGGGGATCGCCGGCCTGCGGCTGGTCGCGAGCGAGAGCCGGCTGGTGCCCGCCACCTGAGTGGTCGGCTGGGGAGGCGGCTGCGCTCGGTTTGACAGCGGCTCGTCGCCCGCGGTTGTATCCCTGCCGATGCCCGCGCGCCCGAACGCCGTGCTCGCGCTGCTCGCACTCGCGGCCGTGCTCGCGGTGTTGGCGGTGACCTGGGCGATCCTGGAGCTCGGCGGGCCCGATCCCGCCGCCGATCCGGCACTCCGCGCCGTCGTCTCGGGACCGCTCTACGCGGCCCGCACGATCCGCGGCGACGACGGGGCCGACGACATCGCCTACCTGACCCGGGACGCCACGCTGACCGCGATCGTGCGGGCCGACCCCGCAGATGGCGCCCGCGGCGTCGAGCGGGTGCTCGTGCGGATCGACGGACGCGTCCGTGACGTCCGGGTCGCGGACTGCCCCGACCAGCGCTGCCCGCGGACCCTCGTCGTCCGCTTCATGCCCCGGCTCGTCGCGACCGGGACCGGAGCCCACCGGATCGAGCTCTTCGCCCGCGCCGCCGGCGGGTCAGCGGCGGTCCGCGTCGCCGCCTTCGACGTGCACGTCGGCGAGGCCGGCTCGGCGTCCGCCGAGATCGAGCCGCGCCGGAGGACGCCGCCGCCGCTGGCGCTCTCGGCGACCCGCCTGGCCGTCGACCGGATCGTGGCCAGGTCGACGATCCGCGAGCCGCTCGCCGGGCTGGTCGGTCGCTCACGCCTGCGGCTGCGGGAGCGTGGTGTCGGGCGAGCGATCGTGACGGTCCTCGCCGACCTGCGCCCCGCGCGCCGCGACGTCTCGGCGGAGCTGCCGCAGCCCGCCGGCGACGGGCCGGTCCGGATGCACGCCCGCGTGCTCCGCGACCTGCTGATCGACGTCGATCTGCGCCACCGGAGGTTGGTCGCGGTCCAGCCCGGACCCGATTCGCGGATCGATCGCTGGACGACCCTCCGGGGCGCTCCGACGGCGAGTGGGGAGGACGAGGCGCGGTCGGCCGCGTTCACCGCGTCGCGGCCGCCGCGACTGCACCGGCTCTCCGACCGCGGCCCGGCGTTCTTCGTCGAGGACGGCGACCCGAGCCTGCGCCGCGACGGACGGGACTGGCCGCTGTCGGTGGTCTTCTCGGGCGCGGCCACGGTCGCCAAGGTCAAGGCAGGCCTGCGCCGGATCGGTCTCGTTCGACGCGGGACATCCCGCTACCTCGGCTACCGCACCGCCGGGAGCGGCCTGCTGCGCTTCGACGGTGACCGCGGCCTCAAGAGTCCCTGCGACGCGAACGGGACCGACCTCCACGTCCGGGTCTACGCGCCGACCGCGACCGATCGCTTCGCCGATCCGGGGCTCGGGAGCGTCGTGCTCGGGACGGTTCACCTCGACCACGTCGACGGCTGCGGGGTCGGGCCGACGCTGTTCGGCTTCTCCGAGCGGGCCGAGGCCCGTCTCGCCGCTCTGCTGGCCTCGCGGCTCGGCTGGCGCGTCCGCCGCGACGCGCTCGCGGTCGGCAACGGCGAGCCGCTGCGGCGGGATCCGGCCGACCCCGGCCACCTCTGGCTCGCCGACGGGGCGGCGACCGTCGTCAGCGTCCCGTGAGCGCGGCCTGACGCTCGTGGTCATCGGCCTCCGGCCGGGAGCCGGTTCGCGGAGCCGTCTCGGGCGAGGTAGGGGCCGCTCGCAGGTTCCGGAGCAGCGCCAGCAGCGAGAGCCCGGCCGGCAGCCGCACGCCGTGGCGGACGAGCAGGGCCTCGAACCGCAGCGGCAACTCGAGCAGGGCGTCGAGCCCGGCCGGGGTCCGGTCGAGGTCCGACCGATCGTCGGCGGCGGGCCGCCGGTCGACGGTCAGACGTACGAGCGCGGCGGGCACGAGCAGCAGGCTGTTGAAGTAGGTCGCGCGGACCGGGGACCAGCCGGCGATCGTGGCGGCCTCGAGCAGGCTGGCGCGGCGGTAGCGACGGTAGTGGCGGTTGACCACGTCGTGGTGCGACCACAGCGAGGGGTAGGCGGGCACGGTCACCAGCAGGTGGCCGCCGACCGCGGTCACCCGCCGCAGCTCGGCGAGGCTCCGACGGTCGTCCGGCGTGTGCTCGATCACGTCGAGGCAGGTGACGACGTCGAACGTGCCGTCGACGAACGGCAGTCGCTCGACCGCGGCGACCCGCACGTCGTCGTGGCCACGGAGGCGGGCGACGGCGACGGCTTCGTCGCTCAGGTCGACGCCGCTCGGGCATCCGTAGCGGGCCAGCTCGTCGAGCATCCGGCCCGAGCCGCAGCCGGCGTCGAGCAGCTTCGCGTCCGGGGGCAGGGTGAGTCCGTCGAGAACGCCGTCGAGCACCCGACGGCGCCCGCGGTACCACCAGTGGCGCTCGTCGTTGGCGAGCATCGCGCGGTGTTCGGCTTCGAGCATGTCCCTATCCTGCGCCGGGCGGGATTGGCTGCGGCAGTGGGCGGGTTGGGGTCGGGTTAGCGTCGTCGGCCCTGCCCGGCAGGGGATCGGCCTGGCAGCACGCCTGCCGCCGAGCGGGGCGCCGAGCGGGGGTCAGGCATCGCCAGCGTCGGTCGCTGGTGCGGCGACCAGTTCGAGCACGAACCGCGCTCCGGGACCGTCCGGGTCGAGCCGCAGCTCGCCGCCCATCCGACGCGCGAGCTCGCGTCCGATCGCCAACCCGAGTCCCGATCCTGCTTCGGAGCCGGCGGAAGCGCCCCGGCGGAAGCGCTCGAAGACCTGCGCGGCGTCGGCCGGGTCGACGCCGCGCCCGTGGTCGCGGACGACCAACCGCGGGCGCTGGCCGTCGGCGGAGACCTCGACGTCGATCGGTCCCGCCGGCCCGGCGTGGCGGAGCGCGTTGTCGATCAGGATCCGGACGACCTGGGCGACACTGCTGGGGTCGGCGACGACCCAGACCGGCTCCGTGCCGGAGAGCCGGATCGGGGTCCCGCGCTCAGCCGCGCGCAGCGTCAGCTCGGCGACGACGGAGCGGGCCAGCTCGGTCAGCTCGACCAGCTCCGACCGCAGCGGGAGCCCCGCGTCGAGCCGGCTGAGATCCAGCAGGGTCGACGACAGCTCCGTCAGGCGCCCGGCCTGCTGGATCGCCTTCTCCAGCTGCTGGCGGGCGTCGGCGAGATCGGGTCCGGAGCGTTCGAGGTCCTCGGTCGCGGCGTGCAGCATCAGCAGCAACGAGGCCAGGGGGGTCCGCAGCTCGTGCGAGGCTGTCGCGACGAACGTCCGCCGGGCCTCCTCCTGGTCGCGCAGCTGCTGCTGCATGTCCGCGAAGGCGCGGGTCAGGTCACCGATCTCGTCGCGGGTGTCGTCGGCGTGAATCTCCGCGATCGGTCCCAGCTCCGCGACCCGCAGGGTGGTGTCGCGCAGCGCGGTGATCCGCCGGACCAGCCGTCCGGCGAGCGCGAGCCCGGCCAGCAGCGCGACGACCAGCGCGATCAGCCCGGCGACGAGCAGCGCGCGGCGAACGACCCGCTGGGCGGCGTCGACCCCGCTCAACGAGCGCCGCAGGGTCAGCGCGTACTGCTGGTCGTCGGCGGTCCGGAACGGCACCGTCACCTGGGCGGCTTGGCCGTCCTCGTCGGAGATCGTGCCGCTGACCGTACGCCGCTCACCGATCGCGCGGACGGCGTCGGTCGTCGGCCCGCGGCGGTCGATGTCCGTCGACACGAGCACCGTCCCGTCCGGCCGGGAGACGAGCACGTCGGCCTTGGTCCGCCGCCGCAGCACGATCGCTTGGACCCGGAACTCGCGGTTCCGCGCGGCGGTGCCCTCGGCGTCGACCGCGGCGAACATCGGCTTCGCGGTCCGCGCCGTCTGCCGCAGCGAGGTCAGCGTGTCGTCGCGCAGCTGGCGGTCGAGCGGCGCCAGCAGCAGGACCGCGGTCACCGCCAGGGTCAGGGCGCTGACCGCGAGCAGCGCGACCGTCAGGCGGCCGCGGAGGCCGGTGATCCGGTTCACGGCGCCTGCAGGCGGTAGCCGACGCCGCGCACGGTCAGCAGCAGCTCGGGCTGCTCGGGGAGGGCCTCGAGCTTCTCCCGTAGGTGCCGCACGTGGACGTCGATCCCGCGCGGGTCGCGGTAGGCGTTGTCGCCCCAGATCGCTCGCAGCAGCTCCTGCCGGTTGCGCAGCTCGCCCGGTTGCGTCATCAGCTCCTGGAGCAGCTCGAACTCGGAGAAGGTCAGCTGGGCGGGACGGCCGTCGACGGTCACCGTCCGGCGTCCGCGGTCGAGCACCAGCGGCCCGACCCGCAGCACGTCGTCGCCGATCGCGCGGCTGCCGGCCCGGCGCAGCACCGCTCGGATCCGGCTGCGCAGCTCGGCCGGGCCGAACGGCTTGGTCACGTAGTCGTCGGCCCCGGCCTCGAGGCCGAGGACCGCGTCGGCCTCGGAGTCGAGCGCGGTCAGCATGATGATCGGGACGACGTTGCGACGGGAGCGGAGGGTCCGGCAGACCTCGTAGCCGTCGGGGCCGGCCCCGAGCGCGACGTCGAGCAGGACGATGTCGAACGGGTCGGTGCTGGCCCGGTCGATCGCCGACCGCCCGTCGCCGACCGCCATCACCCGGTGCCCGTCGCGCTCGAACAGGCGCTTGATCTGCTCGCGGAGCGCGGACTCGTCGTCGACGACGAGGATGTCCAGGGTCTCCGTGGCCATGACGCGCACGCTACCGCGCGACTCCGTCGGTGTCGGGGGCCAGGATCGCTGGAAGTCGCCCGGCGTGGCGTACGGTGACCACTGGATCGGGCGTCTTCGGGGCCGTGCCGAGCCGGCCGGGCCCGGGGGTGGTGAGCGACAGCACTCGGTGGCGGGCATCGGTCATCCGATCCGGTCGAGCATGCCCGTGGGCACGCCGGCCTCGCGGCTGACGTCGACGCCGTGCTGGCGGACCCAGCGGACCGCGGGCACCGTCGTCCGGCCGCGGACCATCAGGACGTAGCGGACCTCGCCGCGGTGTGCGAACGCCGCCAACCGCTCCGGGGTCACCAGGGCTCGCCCGGCGAGGCTGGCCAACATCAGCACCGGCCGGCCGTCGCGGACGATCAGCGGAGCCGCGAGCGTGATCCCGGCACTGGCGACCTCGTAGCGTGCGGTGCCCTGATGGGCCCGCAGGTAGCGGCTGAGGAGCGTGACTCGCGAGGCCGACATCCGGCCGGCGACGCCCGAGTCGCTCCTACCGTCGCGCACCAGCCCGACGCTGGTGGTCAGCGGGCTGGCGAGGATCGCGGCCAGGGTCAGGCCGATGGAGAGGGTCGCCAGCCACGTCACCGGTCGCTGGCGCAGCGCGGGCGGCCGTAGGGCGAGCAGGATGGCCAGCCCCGCGGCGACGCTCCCGGCCACGAGCGAGACCACCAGCGCGGTGCCGTGCGCCTGCATCAGGAGCGGGACGCCGATCCCGGCCATGAGGCCGGCGGCGAGCAACGACAGGGCGGCCCGCCGCCGTCGCAGCGCCAGACCACCGAGGGTCACCAGCGCCACGCCGAGCACGCCGGCGACGGCGGGGGTGAAGGCCTCGAGGTAGCGCGGTCGCAGCTGGCCCATCAGGCTGAAGACGAAGGTCCCGGCCAGCAGCCAGGTCGCGAGCGCGGCGGCGACGGCGATCCGGCGGCGCTGGGCTTCCCCGGGGTCGTTCCAGCGACCGAAGCGGACCACGGCGACAACCGCGAACGCCCCGAGCACCAGGGCCGCGACCAGCTCGATGCCGATCAGCTCGACCAGGTGCTGGTGGTGGGCGGGATCGGTCAGCGCGACGAGGTTGGTCACGGCGGCGCCGCTCGCAGGGCCGCCGATCCGGTCGAGCCCGTTGTAGACCAGCAGCACGTTGGCGATCGAGCCGTCGGTCGAGCCGACCGGGAACGGATGCGCGCCCGGCAGCAGCGAGGCGACGACTGCCCAGGCGGCGGCGACGGCGGTGAACGCCAGTCCCGCCAGGCCGAGCGTGCGGAGCCGTCGCTGCGGGGTCCCGTCGAGCAGCAGCCAGGCGAGCACGGCCAACGCCGGCAGGCCGATCATCGCCTGGAACAGCTTGACCTCGAACGCCAGTCCGGCGACGGCACCGGCGAGCACGACGGCCCGAGCCCGGCGCTCGGGCCGGGCGCGAACGATCAGCCAGGCGGCGAGCAACAGCAACGTGCCCATCACCGTGTCCATCGTGTCCGAGCGGGCGGTCAGGACGGCGATCGGCAGGACCACAAGCGCCGCTGCGGCTGCGAGTCCGGCCGGTCGCCCGAAGCCGCGCCGGACGAGGTCGTAGAGGAGTGGCACCGCGAGCACTCCGGCGATCGCCTGCGGCAGACGCAGGCTGACGCTCGAGAAGCCGAAGAGCTTGGTCGACGCGACCTGCAGCCAGAGGTCAACCGGGGTCTTGTCGATCGAGACCTGGCCGCCCGGCTCGAGCGCTCCGTAGAGGAAGTTGTGCCACGAGAGGGCCATCGAGCGGACCGCGGAGTCGTAGAACGGCGTCCCCGCGACGCGGTCGAAGGCGTAGAAGCGGAGCACCGCCGCGAGGACGACGATCGCGGCCAGGCCGACTCGCGCGAGCACGACCGACGACGGAACCGCGGTGCGCGCCGGGGCCGCCGGACCCTCGCGGGCCGGCGGCGGCGCGGTGGCGCTCGGGGGGCTGCCGATGGCCGCGTTCGGTGCGCCCGCCTCCGGCGCCGCGTCCACGGTCTCGGTCGGGCCGCTCATCGCCTCAGGCCCCGACGGTCGTCGTCGGACGGTTCCGGGAGAGCTGCCGCAACGTGGCGCGCATCACCAGCAGCTCGTGCAGCGCCCGCAGGATCACCCGCAGGTTGCCGCCCGTCTCCGTGCCGGCGACCCGGGGCCGGTGGTGGACGCCGATCTCGGCGACGCGCGCGCCCTCGGCCTGGCAGCGCACGACCAGCTCGGTGCTGATCATCGCGCCACTGGAGCGGAGAGCGAAGCCCTGCAGGAGGTCCCGCCGGACGAGCTTGAAGCCGCAGTCGACATCGCGGACGGGGAGCGAGAAGAGCCGGCGGACGAGCTGGTTCCAGACGGCGGCAGAGGCCCGTCGCCGAGCGCTGTCCTGGCGCAGGATCCGCCAGCCCCAGATCGCGTCGGCGGTTCGCGTGACGGGGACGAAGTCCTCCAGCTCGCGGAGGTCGAACTGGAGGTCGGCGTCGGTCAGCAGGACCCAGTCCATCCGGGCGGCGGTGATGCCCGAGCGCAGCGCGTCGCCGTAGCCACGGTTGCGGGCGTGGACGACAAGCCGGACGTGCGGGTCGGCGGCGGCGAGGCCCCCAGCGACGGCAGCCGTCCGGTCGCTGCTGCCGTCGTCGACGACGACGATCTCGTAGTCGTGGCAGCAGAGCGCGGCCGCCGAGGCGGCGTTGCGGACGGCGTCGGCGACGTTGTCCTGCTCGTCGAAGCACGGCAGCACGAACGAGACCCCCCGCAGCAGCGGCGGCGCGGCCCTCCCTGCCAGCGCGCGCGCGTCGCCCTCCCCGGTCACGACCGGGGGCACGACGCGCGGATCGGTACGGACGCTGCGGTCGCTGGTCGAGGTCATGCTGCCACCGTGCTCCGACCCCGGTGACGCCATGTTGCTGCTCCGTTGGCGTCCGGTTAGCGTGGCCCGCGCCGCCCCAAGACCCCAACCTGGTCCCAACCTCACCCACACCATCGCCCGCCGAGCGTGGCGCAGGATCGGGCCATGAAGCCGATCCGCACCACGTCGCTACGCCTGACCGGGGACGGGGACCCGCCGCGCGCTGCGTCCGGCTCGTCCCAGCAACCGCCGCGGCACCTCACGCGGCCGCCGCGCCACGTGCCGCACCGTCGCGGCCCGGCCCGATCCCGGGGGTGATGCGCCGTGCGCCCGCTGGCCCACCTGCGCTCAAGGCTCCCGCTGGCGACGGCGGCGCTCGTCGCCGGAGTCGGCGCGACCAACGTCGTCGCGGCGCTGAGCCCGGAGATCCCGGCCGGTCTCGCGCGGATCGGACGGCTGGCCCCGGACGGGCTGGTCCTCGCTACGCATGCGCTGATGCTCCCGGCGGGGGTCGCCCTGATCGTGCTCTCGGCCTACCTCGCCCGCCGACGTCGGCGGGCGCTGTGGCTGACCGTCGGCGTATTGATCGGGCTCAGCGTGCTCCGGCTCGCCGACGGTCCGGAGCTCATCCAGGCCGCGATCAGCGGGTCACTGGCGGCGGTCCTGATTGCCGGCCGCCGCGCCTTCGCCGTCCGCCACGCGGCCGGATCGCTCGGCGCCGCGCTGCGGCGGGTGACGACGATCGCGGTCGGCGTACCGACGCTGGCGGCGGTCACGGTCCTGCTCGCCGCTGTGTCGGTCCGCCCCGAGCCGTCGGCCGGGGTCCTGGTCCGCGAAGTCGCGGACCTGATCAGCGGAGGGCACGGTCCGCTGCGGGTCACGGAGGCGTTCAGCTGGCTGCCGGTCGGCCTCGGCCTGCTGGCCGGCACGGCGCTGTTGGCGGCGGCCTGGATCGTCTTCCGGCCGCTGGGCGCGCCGGTCGAGGCCCCGTCTCCGTCGCTCCGCCAGCTCGTCCGCGAGCTGGTCCACGAGCACGGCAACGACACCCTCAGTGCGTTCAAGCTGCGGCCCGACGTCGGCACGCTGCTGTCGGCCGACAGGAGGGCGCTGGTCGGCTACCGGATCGAGAACGGGGTCCTCCTCATGTCCGGCGATCCGATCGGCCCGGACGATGCCCTGCCTGGCCTGCTCGACCGGGTCCGCGGGTTCGCCGAGCAGCGCGGGCTGCGGGTCGCGGCGGTCGGCGCCAGCGAGACGTTCGCCGCACGCGCGCGAAACGCTGGACTGCGGACGCTCTACCTCGGGGACGAGGCGCTGGTCTCGACCGCGGACTTCTCGCTCGAGGGCCGTCCGGTGAAGAAGATCCGCCAGGCGGTCAACCGGCTGGTGCGGGAGGGCTACCGCGCCGAGGTCCGACGCCTGGGGGAGTGCTCCGCGGCGACGCTCGGCGAGCTCGAAGCGGTCAGCGCCCGCTGGCGCGACGGCGCCCCCGAGCGCGGCTTCTCGATGGCGATGGACGGCCTCCACGGCGAGCACGTCGCCGATTCGCTGGTCGTCCTCGGCTTCGACCGCGAGCAGCGGATCCGGGGCTTCCTGCACTTCGTACCGGCCTACGGGCGCCCGGCGATGTCGCTGAGCGCGATGCGACGCGACCCGGACACGCCCAACGGGCTGACCGAGTTCCTGGTCGTGCGCGCGATCGAGCAGCTGGGGGAGCGCGGTGTCGTCGAGCTCTCGCTGAACTTCGCGGCGTTCGCCCGCTGGCTGCACGACCCGGCGGGGGCGGGGGAGCGGGCGATGGCGCGGATCATCCGCCGAGTCGACCCGTACTTCCAGATCGAGAGCCTCTACCGCTTCAACGCCAAGTTCTTCCCGCGCTGGCAGCCGCGCTACCTGGTCTACGAACGCGGGAGCGCACTGCCGCGGACGGCGCTTGCGACGCTCCGGATCGAGGGCCAGATCTCCTACCCGGCTGCGCCGTGGCGGCGCCCCGTCCCGGCGGAGCTCAGCTTCGCGGCTTGAGCTGCGAGAGGAACGCCCACGCCTCGGCGCCGGCGTCGATCGGGCTCGGGCCGGGGTCGCGCGGCGTCGCTCCCGGCCACGCGTGCTGGCCTCCGTCGACGACGATGTGCTGCACCCGGGTCCCGCGCTTGCAGCTGGTCCAGCGCATCCGCTGGACGCCCGCCGAGGCCCGCAGCAGGCGGGGCTGGGTCCAACAGCCATCGCGCTTGGCCCACTGCGTCAGCCACGGCCGAACGGCGCCGCGGAGGTCGGAGTCCGGCTTGCCACCGTACGGCACGACATGGTCGGCGTCCCCGTGGATCTCCAGCACCGAGACCGGTCGCGTCGGCTCGCACTCGGACAGCTGGGAGAAGCCACCGGCGACGACGACGATCCCGCTGATCCGGTCGGCCAGCTCGCAACCGAGCCGGGCCGTGAAGCCGCCGCCGTTGGAGACGCCGACGGAGAAGACCCGCGAACGGTCGATGCAGCCGCGATCCTCGATCGCGTCGAGGAGACCGCGGACGGCACCGACGTCGTCGCGGTCGGGCATCGCAGAGGCCACCAGCTGCCACGTCCGCTGTTCGCTCGGGGCGGTCGGGAAGGCGACGACGAAGCCCTTCTGGTCGGCGAGCCGGGCCAGCGACGAATAGCCGCGCATGAACGGGCCGCTGCCCCCGGCGCCGTGGAACGCCAGCATCAGCGGGGCCGGACGGCCCCGCAGCCGCGCAGGGACGTGCACGAGGGCACGCAGCGGCTCGGAGGACGAGCCGACGCTGACGGTGAAGTCCGTGCTGCCGCTGGCGGCCGGCAGACCGCACCGGACCGGGACCGCCCGCGACCCGCTGGTCGAGGGGAAGGTCACCGCGGCGACCGTGGCGGCCGTCAGAGCGAGCAGCAGAAGGGCGATCACCGTCACGCGTCGGCGCGACGGGGTGGTTGCACCATCCACAGGTAGTCAGAATATCGATTCGTCGTCTCGGTGTACGTCACACGTCGACGATGTCCACGCTCGCAGGGGTCATCCGACGGCGGGCAAGCAGACCGGCGGTCAGCGCCCCGAGCACGAACGCCAGTCCGTGCTCGACGGCGGCCAGGCCATCCGCCGGCGGGACCAGCGCGAGCGCCAGCCCGACCGTGGCGGCGACCGCGGTCAGGACCCAGGGGTGCCGCTCGGCGAGATGCGCCGCGAGGAGCGCCCCGACCGATCCGGCCCAGACGCAGGAGATCCCGTAGTCCGGTTGGTCGACGACATGGTCGACGTCGCCGCGGGCCACGAACCAGAGCACGCCGACGCCGAGGTAGGCGATCAGCGTCGCGCCGACGTGGGCGGCGAGCGCAGCGGCCCAGAAGACGCGGGCGCCGAGCCGGCGGATCACCAGCACGGCGGTCACGGCGGTGCCGACGATCTGGGCGAGCGGGGCGCCGGCGACGACCAGCGCGCTGGTCAGGAGCGCCTCGAGATCGCCCCGGGCGACGCCCGACGGCGTCGAGGCGAGCAGATCCGGGTCGGGCCAGCTGGCCGTTCGCCGCAGGATCTCGAGCCCGACGAGCGTGACGAGGTAGCCCGCGGCGATCCCGATCCCGATCCGCTCCAGGCACGGACGCCGACGCCACGACGGCCGGCGGTGGGGCGGGGGTGCCGACGCGGACAGGGTGGTCACGCTCTCGCGAGGATCCAGATGGTCACGGCCTCGCCGTTGAGCGCGTGCCGCGAGAACGAGCGGACGGCGTAGCGGTGCGGGCCGATCGTCACCGTTCCGGCGCCGCTCGGCAGCCGCGCGTTGCGCGCCGCCGGCAGCGACGTCCGGACCTGGCCGGCGGCGCCGCGGATCACGACGTCGGCGGGGTAGTTCCGGTGGATCAGGCGGACGACGCCGATCTCGTCCTGGATCGTCACCGTCAACGTGCCGAGCGCCGAGCCGGCGGCGGCGCGGAGCGTCGCGTGCGGTCCGTCGACGACGAACGGCACCCCGGCGTCGACGAACGTCTTCCCGCCCCGGACGATCTGGATCCGGCTGATGTGGCCGGGACCGGCTTGAAGCCGGTCGGCCTCGATCTGAGCCGCAGGTCGGTCGTTGCGGCGGACGGCGGCCAGCAAGGCCGGGTCGCGGGCGACGAGCCGCAGCTCCCGGTGGACGGTGCCGCCGCTGACCTCCTGGTCGTAGCGCTTCTCGGCGATCACGGTCACGCCGTCGACGGCCCGGGTCACCGGCGGGGACGAGCCGGTGGACGTCACCGCCGCGCCGGTGGTCTGGTCGTGGGCGGCGACGCCCGCCGTTCCACACCCAGCCAGGACGGCCGCGGCGGCCGCGGCGCTGAGGGAGAGACCACGAATCCGCATGCCTCCGGTCTACCGGGACCGCCGTGTCGTCTCGCGCAGATCAGGTTGGCCTCGCGTTGGGCCCCGTCCGGGGCCGGCAGGGGGGCGCGGCGCATGGCGGGTTCGCGCCGAGCGGCCAGGGTCGCTGATCGAATCCTGGTGCGCGCAGACTCGCTCGAGCAGACCCAGACCAGACCCGACGTCAGCTCGCTGGTTGGCGTCGGGCTCGAGTCACGCGCACGACGTCTCACTTGGAATCCGAAGAACGACGTCTCGGTTTGGCGAGAACGAGTTGTCACGTGATCCGAGAGCGGGTCTGGCTGAGGTTTGCGGTGCAGTCTCAGTTCGTGCGAGCAGCGTCTCGATCGACGGAGAATCGACATCCGAGCCCTGCGTGGAGGGAGGCATTCTCCTTCACTAGGTTCACATAATATTGATTATCGAGCGCAGAGAAGACGAGGGACCGAGAGGGGTCCCCCTGCGAAATCTCATCCGGTGATCGCCGAAATCTCAGGTTTTGATCGTCGTCTCACGTTCTGATCGCGCGGTCGCGAGTCCGGATGCGCGTATTGGCCGACGACGGCGATCTGCGTCCGGCTTCGCCACCCAGGCCGCACGTGACGGCCACAGGACCGAGCAGATCACCGACGTCGCCGCCACCGCGACCGCCGCACCCTCGACGGCTACGTCCGCGCCGGCAGGGGCGCCAAGGACATCGCCCGCGTCCTTTAGTGCGGATGCGGGCCGCATGTCTTCAGTCTGCTGCTGGACGACGTCCTGTCGATCTGCCAGACTGAATGAGAATGCTGAATGCACACACCTCATCTGGCACGCGGCAGCGGAAGCAGCCGGTCACCAGGGACGAAATCGTCGGACACTTCCAGCCGATCCAGGCGATCCTCTGGGAGGTCATCGAGGAAGCACGAGAGCTGACCTCGACGCAGGTGGTCGCCGACTCTTTTCCGCGGCTGGGTCGTCGCGCTCATCTGCGTCGGATCAGTGGCGGAGCGCGCTGGATGCACGTCGCCGACGGGATCGTCGGGCGGCGGGGAGACCTGCCGACGGGCTACTTGGTGAAGAGCACGGAGGAGCAGCACAATCAGGGGCAGTACGTCTTCCAGTTCCCGGGCGGCATCTTCACCGTCAAGCGCACGCCGCACAAGGACCCCGCAGACGGCAAGTACCTGCAAGACGCTCTCGACGGGTTTCAGGACCTCGCCCTGAACGCTGGCATCGACGTCGACGCTGACCTGGTGGTCCTCGTCTCCGTCGGCGCCATTGGAGAGCCGAAGCTGATCGTCAAGCACCCGACCCTCAGCAAGCCGCTCACCGTCGGGATGGAGCTGCTCCGTGTCCCGGCCGGGGTCGAGGCGATCGCCCCCGCGGTCCGCGAGATGCCGCAGCCGAAGGCCCGCTCGACCCGCAAGGCTCCGGCCGAGGGCAGCGACCGAGCATCCACAACGGAGGGCTAGATGGCCTCCAACTCCCCCGCGGTCAACTTCCGCATGGTGCGTCTCGCGCGCGAACTGCGCAAGATGACCCAGACGGCCCTGGCCAAAAGCGCACAGCTCCCCCAGGCGCGTCTGAGTCGCATCGAGACCGGACAACTCGAGCCCGCCCCGGAAGAGGTTCAAGCGCTCGCAGGCGCCCTTCGGTTCCCCGCATCGTTCTTCTCCGAACCCGGAGCGCCCGCAGCGGCACCGCTCTTTCGGAAGCGGGCGATCCGCTCGGTACGCCTGGTCGTCTCGATTCAGGCGCGCCTGAATACCGCCGTCTTGATCGCTCAACGACTGCTCGACGCCGGCGTGGACTTCGACGCCCCGCTGCGGTTCCCCGAGCCAGGCGACTTCCCCGGCGACGAGCCGGCAGTTGCAGCGGCCGCGTTGCGCCGTGACTGGCGCCTGCCGGTGGGCAGAGTCGACAACGTCACGGCGATCGTCGAAGCCGCTGGTGGCCTCGTGCTCCGCGTCGACTTCGGCACCGACGACGCAACCGCCGCCTTCATCGCGACGCCACGCGACGGGCGCCTCTGGTTCCTGATCAATACTCGCGAGACCGCCGGGGACCGTGTTCGTCTCAGCCTGGCTCACGAGCTCGGTCATGCCGTACTGCACCGGATGCTTCCCGCCCACGACGAGGCCGAGATGGAGCGGCAAGCGTTCACGTTCGCCGCGGCGCTCTTGCTGCCCGCCGACCAATTCGACGCCTCTGTGCCACTGGACGCACTGACGCTTGCCTATGCCCGGCGGCTAAAGAACACCTACTGGGTCTCGATCCAGGCGATCATCCGGGCCGCCCACGACCGGAAGCGGATCTCACGCGAGCGCTACGCCAGTCTCTTCAAGCAGCTCTCCGCCCGCCAATGGCGCACCATCGAGCCGGACCCGATCCCGCTAGAACGGCCACAACTCTGGCCGGAAGTCCTCCGCATCCACCGCACCGAGCACGGCTACAACGACCATGAACTAGCGGGACTTGCCCGGGTCACGCCCGAGATCCTCGCTGACCTATTCCCGGAGCACTTCACCGTTCAGCTGCAGCCACTGCGACTGGTGTCGACGAAGACCGCCCCCTCCCCATAGACCCGCTCGGCACCGTCTTCTACGCTGCCCCCATGCCCGATGAGGTCCCGTCCGACGAGCTGCACGCCGAGGACATCCCCGACAGCCCTGATGCTGACCTCGGCGAGATCGCGTCCTTCGCCCACACGTTCGACGGCTATCGGCACTTCGGCGAGGCTTGGGGCGAGTCGATGAACGAGGCCTCGGCGCGGTGGCGAGCCGACGGGACACTTCCCGACGACATCGACGACCTCCGGGCCTGCCTCTTCCTGGAGCACCGCCGAGACCGCTTCGTCGGCCGCCCCTCTGGCCTCTCAGAACCCGACGAGAGCGGCGTCAGAACGCTCCTGTATGACGGCATCACCGATGGTGGTCGACGGCAGGAGCGCTACGTCCGCGCCTTGACCCAGCGCATCCACAACATCGTTCGTACCCAAGCACCGTCCTAGTCCAGCTAGAAGGCCTTCTGGCTCTGAGGCCTCGGAGGGAAGGGACCGGTAGCGACGCGGAGAGTCTGATCTGGCCGTGCGATCTCGGTGACGCTCGCGACAGGGTCCGCGGCGCCGTGCCCGTCGCAAGATCGTCCCGGCTGATTCCAGTGCCCTCCCGCGTTCGCTGACGTCGCCGCACCGCGGGGGTCCGTCACGGACTCCGAGTACGGTGTCTGGGTGAGGAGTCGCGAGGACGTACTGTTTAGCCGGGGCGACCTGAGGGATACGCTCAAGGCCCAGTCACAGATGGTCGCCAATGAAGTTGGCTCCGCCCCGGAAGAGCATTTCCTCAAGGTCGACGAGGACGAGTGGGTAGCGAGCCTCGTGAGCCGCTGGTCGATTGAGGTGCCTGTACTGCACCTCGACCAGATGTGGATGGACCCATTGAGGGAGACGCCCGTCGACGTGTCGTGGGACCACGTGACGCGCTGGATCGAGGATCCGTCGACGCCGAGCTATGTCGACGGTTACAGGACTACCGTGCACATCCCGTTCACCGGTGAGGAAGACATCTTCCAGTTGCGGCCAGGTTCATGGTCGACGATGCTTCCATATGCCCAGGTCAGACCGGGCGAGGTGTTCGACGTCGTCGAGTATCCAGCCGACTCCCCGGTGGACATCAGGTCGCATGCCGAGCGGCTCGCACAAGAGCTGGAGACCTACCTGGCGTTCGCTCGCCGTGACGTCGAGCCTTACAACGCGAGGGTCGAATCGACAGCGCGGGCGGCGATCGTTGCGCGACGCGAGCGACTGAAGAGGAACTACGCGCATCTCGAACAGACGGGATTGCCGATCGGCCCTCCCGATGGTCAGGTGAACAAGGCGTATATCTCGGAAGCGATTGTCCGACGTCCGACCCCTGTCCTCCCCGCGACGACGTCCGTACCTATCGCACTGGAGCCGGTACTGCAGGACGATGTCTTCTCGCACATTCTCGGCGTCATCCGTTCGGTTGGTCACGACATGGAACGTGCTCCCGGAACCTACGTGCACATGGGCGAGGAAGACCGCCGCCAGATATTCCTTCTCGCGCTGAACACGCACTATCGAGGCCAAACCACGGCTGAGGCCTTCAATGTACGTGGCAAAACCGACTTGTTGGTCAAACACGATGGCCGGAACCTCTTCATCGGCGAGTGCAAGATATGGACGGGAAGCAAGGGCTTCGGTGAGACCATCGACCAGCTGTTTCGCTACGCGGCCTGGCGCGATTCAAAGCTGGCGATCGTGATGTTCGTGAACGAGAAGGGCCTCACCAAGATTGTCGTCAAGGGCCGGACAACCCTGAGCGAGCACCGGCAGTTCGTGCGGTGGGCGTCGAGCGACGAGGACACCGAGCTCCGATGCACGGTCACGTGGCCGGGCGACGCTGAGAAGACGGCGGATCTCCACGTCTTCTTCGTGCAGACGCCCCCCGCTTGACCGCGGAGTTCCCCGTCAACGGCGCAAACGTGTCGCCTCGGCTCCGACCCCGTTTCACTTCATCATGGTCCGCTCCGCGCGCTCGGTCTGCCCGGCCGTTGTATGGCGACTCCGAAACGACCGCTTCCGTCACGACCCCGAGCTCGAGCAACAAGTTGACCCCGACCTGGTCTCCCTCGCCACGGCACGTCACCGAGACCTTCTGGTCTACACCTCCCCGCCTCGGACGCCGGCCCTCCAACGGCAAGGAGGCACCACCCGAGCAGTCGACATAGCCGGCGCGCTGAACTGCCACCCGGTGCATCGGTTGTTCAGTCAGATGGACTGGTCTATCGACCTCGGTAGCCCGCACGCGATTGGTTAGAGTGACGTGCCGAGTGGGAATCAGCAGCAGACAGATAGCAACGGAGGCACCATGGACAGCAACCGACCGCCCGTGACGATCAGCACCCGCGGGTCGGGGCACTAGCCGCATGCGGATCAAATGCGTCGAGATTGCCAACTTCCGCAAGTTGGAGTCCGTCCGCATCGACCTCTCCGACCAGACAACGCTGCTGGTCGGCGCCAACAACAGCGGCAAGACCAGCGCGATGGACGCCCTCAAGCAGTTCTTGGGCGACAACTCGTTCAAGCTATCCGACTTCACCCTCTTTCATCTCCCACGCATCCGCGAGATCGGCGAGGGCTGGGAGGCGGCCACCGCACGCGCCGCTTCGGGGGGAGCGCCGTCGCCGCCGCCCCCGAGTGACGACTTCCAGACCTTGGCGGAGTGGTCAAGCCTCCTTCCACACCTCGACCTCTGGATCGAGGCGGGCGAGCACGAGATGTACCGAG
Organism: Patulibacter ginsengiterrae; assembly: GCF_056269115.1. Lineage (NCBI taxonomy): Bacteria > Bacillati > Actinomycetota > Thermoleophilia > Solirubrobacterales > Patulibacteraceae > Patulibacter > Patulibacter ginsengiterrae. The sequence continues at coordinate 403,839 of NZ_JBWDOG010000002.1, forward strand.
CCCCTGACCTTCTTCCGCTCCTTGATGCGTACTGTGGCGGCGTCGGGGTCAGGCTCCGGCTCGAACCCAGGGACATCCCGACGCTCGTGAAGGACTACACGAGGGCTCGCAAGGCAGTGGAGGACACCCGTCGCGCTGAGCCCGAAGAGTCGAAGAGGCCTCGCCTTAGGCCGATGAACTTGGTCGAGTTCCTCGAGGCGAACGTCGGAACGTACTTCGGCGTCAGCGCCTACCGCCTAGACCCGCACAAAGTGTCAGGCGAGATCAGCTTCGCCAACACTATGGTGGGCAAACCGATCAAAACCCAATCCGACCCATCCGCTGCGCAACCTCAGCTCGTGGGCGAGGAAAGCGAGCCGATCGCGAAGTCGGTCCTCAGCAAGCTCATCCATGTCGACGTGATCGGCGCGCAACGCTGGCTGCAGAACGACGACTCCACGGAGACGCTCTCCAGCAGCATCGCTTCCTACTATAGGGAGCACCTAGACTTCGCGAAGCACCCGACGCCTGACGACCTCGGTGCGATCCGGGCCACCCAGGAGGCGTCGAAGATCTTCGACGAACGTCTCCAGGAAGTCTTCCGACCCCCTCTCGCGGAGGTGGCCCGCATGGGCTACCCCGGCATCGCGAATCCTGAGCCGGTCATCAAGACGGACATGCGGCTGACTGACGGGCTAGAACGCGAGTCGGTGTTGCGGTACCGCGTTGGAACCCCGAGCGATGGTCAGGACTCGACCCTGTTCGAGCTACCCGAGGGCCTCAACGGGCTCGGTTACCAGAACCTCGTGCTGATGATCTTCCGTCTCATGAGCTTCCGCGACAGGCGGCTGCGGCTCGGCAAGTCGGGCATGGCCGCCCCAGACGCGCCCGAACGTGTCCCGATCCACCTAGTACTGGTGGAGGAACCAGAGGCGCATCTTCACGCACAGGTTCAACAGGTTTTCATCAAGCAGGCTTACTCGACACTAACGACATACGTCGTGCAGGGCGGTTATCCCGACCTGACTGCTCAGCTAGTGGTGAGCACGCACTCGAGCCATATTGCCCACGAACTCGAGTTCGACGAGATTCGCTACTTCTGCCGGGGAGCGCCGGCCGACGACAAGCCAGTCCCAACGACCGTCGTTAAGAGTCTGGCGCGCGTGTTCGGCAGTAGCGACAGCACAGCGCGGTTCGTGAAGCGCTACCTCAAAGTGAACCACTGCAATCTCTTCTTCGCCGATGCAGCGATTCTCTTGGAGGGTGCGGCAGAGCGAATCTTGCTGCCGTCCTTTGTTGCCAACTCGCACCCCAAGATCGCTCAGTGCTTCGTCGAGTACCTCGAGATTGGTGGAGCTCACGCACACCGCCTCAGGGAACTCCTTGTCGAGCTCGCGATCCCGACCCTCGTCATCACGGACATTGACGCGGAAGACGCGGATGGCAAGAAGGTGCGGCCGCAGCGAGGTTCCAAGCAGACGTCCGACAGCGATGCCCTGAGGTTGTGGCTCGCGGCTCCTTCCTCCGTCGACGAGCTGCTGGAGCTGGCAGATGAGGACAAGGTCTCCAGTGGGCCGACCGACGTCGGCGTCAGGTTCGCCTATCAGGTCGCGGTCGACGCGCGCCTCGGCGACGCCGGGCCTATCGAGATGCTTCCCAGCACCTTCGAGGATGCCCTGGTCATGGAGAACCTCGCCCTCTTTGCGACTATGACTGGAACCGGGCTGCTCGGGAAGTTCATAGCAGCAGTTAAGGCAGCGGCCGAGGCAAACGATCTGTCGACGCTCGCCAGAAGCTTGTACGAAGCCATCGCTGATGGTGACAAAGCCAAGTTCGCGCTTGAGATGCTTCTGGCGATCGAGGACGAGAAGTCGGTGATCGTCCCGGGCTATATCAGTGCGGGTCTGCAGTGGCTGGAGTCTGAGGTCAACAAGCTGCCGCTGCTGCCGAGTTCAGTGGTCTCAGATGTCGGCGCGGTCACGGTAAGCCAGTCATGACAGGCGTCAGCGCGCTCGACCTCATCAGCGAGTCGGTCGACCTTAAGAACCCGCGGTCGTTCTTCGTCTACGCCGGCGCCGGATCGGGTAAAACGGCCCAGCTGGTGGCAGCGCTCAAGACCGCGACAGACAGGTGGGGGCGCGACCTGCGTGCGCGCGACTCGCGTTTCTGCGTGATCACCTACACGAACGCCGCCGCCAAGGAGATTCAGATTCGTCTCGGGCGCGACCCACTGGTGCAGGTCTCCACGGTCCACTCGTTCGCCTGGGCGCTCATCAAGCCGTTCTCCCGGGACATCGCGACGTGGCTGCGGAAACGCCTACAGGACGACCTTGTCACGCTAGCGGCCGACGAGGCGAAGGGCCGGCCGGGCACCCAGGCAAGCGAGCGACGCATCCACGACATCGAGCGGAAGACACGACGGCTCGAGACGCTCGACATGGTCCACCGATTCAGCTACAGCCCTTCGCAAGCGAGACGGGGAACGGACGGGCTTGCGCACGCCGAGGTGCTGCAGGCCGCTGCCCACCTCCTTTCCGAGAAGCCAATCTTGCAGGAACTCTTGATCGGCCGATACCCATTCCTGTTCATCGACGAGGTCCAGGACACCAACGAGGCCTTGATGAACGCTGTGCTGGCAGTGCAGGACGCACACCCGACCCGTTTTTGCGTCGGACTCTTCGGCGACACCATGCAGCGGATCTACGCAGACGGTAAAGAACGGCTCGAGGACGCGATCGGAGAGGACTGGAACCGCCCGGCGCTTGAGGTCAACTTCCGATCCTCCCAGCGGATTGTCCAGCTCGTCAACAGCATTCGTGCCGGCGGCGACCAGCGGACCCAAACGCCTCATTCGACGAAGACCGGGGTCGTGCGTCTTTTCATCGCCGACGAAGACTCAAAAGACCAACCTGGGTTCGAGGCGCTCGTCAGACGCCACATGGCCGCTGCCGCCGACGACGCAGATTGGGCGACGGCTGGGTCGGTCAAGACGTTGATCCTCGAGCACTCTTTGGCTGCCGGTCGGCATGGGTTCGCCGATTTCTTCCAGGCATTCGCGGGTGACACACGCCTGCGACAAAACGTCTTCAGCCGCGATCAGGCCGGATCCGGAATCGTCAGTTTCCTCGGGACGCAGTTTCTGCCGCTCGTCCGAGCCATCGCCGCCCAGGACAACGCGGCGACCGAGGCACTACTTCGTGAGCATTCCCCCTTGCTTGCTGCCGAGTCGGAGGCCCGCGACCCGCAGACGCGAGCACGACTGGTCGCGGACATTCGCCGCGCAGTAGACCAGGTGCACGGCGCAGCAGCCGGAGACAGTGAGTCGATCCTCTCAACTCTCTCGGCTGTCCACCGGGCGAACCTTCTTGCGCTGCCGGACATGCTCGCGTACGTCGTCGACAACCCGGAGTCAGGTACCCGCGACGTCAAGGAGGGCGAAGCCGACCAAGACACCGCGTTGGAGGCGTGGAGACTCGCAGTCGCCGTCGACACGGGGCAAGTCTCGCGCTTCTATGAGTACATCGTGGGAGACGCGCCTTTTGATACCCATCAAGGTGTGAAAGGTCTCGAGTTCCAGCGCGTGATGGTGGTGCTCGACGATAAGGCGGCAGGAGGATTTCTATTCTCCTACGGGAAGCTCTTCGGGGCGACCCCAGATTCGAAGACCGACCGCAAAAACGTCGCTGCGGGACAGGAAACGGCAAGAGATCGGACGCTTCGACTCTTCTACGTCGTATGTAGTCGCGCCAAAGGATCTTTGGCGGTCGTGTTCTACACGTCGGACCCTCAAACAGCTAAGCGCTCGGCCGTTACTCTCGGGTGGTTCTCTGACGCCGAAATCGTCCTTGAACGGGATCTCGTGGCCGGAACCGCATCATTCTCGCCGTGACCACTGGGCTCGGCGGATCGGTGCTCATGAGCGACTCCCGGCCGCAGCCGTCCGCCTGGCCCCGGTCTGGCCCGTCCCGCCCACACGACACTTCCTGAGACAACCGCGGTCATCACGGTCATTTGTCGCAGTTCTACGAGATCTCGTCCGATGTCTGTTGGTTCTCGCCTACGTGGGCGCGTCGTCTCATTAGCTGCGTCAGCCGGGACGAAGCTTCGAGTCAAGTCCACGACACCGGCCCGAGCCGCTCTCGCGTACAGGTCCCCGAGCGTCGCCGACTCCGACGAACGAGCCGGTGCTCCAAGTGACCAGTAGCGCTCCTGAGTTGGCCCGCATCCGCGCGTGCAGCACCTGACGCAGCGATCGACCACCAGGATGTTGTTGCGCTGATGCTCCACGCCGGCAGGACCGCGTCGATGTGCTGTCCGTCGTCGGGCTCATGATGGAACGATGGACACCGAGCAAGAGGGGCCCGCCTCTCCCGCGCCTCGCACCTCGTCCGCGATCGCACATTTCGTGCGCGATGAAGCACACGAGGCCCATGAGTGCCACTGGCTGGAGTGGAAGAGCCGACTGGATCTGCGCGAGGAAGGTCATCTCGCCAAGGTCGCAAAGGCGATCCTCGCGTTCTCGAACCGCACTCCGGATCAGGCCAGCCCGAGTGAAAGAGGATACGCATACTTCGTGGTCGGAACTGAACCGGGAGCGACCCACGGAACCGGCGAACCAGTCGACCTGCAGATCCTGCGCCCACGCCTGATCCGGCTAGTGGGACCTCGACCTCGTTGGGAACCCGAGTACGTTCAGTTCGGTGAGCACCACGTCCTGGTTGTCACAATCCAACCGCCGCGGTGGGGAGATCTGCCTAACGTTGCCCAGCAGAGCGTCCGAGACGCGCGCCAAAAGGCACGCTACGAGATCACCCAAGGCACCATCTACGTTCGTAACGGCTCCGAAACTGGGCCAGCCGGAGACGCAGACGTCGAGGCCCTCTTCATACGAGCACTTCGGGGTCGCGCTGCCACCCCCACCCGCCAGCCGGACCTCGAAGTCACCACCCGGCTCAATCTAGCCCGAACAAGGCTGCGCGCCGCCCGGCTCGGGCCCGACGAACTCCAATCCTTCATCGCCCGCGAGCGGTGCCGGCTGTTGGAGCCGCTCACACTCGCCGAAGAAGTCGAGCAAGCCAGACAGCAGCGGGCCATCAGGAGATCTCATTCACAGTCCGGCCCCAAGACCCTTCCGCACAACCAGGATATCCTGGCGACTATCAGGGCGTCGTTTGCTGAGCAACCTCAAGTCGAATGGTCGATGCCCGCCGTTCGCGGCGCGTTCGTCGAACCACGTACCCCTGAGGTCTACCGCGCGAAGGTCGCCAGCTACCTTGAGGAACTCGAAGCTGTACTACAGCGCGTGCTGGGCCTTCGCGTTCAACAGCTTGGTCTTGCGGTTCTTGCCGTGGATTTCAGCAACCCGGGCGACGAGGCGATCCGCGATCTCGAGATTGTCCTTCATCTCCCCGAAGCAGTCACAGGGGTCGAACTGCCTGACGAAAGCCCGAGACTCGCTGAGTTGCCGGCCGCACCGGTCCTTTGGGGCACGCGGCCCCAACGAGACGTGCATGCCTTCGACCTATTCTCACCTGGGCATATTCCGACGATCCACATCCACACCGACGTCAGACGCACGGACGACGGGTCCTTCGAAGTTCGCCATCGGACGTCAACGCTTCGCGCTCACGACACCAGGTCACTGCTCCTCCACCTGCTAATCGAGGATTGCCCCGACTCCGAGATCACCGTCGACTGGAGCGCCGCTGCAACAAACCGCGCGGGGCGGCCAACCAGCACGTTGATCGTGCCTGTTGGCTCGTTGCCAGTCACGATCGATGACCTGGTCGCCAGCGTCTGGGCCGGCGAGGACTAGCTCGGCCGCGCCGATCGACCTTGAGAGCCTCAAGACACGCCGAACCAAGCTGCGACCAGCGGCTCCACGAGGCCGCCAGCGCGCCAAACCGCCACGCGCTATCCGCCGATGTTCCTTGGCGTCTGGCCGACTACGTATCGTTCCGCACGTACGCACGTTCGATCGAAGGAGCCCAAATGACGGGACAGCGGCGACACGTTACGAAGCGGCCTGACGGCCAGTGGCAGGACAAGGCCGAGGGCGCACGGCGCGCCGGATCGGTCACCAAGACGCAGGGCGCAGCCGAGGCCGCCTCGAAGAGGGTGCTTGACAATCGACCGGGCGGTGGCGAGGTCATCGTCCACCGGCCCAACGGGCAGATCCGCGACTCCGACACCATCAACCGCAAGGACCCGAACCCGCCGCGAGACAGGCGCCACTGAGGGCCGGCTGCCCATCGGACCGGATCGTCGTCAAAGACGCTCGGCTCGGAAACAGAGTCGCTGCTCCTTCCACCGGCGCCCGCCGGGCGTCCCCAGGCAGCTTGCAATCCGTCTGGGGCGCCGCGCGCGATCAGCCGCTGAGACGGCGATCACTTCCTGAGACAACCGCGATCATTTCGGTGAGATTTCGCACCTCTGTGCGAAATGTCGATTCTCACCTGTTGAGCACGTTCGCTCTCTCGTCTCACCGTGCAGACGCTCGGCGGTCACGACCGTCATCGCTCGCTCGTCGACGGTCGACTTGCCACCACCCGTTCTCGACCTTCCCAGCGATCGACCTTCCGATGTCGAACCGGCGACGTCGGCTCCGACGTCAGGTATGAAGACCACCAACGGAGCGCAGCCACGCGCTCCGGCAATCCCTTTCGAAAGGGTCACGAATGTCGGACACCACCTGCCACATGTCGATCTCGCTCGACGGCTTCGTCGCCGGACCGGACCAGAGTCGCGAGCACCCGCTCGGGAAGCGCGGACACGACCTCCACCGCTGGCACCTCGGTGACGAGCGCGCCACCGAGAACGACGAGACCGCGGTCGGCTGGCTCATGCGCCCGCGTGGCGCCTACGTGATGGGCCGCAACATGTTCGGGCCGATCCGCGGCGCGTGGGACGAGGACTGGCGCGGCTGGTGGGGCGCCGAGCCGCCCTACCACGCACCGGTGTTCGTGCTCACCCACCACGCCCACGAGCCGATCGAGATGGAGGGCGGGACGACCTTCCACTTCGTCACCGACGGCTTCGACGCCGCCTACGCCCAGGCGCTCGAGACGGCCGGCGACATCGGCGTGGACATCGCGGGCGGCGCCTCCACCGTTCGCCAGGCGCTCGTCGCCGGGGTCATCGACGAGCTCGCGCTCGACATCGCCCCGGTCCTACTCGGGTCCGGCGAGCGAATCTTCGACGGCGTCGAATCGCTCGGGATGGAGCGCGTCGAGGTGCTGCATTCGCCGTTGGCCACGCACATCCGCTACCGCCGAGCGAGCTGAGATCAGGGGTCGCTCGAGACTCAGACGAACTGCGCCGCTGCGTGGCCCGACGCCCAGGCCCACTGGAAGTTGAAGCCGCCCAGGTGGCCGGTGACGTCCAGCACCTCGCCGATGAAGTAGAGGCCCGGGCTCTTCAGCGATTCCATGGTCTGGGACGACACCTGGCGGGTGTCGACGCCGCCCAGGGTGACCTCGGCGGTGCGGTAGCCCTCGGTGCCGGCCGGCATGACCTGCCAGGCGCCGAGCGTGCCGGCGAGGTCGCGCAGCTCCGCGGCGGTGAACTGCTTCAGGGGCTTCGAGGCGGACCAGTACTCGGCGACGAGCGTCGCCATCTTCTTGGTGAAGACCTCCCCCAGCACGGTCTTCAGCTCGCTGTTGGGGCGCTCGGCCTGCTGGCCCTGCAACCACTCCAGGGCATCGTGGTCGGGCAGCAGATTGACCTCCACCGCCTCGCCGGGGCGCCAGAACGAGGAGATCTGCAGGATCGCCGGGCCGCTGAGGCCGCGGTGGGTGAACAGGAGGTTCTCCCGGAAGCTCTGGCCGTTGCCGCGGGCGACGCAGTCCGCCGAGGTGCCGGACAGCTCGACGCAGAGGTCCTTGAGCCGGCCGTTGGCGGTGAACGGCACCAGGCCGGCGCGGGTGGCAAGCACGTCATGGCCGAACTGGCGGGCGACGTCGTAGCCGAAGCCGGTGGCGCCCAGCGTCGGGATCGACAGGCCGCCGGTCGCGATCACCAGCGACGACGCGGCGACGGGCCCCAGGTCGGTGGTCAACGCGTATCCGGCCTCGGTCTTCTCGATCTCGTGCACCGAGGTGTTCACGTGCAGCTCGACGCCGGCCTGCTCGCACTCCCCCAGGAGCATCTCGAGGATGTCCTTGGACTTGTTGTCGCAGAACAGCTGGCCGAGCTTCTTCTCGTGGTAGGGCACGCCGTGCTCGCCGACCATGGCGATGAAGTCCCACGGCGTGTAGCGGGCCAGGGCCGACTTGCAGAAGTGCGGGTTCTGCGAGAAGTAGTTCGCGGGCTCCGCGTACATGTTGGTGAAGTTGCAGCGGCCCCCGCCGGACATCAGGATCTTCTTGCCCGGCTTGTTGGAGCTCTCGATGACCAGCACCTCGCGGCCGCGAGCGGCAGCGGTCAGGGCACACATCAGGCCGGCGGCACCTGCGCCGATGATCACCACGTCGGTAGAGCGCACAACACTTCCTCGGGCACAGTCAACTTCGGGATCGATCCTGGCCCCGCAGGGCAAGGCTGCGGCATCGTTCGACGAACGACGCACGCGCACCGAGCGGCCTCTGTTCTCGCCGTCGTCCGGGCGAGACGACCGCCCAGGTGCTTCGGTGCCAGCGCAGGGTAGCGGCTCCCATCTGTCCCCCGGCCTCCCGGAGCTCTCGCGCCCGGTGGCCGCGTCCGTTCGAGACACCGCCCCGAGGCAGCGCCGAACGGCAGTCTCAGCTCCTGACGACGCCCTCGAGCGACGGCAGGAGCGCGGTCATCGCGCCGGTCGCCTCCTCGATCGCCGAGTGGCCACCGCCGGGCGGCAGGGCCAGCGCGTCGAGGGCCTGGTCCGCGCGCAGCACGAGCTCGCTGCCCGCCGGGGTCAGGGTCATCACGTTCTCGCGGCGTGACGTCGCCGACGGACGGACCGTCAGGTAGCCGGCCTTCGCGGCCGCCTCGACCTGGCGGCTCGCGCTGCTCTTCGCCACGCCGAGCAGGTCCGCGACCTCCTGCTGGTTGACCCGGCAGTCGGCCGCCTCGAGCGTGGCCAGCAGCGCGTAGAGCGAGAGCCCGACCCCGAGCTCGTCCTGCAGGCGTCGCTCGGCGAGTCCCTCGATCGAGGCCGTGACCCGCCGGGCGGCGAGCCACAGGTCGACCAGCGCAGGGCCTGTCACGTCATCCGGCATGCGGCTATCTTCCCGGATTATGGTTCCGTATGCAACACTCCCATCTGGAACCGTCTCGTCTGGAACTCATGCACGTCCTGATCGTCTTCGACCACCCCTACGGCGCCTCGGCCTCCGAGAACGTCCCCCACCGGCGGAGCTTCTCCGCCGCGCTGCTCGCCGCCGCCCGACGCGGCCTCGACGAGGCCGGCCACACCGTCGACGTGATCGACCTCGTGACGGACGGCTTCGATCCCGTGCTGTCCGCAGCCGATCTCGTCGCGTGGCGCGGGCGCCAGACCGTCGACCCGGTCGTGCAGGACTACCAGCGCCGGCTCGCCGCCGCCGATCACCTCGTCCTCATCTTCCCCACCTGGTGGATGTCGATGCCCGCGTCGACCAAGGGCTTCCTGGATCGCGTGCTGGCGCGTGGATTCGCGTTCGACGAGGAGCGGGTCGGCGGTGCGCTGACCAACCTGCTCCCGCGGCTCTCGGGCGTGACGGTGCTCACGCCGATGACTACCCGGTGGGGCCTCTACCGCCTCTGGTTCGGTCGGCCCGCGCACCGGATCCTCCTGCGCGGCACGTTCGGCCTGATCGGCGTGCGCCGTCTGCGTTGGGTCCCGTTCGCCGGCCCCGCCCAGCGCTCGCCCCGCACCCGCCAGCGCATGCTCGAGCAGACGACCCGGCGCTTCGCGCGCCTGCGGCCCAGGGGAACCCCGGCAGCAGGCTGACCCGCGTCGACGGCAACGCGGGCGTGTTCGACACGATCCGCCGAGACCGTGCGAACTGCCCGCCGGCGCGTGCCGTCGCCGGAACGCGAGGCCGGGCGAACGAGTTCAGTGATGCCGAGTGGCCGTGCCGTCGCCGGCGCTCTCGAGGATCGCCCAGGCGACGCGGTACTGCGTCTCGGGAACCAACATGGCGAGCAGGTGATCCTCGACGGCAGCGCGCTTGACGACCAGCGCCAGCTCGCGTGCCGGACCCGTGGGCGCGCCAGTGACCCGCTGGACGTGGTCGATGAATCCCTCACCGCCCGGCTTCCTCGTCAGGAGCACGAGCGCCTCGCGCTCGTGCTCTTCGAGGCCGACCATCGCGGCCACGTCCTCCGGTTGCAGCGTCGACCGTTCGCAGACGTCGTGGACCAGCGCGACCGGCCGTGCGGCCACCGGCACCCGGCCGGCGATCCGTTCGAGGTGGTCGACCATCGGCTCGCCGCACCAGTCGAGTTGCCCGGCGTGGACCTCTTGCGCCAGGCGTCGTGCCTGCCGGTCGCGCGCCGACCAAGGCGGGACGGCATGGCCGCCGCCGCAGCGCTCGAGCAGGTCGTGATGGTGGGTCACCGCCGCCATGCACAGAGATTGGCCCGCCGCCGGGCAACCGCCATCCGTGGGAAGCCGCAGCGACACCGGACAAACTGCGCGGGTTTCGTCCCGGAAACGTGGAACCGACCGTCCAGGACCGCTCCGGTGCCGACACCGGACTGCGCCCACGGGCCGACGGCGCGCCATGTCGGGCCCCGGAGCCGATCGTCGGGAACGGGCACGTACGCAGGCGGTACGGTCGGGAGATGCGTGCCGCGCTGCTGGAAGCCCCGGGCGTCCCGCTGCGGAACGTCGAGCGGGAACGACCGGAGGCAGCGCCCGGTCAGGTGCTGCTGCGGGTGTCGGCCTGCGGGGTCTGCCGCACCGACCTGCACCTTCGCGACGGCGAGCTGCCGTTCTCGGCCCCGCGGATCCTCGGCCACCAGATCGTCGGAACGGCGGTCGATGGCGGTGGACGACGCTTCGGCGTGCCGTGGCTGGGCTGGACCTGCGGCGAATGCGCCTGGTGTCGCAGCGGACGCGAGAACCTCTGCCCCCGCGCGAGGTTCACCGGTCGCGACATCGACGGCGGCTTCGCCGAGTACGCCGTCGCCGACGAGCGCTACTGCTTCCCCCTGCCCAACGGGCTCTCCGACGAGCAGATCGCCCCGTTGCTCTGCGGCGGCCTGATCGGGTACCGGGCACTGCGGATGTGCGGCGACGCCCGCCGGCTCGGCCTCTACGGCTTCGGCTCGGCCGCGCACCTGATCACCCAGGTCGCGGTCTCCCAGGGACGCTCGGTGCTCGCCTTCACCCGCGACGGCGACGCGGACGCCCAGGCTCTCGCCCTCGAGCTCGGGGCCGTCTGGGCGGGCGCCTCGGAGGACTCGCCCCCGGAGCCGCTCGACGCGGCGATCATCTTCGCGCCGGTCGGGTCGCTGGTGCCGCTCGCCCTACGGGCCGTCGCCCCGGGCGGGACGGTCGTCTGCGGCGGCATCCACATGAGCGACATCCCGTCGTTCCCCTATGCCGACCTCTGGGAGGAGCGCTCGCTGCGATCGGTCGCCAACCTGACCCGCGCCGACGCGACGGAGTTCCTCGCGCTGGCGCCGACCGTCCCCGTCAGGACCCACGTCACCACCTACGCGCTGAGCCAGGCCGAGCAGGCACTGAGCGACCTGCGGGCCGGCCGGCTGGTCGGCTCGGCGGTGGTCGTGCCGTGATCCGGTCCGCCGGCCGACCCGGCGCTTCCGACGACCTGGGGGTCACCGACCCCGCGCATCGGTAGTCCTCCCCCCGCCGATCCGTGAGCGTCCGCAACCGCGACACGGCGGACAGCCGACGGCAGCCGCGACCAGAACTGGGAGAACTGAGTCATGACGTATCTCCAGCACCGTCACCGTTCGGCCGGTGCCGCGGCGGGGCCGGCGAGCACCGATCACGAGCACCTCGAGCGCCTCGAACAGCGCCTGGCGGCGGCGGCCGCCGTGCTCCGTGATCACCGCCGCGAACGGCCCGCCCCCGGCGTGCACTCGGCTCTGGAGCGGTTCGAGACTCAGCTCCGCCACGTCAGACAGCACCTGGGCGCGCGGCACCATTGAGCAACGTCGGGGCCATCCGCCCAGCGTTTCGCCAGACCCCCCTCCGAAGGACCGTGCTCGATGTTCGCCAGGATCCTGATCGGCTTCGACGGCTCACCCGAGTCCGTGGTCGCTCTGCGTGCGGCCGACGCCCTGGCCGGTCCGGAGGCCACGTTGATCGCCGCCCACGTCGCGGCCAACTCCTACGTCTCCGCCGCTCCGGCCTACGAGCGTCGCCGCGTCGCCGCCGACGGACAGCTCAAGCAGGTTCGGACCCTGCTGCCCGACCGGCCCGACGTCGAGCTCGCCGCGCCGGGCGGCCCGAGCGTCGCCCATGTCCTGCACGAGACGGCCGCGCAGACGATGTGCGATCTGATCGTCGTCGGCAGCAGCCGTCGACACGGCACGGGACGGGTGCTGCTGGGCAGCAACACGGAGGCGACGCTGCACGGCTCGCCGTGCGCCGTGCTGGTCGCTCCCGACCTGCCGCCGGAACCGGTCGACCGGATCGGCGTCGGCTTCGACGGCACGGCATCCGGTCGCGGAACCGTCGAGCAGGCGGGCGTCCTCGCCGGGCAGCTCGGCGCCACCCTGACGATCCTGGGGGTCATCGACACCCGCCACTCGCACCTGACGTTCGGCACCGAGCGCGGCTTCGAGGACGTGCTCGACCGGACGCAGGAGCTGCTCGCCGAAGCGGAGGCGGCCGCGATCGCGGCCGGCGCGCCGCGCGTCCGGCGGCAGCTGCAGGAGGGCGATCCGGTCCACCAGCTGCTGGGGCTGGGGCGCGAGTCGGACCTGCTCGTCGTCGGCTCGCGACGCAACCGGCCGCTGCTGCGCGTCGTGCTCGGCAGCATCAGCGCCGCCGTCGTCCGGCGGGCGACCTGCGCCGTGCTCGTCCTGCCCGAGGCCATCGGGTCAGCGCATCCCAGCGCGGTCCCGTCCGCCAACGCATAGGCGCCCCGCGCCGCGCTCAGCTGCTCGACCGCGGACGGCCGATCAGGTCATGCCGCAACGCGTAGTCGACGAGCTGCGCGCGGCTGGTCCGGCCGAGCTTCTGCTGCACGTGCGCGCGGTGCGTCTCGACCGTCCGGACGCTGAGGAAGAGGGCGTGGGCGACCTCGGTGTTGGTGTGGCCCAGGGCGACCAGGCGGAGGACGTCGAGCTCGCGCGGGGACAGGTCGTCGGGCGGTCCGGTGCGCTCGGGCGCCGCGGCGATCTCGGCTCCGAGCGACGGATCCAGATAGGTGCGCCCCGACAGGGCGGTGCGGATCGCCTGGACCAGCTCGGCGTTGGCCGCCTCCTTCAGCACGTAGCCCCGGGCTCCCGCCCGCAGCGCGGCGCGGGCGAACGCCGGATCCTCCTGCATCGTGAGCACGACGATCGTGGTCCCCGGCGAATCCGAGCGCATCTTCGGGATCGTCTCGAGGCTGACCCCGCCGGGCATGTTCAGGTCGAGGACGAGCACGTCGGGCTTGTACCCGAGCACCATCCGCGCCGCCTCGGTCAGGTCCGCCGCCTCGGCCACGACCTCGAAGTCCGGCTGTCCGTCGAGGACCAGGCGCAGGCCGCTGCGGACGACTTCGTGGTCGTCGGCCAATGCGACGCGCACGCGCTCCGGTGCGGCAGAGCGCCCGGAGGCCTCGGTACCGGTGCTCATCGCCCTACGGTAGTCCCGCGGTCGTCCCCGACCCTCCGCGAGAGTCCCGCCGACTTGCCGTGGAGACTACGGATCCTGGCCCGCGGATCCGGCCCCACGACGCGGTGCCTCGAGGGGCGCTCGCGGCCGGTCGACGGAACCACCACGAGCGGGATTGCCCGCACGGCGATAGGAGAGACTGACGGTGGTCGGGGGCCCCGTCCGCCCGCCGGCGACGACGATGGGCGATCACGAGCTAGACAACACCCGTCTGCGGCGCCTGATCGCCGTCGGCCGATCGTTCGTCGAGGAGCTCGACCCCGAGGCGCTGTTCGGCGACATCCTCGCGGCCGCCCAGGAGTTGACCGGTGCCCGCTACGCCGCGCTGGGCGTGTTGGACGGCGATCGGAGGCGCCTGGCCCGGTTCCTGACCCGGGGCGTCGACGATGTGACGCGGCGCGCGATCGGCGATCTGCCCCACGGACGCGGCATCCTCGGCGTGTTGATCGACGAGCCCGAGCCGCTGCGGCTCGACGATCTGCACGCACATCCACGGTCGTACGGCTTCCCCGCCGGTCACCCGCCGATGACGTCGTTCCTCGGCGTGCCGATCGTCGTCCGCGGCAACGCCTGGGGCAACCTCTACCTGACGGAGAAGGCGGACGGCCCCTTCGACGCCGCCGACGAGGAGGCGCTGGTGATCCTCGCCGACTGGGCCGCCGTCGCCGTCGAGAACGCACGGGTGTACGCCGAGCTGCGCACCCGTCACGCGGAGGCCACCCGCTCCAACCACGTGCTCGCGGCCACCACGGCGATCAGCCGCGCGATCGGGACGGAAACCGACCTCGACCGGATCCTGGAGCTGATCGTCAAGCGCGGGCGCGCGCTGATCGACGCGCGGACGATGATGATCTCCTTGCCGCGCGGCAGCGACCTGGAGATCGTCGCCGTCGCCGGAGAGCGCGGCCTTGCGCACCCCGGCGTTCGGATTCCGATCGCCGGATCGACTGCGGGCATGGTGCTGCGCGATCAACGCCCCCGGCGGATGAGCGCCGACCAGCTCGCGGTCTCCCCCGCCGAGCTCGGGATCCACGCGGCCGTCAGCGCACTGCTGGTGCCGTTGGTCTTCCACGGCACCAGCCTCGGCATCCTGCTGGCCCTGGATCCGGTCGACGACCGGTCGAGGTTCGCCGCGGAGGACGAGGAGCTGATGCTGGGCTTCGCCACCAGCGCCGGGATGGCGGTCGCGATGGCGCAGGCCGTCAACGAGCAGCGCCTGAGGGAGGCACTGGCCAGCGCCGAGCAGGAGCGCCGTCGCTGGGCCCGGGAGTTGCACGACGAGACGCTGCAGGGGCTCGCCGGCCTCCGCGTACGGCTTGCGGTCGTCGAGCAGGACAGCCGGGAGCCGGAGACCAGCGCAGCCGTCCATGACGTGCTCGAGGCGCTGGCGGGCGAGATCCGCAAGCTGCGGACGCTGATCACCGAGCTGCGCCCCGCGGCCCTCGACGAGCTCGGGCTCGGCCCCGCGCTCGACAGCCTGGTCCGCAGGATCGCCACCACCGCCGGGCTGGAGATCGACCTCCGGCTGGACCTGGGCGAGCAGCGGCTCGATGCCGAGATGGAGACCGCCGTCTACCGGCTGGTCCAGGAGTCGTTGACCAACGTCGCCAAGCACGCCCAGGCGACGCGTTGCACGATCACGGTGGTTCGGGGCCACGACCACGTCGACCTCGCCGTACGCGACGACGGCCGCGGCGTCGACGAGCAAGCGCTCGGGAAGCGCTCGGGCTTCGGCCTGACCGGCATGCGCGAGCGGGCGCAACTGGCCGGAGGCTCGCTGGAGCTCGGGAACAGCGCCGACGGTGGCGCCGAGCTCCGCGCTCGCCTCCCGCTGCGTCGTTCCTCCCCCGCGCCCAGCTAGCCGGCCGCCCGTCGGCCGCCGTGACCGGTGCCCGTGCTCGACGGCGGCGCGCTCGCCCGCGGCCCGTCGCCGCCCCCTCAGGAGGTGGGTGCCTCGTGCCCGTCCGGCGCGGTCTCCTCGAGCGACGACTCCCGCACCGGGCGATCCCCCCGGGCCCGGCGCGGGAGCACGATCAGGGGGCACGGGGGCTCGCGCACCAGCGACGAGCTGACGCTCCCGAGCATGACCCGCCGCAGCGGGCCGTGCTCGTGCGAGCCGATGACCAGCAGGTCGGCGGTCACGCCGACCCGCGCCAGCACCTTCGCCGGGTCGCCCTCGAGCATCTCGGTCTCGACGGCCGCGATCCCGGAGACCCGCTCGGCGTGGTGCCGTGCTCGATCGAGGGCCTCGCGGAGCTCGTCGCGCGCATCGCGCGCCGCCCCTGGCCCCATGTATCCGCCGTACCAGAGGACGGCCTGCTCGACGACGTTGACGACCCGCAGACGGGCACGGGCCACGGCGGCGATCCTGGCGGCGACGTCGAGTGCGGCCTCGGATTCGGGCGAGCTGTCGTACGCCGCCAGGACCAGGCGAAGCGGCCTGTTCCCGGTCCGGCTCTCGGCGTAGCCGGTCGGGGCCACGGCGACCCCGCATGGCGACCCGTACAGCATCGGCTCGGTGGCGCTGCCGGGACGGATATGGCCCAGGCCGTGCCGGCGGCTCGCGCCGACGACGAGCAGCGTCGCGCCCTCGCGGTCGGCCAGGCGATGCAACCCGTCGGCGGGCGAGAGCCCGCAGGAGGGGACGACCGTCGTACGGGGCCGGCCGCTGACGACCTGTCGCGCGGACCCGAGCTCGTCGTCGGCACGGTCCCGCAGCACCTTGCGCCAGCCCGAGGGTGGTGCCAGCTCCTCCGGCGGGTTGTAGCCGTAGACCCGGGTCACGATCAGCGCGCTGTCCGGCGCGAGATCGGCCAGCGCCAGGCCGAGCGCCAACGCGTCCCGGCCACCCGGGGTGTCGACGTACCCGATGACGATGCGTTGCGGCATGGCCTGCCCCAACCGTAGGTGCCGGGCGCGCCGTGGCCATCGGCATTCCCCCGCAGCGACGTCCGTAGAACTCCCGGGGGCCTGCTCGGCGTTCAGCGGAGCCGGAAGGGCGGATAGCGATCGGTCACCAGCAGACCGACGTACCCGAGCACCCGGAGGTGCCAGCGACCGACGCCCACGACGAAGTCGAAGGCACCGCGCGGATAGCGACCGGTCACGAGGATCACGACCCAGGAGTAGAGGACCACGAAGAGCACCGCCAGCCAGAGGAACGACAGGACCACGTAGTGCGGCACCGCGAGCAGCCACTTGATCAGCGGCAGCCACCGGTTCAGGTCCGCTTCCGCGTCGGGGTAGTCGACCTCGAGGTGCACCGCCTGCTCGTCCTCCGTGGAGGGATAGTGATCGTCGAGGAGGGCGAGGTATGCGGCGATCCGCGCGCCGAACCGCACGAGCTCGCGGTTGAAGTCGAACCACCAGCGCGGATAGCGCCTGCGGAAGACGAGCATCACCACCGTCGGCAGGACGAGCAGGCCGCCCCCGGTGAACGCGACCCGCTGCTCGTCGACGGTCACGCCGCTGCCGTCGACGAGCCAGAGGACGACCATGATCGGGAGCGCCACCAGCGGGCGCAGCAGGGTGGTGAGGCGGTTCAGGGGTCGGTCGGGGTAGTCCACGTCGAGCCGCACGCGGAGGTCCTCCGTCCCGGACGAGGCGATGGTCATGCGCCGAACCTACGTCTGCGGCGCGCGGCCATCGATGGCGAGCCGCCGCCGACCCCACCGGCGTCACGGAACCAGCCGTTGCTCCCGCAGCCACCGCTCGGTGCGGCGCATGCCCTCGTCGAGGTCGATCCGGGGCGCGTAGTCGATCAGCCGTCGGGCCTTGTCGATCGAGTACGTCCCGGTGCGCAGGATGTAGGCGACGGCACTCGGGTTCACCTCGACCTCGACACCACGAACGCGCCCGTAGAGCGCCATCGCTCCGGCCAGGCCCTCGGCGACGCGGGTCGGCACCGTCGGCACGCCGCGGCGACCGAGCATCGTCGCGTAGCGCCCGAAGTAGTCCGCGGTCGTGACGCCGATCCCGTCGCTCAGCGTCAGGACCTGTCCCACCGCCGCCGTCGACCCGGCCGCGGCGGTCACGCCGTCAACCAGGTTGTCCACGTAGACGGGGCTGAAGATCGTCTTGCCGCCGGCCGGGAGCAGCAGCTGGCGGCGCTTCAGGTCGGTCACCGGGATCACGGTCCACGGCTTCGATCCCGGTCCGTAGACGTCGCCGGGCCGCACGATCGTGCACGCGATCTCGCCGGCGGCGTGCGCCTGCAGGACGACCTGCTCGCTGGCGATCTTGGTGTCGACGTAGGGCACGCCGTTGAGGCGGACCGGGTAGCTCTCGTCGACGCCGTCGGGGAAGCTGAACCCGAAGACGGTCACCGACGAGAAATGCACGAACCGCGTGGCGCCGCCGGCGATCGCCGCGTCGAGCACGAGCCGCGTACCGCGCGTGTTGACCTTCCAGAACTCGTCCAGGCCCGAGCGCATCGACACCAGCGCCGCGGTGTGGACGACCAGATCGCAACCGTTCGCGTGCTGCTGCCACTCCCCGGCGACGGAGATGTCCCCGGCGACCACGCCGAGGCGCGGATCCGCGCGCACGTCGACGCCGCGAACCTCGACACCGGACGCCCGGTAGCGGTCGGCGAGCGTCCGGCCGATGAAGCCGAGCGCCCCCGTGATGAAGACCCGACGTGGGGCGCTCATCGCGTCGCTCCGCTCGGCTCGGAGGGGCTCGGCGCGAATTCGCGGGCGGTGACGGACGGCAACTCCGGCGCCCCCTTCGGACCTGGCGTGCCGTTCACGGTGATCGCTCCATGGTGGACTCGCCGGCGAGTCTAGTGGCCCCCGATCGAACGCTCGCGCCGACGGTCTGCGTCGACAGCAGCGCGTCGCGCGCCGGTTCGCGTGCCGCCGCAGCAGTGCCCAGCGATTGCCCCCTGGCCTCGCCAACCAACCAGGCGGTTGGCGGGGGGGGGTGAGTGACATTCGGCTGCGACAACCAGGCAGAGACCCCGTACACCCCGGAGCCGGGAGCAGGTGCGGGTGCTCGAGCCAGGCCCCCACTGGCCGTGTCCAACCGGGCATGGGCAGGTTCGCCCATCGACAGGAGAGGTTCCCTCACATGACTTCCCGCAGGACGTTCACCCACCAGCCCGCGCGGCTCTCGGCCCGCGCGGCCTACGCCGCGCTCGCCCTGATCGCCGCGCTGTTCGTGTCGCTCGCGCTGATCGCGCCCGGCCGTTCCGAGGCCGCCGTCATCCCCAACGCGATCACGGCCGTCTCGACCTCGATCACCCCGGGCGGAACGGTCAACACCGACCTGACCTGGGCCGTCCCCGACAGCGCCCAGCCCGGCGACACCTTCTCGCTCACCCTCCCCGGCTCGCTGGCCGGGTACCCGGCGACGTTCCCGTTGAAGGACCCCAACGGCGACGTCGTCGCGAACGCGACCGTGACCGGATCCCCGGCCGTCGTGACCTTCACGCTGACCAACTTCGTGGCCACCCACGACAACGTGCACGGCACCGGGGGCTTCTCGGCGAACGTCAGCGCCGCTCCCGACACCGACGTGACGCTGACCTACGTGACCGACGACGGCACCCAGTACAGCTCCGTGGTCCACACGCCGGCGGCGGTCGTCGTCGACCGCACCAAGGGCAGGAAGACCGGTCGCTTCACCACCAGCACCGACCAGTGCCGCACCACCACCAGTGACTGCATGCAGTGGACGATGGAGACCCCCACCGGCCCGCTCTCGTCCGGCACGATCACCGACACCGCCACCGCAGGTCAGACGATCGACTGCGACACGCTGACGGCGAGCATCGGCGACGCCAGCGGCACCAACGCCGCGTTCGCCAACGGCACCGCGTTCACCGGGTACACGGACGTCTGCACCCCGACGTCGCTGTCGATCTCCTACGGGGCGGTTCCCGCCGGCAAGCTCCTGCAGTTCCGCTTCAAGGCCAACGCGACCGACCCGGCCGCGGCCAACGGCGGGTACAACTTCGCCAACACGGCCAAGTTCACCCAGGTCAGGAACGGCACCCCGACGGAGAACGGCTCCAGCGCCTACATCGTGTCGGCCTCGGGTCACGGCGACGGCGACGGCGATCTCCCGTCCCCGCCCACCACCCCCGAGGTTCCGACGCCCCCGGTCGTGCCGATCCCGCCGGTGACGACGCCGGAGCAGCCCGTCACCCCGGAGCAGCCTGCCCCCCAGATCGAGCAGCCGAAGCTCACCGTCCCGAAGCTGACGCTGAGGAAGACGTCGAACGTCAGGTCGGCCAAGGCCGGATCGGTCGTCACCTACACGCTGACGGCCCGCAACACGGGCACCGCTGACGCGACGAGCGTCGCGCTCTGCGACCAGCTCCCCGACCACCTCACGCTGGTGCGGAGCCAGAAGCGCCTGCACGCCGCGAAGCTCACGCATGGCCAGCTCTGCTGGTCGATCGGGACGCTCAAGGCCGGGCAGACCGTGGTGCGGTCGTTCCAGGTTCGAATCGACAGCGACGCACCGCGGGGGACGATCGTGAACCATGCGACCGTCGACCGCACCGACGTCGCCGGGATCGACGCCAAGGCCAAGCACGACGTGCGCGTCGAGCGGCAGGTCGTCAAGGCCGCCAGCGCCGTCACGGGCTAGGCGATCACCGTGGCGGACGTCATCGAGACGGCTCCGGGCGCGCAGGTGCCCGGGGCCCCGCCCGGCCGCACCGGGACGGCGGCTCCGCTCCGGCGGCTCGCCGTCCCGGTCGTGCTGGCGCTCACGGTCGCACTGGCTGGCTCCGTTGCGCCGACCAGCGAGGCCGCGGCCACCCCGACCGACGCCGCGACGATCAGCGCGCCGAGCCAACGGCACGGGGCGTGGGTCGCCAAGATCCTGCGCAGCACGAGCGCCCGCAGCCACCCCGGGAGCACCGGGAAGGGTTGGCCGGTGACGACGACCGTCCCCGGGGGCCAGTTCGCCCAGGAGCTGCTGGTCCTCGAGGAGCGGACCGTCGACGGCCGGTCGTGGCTGAAGGTCCGGCTGCCGAAGCGGCCGAACACCGCCGACGGCTGGATCATGGCCGACGCCACCCGCCTCCGCCACACCGGCTGGTGGGTGCGGGTGCGGACGCAGAGCCGGACCGTCCGCGTCTACCGGGACGGGCACCTGAAGATGAAGCTCTCGGCGGTCGTGGGGGCTCCTGCGACGCCCACCCCCCACGGGCTGTTCGCCGTGATGCTCGTCGCCCGCCAGGCCGACCCGCACGGCTTCATCGGTCCCTGGGCGCTCCACCTGACCGCCCACTCCGACGTGCTCGAGAACTACGGCGGCGGCCCGGGACGGGTGGCGATCCACGGACGCAGCGGCGCCAGCCTGCGCGATCCGCTCGGCAGCGCGCGCTCTCACGGCTGCGTCCGCGTGAGCAACCAGACGGTCTCGTCACTGGCGCGCCGGCTGCGGGCGGGCACGCCGGTCCGGATCACCAACTGACCCGGTGCGGGCCGGCCGCCTCGAGCAGCGCGTCGGCCCGAGCGCAGCGTCGCCCCAGGCGGCGACGTACGCGCACACTCGACCGATCCCAGAACTCAGGACGACGTCCTCATACCATCGTCTACAACCAACGCCTAGCGGTGCGCAAGCAGCCTTGAGCTCGACGCTGCTTGTGCCGGGACCGTAACCGGGATGGCCGCAGCATGACAAACCGGATACCCAAGACCTTCCCCACCAAGGTCGCGATCGAGCGCTCATAGGATTGGCTGCCCGTCCCGCCGACGCCTCCCGTACAGTCCCCCGACCACGAATCGGCCCGGGAGACGTTGCGTCACCCCGGCCCACCACAGGACGGGTCAGCATCGATGCGGTTCCACCGGACGAACTCCAGCACACGGGCCGCCCTCGTCGCGGCCCTCACCCTGGCCATCGTCGTCGTGCTCGCCGGATGCGGCGGTGTGCTCCGCAACGACGACAAGAGCCCGATCCAGAAGGCGTACGGGGGGAGCTCGGACAAGGACATGGTCGCGATGCAGGCCGTGCGCGACGAGTTCCGCGGGTTCCTCGCGGGCCAGGACGCGTTCTTCGTAGCGATCGACGATGAGGACCTGCCGAAGGCGCGGTCCGCGCTCGGGGCGATGTACGCCGGACTGGACCAGACCCAAGAGCGCGTGCTGGACGTGGACAACACCAAGCTGCGTTCCGCGATCCAGGGCTACACGGCGACCATGCGCACGCACACCCGGGCCGTGGACCGCCTGCTCGCCTACCGCGAGAGCGGCAAGGTCGACAAGCGGCGGGAGGACAAGCTCGCGACGAAGGCCGCGAACGCTGCGAACGAAGCGCACGCCGCCGACCGCAAGTTCTTGGCGGCGCTGCTCGAAGCTGCCTCTCCCGAACAGCGCGAGGTGCTCCGCAAGGAGGCGGCCGAGCGCGCGGCAAAGGTCGATGGCGCAGCGCCGGTAGAGGATTCCCGCCGCGCCGACCTGCTGCTGCTCGGGACGACGCTCGGCGCGTTCCTGCGCCACTACACCGACCACATCCAGGGGCTGGAAGCGGACGACTACCCGCGATCCCGCGCGGCCCTCGAGAAGATCGAGGCCGACGGAGCGGAGGTTCGGGACCTCATCCCGAAGCTGGACAGCTCCTCACTGCGGGCCACGGCCCAGGACTACGTGACCCGGATGGCCGCGATCGTCCGCACCGCAGACCGCCGGCTCGCGTACTACGAGGACCCGGGCGGACGCGTCGACAAGCGACTCGAGAGGCGACTCTCCCGCCAGTTCTGGCGGGCCATGAGCAAGCTCTACGACCACGAGGTCAAGCTCCTCGAGGACGTCCTCGAGGAGCTTGACGCCGAGGATCAGGAGCAGGTGGAGCAGGAGTACGACGACGCCATCAACGGGATGCCGAAGTAGCCGACGACACGCGGGCCGCCCACCGCCTCCGTGCCGACCGCCGTGGGCGGGTCACCGCCAGACGATGGGCTCGGCGGCACTACCACGACGAGCCACGCGCACGAACAGTACTGCCGCTACCTCCCCTACTCATACGTTCGTCCACGGCACACCGGTCCCGGCCCCACCGTCTCGACTTACGTAGAGTCACCCGCTCACCAATCATCCCTGGACGCCGTCGAAGCGCCGGGATCGCCACAGGACAGGGTTCACACGTATATGCGGTTCCATCGGACGACGTTCAGCACCAGCGCCACCATCCTGGCCCTGGCCCTCACCGTCGCACTGGCCGGATGCGGCGGCGAGAGCACCCCGGGGCCCGTCGTGCGGAAGGCGTTCGCCGACACGTCGACGCAGGACCTGAGCAAGGTGCAGGCGATCCTCCGGGACGTGTTCGCTCCCTACAACGCCGCGTACATCGACTTCCTGAACGCGCTGAACGATGAGGATCTGCCGGCCGCGCGGATCGCCATCGACAAGGCCGACGCGGCACTGGTGAAGGCGGCGAGTCGCATGCGCGGCCTGGGGCGCTCGTCGGTGACCACCGTCATCAGCGACTACCTCGCGACCATGCGCGGGGTCACCCGCTCAGCGGATCGCGTGCTGGCCTACTACGAAGACGAGGACTCGCCCCCCAGCGCGCGGGTCGAGAACAGGCTCTCGGAGAAGTTCCAGACCGCCACGCTCGCGGCCCAGAAGGCCGACCGGGAGCTGCTCGACCGCTTGCTCGACAACGCGTCGCCGGAGGACCGCAAGCGCATGCGCGCCGAGGCCCGCGCGCTCCAGAAGTCGCTCGACAAGCAGCTCGACTTCTAGCCGCTTGCGGCGCCCGACCCACACAGGATGGTCTCGTACCTATGCGGTTCCACCGGACGACACCCAGCACGAGGGCCACGATCGTGGCCCTCACCCTCGTTGCCGCGCTAGCCGGATGTGGCGACGTCCGCAGCGACGCCGTGCGCACGACCAACGACAAGGCCGCCAGCACGACGTCGGCGGGAAGCACAACGGAGCACGATCGAGTCGCGATCGCCGCCGTGCTCGAGGACCTCCGTGCCCACGACAAGCACGACGCGGGCCGTAGCGCGGCGCTCGAGAAGGATCGCGACTTCACGAACGCGATTGCCGCCATCGAGCGGATGTTCGACAGTCTGTTCGCCGCCCAGAACCACATCCTCGACGTGGACGACGCCACGACCCGCAAGCTGCTCAACGCCTACGTCGCCGCGCTGCTCGGTGCCGCCGCAGCCATCGACCGGATGTACGCCTACTACGACGACGATCGGGGCCTCCAGGACGACGACGTCGAAGAGGACCTCGAGACCCGTCTCGGCGTCGCCTACGAGAAGGCCGAGGCCGCGGGCAACCGGCTCGTCCGGCGGCTCCGCGAGGCGGCCTCGCCCGAGCAGCGGAAGCGCCTCGGTACGACGATCCGCGCGGTCCAGCGGAACTACGCGAGGCAGGCGAGCGGGTAGCCCGACCGCCACCGGTCGTCGGCAGGCCGGCCAGATACATATGTACGATTGTGCATATGTGGAGGCAGGCGACACGCGCGCGATCGCCGCTGGCCGATCCGGTCTACCGGCGGCTGTTCTCGGCCCAGGTGATCGCGCTGCTGGGCACCGGCCTGACGACCGTCGCGCTGTCGCTGCTCGCCTACGACCTGGCCGAGCGGAACGCCGGGGTCGTGGTCGGCATCGCGCTCGCGCTCAAGATGGTCGCCTACGTGGTGGTCGCGCCGGTCGTCTCGGGGTTCCTCCAGCACGTCGAGCGGCGACGGCTGCTGATCACGCTCGACCTGCTCCGCGCGGCGTGCGCGTTCACGATGCCGTTCGTCAACGAGGTCTGGCAGGTCTTCGTGCTGATCTTCGTCCTCAACGCCTGCTCGGCCGGCTTCACCCCGACCTTCCAGGCCGCGATCCCCGACGTGCTCCCGGACGAGCAGCGCTACGTCCACGCGCTCTCCCTCTCACGGGTCGCCTACGAGCTGGAGAACCTGCTCAGCCCGGCGCTCGCCGCCGCGGCGCTGCTGCTCGTCAGCTACCACGCGCTCTTCGCCGCCAACGGCGTGGCGTTCGTGCTCTCGGCGGCCCTCGTCCTCTCGATCGCCCTCCCCGCTGCCTCCCCCGCGGCCCGCTCGCGGGTCGGGACGGTCTGGGCCCGGCTGAGCTTCGGCATCCGCCGCTACCTGCGGGTCCCACGGTTGCGGGCCCTGCTGGCCCTGAACGTCGCGGTCGCGGCGGCCAGCGCGATGGTGCTCGTCAACACCGTGGTCGTCGTCCGCGACCAGTTCGACCGGGGGGCCAGCAGCGACGTCGCGGTCGCGCTCGGGGCGGCGGGCCTCGGGTCGATGGCGACCGCGCTGCTGGTCCCCAGGATCCTCCACCGGCTCGGCGACCGGACGACGGTCCTGGCCGGCGGAGCGCTGCTGCCGCTCGGCCTGGTGCTGACGGCGGTCCTGCCGAGCTACGCGGCGCTGCTGGCGGTCTGGATCCTGCTCGGGATCGGGCTCGCGCTGGTCGAGACGCCGTCCGGCTACCTGGTCCAGCAGTCGATCTCCGAGGGCGACGGTCAGGCGCTGTTCGCCGCCCAGTTCTCGCTCTCCCACGCCTGCTGGCTCCTGACCTACCCGGTCGCCGGCGTGCTCGGATCGGTGCTCGGGCTGGACGCGGTCGCACTGGTCCTCGCCGTGGTCGCCGGCCTGGCGGTGCTCGTGGCCGCACGGCTCTGGCCGTGCCCGCGGGCCGAGCGGCACGGCCCGGCGCGACCGATCAGCGCGAGCCGGCAGCGGCCGGGTCGGTCGCCGCGAGCTCCGGCGCCGGCGGCTCGTCGGCGCTGATCACGTGCTCGTGGTGGTACCGCATCGCCGTCAGCAGCTCGGGCAGGTGATGGTCGCGCAGCCGGTACAGCACCTGGCGTCCGGACTTCGATGCGGTCACCAGCTTCGCGTCGCGCAGGAGCCGCAGCTGGTGCGAGACCGCACTCTGCGTCAGACCGACCTCCTGGACCAGCTCGTCGACCGGCCGCTCGCCGTCCAGCAGCGCCCACAGCAGCCGCAGGCGGCTCGAGGTCGCGAACGCCTGGAGGGTGCCGGCCAGCTCCTCGGCCTCCGCGGGGCCCAGCGGCCGGGCGGCCGGCGCGTGCTCGGACGGATGCGGCATGTCCCGATCATAGGAGCCTGCCGTCGGCCGGCGCCAGCGATCCGGCGAGCACGGTGCTCGCCCGGGTCGCCAGAGCCGGCCGACGCCGACGGCTAGACCGGAGCGCCGGGGCCCAGCGGGATCCCGAGCAGGTACCAGGCGACGAAGAACAGCGTCCAGGCGACCGTCAGCACGATCGCGTACGGCAGCATCAACGAGATCACCGTGCCGATCCCCGCCTGCTTGTCGTAGCGCTGCGCGTACACGACCACCAGCGGGAAGTAGACCATCAGCGGCGTGAGCACGTTGGTCGGCGAATCCCCGACCCGGTAGGCGGCCAGCACCGTCTGCGGCTCGATCCCGAGGCGGATGAAGAGCGGGATGAAGATCGGCGCCAGCAACGCCCACTTGGCGATCGCCTGGGGCATGATGAAGTTCACCACCGCGGTGATCAGGATCACGCCGATCAGCAGCCAGACCGAGCCGATGTCCATCTGCTCGAGGACGTCGCCGAGCTTGACCGCCGCGACCTGCGGGATGTTGCTGAAGTTGAAGTACGCGATGAACTGCGCGACCAGCAGGAACAGGAGCAGCAGCCCGGCCAGCCCCGCCCACGACTTGGTGATCGCGTTGATCACGTCGGTGCTGCTCTTCAGCGTCCCCGCGCCCTTGCCGTAGCAGAGGCCCGCCACGAAGAAGACCAGCGTGATCATCACGATCAGGCTGTCCATGAACGGCGAGTCGCCGATGACCTTGCCGGTCTCCGGGTTGCGCAACGGCGCGCCGGGGATCGCGGTCAGCAGCACGATCGCGATCGCCACCGCGACGGTGCCCCAGAGGGCGTAGCGCAGGCCGCGGGCCTCGTCGGCCGCTTCGACCTCGGGCTCGTCGCCGGTCGCGTCACCCGGGCCGTCGCCGGCCGCCGCCGGATCGTAGGTGCCGAGGCGGCCCTCGACCAAGCGGGCGGTCACGATCGTCACGACGATCACGACGAAGATCGTCGAGCCGATCCCGAAGTAGAGGTTCGAGACGAGGTCGATCGTCCGGCCCGGCTCAACGAGCGCGATCGCCTCGTTGGTGATCTCGGTCAGGACCCCGTCGATCGGCGTGATCAGGAAGTTGACGCCGAAGCCGGCGGCCACGCCCGCGAACGCCGCGGCCATGCCCGCCAGCGGATGCCGCCCGACGCTCCGGAAGGCCGCCGCGCCTAGGGGTATCAGGACCAGATAGCCCGCATCGGAGGCGACGCTCGAGAGCATTCCGAGCAGCACGATGATCAGCGTCAGGGTGCGGTTGGAGGAGACCGCTACCAGCTTCCGGATCAGCGCCCCGATCAGCCCGGCCGCCTCCGCCAGCCCGACCCCGATCATCACGATCAGGATGATCGAGACCGCCGCGAAGTTGCGGAAGTTGTCGACGAACGAGGTGAAGAGGTACCGCACCCCGTCGGCCGTCAGGAGGCCCTTGACCGAGGTCGTCTCGGTGTGGACCTCGTAGCTCTTCGCCGGCTGCGGCTGGGTCGCGCCGACGTCGGAGGGCACCACCGAGCCCCCGTAGTACTGCTCCTGGGTGGCGACCGGCGGCGGGGTGACCGACTCGTAGGTCGCCTCGACGTTCATCCAGTTCAGCGCCTGGGAGAGCACGATGATGATCACGCACAGCGCCAGGAACAGGATCGCTGGGTGCGGCATCTTGTTGCCGACCCGCTCGATCCCGTCCAGCATCCGCTGCGAGAACGTCTTCTTCGGCGCCTCCCCTGCGCCGGGTCCCCCTGGTGCGGAGACCGCAGCGCCGCTCATGCGGTGCCCTGCGTCGCGGCGGCGAAGCGCCCGAGGAACGCGGCTTCGGCGACGATCGCCTTCTCGAGCTCGTCGAGCAGCACCCGCTCGTTGGGAGCGTGGATGTTGCTGTAGCCGTCGGTGGCGCCCAGCAGCAGGATCTCGGCCTCCGGCACGGCGGCCTGGAGCGCGTTGACGAGCGGGATCGAGCCGCCGGTCGCGGCGCTCTGGGTCTCGGCGCCCCAGGCCGCCGCGAGCGCATCGCGGGCGGCCTCGTAGGCGGGGCCGGACGGGTCGGCGGCGAAGCCGTTGCCGGTCTCGCCCGGCTGGACGTCGAGCTCGATGCCGAACGGCCGCAGCGCCCGCAGGTGGCGGACCAGCGCCGCCTGCGCCTCGGTCGCGTCCTGGGCCGGATGGACCCGCAGGTTGATCTTCGCCCGCGCGTGCGCGGCGACCGCGTTCAGCGCCCCGTCGACGGACGGGACGTCGATCCCGGTGACGGTGATCGCCGGCCCCGACCAGATCCGCGATCCGAGGTCGCCGGTGCCCATCAGCGGCAGCCCGGGACGGACCTCGGCCAGCTCGCGGAACTCCTCCTCGCTGTAGCCGGCACCGGTCCACGGCTCCCGCAGAAGGCCCTCGACGGCGACGTCGCCGCGCTCGTCGTGGAGCGAGGCCAGCGCCTGCAGCACGACCACCAGCGCGTCCGGGGCGGCCCCGCCGTACTGGCCGCTGTGCTTCGGCCCGGCGAGGGTCGTGACCTCGATCGTGACCATCGCCATCCCGCGCAGGGCGACCGTCAGGGTCGGGACGCCCGGGCGCACGCTGCCCATGTCGGCGATCAGCATCGCGTCGGCGCGGAACCGCTCGGGATCGCTGAGCGGGTAGGTCGTCAGCGCGCCGCCGCCGACCTCCTCCTGGCCCTCGATCACGAGCTTGATCCCGACCGGCGGCCGTCCACCCCAGGCGCGCAGGGCGCCGACGTGGGCGATCACGTTGGCCTTGGAGTCCGAGGCCCCGCGGCCGAAGATCGCGCCGTCGCGCTCGGTCGCCTCGAACGGCGGCGACGACCAGGCCGCCTCGTCGCCGGCCGGCACCACGTCGTAGTGGCTGTAGAGCAGCACCGTCGGCGCGCCCGGCGGTGCCGGGATCTCGCCGATCACGATCGGGGCGGTGTCGGGCAGCTCCAACGTTCCGACGTTCGCGACGCCGGCGTCCCGCAGCAGCGCGCTGACCAGCTCGTGGGCCTCCACGATCGGTCCTCGTGGTTCCGGGAACCCGGGCGCGGAGATCGACGGTATCCGCACCAGCGCGGCGAGGTCCCGCTGCAATTGCGGCATCAGCCCCCGCACGACCCCTGCGACATCGGAGGACGCAGGGTCCCCCTTCAACGGCCCCGACATGTGTGCCTCCGCGATTTGAAACGAGCTGAACCGCGGCGTACCTTCTCGTGCACACCGGGGCCTGTCAAGCAAGCAGGCCACCGCAGCCGTCGCGGTCGCCCAGGCCGGACGCAGCTCAGCCGGAGCGCGGCTCCCCCAGCCGGAAGACCCGCGGGCGTTGCCGTCGAGGTAGAGCGTGCGGGCCTCGTCGTCGAGGCCGAGCGCGACCTGGTCGACGTACGGGATCGGCCGGCCGGTCTCCGACGGCTTCAGCGGGCCGGTGCGGCCGCCTCGACCGAATATGGTTCGGGCATGACGGAGAGCGCCACCACCGCCGAGCGACTGCTGGACGCGGTGGTCGCCCGGATCGCCGCGACCGGGGCCGCGTCGGTCTCGATCGCCGGGGTCCGCGCCGACGCCGGGGTCAGCGTGGGCGCGGTCTACCACCACTTCCCCGACCGTCAGGCGCTGCTCGACGGCGCCTGGCTGCGCGCGCTGTCCAGCCACCAGGACGCCCTGCTCGAGGCGGTGCACGGCGCGCCGGACGCACGGGCCGGGATCGAGGGTGGGGTCGCCGCGTACCTCACCTGGCACGAGCAGCACCGGCCCGAGGCGATCGTCCTGCGCGAGCCCGGACCGACCCGCGACCGCGCCGACGGCTGGCAGCGGCGGCGGGCGCTCAACCGGCCGTTCTTCGCCGAGCTCGCCGGCTGGTGGGCGCGCCACGCCGAGGCGGGCAGCCTGCGGGCGCTGCCGCCGGTGCTCGTCCACGCGCTCTGGCTGGGCGCGGCGCGCGACGTCTGCGACCTCTGGATGCAGGGCCCCGCCGACCAGCCCGGTCCTGGCGAGCACGCCGCCCTGCTCGCCGACGCCGCCTGGAAGACCGTCTCGGTCTGAGCGACGGCCGGCCCGAACGGCCGCGACGCCCGACCGGATCGGGCGGTCGCGGGGCACGCCGGCGGCCCGGTGCGGCCGCCTCCGGCTAGTCGGCCGGGGCCGCCGCCGGCACCAGCCGGAAGACGGTCCGGGCGGTGCCCGCGCTGCCGTCGAGGACCGCGGCTATCGCCGCGTTGACGTCCTCGAGCCGGGCGTCGGAGCGCTCGACGCGGGTCAGGCCGCGGCGGTGGAGGTCGAAGACGTCGACGAGGTCCTGGTGGGTGCCGACGATCGAGCCCTTGACGGTCAGGCCGCCGAGCACGGTCTGGAAGATCGGCACGTCCATCAGGTTGTCGGCCGGAAGACCGACGCAGACGAGCGTGCCCCCGCGGGCCAGCGAGCCGAGGGCCTGCTCGAACGCCTTCGGGTTGACCGCGGTGGCGATCGCGGCGTCGGCCCCGCCGAGCGCCTGGATCGCCGCGATCGGATCCTCGTCGAGCGGGTTGACCACGTGCTCGGCACCGAGCTCGGTGGCGGTCTTCAGCCGTTCGGGGTTGATGTCGACCGCGACCACCTCGGCGCCGGTGATCCGGGCGTACTGGACCGCCATGTGGCCGAGCCCGCCGACCCCGAAGACGGCGACCAGGCTCGACGACGTGCAGCCCGACTCCTTGACCGCCTTGTAGGTCGTCACCCCGGCGCAGGTCAGCGGTGCGGCGTCGGCGGGATCGACGCCGTCCGGCACCGCCACGACGTGGCGTGCCCAGCCGACGACGTACTCGGCGAAGCCGCCGTCGACCGAGTAGCCGGTGTTCTGCTGCCGCTCGCAGAGCGTCTCGCGGCCGGAGTTGCAGTAGCGGCAGTCACCGCAGGCGTAGCCCAGCCACGGGACCGCGACCCGCATGCCGACCTCGACCCCGTGGGCGTTGCCCGGACCGACCCGCTCGACGGTCCCGACCGCCTCGTGGCCGGGCACGAACGGCGGCTCGGGCTTGACCGGCCAGTCACCGTGGGCGGCGTGGATGTCGGTGTGGCAGAGACCCGAGGCCTCGACCCGGACCAGCACCTGCTCCGGCCCCGGGTCGGGCACGGGGAGGTCCTCGAGTCGCAGCGGCTCGGTGAAGCGGTGAACGACGGCGGCCTTCATGGTCCGGCTCCTTCGGGGGACGGCGCGGCGGGGTGCCGCCCCCGCACCGTCGCGGGTGCGCCGGACGGTGCCATCCGGGCCTTCTCCGGTACGGGCTCCGTAGTCTCCGCCCGCGCTCGGCGGCGACCGGCGTCCGTCAGGCCTCCGGCGGACCCTCGGCGGGCGGATCGAGCGGGATCGACACGTGCCGGACGCCGTCGCGGGTCCGATTCCGGAGCGGCAGTCCGGACGCGATCAGCAGGTCGATCATGTCGCGGTTGCTCGGCAGGATCTCGGCCACCAGCTCGCGGTACCCGACCTCCCGCGCCCGTTGGGTCAGGTACTCGAGCAGCGTTCCGCCGATCCCGCGTCGGTGGTAGCCGTCGGCGACCTCGAAGGCGATCTCCGCGGTCACGCCGCCGGCCGGGAAGCACATGCCGTGGCCGAGGATCCGGCTGTCGTCGGCGGAGAGCGCGAGCACGCCCAGCCGTGCCTCGTCGCAGCGCGCCTCCTCGGCGGCGGCCCGGCGGATGTCCGCCCCGCCGGTGAAGAACCGCAGCCAGCGCGACTCGCCGGTCACGTGCTCCAGCAGGGTCAGCAGCAGCTGCTCGTCGGCCGGCGTCACCTCGCGCAGGACGATCGTCTCGCCGTCCGCGAGCGTGCGCCGGGTGGTCGTCGGCGCCGTACGGGCTCCCGCCGGCCCGGCGTCGCTCGCGCCTTCGGGCGGGCCCTGGCCTCGGTCTTCGGGCGCGGCGGACGACATGACGGACTCCTCAGGGCAGGTGCGGTGGGTGTCGCTCTCCCCCAGCCTCGCGCTCGGCGCGCGTCCTGGCAACCGGGCCGACCCGTTCCCAGGCGATTCCCAGCGAACGCCAACCTGAGCGACAGGCAGCCGGCGCAGGATGGGCCCCATGACCGGCAGCCCGCAGCACCCCGACGACCGCGCCAACGACCGCGGAACGCCGCGACCGGGTGACGCGGGCCAGCGCCGCGACCGCGGCCTGCGGCTCTCTCGCCGCCTGACCCGCAGCCTGGTCGGGGCCAGCGCGGCACTGGTGCTCGGCTTCAGCGTGCTGGCCGCGACGAGCACCGGCTCGCCCGGCGGCACGGCCAACCCGGTGACGACGACCGACACCGGGCAGGCCAGGACGACGACCACCACCGACACCACGACGAGGGGGACGACGTCGACGGACGCGACCGGCGCCAGCGACGGCAGTGCCCAGGACACCAGCAGCGCCGGCAGCTCGTCGAGCGGGACCAGCGCACCGTCGAGCTCGAGCTCGACGCCGGCCGTCACCTCGGGAGCGTCATGACCACCGCCGTGACCCGCTGGCGGGCCCTCGGCACCAGCGTCGAGGTCGTCGTCAGCGACCCGACCCAGCTGTTCGCCGCGCGGATCGCGGTCGAGCGCGAGCTGCTGGCGGTCGATCGGGCCTGCAGCCGCTTCCGCGACGGCTCCGAGCTCGTCCGGCTCAACGCCGCCGCGGGTCGCGGCCCGCGGCGGGTCGGACCGCTGCTGCTCGACGCGGTCGCGGTCGCCCTCGCCGTCTGCGTCCGGACCGGCGGGCTCGTCGACCCGACGGTCGGCCGCTCGATCGTCGCCGCCGGCTACGACCGGGACCTCGCCGCGGTTCCCGCCGACGGCCCGGCGGTCGTCGCCGCCCCCGCCCCGGGGATCGACGGGATCGCGCTCGACCGCAACGCCCGGACGATCGGCCTGCCGCCCGACGTCGCGCTCGATCTCGGCGCGACCGCCAAGGCGCTCGCCGCCGACCGGGCCACGGCCGCCGCCGGGCGCGCCGTCGACGCGGGCGCCGTGCTGGTCAGCCTCGGCGGCGACCTCGCCGTGGCCGGCCCTGCGCCCGCCGGCGGCTGGCCGGTCGGGATCGCCGACCACCACCGCGACAGCGCCCCGGCGCAGGTCGTCTCGATCGAGCGCGGTGGGCTGGCGACCTCGGGGCTCACCGCTCGCCGCTGGCGACGGGGCGACCGCACCGTCCACCACGTCCTCGATCCCCGCAGCGGCGAGCCCGTCGCGCCGGTCTGGCGGACCGTCAGCGTCGCCGCGCCGAGCTGCGTGGCCGCCAACGCCTGGAGCACGGCCGCGCTCGTCCGGGGGGAGGCGGCCCCCGAGCTGCTGCGCCGCGCCGGGGTCGCCGCGCGCCTGGTGAGCGACGACGGCGACGTGACCTGCGTCGGCGGCTGGCCCGCCGACGGGACCGCGTCGGCGGTGGCCTGATGGCGCTCTGGTACCTCTCCCGCGCGACCGGGGCGGTCACGCTCGTGCTCCTGACCCTGACCGTCGCGCTCGGGATCGCCAACCAGCGCCGCTGGGCTCCGCGGCGGACGCCGCGGTTCGTCGTCGAGCACCTCCACCGCACGACCTCGCTGCTGGTGATGGTGGTGCTGGCGATCCACATCGTCACCAACGTGATCGACGGCTACGTCCAGATCCGCCTGGTCGACGCCGTGGTCCCGTTCGCCGGCAGCTACCGCCCGCTCTGGCTCGGACTCGGCGCGCTGAGCTTCGACCTCCTGCTCGCCCTGATCGTCACCAGCTTGCTCCGCAACCGGATCGGTCTCCGGACCTGGCGGGCGGTCCACTGGCTCGCCTACGCCTGCTGGCCGGTCGCGATCGCCCACGGTCTCGGCATCGGGACCGACGTCGGCGGCGGGGGCTGGATGCTCTGGCTCGCGGTCGCCTGCGGCGTGACGGTCGCCGCGGCCGTCTGGGCCCGCCTGACCGTTCCCGCCCGACCGCCCGGCGCCTCCGCGCCGACCGCGCGGGTCGTACCTGCTTCGAACGTTCCCCACCGCGAGGTGCTGCGATGACCACCCGACTGCTGGCCGCCGCCGTCCCCGACGGCACGACGACCCTCGACCGCCATCGCGCGGTCCACGGCCCGCTGCCGGCGATCGGCCCGGCCGACGCCGACGCGTTGATCGCGAGTGTCGCCGCTGCTGGGCTGCGGGGTCGTGGTGGCGCCGGATTCCCGAGCGGCCGCAAGCTCGCGGCGGTGGCCGCGGCGGGCTCCCGGCGCCGTCCGCCGGTGGTCGTCGTCAACGGCACCGAAGGCGAGCCGGCCTCGGCCAAGGACCGGCTGCTGCTCACCGGCCAACCGCAGCTGGTGCTCGACGGGGCGGTCCTCGCCGCGAACGCCGTCGCTGCCGACGAGATCCACGTCGTCGTCCCGACCGCGACGCTCGCGGTGGTCGGGCACGCGATCCGGCAGCGAGCCGCGGAGAGCGGCCCCCAGATCCGGCTCCACGCCGCTGCTCCGGGCTATGTCGCCGGGGAGGAGACCGCCGTCCTCGCCCACCTCGAAGGACGCCCCGCCAAGCCCCGGATGACGCCCCAGCGCCCCGCCGAGCGCGGGCTCCGCGGACGTCCGACGCTGGTCCAGAACGTCGAGACGCTCGCCCACCTCGCCCTGATCGCGCGTCACGGCCCGGCCTGGTTCCGGGAACGCGGCAGCGAGGAGCGGCCCGGCACGACGCTGGTGACGCTCTCCGGTGCGGTCGTCCATCCGGGGATCTGCGAGGTCACCGTCGGGCTCCCGCTGCCGGCCCTGCTCACGCGGGCCGGCGGTCCCCGCGAGCGCCTTCGCGCGCTGCTGGTCGGAGGCTACTTCGGCGCCTGGGTCGATGCGGCCGAGACCGCTGCCCTGACCGACTCCGCGCTCCGACCGCTCGGGGCATCGGTCGGCGCCGGCGTGATCGTCGCGCTCGACGCGGCGACGTGCCCGGTCCGGACGCTCGCCCGGCTCGGCGGCTGGATGGCGGAGCAGTCCGCCGGTCAGTGCGGCCCCTGCGTCAACGGGCTCGCCGCGATCGCCGGGGCGCTGACCGCCCTCGCCGACGGCCGCGGTGGCCCGCACGAGCTGGACCGGATCGAGCGCTGGACGGCGATGGTCGACGGCCGCGGCGCCTGCGCCCACCCGACCGGCAGCGTGCGGATGGTCGAGAGCGGGATCCGGCTGTTCGCCGAGGAGCTCCACGACCACGCCGGCCACCGGCACTGCCGCGTCTGCTCCCCGTCCGTGCCGCGGGTCGGGGCGGCGCCTCGTGGGCGGGCGGCCGCGTGAGCGTCCGCGGCCCCCGCCCCGCGGCGCCGGCCACGGGGTCCGACCGGGACGGCAGCCAGGAGCTGGCCCTCGACCCGATCGCGTGCGTCGGCCACGGGCTCTGCGCGGAGCTCCTTCCCGAGGGGATCGTGCTCGACGACTGGGGCTACCCGATCGTGCTGGACGAGGCCCACGATCCGGCCCTCCGCGCGCACGCACGTCGTGCCGTCGCCGCCTGCCCCGCCCTCGCCCTCAGGCTGCGGGCGCGCGGCGCCTGAGCGCGAACCGCGTGTTCGGAGCGGTGCCCGTCAGCCCTCGGGCTCGAACAGGAACACGTCGACGGCAGTGTCGTCGAGCGCGTTGAGCCCGCTGATGTACGTCCGGACCCGGCGGCCGGTCGCCGCTTCGACAGCGGCACGCAGCGCGGCCTCACGGGCGTACTGGACGAGCACGCGGGTCTCGCGGAGCCGCCGTTCCTCGCCGATCTCGGCGAGGGCGTTCTCAGCCGTCGAGCGGGTGCCCTCGAGCACGCAGACCACCCCGTCGGCCCCGAGCACGTAGGGGCGCACGATCGTCGGCCCCCGACCGAGCACCTCCTTGTAGTGGTGCGCGACTCCGTTGGCGATCTCCTGCAGCCACGAATGCGGGTGCTCGGCGGAGGACGATTCCTCGGGCATCACGCCCATCCTACGTGCGCGATGCGCCCCCTCCTACGTGCGCGATACGCGTCAGCGGCGGCCTTCCCGGCGTCGGCCGGTAGACCCCCCGGTTGGCCGAGCCGACGAGCGGGTAGTCGCCAGCAAGGGACAAGCGGCGCTGCTCGATCGGGTGGAGCCGAAGGTCCCGGCCAGGTCGATCGGGGATTCGCTGAGACGCCTCCGGGATGCCTCGGAGGCGACCCGACGACCGCCCTGTCGTTGCCCACCCCCTCCCGGTGCTCACGTGATCACCGGCGGCTCCGCATTGGTCGCGAGCAAGCCCGGGTGCGCGCGCGAAGGGGAACGATCGTCGATCCCAGCCCGGTCGGCGGGCCGCGATCCGTAGGCTCCCGCATGTGACCTGGACGATCGACATCCCGGCGGACTCGCTGCCCAACCTCCCGCCGCTGCCGGAGGCCCTGCGGACGGCCCTCGACGACGCGCTCGCTCGGCCGGCGTTGCAGCAGCCGTCGTGGCCGGACAGCGACTACACCGCCCGCGTGCGCGCGTTGCTGGAGGCCGTGCCGCCGGTGACCCTGCCGGCCGAGGTCGACCAGCTGCAGGAGCGGCTCGGTGCCGTCGCCCGCGGCGAGGCGTTCCTGCTCCAGGGCGGCGACTGCGCCGAGACCTTCGTCGACAACACCGAGGCGCACCTGCGCGGCACGATCCGCACGCTGCTGCAGATGGCCGTCGTGCTCACCTACGGCACCGCGATGCCGGTCGTCAAGATCGCGCGGATCGCCGGCCAGTACGCCAAGCCGCGCAGCTCCGACGTCGACGCGCTCGGCCTGCCCTCCTACCGCGGCGACATGGTCAACGCGCTCGAGCCGACCCCCGAGGGCCGACGCCCGGATCCGGTCCGGATGCTGCGCGCCTACGCCAACGCCTCGGCGGCGCTGAACCTCACCCGTGCGATCGCCGGCTCCGGGATGGCCGACCTCCACCACGTGCACGAGTGGAACATGGACTTCGTGGCCAGCTCGCCGATGGGCACGCGCTACGAGCGGGTCGCCAACGAGATCGACCGCAGCCTCCGCTTCATGTCGGCCTGCGGGATCGACGGCAGCTCGCTGCGGACGGTCGAGATGTACGCCAGCCACGAGCTGCTGGTGCTCGACTACGAGCGCGCGATGCTGCGGCTCGAGGGCGACCGGCTCTACAACCTCTCGGCCCACCTCCAGTGGATCGGCGAGCGGACCCGCCAGATCGACGGCGCGCACGTCGCGCTCGCCGGCCTGACCGCGAACCCGACCGGCGTCAAGCTCGGGCCGAAGACGTCGCCGGACGACGCCGTCGCGCTGCTGAAGGCGCTGGATCCCGACAAGGTCGACGGCCGCGTCTGCCTCGTCGCCCGGATGGGCAACGACAAGGTCCGCGACGCGCTGCCGTCGATCGTCGAGGCGGTCCGCGACTCCGGCCACGTGGTGGTCTGGCAGTGCGACCCGATGCACGGCAACACCGAGGAGTCCCCGAGCGGCCACAAGACCCGCCACTTCGACCGCGTCGTCGACGAGGTCAAGGGCTTCTTCGAGGTCCACCGCGCGCTCGGCACCCACCCGGGCGGGATCCACGTCGAGCACACCGGCGAGGACGTCACCGAGTGCCTCGGCGGCGGCCAGGAGATCTCGCACGACCAGCTCGGCTCACGCTACGAGACCGCCTGCGACCCGCGCCTGAACACGACGCAGGCGCTGGAGCTGTCGTTCCTCGCGGCCGAGATGCTCCAGCGCAGCCACTGAGCCGACCGCTACGCCGGCCGCAAGCCCGCGGCCGGCGGAGGATCGGGCAGCACCCGCGCCAGGACCGCGGCCGGGTCGCCGAGCAGCACCCCGGGCGCCATCCGCCGCAGGAACTCGCCCAGCTCGGGCCGGACCGCGAGCGCGGCGGTGAAGTGCTCGCGCGCGTCGTCCTCGCGACCGATGCGGGCCAGCAGGACACCGCGCCAGAACGTCGCCTCCTGGTTGCCGCCGAGCAGCTCGCGGCCGGCGGCGAGGTCGTCGAGCGCCCGCTCGAGCGCAGCCCGGTCGTCGGTCAGCGGCCCGCCGAGCACGCCCTCCTCGCTCAGCAGCGCGAGGAATCGGTCGTAGAAGCCGTTGAGCGCGACCAGTCGCCGCAGCTCGACCAGCGGCTCGGGGTCGTCGTCGACGCGGCAGTCGACGCGGACCGCCTCCCACGGACGCTCCCGGGGGTCGGCCCGGACGACGAGCAACGACGCCGACTGGCGTCCGCGAAGGTCGCCGCCCTCCCCCTCGCCGGCGTCGAGCGCGGCCAGCAGCCGCGCCGCGAGATCGCCGCCGTGGGCCTCGTAGGCGGCCAGCATCGCCGGCCAGACCCGCTCGTTGGCGAGCATGTTGCCCTGGACGACGACCTGGTCGCCGACCGCGTGCCCGGCCGCGGGCACGCAGGTCGCTCCGGTGTGGACGGCGACTCGGCCGGTGGGGTCGATCGCCGCGACCTGCCGGGTCGGGGCCACGTGGTCGGCGTCGACCAGCAGCGCCAGCGCCTCGGGTGCGGCGAGGCCGCCGTCCATCAGCTCCAGCGCCCGCGGTCCGTAGGAGACCTCGGCGAACGCCTGGGTGGCGACGACGCCAGCGCCGGGACGGGCCCAGCCGACGACCCGGCCGACGCCGAAGAAGTGCGACTGGACCGCGACCCCCAGCTCGCCGGTCTCGCGGTCACGGGCGACGATCGAGTAGGTCATGCCGCCACCGCCGGCGCCAGCCGCGGGTGCCGCACGACCGGCCGGCCGCGCAGGAAGACCCCGGTCACGGTGCCGGGACGACGGAAGACCGTGAGATCGCTGGGGTCCTCGTCGAGCAGCAGCGCGTCGAAGACCTGGCCCGGCGCGATCCGGCCGTGGGTGGCGTCGATCCCGAGCAGCTCGGCGCCGCGACGGGTCGCCGCGAGCAGCGCCTCGTGCGGCTCCAGGCCCGCGTCGTGCAGCAGCGCGATCTCCTCGAGGTTGCGGCCGTGCTGGTCGGCGCTGAGCGCGTCGGAGCCGAGCGCGATCGGCACCCCGTGCTCGCGCGCGAGCTCGACCGCCTGACCCCAGACCGCCTCGAGCTCGGCCGCCTTCGGAACCGCGTAGTCCGGCAGCCGGCCCTCGTGGTTCCAGCCGATCGCGTCCCGCATCACCAGCAGCGTCGGCACCAGCCAGGTTCCGCGGCGGGCCATCTCGACCGCCTGCTCCTCGCTCAGCCAGGCGCCGTGCTCGATCGTGCGCGCCCCGGCGCGGACGGCGACGGTCAGTCCCTCGCCGCCGTTGGCGTGGACCATCACCCCGCGGCCGCGGCGCTCGGCCTCGAAGACCGCGACGGCGACCTCCTCGTCGCTCAGCTCCGGTTGGGTCGGGTGGTCGTGCGGCGAGAGCACGCCACCGGTCGTGCAGAGCTTGATCCAGTCGGCCCCCGCCCGCAGCGTCTGGCGGACGACCCGCCGCATCGCGTCGACCCCGTCGACGCAGAGGTCGGGCCGCCCCGGCCAGTCCGGGGTCAGGTACTGGGAGCTGATCTCGAGTCCCGGACCGGCGAGGAAGCCGTCGCCGTGCCCGCCGGTCTGGCTGAGCAGCACGACCGACGCCTGGACCGCCGGGCCCGGGATCAGGCCCGCGGCGATCCCGTCGCGGAAGCCGGCGTCGACGCCGCCGGCGTCGCGGACGGTGGTGACGCCGCCCTCGAGCGTCCGACGGGCCGCGGCGGCCGCCGCCAGCGTCCAGCGCTGGATCGAGGTCCCGAGCAGCTGGGCCGTGTCCCAGCCGCTCCAGCCGAGGTGGACGTGGCTGTCGATCACGCCGGGCATCAGGAACAGGCCGGCGGCGTCGGTCCCCGCCCCACCGGGCAGGTCGCGCCCGACCGCCGCCACGAGGCCGTCGCGGACCTCGACGTCGACCGGCCCGGTGAAGCGGCCGCTCGGGTCGAGCACGTTGACGCCGCGCAGCAGCAGGTCGCCGCTCATCGGCCGAGCACCTCGTGGGCGACGCGCTCGATCATCGCCTCGATCGGCTGGTCGGGCGGGAAGCAGAGCGCGATCGCGTCGGCGCCGGCCTCGGCCAGCGCCTCGAGCTTCGCCCGGCACTGCTCCGGGGTACCGGCGACGGTCAGCGCGTCGATCCAGGCGTCGGGGATCAGCGGGATCGCCTCGTCGAGGCCGCGGGCGGCGAGCGCCTCGGCCTCGTCGGCGATCCCCTGGACCTCGCTCAGCGGGTTGCGCGGTCCGGTCAGCAGGTACAGGCCGACCAGCTCGCGGAGCATCTCGCGGGCGACGTCGGGGTCGTCGTCGACCGCGCACATCACGTAGAGCACCACCCGGTGGTCCGGGCCAGCGCCGCCCTCGGCGATCCGCTCGCACGCCCAGCGCACGTAGTCGACGCCGGCGAGCACCGACAGGACCGTGCCGTCGGCGTGCTCGCCGGACATCCGCAGCGCCTTCGGCCCGCTCGCGCCGACGTACAGCGGCGGCGGCGAGGCCGGCGGGTGCTCGAGGACCACGTCACGCGCAGCGTAGGTCTCGTGCTCGACGTCGAGCCGCTCGCCGGCCAGCAGCGCACGGACCCCCGTGAGGGTGTTGCGGACCGACCCCAGCGGCGAGCGCGGACGCAGCGCCATGCCGTCGAGCCAGTCCGGCACCCCGGAGCCGATCCCGCCCGAGAGCCGCCCCGGGTACATCCCGGCCAGCGTCGCCAGCTCCATCGCCAGCAGCGCCGGGTGCCGCGAGACGGCCGGCACGATCCCGATCCCGACGGGCAGGCTGGTCGTCGCCAGCAGGCTGCCGGCGATCGCGATCGCGCCGGTGAAGAAGTAGTCCTCGCCGACCCAGAGCTCGTCGAGGCCGGCCCGCTCGGCGGCGGTCGCGGCGGTCAGGATCTCGGCCGGCGTCTGCGAGCTGCCGAGCAGCACGCCGATCTTCGGCGTCACGCGCGACTCAGGCATCGCGGGTCGGGATCGGGGTCCACGGCACGAAGCCGCTCCCGCGGCTCTCGGTGCTGTCCTCGAACGCGGGCCGCGGTTCGGTCGGGATCGGCGCCGGGCTGATGTGGGTGTGCCACATCCGCCACTCCGGCTTGCCGCCTCCGTCGTCGCGGCGGTAGATCTCGGTCGCCCGCAGCCACGGGGTGTCGACGTCGTCGGCGGTCCAGGCGTCGCCCTCGGGCTGGTCCCAGTCGAACCGGCCCTCGCAGGCCAGCCAGGCGGTGTCGCCGTCGACCTCGAGCCGCATGATCCGCACGTCGTAGCCGTGCGCGGTCCCGAGCAGCGGGGCGTAGAACTCCCACAGCGCGGTCTTCTCGTCCATCCCGATGTACGGATGGCCGTTGAGGTTGAACATCAGGTACTCCTCGCCGGGCGACGGGAACACCGTCTGCATCCGCGGGATGTCGAAGGCGAGGTTGGCCTCCCACCACTCACGGTGGAGGTGGAGGATCGCGTCGACGTCGGCCGCCGGCGCGTGGCGCTCGGGGTAGGGGGTGCTGGTCATCTGGTCGGGCTCCTCGTGGGGTGCAGGTCGATGTGATCGGTAAGCAGGGTGGCGATCGCCGCGGGCGCCTCGTACATCGGCAGGTGGCCGACGCCGGGCAGCCGCTCCAGCCGTCCGCCGGTCGCGTCGGCGAACCACGCCGACTCGTCGGGTGGGCAGGTCCGGTCGTGCTCGCCGACGATCGCCAGGCAGGCGACGTCGGCCAGCGCCTCGATCGCGGGACGGGCGTCGGTCGCCAGCGCCGCGCGCCAGATCGCGGTCACGGTCGCGCCGTCGTTCTCGCTCAGGTCGCGGGCGACGCGGGCGGCCAGCTGCTCCGGCGCGTCGTCGGCCAACGCGTCGAGCACGACGTGACGGCGGAGTGCCTCGCCGGGACCGAGCGCGGCGATCTCGCGCACGAGCTCGTCGGAGTCCTCGGGCGCGGGCAGGTAGGCGCCGCCGATCCCGGTCAGCGTGCGGACCCGCTCGGGAGCCCGCGCGGCGAGCTCGACGGCGATCGCCGCGCCGACCGAGGCGCCGACGAGGTGGACCGGCGCACCGCCGAGCTCGTCGAGCAGCGGCGCGCAGTCGTCGGCCCAGGCGGCGACCCCGTAGGGCCCGCCCCGGTCGGCTCCGCCGTGACCGCGGAGGTCGACGGCGACGCAGGCGAACCGCTCGGCCAGGCGCTCGGCGACGGCGCTCCAGCAGCCTCCGCCGAGGTTGGCGGGATGCAGCAGCAGCAGCGTCTCCTCCACGGGCGACGCGGGGGCCCAGGTGCGGATGCGGATCCGCCCGCTTCGACGAACGACCGCGTT
Source organism: Patulibacter ginsengiterrae (assembly GCF_056269115.1). NCBI lineage: Bacteria > Bacillati > Actinomycetota > Thermoleophilia > Solirubrobacterales > Patulibacteraceae > Patulibacter > Patulibacter ginsengiterrae. The sequence goes on from NZ_JBWDOG010000002.1 coordinate 445,792, forward strand.
CATCGTCCGGCTCCCGACCCCGGCTCGACCGGGAGCGGCCCGTGCAACGGGTCGGCCGCCGGCTCCGGCTCGTCGAGCAGGGCGGCGCTGCGGGCGATCGCCTCCCGCTCGCTGGCGGGATCGAAGCCCCGCATCAGCAGCAGGTAGAGGCCGCCGGCGACGAGCAGGCCGACGGCGAACGAGACGTCGGCTCCGTCGAGCGCCTCGTTCGCCGGACCGGTGAAGAAGCTCGTCGACATGAACGGCACCATCGCCGCGAAGCCGGCCACGTACGCTCCGAGGCCCCGCCAGCCCCAGCGGCCGTAGATGCCGTTGGGCGAGAACAGCTCGGTGACGGCGTAGTGCCCCCGCCGGATGACGTAGAAGTCGACGAGGTTGACCGCCGTCCACGGGACCAGCAGGTACAGCATCATCGTCACGAAGCTGCTGAAGTTGCCCAGGAAGTCGGTCGGCAGCGCGTTGGCCACCACCAGGACCACGACCGAGAAGAGCACGATCCCGACGACTCGCATCCGGGCGCTCGGGCGGACCACGCCGAAGCCCTCGAGGATGCTGGCCCCGGCCAGCATCGAGCCGTAGGCGTTGACGCCCATGATCGCGACCGCCGAGGGGACGATCGAGGCCACCACGGCGAAGGTGCCGAAGCCGCCGAAGAGCTCGTCGCCGACCTGCTTCAGGTTCGTGACGGCGTCGGGGATCGCGAACGAGCTGGCGATCAGCGCGCCGAGCGCCATCAGCCAGATCGACGAGAGCCCGGCGCCGAGGTAGGTCCAGCCGATCACCGAGCGGCTCGACGTCTCCGCCGGCAGGTAGCGCGAGTAGTCGGAGACGTAGACCGCGTAGCTGATCTGGTAGCCGGCGGAGGCGGCGAACTGGACCAGGAACAGGCTCAGCGCGAAGCCGGCGTGGCCCCCGCCGCCCCCGGTCCCCGGTTCGAGGTGGACGATCGCCAGCACGGTCACGACCGCGAAGATCGGGACGACCAGGTAGGTCAGCCAGCGCATCGCCAGGTGCAGCAGGTCGTAGCCGACGATCGCGATCGACCCGGCGGCGATCACCATCACCGGGTACCAGACGGCGTCGCCGCCGGGCAGGATCGTGGTGATCGCCTGGGTCGCCAGGATCACCCCGAAGACGCTGAAGCCGATGTAGACGAAGAGCACGGCGAGCAGCGGCAGGAACGCGCCGCGAACGCCGAACTGGGCCCGCGACTGGATCATCTGCGGGAGGCCCATCGTCGGCCCCTGGTTGGCGTGGAAGGCCATGAAGAAGGTGCCGAGCAGGGCGCCGAGCGCGGAGGCGAGGATCGCCCAGCCGAGCGCGAGGCCCTGGGCGGGACCGACGAAGCCGACGACCATCGTGCTGATCACGAAGTTGCCGGTGAACCAGAACGGCGCCTGGTGCCAGGCCTTGCCGTGGCGCTCGCGGCGCGGGATGTGGTCGATCGAGTGGGACTCGATCGACCGGGCGCGCGGCCGCGCCGCCGACGCTCCGGGCTCTGCTGCTGATCGTGCTGTTCCCACGGTTCCGTCCCTCTCCCGGACTGCGATGCACCTGCGAGCGGCGCTCGCGGTGAGCGTCGCCTCCCTCCCCCGTCGGCGTCGGCGCCTATGGCGCCGATCACCTGACGGCGATGAACTTACAACCGACCTGTAGGTCTTGTCAAACGATCGTTTGTGCGCGGCGTCGGGCGTCCACGACTTCCGAACCGCAGGAAGGGACCGGGGACGGAACACCGTGCCGGTTTCAGACCTCCAAACGACCGGCAACTCTGTCGGCGCCATCCGCGGTCGTTCGCGCGCATAGACTGCTGCCATGCGCGAGCGCGACGGGCAGACCTTCCTCACGATCGGCGAGGTCGCGGCCGAGGTCGGGGTCAGCGCCCAGACGCTGCGCGTCTGGGAGGCCCAGGACCTGCTCGTGCCCGACCGCAGCAAGGGTGCCCAGCGGCTCTACACGCAGGAGCACCTCGAGCGCGCCCGCCAGATCGCCGAGCTGCGCCGCGGCCAGGGCTGGAACCCCGCCGCGATCCGGACCGCGCTCGGCGGCAGCGCGACCGATCTGCGCACCGGCGAGGGCGCCGCCGCCCGCTGGGACGGCGCGACGATCCGCAAGGCCCGCCGCGAACGCGGCCTGACCGTCAAGCAGGCGGCCGCGCGGATCGGGATCTCGCCCTCGTTCCTCTCGTCGGTCGAGCGCGGCGAGACCGGCGTCTCGACCCAGATCGTGGCCCGGATCGCCGACGCGTTCCTGATCCCGATGAGCGGACTCGCCCGCTTCCGGGCCCGCGACACCAAGGTCGTGCGCCGCGACGAGCGAGCCCGCGGACTCTTCAGCGGCGGCGTCGTCTGGGAGGAGCTGGCCGTCCCCGGCCACAGCCTCGAGCCGGCGATGCTGACGGTCCCACCCGGCGAGACCAGCGGCGGCGCCTACTCGCGCCCCGGCGAGACCTTCGCCCTCGTCCTGGTCGGCGAGCTGCGGTTCACGGTCGCGCAGGAGCCGATCGCCGTCGGGCAGGGCGACTCGATCCTGCTGCCCCCGGCGACCCCCTACGCGTGGGAGAACCCCGGCGAGGTCCCCGCCCAGGCCGTCTGGGTCGAGCAGCTGGCTCCCCACGCCTGGGCCGACTCCTCCGCCGTCGACAGCGAGGCCGAGGCGACCCCCGAGCCGGCCGTCGACGGCGACTCGCCGACCACCGCCTGACGCGATGCTACCCCGCGCTCCAAGCACCAACGATCATCAAACCTATATCTGACCGGTAGGGTCGTGGCGTGCTGGGCGACGCCCGTGTGCCCGCCCGCCCGTACCGACCTCGGCTTCCATCCCCCGACGAACGACCCTCGATCCCATGCCCCAGACTCCGCACTACGGCCCGCCCGACGCCTCGGTCGCCCCGCGCTACACCGGCATCCGCACCTTCGCGCGCTGCCCCCACCAGACCGACTGGGCGCACGCCGACGTCGCGGTGATCGGCGTCCCGTTCGACACCGCCACCAGCTACCGGCCCGGGCCGCGGTTCGGGCCGGCGGCGATCCGCGACCAGAGCCAGCTGCTGCGCCCGTGGCACCCGCAGCTGGCGGTCGACGTCTTCTCGACGCTCTCGGTCGTCGACGGCGGCGACCTCGACGTGACCCCGGGCAACGCCGAGCGCACGGCCACCCAGATCGCGGACGGGCTCGCCCCGGTGCTCGACGCCAGCGCGATCCCGATCGTGCTCGGCGGCGACCACTCGATCGTGCTCGGCGAGCTGCGCGCCCAGGCCCGCAAGCACGGTCCGGTCGGCGTGGTCCTGCTCGACGCCCACGCCGACACCTGGGAGCAGTACTACGGCGAGCGCTACTTCCACGGCACGCCGTTCAAGCGGGCGCTGGAGGAGGGCCTGATCGACCCCGAGCGCTCGCTGCTGGCCGGCATGCGCGGCTCGCTCTACGCCGCCTCCGACCTCGACGAGCCGCGCTCGTGGGGCTTCGAGATCCTGACGACCGAGGAGCTCCGCGCGCTCAGCCCGAAGGAGTACGGCCGCCGCGTCCGCGCCCGGACGGGAGCCGCCGACGGCCGCCCGACCTTCCTCTCGTTCGACATCGACGTGCTCGATCCGGCCTTCGCCCCGGGGACCGGGACGCCCGAGGTCGCCGGGATCCTCCCGCACGAGGCGCTGGCCTTCCTGCGCTCGCTGGCCGGGCTGCCGTTCGTCGGCTTCGACCTGGTCGAGGTCTCGCCGCCCTACGACGGCCCCGGGCAGGTCACCGCGCTGACGGCCGCCAACGTCGTCTACGAGTTCCTCGCGTTGACGGCGGTCCGCCAGCGCGACGAGCGGGCGCGCGGCTAGCCCGCCGGGGGCGCGAGCTCGCGCCCCCGCTAGCGGGTCGCCGCGGCGTGGTCGACCGGGCAGCCCGCGGTCGCCGCAGCGGCCGCGTCGGTCGCCGCGTTCGCCCCGGCCGTCGTGGCCGACCGGCCCGCGGCCGGACGCCGGGCGACGACCTCGACCGGCGCGCCGTGCCGCGGCACCAGCGTGATCCCGCGCATCACGACGGGATCGAGCTGCGGACGCTGCGCCCGCAGCTGCACGCGGGGGACCACGACCCGCAGCACCTCGGCCATCTCCGCCTCCGCGAGCGCCGCGCCGATGCAGCGGCGGATCCCGCCGCCGAACGGGATCCACGAGTACGACGGGGCCTTCCCGTCGAGGAACCGCTCGGGACGGAAGGCGTCCGGCTCGGGATAGAGATCGGGCCGACGCTGCACCGCGGCGATGCTCGGGTAGACCCGGATCCCGGCGGGCAGCAGGTGCCCACCGACCTCCCGCGGGGCCTTCAGCGTCCGCTCGGCGGCGTCGAGCACCGGCCGCAGCCGCAGCGACTCGCTGACGACGGCGTCGAGGTAGGCGTCGTCGCCGTCGTCGGTCGCCAGCTCGTCCTGCAGGCGGGCCAGGACCGCCGGGTTGTGCAACAGCAGGTCGAAGGCGAAGGCGAGCCCGGTCGCGGTCGTCTCGTGGCCGGCGAGCAGCATCGTCATCAGCTCGTCGCGCAGCTCGACGTCGGTGAACGCGCCGCCGTCCTCGTCGCGGGCGGCGAGCAGCAGCGAGAGCACGTCGTCGCGCTGCTCGTGCTCGGCCTCGCGGCGCCGCCGGGCGATCTCCTCGTAGACGAGGGCGTCAGCCTCGGCCAGCTGCCGCTGGAAGCGGCCCCAGGGGCTGAAGCGACCGAGGTCGCGCCGCAGCGCCTCCGGCATCGCCAGCATCGCGGTCGCGTCGAGGACCGCCGTCAGTGCGTGGTGGAGGCGTTCGATCCGGGCCGGCTCGGTGACGCCGAAGACGATCCGCGCGATCACCTCGAAGGTCAGCGCCCGCATCCGCTCGCGCATCGCGAACTGCTCGCCGGGCTGCCAGCGGTCGACCTCCCGCTCGCTGACCTCGCGGATGACCTCCCGGTACCCCTGCAGGCTGGAGCCCTTGAACGGCGGCAGCAGCAGCCGGCGGTGGCGGAGGTGCTCGGGCCCGTCGAGCACGAGCACCGAGCGCTGGCCGAGGATCACCGACAGCGGCGCGTTCGCCTCCCCCGCGTGCAGGTCGGACTGGTCGCCGACGAACAGCTCGCGGATCGCCTTCGGGTCGGAGACGTAGACGCCGGTTCCGAAGATCAACAGCGGTACCGTGACGACATCCCCGTAACGGGCGTGCCATCCGAGCAGCGACTCGATCGGGCGCATCGCCAGCCGCGCCATGTTGACCGCGGCCGGGGCCCGCGGCCCCGGAGGCAGTGCCGCGTTCTGGGTCCGCCCTTGCGTCAACATACAGCTCCGTATAAAAGAACATCACCGTATGAAAAGCAAGCCCAGATCCCAGGCCGAGCGTCGCGGGGAGACTCGCGCGGCGATCCTGCACGCCGCCGCGCGGATCTTCGCCGAGCGCGGTCTGCACGCGGCCAGCCTCGATGCGATCGCCCACGACGCGGGCTGCACGCGCGGCGCCGTCTACTACAACTTCGCCGACAAGGAGGAGCTCTTCCTCGAGCTCCTCGACCAGCGCTGCACCCAGCACCTCCGGGATCTGCAGGCCGTCTTCGCCGGGGACGACGACCCCGAGCGGCAGACCCGGGTCGCCGCCGACGAGGCGCTGGCCGCGATGACCGGCGACACCGAGTGGCGCGCGCTCTACCTCGAGTTCCTGGCGCTGGCCGCCCGCGACCCCGGGATCCGCGACCGCTTCTCCAGCCGCAGCGCCGAGATGCTGGGCGCGCTCGAGGACGTCGTCGCCGAGCAGACCGAGCCGTTCGCGCAGGCGCTCCCGGTCCCGCCGCAGCAGTTGGCCGTGGTGCTCGACGGCCTCGCCACCGGGCTCTGGGGCCACCACATGCTCCACGGGGCCGAGATGGTCCCGCCGGACCTGCTCTCCAAGGCCGTCGCGCTGATCGTCGAGGGCCTCGCCGCCCGTGCGGCCGCGGAGCCGTCCGCGGCCGACGACGCCGCGGACGAGGGAGCCCCGCTCAGGCCTTCTTGACCACGCTGGACTTCAGCTGCATCGCGCCGAAGCCGTCGACCTTGCAGTCGATGTCGTGGTCGCCGACGCCGTTGACGAGGCGGATGTTGCGGACCTTCGTGCCCGCCTTGATCGGCGACGGGTTGCCCTTGACCTTGAGGCTCTTGATCACGGTCACGGTGTCACCGTTGGCCAGCACGTTGCCGACGGCGTCCTTGATCACGGCCTCGGCCTCCGCCTCGGCGGCGGCCACCGGGGACCACTCGTGGGCGCACATCGAACAGACCTGGAACCCACCCAGCTCGTAGGTGTACTCGCTCGCGCACTCGGGGCACACCGGGACGGATTCACTCATGCGGCGATTGTATTTCGCCAGCCCGAAGCCTGATCGGTCGCCGCGTCCGCGGATAGCCTGCGCCGATGTCTCCGGCCCCGCGCACCGTCCTCCCGCTCGTCGTAGCCGCCGCCCTGGTGCTGCCCGCGACCGCCGCGTCGGCGAGCACGACCCCGCTCCGGCTCGACGGCGTCGGCCCGCTCCGGCTCGGGATGACGCGCACAGCCGCGGTCGGGACCGGGTGGCTGACGGGTCGCTCCCGCGGATGCGAGCTCGCCAGCCCGGTCCCGATCACGTACCGCCTGGCCGGGGCCAAGGCGCCACGCGGACTGCGGGGCACGGCGGAGTTCAGCGGCGGCAAGCTGACCAACCTCGCCTTCACCGGCGGCGTCCGCACCGCGAACGGCGTGACCGTCGGGACCACCACCGCCAAGCTGGTCTCCGCCTACCGGCGGGCCGGGTTCCAGGCCTCGTCGGAGTACGTCGACATGTTCCAGGGGACGTTCGGGACCGTCAAGCGTCGGGGCCGCGACGTCCTCGGCAGCTTCGCCGAGGGCTCGCGGACGACGCTGCTCGCGATCCCGCGGATGCGCGTCTGCGAGTAGACCCCGCGGCACTCCCGCCGGCGCCGGTCGACGATGATCCGCCGATGGACGCCGCCAGCGACGAGGCGCGCACGGCCAACGCCGCGCGCAACGCGACCGTCCCCTACGGTCGCGCCCGGCGCTGGCGCGAGACCCGGCGCTCGCTCTGGCGGCTGCTCGACCCGTACGTCGCGGCGGGCGCCCGGGTGGCGGTCGTCGGCGCCGGCAACGGCTATGACGTCCCGCTCGGGCGGCTGGCCCAGCGTGCCGGTCGCGTCGACCTGATCGACATCGACGGCGACGCGGCGGCGGGCGCGGTCCGGCGCTTGCCGGGCCACGCCAACGTCCGCACGGTCGTCACGGACGTCACCCAGGGCGCGGCCGATGCGATCGTCCGGCGGGCGGTCCGGGACGCGGCGGACGCCCTCGAGACGACCGTCGGAGTCGCGCCGATCGACGACCCCCGTGACCCGGCCGACGACGTCGCCCCGATCGGCAGTCCGCGCGATCGCTCCGACGAGGCGGCCCTGCCCCGCGGCCCCCTCGATTCGGGCCCCTACGACGTGGTCGTCGCCGACCTCTTCCTGACCCAGCTGCTCTACCCGGCGCTGCGCGACACGGCCCTGCCGCGGAAGGCGATCGGGGCGACCCTCCGCCGCTACGGCCAGCCGCTGACGACCGCCGTCGCAGCCCGGCTCCACGCGAGCGCCCCCGACGGTCTCGTCGTCTACGTCCACGACCTGCTCGGCTGGTGGGACGGGCATCCGCAGCCGTTCACGATCGACGAGCTGCTGACCGCCGCCCGCCGCGACCCCGAGGCCGCCCTCGAGCTCGCCGCCCGCGGGAACACGCCCTACAGCGGGGACCCGCGCGTGGCGATCGCCGAGCTCGGCGCCGAGATCGTGCGGACGACGTTCTGGCGCTGGCCGTTCAGCCCCGGGACCGACTACGCCGTCTGCGCGACCGTCGCCCGCAGCGCGACGACGCGGTGAGCGGTCAGGAGTCCGACCCGCCGTCGTCCTTGACCGACGGCGCCCCGGCGATCAGGTCGGCGAGACGGCGCTGCCAGCGGACCTCCCGCCGGTCCGGGGCGAAGCGGGCCTGCGCGCGCTCCAGCCGCTCACCCGAGTAGCGGCGCCGGGCCCAGAGCGACGACGGCTGGGCCAGCCGGACCGCCCCGAAGAGCGCCACCACGGGGATGAACATCCCGATCACGCCGAGCAACAGCCGGCCCTTGACGAAGCAGATCGCGCAGAGCACGAGCGCGACCGCGACGGCGACGACCGTGCCCGCGATCGAGGCCGGGTCGTCGAGCCCGAACGGGGTGGTGCCCAGCACCACGAGCGCGGCGAAGGCCAGGGCCACGATCACCGCCTCGAACGACGCCCGCCCCTCGGGACTCCAGTAGACGTCGCGCAGGTAGACCCAGAGCGCGAACTCGTCGAGCGTGAATCCGGCGCCGATCCCGAACAGGATCGCCAGGATGTGCCACCAGGGCGTCTCCAGCGGCACCGCGAACGAGAGGAAGCCCGAGAGCAGCATCAGGCAGATGCCCCAGACGAGGTGGTGCAGGTGGACGCCGCCCGAGGACTCGACCCCGCCCGGCCACCAGGAGACGCTGCGGGTCAGCCGCGCGCTCGTCCGGATCGCGAGGAACGAGAGCACGAAGGCGGCCAGGACCAGGAACGCCGTCCCGCCGCCGGCCCCGGCCCGATCGCCGAACAGCTCGAGGTCGAAGGTCACCGCACTCAACACGCCGTCCACCGTACTGGCCGCCCCGCGCGCCCCGGGAGATCCGCGGGTGGTCGGCTGTCGTCACGGGCGCCGTCCGCCTGCGAGGCTGGATCGATGCCCGTCCGCGAGCCGCTGCTGATCGACGCGAACCCGCTGCCCGAAGCGCTGACGGGCGACCTCCGCCGGCAGCTGGAGTTCGTCGTCGAGGTCGACCGGATGAAGGCGATCCTGCGCCAGTCGCCGGTCGCCGCGGTCGAGCGGCGGGAGAACGACGCCGAGCACTCGTGGCACCTGGCGCTGATGGTGATCGTGCTGGCCGAGTACGCCCACGAGCCGATCGACCGCGCCCGCGTGATCGAGCTGGTCGTGCTCCACGACCTGGTCGAGATCTACGCCGGGGACACCTCGATCCACGATCCCGCCGCCGCGGTCGGACAGGAGCAGCGCGAGGCCGCAGCGGCCGACCGGCTGTTCGCGCTGCTCCCGGAGGAGCAGGGCCAGCGCCTCCGCGACGCCTGGGACGAGTTCGAGGCCCACGTCACCCCGGAGGCCCGCTTCGCGCGCTCGATGGACCGGATGCAGCCGGTCCTGCTGAACTGGATGGCCGAGGGCGGCAGCTGGGTCCGCGAGAGCGTCACGGCCGAGAAGCTGCGCTCCCGCGTCGGGATCATCGCCGACGGCTCCCCGACGCTCTGGGCCGCGACCGAGACCCTGATCGACGAGGGCGAGCGGCGCGGCTACCTCGCTCCGGCCGTCGAGGACCGCCCTTGAACGCGGGCGGCGGACGTGGTTCGCTGGGTCGAGGCCGCCGCATCCGCGTCGTGGCCAGCCAGCACCGGCGTCCCGACCGCCAAGGAGACGAGCGATGGCCACCACCTGCACCCACCTCGAACACGTCCGGATCACGGAGCTGCCCGAGGCGGTGGCCGGCTGCGAGGACTGCCTGGCGACCGGCGGCAAGTGGCTGCACCTGCGGATCTGCCTCGAGTGCGGCCACGTCGGCTGCTGCGACGACTCCCCCGGACGCCACGCGACCGCCCACGCCGAGAGCGCGCAGCATCCGATCATCCGCTCGATCGAGCCGGGCGAGCGCTGGTCGTGGTGCTTCCCCGACCAGCTGCTGCTGCGGATCGACGGGGTCCACGGGCAGCCCCAGATCCCGCCCTCGCCGCTCGGCGGCTGAGCGACGCGACGAGCGGGGCATCGCGAGCACGATCAGGAGGGACCGCCGCGCGTCGACGGGCTCCTAGGCCGACATTCCCCGGCCGGAGGCCGCTGCGTCCCGCGCCGGGTCGTCCGGCCGACCGCCGGGATCGCGGTCCAGGTACCCGGCGAACCCGTCGCGCCAGCTCGGCAGCAGCGGTGCCCAGCCGAGCCCCTCGCGGGCACGGGCGTTCGCGGCCCCGCGCAGCTCGGTCGACAGCGCGACCGCGAGCGGCCCCGCCACCAGCCGCGCCAGCCAGGCCGGGACCCGCAGTGGCCGCTTCGCCCCGATTGCGACCGCGAACGCCGGCAGCCACTCGTGCAGCGGCGCCGGCTCGTCGTCGACGACGTTGTAGCTCCCCGGACCACCGCGGGTCAGGGCCGCGACGGTCGCCGCGGCGGCGTCGTCGACGTGCACGAACGAGGTCACCCCCGCCCCCGTCCCGACCAGTGGCAGCCGGCGCTTCCGCACCTGGTCGCCGATCGAGCCGTCGGGGCTGAGGTAGGTCCCCGGCCCGTAGAAGAAGCCGTAGCGGAGGACCAGGCCCTCGAGGTCGCTGGCCCCGGTGACCTGCTGCTCGTTCGCGGCGAGGATCCACAGCGCCTCGGCCAGCGGGCCCGGCGCGTCGAGCCAGAGCGGGGCCGACTCGTGCTTGACCGAGCCGCCCTCCGGGGCGTAGGAGAACGCGACCGACTGCAGCAGGTAGCGCCGTACGCCCGCTTCGCTCGCGGCCGCCAGCAACGCGCCGGTCCCGGCCTCCCGGATCCGGTTGGTGGCGTCGTAGAGGTCCTTGCGCCGGATGTCGTACTCGGCCGGGAGCGCCGTCAGCTCGTCGACGACGACCTCCGGGCGGGCCGCGAGCACGACCGTCCGGACGGCCTCCGGGTCGAGCAGGTCGCAGACCACGCCCTCGGCCCCGCCGGCCCGCAGCGCCGCCGCCCGCTCCGGCGAGCGGGTGGTCGCCACGACCTCGTGGCCGGCGGCCAGCAGCCGCGTCAGCAGCGGCCGGCCGATCGCCCCGGTCGCCCCCGCGACGAGGACCTTCATGCCGACCGGTCCGTGATCGCGGCGTACGTCAGCAGGGCGCAGAGCACGGCCAGCGAGGTCTGGGAGACCGCGCCGATCACCCCGGCGTAGGTGCCCGGCTCGTCGGCGCCGAGGTCGTTCCAGTGGTTGATCGCGTGGAACGTGATCGCGGCCGTCGCGGCCATCAGGGCTCCTGGTCGCAGGATCGTCCAGCGCACGGCCAGCGCCAGCGCGACCCCGGTGCCGGCGGTCAGCGCCATCGCGTCGCGAAGGTAGTGGACGTTGTAGGGGCCGAACGCGCCGACGGAGGCGTGGAAGCCCTCCGGCGCCACGAGCATCCAGCCGGCGGTGATCAGCTGGGTGGCGGCGAGCGCGACGAGCCCGAGGCCGACGACCCGCTGCAGCGGTGTCCTGGCCTGGGAAGCGGTCAACGAGCGGGTGGTCATCACCCGAACCTAGTTCGGAGCCGCCGGCGTGCCCAGGACCAGTCGGGACCCGATCGGCAGGACCACTCCGGTCCGGGGCGGCGACCCAGGCTCAGGCGGCCGTGCCGCCGGTCGCCGCCTCCAGCCGCGCGATTGTCCGGTGGCAGAGGTCGCGGTAGAACGTGTGCAGCTCGACCCCGCCCTCCCAGACCATGTGGGCGTTGGCCAGGTGCGCGACCAGCGGCTCGGCCGCGGCGAGGTCGCGCAGGGCCTGCTCGTGGCGCCGCGCCATCCGCTCGAGGATCGCGATCGAGACCGCCGGATCGCAGCCCTCCGCCGAGGCCAGCATCAGCAGCCCCTCGTCGCGCAGCTCGAACGTCGGTTCCTCGTCGCTCGTCAACCAGTCGTGCAGCGCGTCGCGTCCCTCGGCCGAGAGCGCGTAGCGGCGCCGGGCCCGACCGCCGTGGGGATCGTCGGTGCTGGCCAGCAGCCCGTCGCCCTCCAACCGCTGGAGCTCGGGGTAGATCCGGCCGTAGCTCGTCTTCCAGAAGAAGGTCGCGGCGTCCTCGATCAGGCGCTTGACCTCGTAGCCACTGGTGGCCCCGAGGCCGATCGCGCCGAGGATCGCGCGAGCCGTCGCCGAGAGTCGCATCGGGCCAGCCTAGCGCGGCAATCTATCCGTGCTATATATCGCCGAGATGCATCCACGTCTCCTCACCGGCAGTCCCCGAGTTCGGCGGGCGCTGCTGCTGCTCGCGGTCGTGGCCCTGATCGTCGGCGGGCTGTCCAGCGCGGGACGGTTCTTCCCCTACAGCGCCGACGACCCGGACTCCCCGTCGATCGCGCTGCGGGCCGAGGTCGAGCGACGGACCGGCAGCGAGCTGACCCCGGGCGTCGTGATCACCGCGACCGGCGCGACCGCGGCCGAGTCCGCCCGCCGGACCGAGAGGGTCGTCGGCCTGGTCCGCGGCCAGCGCCACGTTCGCGCCGTCACGCCCGGCCTGGGACGACGCTCGCCGCTGGCGACCGAGGACGGCCGTACCCGGCTGGTGCTGGTCTCGCTCGCGGCCGTCTCCGACCGCGAACGGCTGCTGGCCGCCGAGCAGATCGCCGAACGGGTCGCCGACGTCCCCGGCGTGACCGTCGGGGGCAGCGCCCGGGCCAACGCCGAGGCCAACGACATCGTCTTCTCCGACATCGAGCGCGCCGAGCTGCTGGCCGCGCCGCTGGTCTTCCTGCTGAGCATCCTCGTCTTCCGCTCGCTGGTCGCCGCGCTGCTGCCGCTGCTGGTGGCGGGGATCTCGATCGGCTTCACGATCCTCGTGCTCCGGATCCTGTCCCACCAGCTCGAGCTGTCGGTCTACGCGATCAACCTCACGACCGCGCTCGGGCTCGGGCTGGCGATCGACTACGCGCTCTTCATCGTCAGCCGCTTCCGCGAGGAGCTGGCCCGCGGCGGGACGGTCGACGAGGCGATCGCGGCGACCCGCAAGGAGGCCGGCCACACCGTCGTCTTCAGCGCCCTGACCGTCGCCGCGGCACTGGCCGCGCTGCTCGTCTTCCCCCAGCGCCAGCTCTACTCGCTCGGACTCGGCGGGGCGATCGTCGCGCTCGCCTCCGCCGCGGTCGCGACCCAGCTGCTGCCGCTGCTGCTGCGGTGGCTCGGGCCGCGGATCGACGCCTTCACGCCGAAGCTGCTGGCCCGCGGACGGGACCGCGAGGCGGCCGACGGCGCCCGCAACTGGGAGCGTCTGACCCGCTGGGTCCTGCGACGCCCGGGGCGGGTGGCGCTGGTCGCGATCCTCCTGACCGGCGGGCTCGCGTGGGCCGGAACCGGGCTGAAGACGTTCGCGATCGACGGGCGCGTGCTGCCCGCGCACACCGACTCCAGTCGGGTCGCGGCGACGGTCCAGGCCGAGTTCCCGGCGATCTCCGTCGAGCCGTCGCTGGTGGTCGTGCGGGCCGACCGCGCCCGGGTCGTGAGCGAGACCGCGCGAGCGCTGCCGGGCGTCCGCGCCGTCGACCCGCCACGCGCGATCGGCGGCGAGCAGGTCGCGCTCTCCGTCGCCGGCAGCGCCGCGGCCACCAGCCCCCAGGGGGAGGCACTGGCCACCCGCCTGCGTGCGGCCGTGGCCCCGTACGGCGGCCAGGTCACCGGGGCGGCGGCCCAGGCCCACGACGTGCGGGCGGCGATCAGCGACCGCGTCCCGCTGGCCGCCGCGATCATCGTCGGACTGACCCTGCTGCTGATGTTCGCGATGACCGGCTCGGTCGTGCTGCCGGTGATGACGGTCCTGCTCAACGTGCTCACGCTCGGGGCGACGCTGGGGATCCTGCGGCTGGTCTTCCAGGACGGCCGGCTGGAAGGGCTGCTCGGCTTCACCTCGCTGGGAGCGCTCGAGGTGACCCAGCCAGTCGTGATCGGGGCGATCGCGTTCGGGCTCTCGACCGACTACGGGGTCTTCGTGCTCGCCCGGGTCCGCGAGGCGCTGGAGGCCGGCGCGAGCGTGCAGGAGGCGATCGTCGCCGGGCTGACCCGGACCGGCCGGATCGTGACCGCCGCCGCGGTCCTGTTCGCGGTCGCGGTCGGGGCCAACGTCACCAGCGAGATCGTCTTCATCAAGATGCTCGGCCTCGGCGCCGCCGCCGCGGTCCTGATCGACGCCACGATCGTGCGGGCGTTCATCGTCCCGGGGCTGCTCGGCGTGCTCGGGCGCTGGGCCTGGTGGGCACCGCGCCAGACGGAGATCCCGCCCGATCCCGAGCCGCTGAGCACCGAGGCGGCTGCTCTGGACACCGGTCCGGCGCGAGGCGCTGCCGGACCAGTGGCCCGCTGACCCCAGGCCGCGGCGCTCACTTGATGACCAGGATCTCCGGATTGGTGGCCAGCAGGGTCTGCGTGAAGGCGTAGTTGAAGACGAACACCCCGAGCATCGCGATCACGACCGCCTGGTTGACCGCCCTGCCGACCCCCTCCGCCCCACCCTTCGCGGTCATCCCCTTGTAGGAGCAGACGACCGCGATGATCGCCCCGAAGAGCGTGCACTTGAGCACCGACGCCCAGAGGTCGGTGACCGAGGCGTTGCTGAAGAAGGTCGACCAGAACGGCCCGACCGGGGCACCGTTGATCAACGTCGCCAGCACCCCGCCGAAGATCCCGAAGATCATCGCGTAGACGTCGAACAGCGCCGTCACGATCATCAGCGCCAGGAAGCGCGGGACGACCAGGCTCTTGACCGGATCGACGCCGAGCACCTGCAGCGCGTCGAGCTCCTCCCGGATCTTGCGCGCCCCGAGGTCGGCGGTGATCGCCGTGCCGGCCACGCCGACCAGGATCACCGAGGACACCACCGGCGCGAATTCCCGGATCGACGCCAGCACGAAGAACCCGCCGAGCCGATCCACGGCCCCGAACATGACCAGGAAGTTCGCCGCCTGCAAGCCTGGCGTGCCGAAGCTGATCGCCACGGTCGAGACCATCAGCGGGAACCAGCAGAGACGCAGCGCGAACAGGAACTGCTGGACGAACTCGTCCCCGTACGAATACGGGGGCCGAACCGCCGACACGATCGTCTTGCCTGTCAGCACGCAGACGTCGCCCAGCTCCCCGAGCGCGCTCCGGGCTGGGACGAAGATGCGACGGGTGACCGTGCTGGACATCGGAGCTGACCTTCCGTCGTGCGCGACCGGACCCCCGCGAACCCCGTGAGCACCGGACGCCGGAATCAGCGTGTACAGACTACACGCTGTCGCCGTTCACCGTACACACGACGATCTCCCAGCGCAACGGGTCAGCCGCGGAACAGCCCACGCGGGAATCCTCCACGGGCGCGCCGCCCCGGCCGTCTAGCGCGGGCCGTTGGTCTGGAGGACGACGACCGGCCCCTCCCCGAAGACTCCGGCGGCGTTGCCGTCGAGCGTCGCCGCGACGGCCTTCGCGGTGTAGACGGGATCGAGCGCGAGGCCGTCGGCGGTCGCGCGCTCGGTCGCCCGCTCGCCCTCCGGGGTCGGGTGGCCGTAGCCGGCGCCGAGCCAGTCGCGAACGACCTCCAGCCCGCCGCTGTGCAGGTCCAGCGGCGGCAGTCGGGCGCCGCGACGACGCAGCAGCCGCTCGGCGGCAACGGCCATCCGCCGAACCGTCGGGTCGTCCAGCCGCAGCGCGTCGTTGACCACGACCCCGACGACGGTGGTCCGCAGTCGCGCCAGCCGCAGGCCCAGCAGCAGTCCGGCCGCGGTCCCGCCCGAGCCGATCGCGGTGACGACGTGCGACGGCTCCGGCAGCGCTCCCCCACGGACCTGCTCGGCGAGCTCGAGCGCCATGTTCACATAGCCGAGGACCCCGACCGCCGAGGAGCCGCCGACCGGCAGCACGTAGGGCGGCCGCCCGCCGCTCGCGTGGCGGGCCAGCAACCACGGCAGCGCCGCGATCGTGCGGCCCTTGGTGTGGGTGAAGTGGAGCGTCGCGCCGGACGCCTCCAGCCGCTCCAGCTGGGCGCGGACGTGATCGTCGAGCGGCTGGTCGACCAGCGCCAGCGCCGTCCGCAGTCCCTGCTCACGGCCGTAGAGCGCGGTCGCCAGACCCCAGTTCGTTCCGAGGCCGCCGAAGGTCAGGATCGTCCGCGCTCCGCGCCGGCGCGCCTCGGGCAGCAGCCACTCGAGCTTGCGGACCTTGTTGCCGCCCCAGCCTCCCGTACCGAACTCGGCGTCGTCCTTGAGCCAGAGCGGCGCCGGCCCGTCGGTCAGCGCCGGGAGCGGACGGACCGGCGTCGGCACGCTCCCCAGCGACACGTGCGGGAGGCTCGCGCGGAGCTCGGGGAACCACTGGTGGAGCGGCGGTGTCGGCCCGGCCCCAGGGTTCGCGCGCGGCTCGGGTCGGTGGGGCATGCGGGGCACCGTAGCAACGGGTGGGCGGCGCGTCACGGAACCGCGCTCTTCCGTCGCGAGCCGGAGCGCACCCGCCGACGGACCGGTGGGTCAGCGATCGAGCCCCGGCACGTCGCCGCCGACCTTCGAGCGCAGCTCGTCGATCCGCAGCGGCCCCCCGGCGTCGGCTCGCAGCGGCGGCGTCCCGCCCCCGGAGCAGTCGCGGAGGCCGACCAGCAGCTCGCGCATCGTCTCCGGCCCGTCGTGGCGCGGCGACCAGCCGAGTGCCCGCAGCCGCGAGGTGTCCATCAGCGGCGACTGCACGCCGAGGTCGACCCAGCCCGGCGGCGACGGCTGCAGGTGCGCCCGCCAGGTGACCGAGGCCAGCGCGCGCAGGACGCTCTGCGGGATCGGGAGCGGCAGCCCGCCGAGCAGGCTCGCCAACCGGCGCGGGGTGATCATCGGGTCGGCCGCGACGTTGTAGGCGCCATGGGCGTCGGGCCGGAGCAGCGCCAGCCGGTAGGCCTCGGCGACGTCGTTGGCGTGCACGACCTGGAACTGCATCGCGCGCGGGACCGGGGCGATCGGCAGCCAGCCGGGCCGGACCAGCGGGCTCGGCCAGAACGGCCCGAGGAAGTACCGTCGGATCTCCTGTGCGGCGTCGCGCTGGAAGATGATCGCTGGCCGCAGCCGCACCACCCGGATGCCGCTGTGACTCGCCTCGAACGCGTCGACCAGGGCCTCGGCAGCGACCTTCTCGCGCGAGTAGAACGAGCTCGGGATCCCCGTCGTCGGCCAGCTCTCGTCGACCGGCCCGTCGGCTCCCGGCCCGTAGGCGGCGACCGACGAGGCGTGGACGAGCGTCGGGACCCGCGCCGCGCCGACTGCGTCGAGCACCCGCTCGGTCCCGGCCACGTCGACGCTGCGGGTGAGGTCGCGGTCGCGCGAGGGCTGGATCCGCCAGACGAGGTTGACGACCGCGGTCGCCCCGGCGAAGAGCCGCTCGAGGTCGTAGGTGCGGACGTCGCCGGAGACCCAGGTGACCTTGGCGCGGTCATGCTCGGGCGTGCGACGGGCGAAGGCGACGATCTCGTCGATCGCCGGGTCGACGATCAGCCGCCGGAGCAGGGCGCTCCCGACGTTGCCGGTGGCCCCCGTGATCACGACGCGCATGCCGGCCGAGTACCCCGTATGCGCGAGCGCCAATCCCGATCCACCGCCGGAGCCCGCGCGGCCTTCGCGATCGACCTCGTGCCCGAACGGCTGGCGCTCGCCGCCCAAGTGCGGCGCCACCGATCGAGACCATCAAGACGCGGCTCCCGCCCGCCTGAGTCAGTCGTCCGCGGCCTCGGGCGGGTGACCGAGCACGTTGATCAACGCACCGCTGGGGTCGCGGACGAAGAACCGGCGGACGCCCCACGGCTCGTCGGTCAGCGGGTGCACGATCTCATGGCCGAGCCGGACGGCCGTGGCGTGGACCGCATCGACGTCGTCGACCTCGATCGAGACGTCCGGCGAGGCGACCGCGCTGGCGTCCTCCCGCATCACGCTGAGCTGGACGGCCGGGTTGCCCGGCGCGGCGAAGGTGGTGATCCAGCCGTGGTCCATCGCCACCTCCAGCCCGAGCACGTCGACGTAGAACGCGCGGCTGTCGGCCGGCTCGGCGGCGTGGAGGTCGGGGACGATCCGGCGTACGGCCATGGCCCGCAGTATCGCGAGCCGGGCCGTCGCTCGGGCGTCGAGGTCGCGCCGCCCGTCGGGCGCCGCCCACCACTCAGGCCGCCGGCTGGCGCGGCGCGTAGCGGTGGTGGATCCCCAGCACGTTGCCGTCGGGGTCCTCGAAGAACGTCTGGTGGCAGACGCCGCTGTCGATCGTATCGCTGAGAAAGCGCACCCCGCGCGACTCCAGCTCCGCCCGTGCGGCCTCGAAGTCCTCGACCTGCAGCGCGACCGGATGCCTGTGCGGGCTGAACTCGAGCCCGAACGCGGCCGACTCCATCACCGCGAGCGTGAGGTTGCCGGTCTCGAACTCGGCGCCGGGCATCTCGCCCCAACGGGCCGTGCAGGGCAGGCCGAGCACGTCGCCGTAGAAGGCAACTGCGGCGTCGAAGTTCTTGGTCGGCAGCGCGACGAAGTCGACGCCGGTGACGAGGGAGGTCTTGGTGCTCATGGTCGTTCCTCGGTGGTGGACCCGACGAGCGTGACAGCCGTCCGGGACGCCACGGCCGCTCGCCGCGGCCCGTTCCCGAGGCCGTCACATAGGCTGATCGGGGTCCGGACCACCGCCGGGCGCTGGCCGCCGGAGCGGTGGTCCGACCGGGTCGCCCGACCAGCCTCGGGTGGCCCACCCGTCGACGCCGCACCGAACCCGAGGAGATCCGATGATCGACGTCCCCCAGCAGATCGACGCCGTTCGGCGGCAGGTCGGCAAGCGCAAGCTCGCCAGCGGCAAGGGCCGCACCGTCGGCCTCACCCAGACCTACGCCGCCCCGATCGACGACGTCTGGAAGGCGTGCACCGAGGCCGAGCGGATCCCGCAGTGGTTCCTGCCCGTCAGCGGCGACCTGCGGCACGGCGGTCGGTTCCAGCTCGAGGGCAACGCCGGCGGCACGATCGAACGCTGCGAGCCGCCGCACGCCTTCGACGCGACCTGGGAGTTCGCCGACGACCTCAGCTGGATCGAGGTCCGGCTCAGCCCCACGCCCGACGGCGGCACCGAGCTCGAGCTGACCCACATCGCGAAGGTCGGCGGCACCCAGTGGGCGGAGTACGGCCCCGGCGCGGTCGGGGTCGGCTGGGACATGGCCCTGCTCGGCCTGACCCTGCTGCTGACCACCGGCGCGCCGGTCGACGGGCAGGAGACGGCCGCCTGGCTCGGCTCCGACGACGGCCGCCGCTTCATGTCGCTCAGCAGCATCCGCTGGGGCGACGCCAGCATCGCCGCCGGCACCGACGAGACCGCCGCGCGGGAGGCCGCCGACCGCACCACCGCGGCCTACACCGCGGCCGACGACGAGGACTGAGTCCACCCGCGGAGGTAATTGCCTCCGCAAATATCACGGACCGTCGCGGTCGACCGTCTCCCCTCGCAGCCCCGGCATCCGCCGGGGCACGTTCCCGAAGGAGACAGACATGGACCTCGAACTGCACGGCCGCGTGGCCGTCGTCACCGGTGGCTCGAAGGGCATCGGCCTGGCCGTCGTCCGCACGCTGCTGGAGGAGGGCGCGCGCGTCGTCGTCAGCTCTCGCCGGCGCTCGCCCGAGCTCGACGCGCTCGACGGCGACCTGATCCACGTGCCCGCGGATCTGATGGATCCCGCGGCACCGACGGAGATCGTCGCCCGCACGATCGAGGCCTTCGGTCGCCTCGACGTCCTGGTCAACAACGCGGGCGGACCACCCCCGGGCGCGCCGCTGCCGCACACGGGCTTCCTCAGCCGCAGCGACCAGGCCTGGCAGGCGGTCTTCGAGCTCAACCTGTTCTCGGCCGTCCGCACCAGCCGCGCCGCGCTGCCGCTGCTGCTGGAGGGCGACGGCGGAGCGATCGTCAACGTCTCGTCGGTCAACGGCCGCCAGCCGGCGACGATGAACCTCGACTACGCGGCGGCCAAGGCGGCGATGATCAACCTGACCAAGGCGCTCTCGGAGGAGTTCGCCCCGCAGGGCGTGCGCGTCAACGGGGTCTGCCCCGGCCCGACGCTGACGCCGTGGTGGACCGACCCGGGCGGCGCCGCGGACGTCATCGCCGAGATCGCCGGCAGCGATCGCGACACCGTCCTGACCAGCGTCGGGCCGCAGATGATGCAGCTCGTGACCGGGCGGCTGGTCGACCCGCAGGAGGTCGCCGACGCCGTCGTCCTGCTCGCCTCCCCGCGCTCCGCGAGCACCACGGGGATCGAGCTGGTGGTCGACGGGGGCATGCTCAAGAGCACCTGACCCCAGCCCGTCGACCCGATGGCCGTCGCTCAGTCGGTCAGTCGGTCAGTCGGAAGACGCCGACCAACCGCTGGAGCTCGTCGGCGGTGCCGGCCAGCTCCTGCGCCGACGCGGCGATCTCCTGCGTCGAGGCGCTCGTCTGCTCGGTCGAGGCGGAGACCTCCTCGGCCGACGCCGACGACTCCTCGGCGACCGCAGCGACACCGGCGATCTCCTCGGTGGCCCGCCCGGTCTCCACGGAGACGCGGGTCGTCGCGACCGTGATCTCGGCCGCCCGCGCGTTGACCTCGCCGACCGCCTCCTCGATCCGCTCGAACGCGGCCCGCGTCTGCTCGACCGTCGCGACGCCGTCGTTGGCGCGCTCGACGCTCTGCGCGATCACGCCGACCACGCGGCCGGTGTCGCCCTGGATCTCGTCGATCAGCCCGCTGATCTCGCGGGCCGCGTCCTGCGAGCCCTCGGCGAGCTTGCGGACCTCCTCGGCGACGACCGCGAAGCCACGACCCTGCTCACCGGCACGGGCGGCCTCGATCGCCGCGTTCAACGCCAGCAGGTTCGTCTGCTGCGCGATCCCCGTGATCGTGTCGACGATCCCGCCGATCCGCTCCGACTTCGTCGACAGCTCGCCCATCGCCTCGCCGACCTCCTGCGAGGACCCGGCCACCAGCCGCATCGCGTCGGTCGCCTCGTGCGCGGCCTTGACGCCCTCGCCGGCGATCTCCCGCGCGTTGTCGGCGGCCCCGGCCGTCTGCTGCGCGGACGCCTCGCCGCGGGCGGCGGCTTCGGCCGCCTGCTCGACGGCGGCCCGGGTCTGCTCGACCATCTGGACCTGCCGCTCGGCACCGCGAGCGACGTCGCCGGTCGCGGCGGCGATCTCCTCGACCGCCCGCCCGGCCTCGGTCGACGCCGTCGCCATCTGGCCCGACGCCGCCGAGACCGACGCCGCCGACGCGCTCACGCGACCGACGATGTCCCGCAGGTCGACCGACAGCTTGCGGAAGGCGTGGCCGAGCAGGTCGCGCTCGGAGCGCGGCTCGACCTCGACCGTCAGGTCGCCGTCGGCGATCCGCTCGGCCGCCGTGGCCTTCTCCTTCAGGTACTCGACCATCCGCTCGAAGGCCTTGCCCATCCGGCCGATCTCGTCCTCGGTCGTGAGGTCGAGGTGCACGTCGACGTCACCGTCGGCGACCTGCTCGGCGGCCTCGGTCATGGCCGTGATCGGCCGCACGATCTTGCGGGCGAGCAGGATCACCGCGACGCTGATCAGGATCAGCGCCAGCAGGCCCGTCAGCAGCAGGTTCGTGCGGAGGCTGTGGACCGGCCCGAGGACCTCGTCCATCGGGGTCGACGTGAGCAAGCTCCAGTTGCCGTTCGGAATCGGCGACCAGGTCAGCATCACGCGCTCGCCGGAGAACGGATCGTCGGTCTCCGCCTGGCCCCAACGGCCGGCGTAGACGTCCTTCACGACCTGCTTGAGGACCGGGCTGTTCTTGCTCTCGGCGAGCTTGCCGAGCGTGCTCTGGCCGATCAGCTGCTTGCTCGGGGCGGAGACGAACAGCCCCTTGCGGCTGACCATCATCGCGTAGCCGGTCTCGAGCAGCTTGACCTTCGAGACGTCCGCGTCCATCGACGCCAGCGAGCGGTCGACGGTGGTCGCGCCGATGAACTTGCCGTGGCGGATGACCGGCGAGGCGTAGCTCGTCAGCAGGGTCTTGCCGTCGGTGTCGAGGTACGGCTCGATCACCGCGTCACGGCGGGTGTCGCGCGGAATGGTCCAGTACTCGCCGGCCCCGTGGCCTCCACCGGCCACGACCTCGAGCGCCAGCTTGTTGTCACGACGGCTCCAGAACGGGCCGAACTGGCCCTTGCCGTCGCTGCCCGGCTCGCCGCGGTGCTTGCTGTCGGCGCCGTCGAAGGCGTTCGGCGCGAACCCGGCCCAGGCCCCGACGAGCTGCTTGTCGCTCTCGATCGTGTGGCGGACCAGCGCCGTGACCTGCTTGCGGTCACCCCCGGTGTAGCTCTCCATCGTGTTGGCCAACTGCCGCGAGATCGCGACGCTGCGCGAGACCTGCGAGTTGATCGTCATCGACTCGGCATGGCCGGTCCGACTGATCTCGGCGAAGCGGGCCTTCTGCTGCTGGTCAGTGGCCTGGACGATCGCGAGGACCGTCAGCGCACCGATCGCCAACAGGATGGGTGGAAGGAGGAGGACGAGCATCCTCGTCCGCAGCGAACGGAACCGCAAGATCTTCATGGGGGAAACGGGGCTCCAGCGACGGGTGGCCGCGGGTCGGAGACATTCGGGTAGCAGCCCTGGTGATCGGCCGATACGCCGCAATCTGGAGCCGTAGCGACCAACCGTACGGTCGGGGGGGGTGTCGGATCCTCGGTGGTGCGGAGGCCGGGAGAACGCGGCTCGGCGGCCAGTCTGCGGGAGGTTGCGGGACGTGCCCGCGCGGTCGCGCCCCGGTCGGGTCGGGCGCCCCCGCCGTCGGTTGGGCCCGACCGGGTGGCCGGGGTTCGGCGGGGTCGGTCGTGCCCGGGTCGGGTCGGGCACCCCGTCGTGGGCCGAGCCCGACCGAGCGGCCGAAGTTCTGGGGCGTCGGCCGAGCCCCGACCGAGTGGCCGAGGTTCGGCGGCGGGGTGGGGAGCGTCGAGCCGAGGCCGATCTCACATCCTGCCGTCGCGGACCGTCCTCTCGATGGGCGACCATGCTCGAGAGCGGTTCGCGTCGCCCGCCTGTCCCGAGGGACAGACCGGGCTCAGACCCCGGCCGCCTGTCCCGCACCATCGTCCGCGACCGAGAACCGACCCCGGAGCCTCCCCGAACCGTGTCCCCCGAGCAGCGGCCGTCTCCCACCCTCGCGTCCCCGGCGCCCGCGATCGCCGACGGCTCGTCGACCGACGGCGACGGTGCGCCCCAGGCGATCGTCGGCGACGACGGCCTCGGTCGCTGCCCGTGGGCGACCGGCCACCCCCTCAACCGCGTCTACCACGACGGGGAGTGGGGTCTCCCGGTCCACGGCGAGCAAGCGCTGTTCGAGCGGATCTCGCTCGAGGCGTTCCAGGCCGGGCTCAGCTGGCTGACGATCCTGGCCAAGCGCCCCGCGTTCCGCGAGCTGTTCCACGACTTCGCCCCCGAGGCGGTCGCGGCGTTCGGCGACGACGACGTCGAGCGGCTGATGCTCGACCCGCGGATCGTCCGCAACCGGGCCAAGATCCGCGCCGCCCGCACCAACGCTCAGGCGACGATCGCCCTGCGCGACGAGGGCGGGCTCGACGCCCTGATCTGGTCGTACCTGCCGGCCGAGACCCCGCGACCGCTGACGACCGCCGACGTCCCGACCAGCACCCCGGAGTCGCGCACCCTCGCGCGCGACCTCCGCGCCCGGGGCTTCGCCTTCGTCGGGCCGACCACCGCCTACGCCCTGATGGAGGCGATCGGCCTGGTCGACACCCACCTGCTCGGCTGCCACCGCCGCGGCTGCTCGGGCGTCCATCCCGTGGGCTAGGCGCCGCGCGGGGTGCCGCGGAGTTGGCGCGCCCGGCGCGAGCTGATGCGGGTTGGCGTTCCCCGTGAACGCTTTTCTGCCTCCGCCGCCCCCGAACCCGGCGCGAGCGGCGGAGTGATGCGGATTTACTGTCGTATAGGCGGTAAATCCGCATCAGTCGGCCGCCCCGCCCCGAAGCGCCGCCCCGCCCCGGAGCGCCCACCACCCGAAGCGCCCGCACCCGGAGCGCCCCGCCCCGGAGCGCCCACCACCCGAGCGCGCCCACGCCCGCGGGCGCTGCTCAGATCGCCGGGGTGTTCCGCTTCGCGAGGCGCCGCTGGACCAGCACGTTCACGGCCATGAGGCCGAAGACGAGCAACAGCAGCATCGTCGAGAGCACGTTGACCTGCGGCGGCACGCCCTGGCGGGTGGCGCCGAAGATGAACAGCGGGAACGTCTGCGTCTGCCCCGCGTTGAAGCTCGTGATCACGTAGTCGTCGATCGAGAGCGCAAACGCCAGCACCGCCGCGGCGGCCACACCGGGCGCGATCATCGGCAGCGTGATGCGGAAGAACGTCGTCAGCTCCCCCGCCCCCAGATCCCGGGCCGCCTCCTCGATGTGAGGATCCATCCCTTCCAACCGGGATTTGACGGTCACCACGACATACGAGATCGAGAACATCACGTGCGCGAGCAGGATCGTCACGAAGCCGGTCCCGACCCCGAGCACGAGGAACATCGCCAGCAGGGCCGCGCCCATCACGACCTCGGGAGAGGCCATCGGCAGGAACACGAACATGTCGGCGGTTGCGCGACCACGGAAGCGATAGCGGATCAGGGCGATCGCGAGGAAGGTGCCCAGGGCGGTGGCGATGATCGTCGTCAGAACGGCGATCATCAGCGAGTTCTCCAGCGCCTTGGCCAGGTCCGGGTCTGCGAACGGGTGTGCCCAGTGCTTCAGCGTGAACCCGGACCACTGGAAGTTGAAGCGGCCCTGGTTGTCGTTGAACGAGAACACGATCATGAACAGGATCGGCACCAGCAGGAACAGGATCGCCAGCGTCGACCAGACCCCCAACGCGAACGTCCGTCCGCGACCGCTGGGGGCCTTCGGCTTCCGGCGCGGCGCGCCGGAGTCCGCGGGCGGGGTGGTCGGTGTCGTGACAGAGGACATCGCTCAGCCCGCCAGCTCGGTCAGGTTCTTGGTGCCCAGAACGCGTGAGTACAACGCGATGCCCAGCAGGATCACGCCCATCAAGATGAACGAGAGCGCCGCGGCGGTCGGGTAGTCCAGCACGTTGAGGAACTTCGACTGGATCACGTTGCCGATCATCGTCGTATTCGACGACCCCAGGATCGACGCGTTGATGTAGTCACCGCAGGCCGGGATGAAGACCAGCAGCGACCCGGCGAAGATCCCCGGGATCGCCAACGGCAACGTCACCTTCCGAAACGCCGTCGCCCGGCTGCAGTACAGATCGGTGGCGGCCTCCAGCAGCCTCCGGTCCATCCGGTCCAGGGTCGCGAACAGCGGCAGGACCATGAACGGCAGGAAGTTGTAGGCGATCCCGCCGACCACGGCCTTGCCGGTGGCCAGCACGCGGCCGTCGTCGGCGACCAGCCCGATGTCCTTCAGCTGCCCGACGAGCCAGCCGCTGTCGTTGAGGATCAGCTGCCACGACGCCGTGCGCATCACCTGCGAGACGAAGAACGGCAGGATCACCAGCAGCAGCCAGAACGCCTTGAACCGCCCGGCCTTGAAGGCGATGAAGTACGCCAGCGGGAACGCGATCACCAGGTCGATCAGGGTCGCCGCACCGGCGTATCCGATCGACCGCAGGAACTGCGTGTGGTAATCGCGGATCGCGTCGGTGTAGGTCGAGAACGCCCACGTGAACTCGAAGCCGACCTCCGGATCGCCGGTCATCAACGAGACCGACACCTGGTTCAGGATCGGGATCGCGAAGAAGATGATCAGCCACAGCAGACCGGGCAGCGCAAACCACCACGGCATCAGCTGACGACGAAGCTTGAACGACACGATCAGCCCCCCGTGACCTTCGCCATGGCTTCGTACATCTGCTGCTCCTCGCTGCTGGAGTACGACGGGTAGTTGTGGAGGTTGGCGCGGATCTCGTCCGAGGGGAAGATCAGCTCGTTCTTGGCCACCTCCGGTTCGGTCCGCTCGAGGATCGGGCGGATCCCGTCGACCGGACTGATGTAGTTGACGTAGGCACAGAGCTTCGCCGCCACCTCCGGCTCGTAGAGGTAGTTCATCATCACCTCGGCGGCGTACGGATGCTCGACGTGCGCCGGCAGCATCATGTTGTCGGTGAAGATCATCGACCCCTCCTCGGCGTACGTGAACCGGAGGTTGGGGTTGTCCGCCTGGAGCTGGACCATGTCGCCCGCGTAGGCCAACGCCAGCACGACGTTGCCCTTGGTCAGGTCGGTCGCGTAGTCGTTGCCGGTGAAGCGCCGGAACTGGCCCTTCTGGTTCTGCTCGTCAAGCGTCTGGATCGCCCCCAGCTGCTGGTCGAGCGTCGCCTTGGTGGCGTCCTTGCCCTCCATCAGGAGCACGGTGCCGGCGCTGTCGTACGCCTCCGCCAGCATCGTCACCTTGCCCTTCCACTCGGGGTTGAAGAACTCCTTCAGCGACGTCAGCTCGCGCCCGGTCGCCTTGATGTCGTAGCCCAGGCCGACCGCACCCGACTGGTACGGGAGCGTGAACTGGCGCTTCGGGTCGTAGGCGATCGACCGGAGGTTCGGGACCAGGTTCTTCGCGTTGGGGACGTTGCGCGGGTCGAACGGCGTGACGAACCCGCTCCGGACCCACTTCGAGGCCATCGGGTCGGTCAGGACCACGAGGTCGCGCCCGATCGGCACGCCCTGGGTCAGCTGCTGCCGGACCTTGCCGAAGAAGTCGTTGTTGTCGTTGATGTCCTCGAGGTACTTGACCTTGCCGCCGTAGCGCTGGTCGAACTCCTTCAGGAGCGACTTGTCCATGTACAGGGGCCAGTTGGAGAACGTCCAGTTCCCCAGCGGCACCTTCGGGTGGTCGACCGCGTCCGCCTCCTTCGAGAGCTGGGCCACGTTCTGCTGCGCCGTGCCCGCGATCCCGCAGGCGGAGAGGACCGAGGCCATCCCCGTCGCGAAGAGGGCCGCGGTCGCCCCACGGCCGACCAACCGGCGGCGCGACATCCGCTCGCCGAAGATCGTCTCCTCGAGCGCCCGCTCGATCCGTTCGCGATCTTCAGGCATCAGGGTCCCCCGGAGGTACGGTGCCGTCTCGTTCAGGCATGAGCGCTCCCATCGCCGGGCTGCTCGCCTTCGACGATGAAGGTGTGGCGCGGATCCCAGCTCAACAGGACCTCACGACCCGCCCCCAGCGCCTCTTCGAGATCACCGGCATCGTTCTGACAGATCACCGTCAACTCGTCGCCCCCGACCGTCTTGACGATGTACTCCAAGGTCACCCCCATGAACGAGCTGACCATCACCCGCGCGCGCAGCGCGTTGTGCCCGTCCGCCACCGGCTGATCGACCGGCGCGATCCGGACCTTCTCCGGCCGCACCCCGATCCGCACCGGACCCGACGCCAACGCCCCCACCCGATGCGTCAACAGCCGCAGCGAAGCCCCGTCGTGGGTCTCCACCGCGGTCCACTCGCCGTCAACACGGCCGAGCTTGACGTCAACGAGGTTCGACTTGCCCAGGAAGTTCGCCACGAACGCCGTCTCCGGCCGCTCGTAGAGATCGGTCGCGCTGCCGGCCTGCTCGATCCCGCCGCCGTTCATCACGGCGATCGTGTCGGCCAGCGACATCGCCTCCTCCTGATCGTGCGTCACGTGCACGAACGTGATCCCGACCTCCCGCTGAATCCGCTTCAACTCGACCTGGAGCTGCCGCCGCAGACGCAAGTCCAGGGCACCGAGCGGCTCATCCAGCAGCAGCGCCCGCGGCCGGTTGACCAACGCCCGCGCGAGCGCGACCCGCTGCTGCTGACCGCCCGACAGCTGCCCCGGCTTGCGCTCCGCCAGATGGGTCAACTGCACCGACTCCAGCGTCTCGCCAACCCGCTGCCGGACCTCCGCCCGCTTGACGCCCCGCCGCTCGAGACCGAACGCCACGTTCTTGGCGACGGTCAGGTGCGGAAACAGCGCGTAGGACTGGAAGACCGTGTTGACCTCGCGCTTGTGCGGCGCCAGGTCCGTCACGTCCTGCCCGCCCAGCAGCACGCGGCCCTCGGTCGGGACCTCGAAGCCGCCGATCATCCGCAACGTCGTCGTCTTGCCGCACCCCGAAGGGCCCAGCAACGCGTAGAACGCGCCCCGCTCGATCTCCAACGACAGATCACCGATCACGACCTGATCGCCGTACCGCTTGTGCACCCGATCCAAACGGATGTCGCTCTCGCCGCCGGCCTCGGCGTCGGTGGCGTCGATCGGGGCAATTGTGTCGCTGACCGTCATCGGGAACTCCTCCGGCCGCAGGCGGCCTCTTGCTGGACAGGCACTCCGGTAGGACCATGGTCCTCCCAGGTCGGGACGTGTTCGTGCAACGGGCTAGATCTCGTCCGGTCGTTCTGGACGACGAAGCAGGCGGAGCGCTGAGCGGGCATCACTCGTCCTCCGCCGGGACGGTCACCTGGTAGACCTTGCGGAGCGTTTCGCGGACCCGCCAGACGGTCCGATCGCCGGCCCGCAGCACTCCGAGCACGCCGGGCGCCAGCTCCAGGGTCGGCCCGTCGGCGACCTCGACGGTCGCGCGTCCGCTGAGCACCACGAACAGCTCGTCGGCCTCGACGTCGCGGACCACGCCCGGGGTGATCTGCCAGATCCCCCGCTCGATCGTGACGCCGTCGACGGTCGTGCTGTCGAGCGTGACCGCGTGGACCTCGGGACGACCGTCGAGCACGTCCTCGGGCGCGAGCGGCGAGGGCTCCAGCTCCGCGTACGGGACGTCGACGGTGAAGGAGGCGAGGGTGTCGCTCATGCGATGCTCCGGGGGTCGAGATCGCGCACGCCGTACGCGCGGCGGTCGGGATGGAAGGGGGTTTGGGGCCAGGCTAGTTCGGCCGCGAGCCGCCCGGGGAAAGTCCTTGCCAGGGAGCCGTGCATCAGCTGTCGAACCCCAGGCCGAGGCGGTCGAGCGTGCGCAGCCAGAGGCCGCGCCGGCCGCCGTTGCGGTCGGCCGCGGCCAGCCGGTTGCGGGTGATCTGGATCCCGATCGTCCGCAGCGGCTCGGGCGGGAACGGGACCGGCTTGGTCCGCACGTAGCGCAGGCGGGTCGCCTCGGTCTCGCGGCCGTCGACCAGGTCGAGCGCGACGCGGGCTCCGAAGCGGGTCGCGGCGACACCGAGCCCGGTGTAGCCCGCGGCGTAGGCGACGCGACCGCGGTGGGCCGTGCCGAAGAAGACCGAGAAGCGGCTGCAGGTGTCGATCGCCCCGCCCCAGCGGTGGCTGAAGCGGACGCCCTGCAGCTGCGGGAAGGTCAGGAAGAAGTGCTGCGACAGCCGCGCGAAGGTCGCGTCGTGGTCGTCGAGCCGCGCCTCGACCGGGCTCCCGTAGCGGTAGACGGCGTCGTAGCCGCCCCACAGGATCCGGTTGTCCGCGGTCAGCCGGTAGTAGTGGAACTGGTTGGCCATGTCGCCGATGCCCTGGCGGTTGCTCCAGCCGATCGAGGCCAGCTGCTCGTCGCTCAGCGGCTCGGTCACCAGCACGTAGTCGTAGACCGGCACGACGTAGCGGCCGATCTCCTTCAGCAGCGGCGTGAACGCGTTGGTCGCCAGCAGCACGCGGCTCGCGCGCACGCGCGCCTGCGGGCAGACCAGCTCGATCCCGTCCGCGGTCTCGCGGAGCGCGTCGACCTGGGTGTGCTCGTAGATCCGCACGCCGGCCGCCAACGCCGCCCGCCGCAACCCGAGGGCGAGCTTGCCCGGGTGCAGGATCGACGCCCCGGTGCGGTCCCAGACCCCGCCGAGGAAGAGCTCGGAGCCGACCTCCGCGCGGACCCCGGCGGCGTCGAGCACCTCGACCTCGTGCCCGTACCGGCGCAGCAGCTCGGCCTCCTCGTCCAGCTCCGGCAGCGCCTCCGAGTCGAGCGCGACCAGCAGCTCGCCGGTGTGCTCGAGATCGCAGTCGATCCCGAGCCGCTCGACGTCCGCACAGAGACCGGCGTGGTTCTCGAGGCCGAGCCGCTCGAGCGTTGGCAGCTCGTCCTCGAACCGCGAGAGGCCGTTGGCGATCCCGTGGGTCAGCGAGGCGACGCAGAAGCCGCCGTTGCGGCCGCTGGCGCCGAAGCCGCAGGTCTCCCCCTCGATCAGCACGACGTCCCGCGCGGGCGCGTCGGCCTTCGCGTGGATCGCGGCCCAGAGGCCGGTGAAGCCGCCGCCGACGATGCAGAGGTCGGCCGTCGCGTCGCTCCGCAGCGCGGGCTCCGGGGCCGGGATCTCGACGCCGCCGGCCTGCGCGTCGAGCCAGACCGGACGCACCGCCGCGTCCGCGTAGGCGGCGCGATCGGTGGTGGTCGGTAGCGTGCGGGGCCACGGCGTCATCGCGAGCACCGTAGACGGCTCGGCCCGACCCCGAACCAATCTGCGACAGGCCGTCGCCGATCGGAGGTCGCGGGGCGACGACCTGCCGCCCTTCTCACGCCGTTTGGCGACCGAATGGCGTACGCACGCTCGTTGTTGAAACGATTCGATACAGCGCCCACTCTGACAGCTCGTCTAGCCATTCGGGGGGTATCATGGACGCTGTGCCGGCCATCACCGTGCCCGCCAGGCATCATGGCGCGGTGACCGTCACCGGCTCCCCGACCGCCTTGTCCGCTCCCCTCACCGCCCCGGTACCCCGGATCACTGTCGCCCAGGCGCTCGCACTGCCGGTCCTGCGTCGTGGCCTACCGACCGTCGTCGCCGGACGCGAGCACCTCGACCGCCCGATCCGTTGGGTCCACGCGGGCGAGGTCTCCTACATCGCCTCGCAGCTGACCGGCGGCGAGCTGCTGCTGACGACCGGGATGGGGATCGGGCGCCGCGCCCCCGAGCAGCGGCGGTTCGTGGCCGGTCTCGCCGAGCTCGGGCTCGCCGCGTTGGTGATCGAGCTCGGCAGCAGCTTCGCCGAGCTCCCCGAGGCCCTGATCGACGCCGCCGAGCAGCACGGCCTCTGCCTGGTCGCCCTGACCCAGGAGGTGCCGTTCATCTCGGTCACCGAGGCGATCCACAGCGAGATCGTCAACGCCCACTACGCGATGCTCCAGCGCGGCGACGAGGTCCAGCAGCGGCTGACGCAGCTGCTGCTCGACGGCCACGGGATCCCCGAGGTCCTGCGCGCGACCTGCGAGCTGCTGGGTAACCCGATCTTCCTCGAGGACGGCGACGGCCGGCTGCTCTACCACGCGGGATCGGCCGGCGACGGGGTCGACGTGCTCGACGCCTGGAAGGCCTCCAAGAGCGCCAGCGGGCGGGCCCCGTGGCGGGCCGGCCTCGCCGCCCCGGTGCCGCTCGGCGCGCACCAGCAGGCCGGCCGGCTGCTGGCGCTGCCGGTCGCCGGGCCGATGGACGAGATCACGGAGATCGTGCTCCAGCGAGCGGCGGGGATCGTCGCGCTGTCGCTGCTGCGCGCCCGGCAGGAGGAGGAGCTGGTCGCCCGCGAGCGCGGGAACTTCCTCGTCGACCTCGCCGAGGGCCGGATCGCGGGCGGGCACGCCGAGCGGCAGGCTGGGTCGATCGGCTTCCACTCGACGGCCAAGCTGCTGCTGCCGGTCGCCGCCGAGACCAACGCCGCGGCCGGCGTCGCCGCCTGGAGCCTGGTTCTGCGCGACGTCCAGGTCGAGCTGGAGGGCCGCGGCCTCGCCGCGCTCGCCGGTCAGAGCTCCCGCGCCGGGCGCTTGCTGGCCGTCGTCGGCCTGCGTGACGTTGGCCAGCGGGCGACCGTCGCCGAGGCCGTCGCCCGCGCGATCCGTACCGCCGCCGACCGGCGGCTCGGCGACGGCGACGTGGTCGTGGCCGTCGGCGACGCGGTCGCCTGGCGCGACGCCGGACCCGCCCTCCAACTCGCCGGCGAGGCCGCCGCCAGCGCCGCC
The DNA here is from genome assembly GCF_056269115.1 of Patulibacter ginsengiterrae. Classification (NCBI taxonomy): domain Bacteria; kingdom Bacillati; phylum Actinomycetota; class Thermoleophilia; order Solirubrobacterales; family Patulibacteraceae; genus Patulibacter; species Patulibacter ginsengiterrae. The sequence goes on from NZ_JBWDOG010000002.1 coordinate 477,454, forward strand.
TCACTCCCGCCCGCCGACTGGCACGACGTGCGCGCCCTGGAGCTCCAGCGGTTGCTCTGGCGGTGGCGCGACGACGTCGAGCTGGCGGCCTTCGTCGAGCGCCGGCTCGGTCCGCTGATCGCGCACGACCGGCGCCGCAAGCACCAGCTGCTGCCGACGCTCGAGGCGCTCTGCGCGAACGGCTGGCGCAAGGCCGAGGCGTCGCGCGCACTGCACCTCAACCGGCAGGCGCTCTACAACCGGCTGGCCCGGATCGAGGAGCTGCTGCAGGTCGACCTCGGCGACCCGGAGCAGACGATGACCCTGCACCTGGCGCTGCGCGCGCTGCCGCACGTACGCGAACGCTGAGGCCCACGCGGGCGCACAGCGAGCGGCCAGCTCCGCCGGACGACGCGGAGCGCGACAAACCGTCTGCTGCCCGCGGCGGAGTCGCGACGGGCTGCTCGCTGATCGCAAGTGGGGCCTCCGTCACGCTTGGAGGGGGCCGGCTCCACGAGCCGGCCGCTGCCTTTCCTGTCGCCCGACCGAAGACCCCACTTCATGCCCGACACGACTCTCGCTTCGACGACCCGCACGCTCTCGCAGTACATCGGTGGGGCGTGGGTACCGTCGACGGCGACCGACGCCCTCGACGACCGCAACCCGGCCACCGGCGAGCTGCTCGCCCGCGTCCCGCTGGGCACCGCGGCCGACGTCGACGCCGCCGTCCAGAGCGCCCGCGCCGCCCAGGTCGCCTGGCGCCGGACCGCCCCCCAGGTCCGCGCCCGCGCCCTCTACAAGCTGCGCGAGCTGCTCGACCAGCACCGCGACGAGCTCGCCGCGATCGTCACCCGCGACATGGGCAAGACGCTCGACGACGCACTGGCCGAGGTCGGCCGCGGGATCGAGTCGGTCGAGGCCGCGATGGGCGCCCCGCACAAGCTCAAGGGCCAGACCCTCGAGGGGATCGGCACCGGCGTCGACGTCGAGCTGCACCGTCAGCCGGTCGGCGTCGTCGCCGCGATCACGCCGTTCAACTTCCCGGCGATGATCCCGATGTGGTTCCTGCCCTACGCGCTGGCGACCGGCAACGCCGTGATCCTCAAGCCGTCCGAGCAGGATCCGCTCACGTCCGAGCGCTACATCGAGCTGATCAGCGAGATCGAGGGGATCCCGAGCGGCCTGGTCAACCTCGTCCACGGCGCCCACGACGCCGTCAACGCGATCCTCGAGCACCCGGGGATCGACGCGATCTCGTTCGTCGGCTCGGCCGCGACCGCCCGCTACGTGGCGACCAAGGCGACCGAGACCGGCAAGCGCGTCCAGGCGCTCGGCGGCGCCAAGAACTCGATGATCGTGATGCCCGACGCCGACCCGGCGCTGCTGGCCGGCGGCGTCGCCGGCTCCGCCTTCGGGGCCGCCGGTCAGCGCTGCATGGCCGGCTCGGTCGCCGTGCTCGTCGGCAGCCGCGAGCAGCAGGACCACTCGCTGCAGCTGATCGTCGACGCCGCCTCCAAGCTGACCACCGGCCCCGGCGACGACGCCGCGACCGACATCTGCCCGGTCGTCACCTCCGACGCCCGCACCCGCCTGGTCGGCGAGATCGACCAGGCCGAGAAGGACGGCATCACCGTCGTCCTCGACGGCCGCAAGGCCGACGCCGGTGCCGGCAACGCCAACCTCGGCGCGACGATCCTCGACGACGTCCCGACCGACCACCGCGTCGCCGTCGAAGAGCTGTTCGGCCCGGTCCTCGCCGTCGTCCGCGTCGCCGACCTCGACGCCGCGCTCGAGTTCACCAACGCCAGCCGCTACGGCAACTCGACGATCCTCTTCACCGAGTCCGGCGGCGCCGCCCGCGAGCTGCGCTACTCGGCCGAGGCCGGGATGCTCGGGATCAACGTCGGCGTGGCCGCCCCGATCGCCTGGATGCCCTTCGGGGGCTGGAAGGACTCGATCGACGGCGACCTGCACGCCAACGGCGACGACGCGTTCGCGTTCTACACCCGTCAGAAGGTCGTGACCACCCGCTGGGCGGGCACCTCGGCCGGTACCACCAGCGCCGCCCCGACCGGTGGCATGCGCTTCTAGCGCGGAGACATCCCGATGCTCAACGACACCACCACCGCCACCACCGCGGCCCAGCACGACGAGCTCCAGCGTTCCGCGCGCGAGCACCTGCTGCTGCACTTCACCAAGCAGGCCGCGGCCTACGGCGCCAGCGCGCCGGAGCCGGTCGACGGCGCGGCCGACCTGCTCGTGCTCGAGCGTGGCGAGGGCCCCTACGTCTTCGACACCCAGGGCAAGCGCTACATCGACGCGCTGTCGAGTCTGTTCTGCTCGCAGATCGGGTACTCGTACGGCGAGGAGATGACCGCCGCGATCGGACAGCAGCTGTCGACGCTGGCCTTCAACACCAACTGGAACACGGCCCACCCGGCCGCGATCCAGCTGGCCAAGGCCCTGGCCGAGCGCGCGCCCGGCGACCTCAACCACGTCTTCTTCACCAACGGCGGCTCCGAGGCCGTCGAGTCGATGTGGAAGATGGCCCGCGAGTACTTCACCGCGATCGGCCAGCCGCAGCGGACGAAGGCGATCGCCCGCAAGAACGCGTACCACGGCGTCACCCTCGGGGCCCTCTCCTTCACCGGCGTTCCCGGCTTCAAGGACGGCTTCGGGACCCCGCCGGTCGACGTCACGCACGTCTCGAACACGAACAGCTTCCGGGCCGAGGGCGGCGACGACCTCGAGGCCTTCTCCGCCCGCCTGCTGCAGGAGGTCCGCGACACGATCGCCGAGCTCGGCGCCGAGAACGTCGCCGTGATCATCGCCGAGCCGGTCCAGAACGCCGGAGGCTGCCTGACGCCGCCGCCCGGCTACTGGAAGGGCCTGCGCGAGATCGCCGACGAGCACGGGATCCTGCTCGTCGCCGACTCCGTCATCTGCGGCTTCGGCCGGATGGGCAACTGGCTCGGGATCGAGCAGGAGGACGTCGTCCCGGACATGGTCACGACGGCCAAGGGCATCACCTCGGCCTACGTCCCCGGCGGCGCGGTCTTCGTCAACGACAAGGTCGCCGAGGGCCTGTTCTCCTCCGCCACCCCGCTGCGCCACGGGATCACCTTCGGCGGCCACCCCGTGATGGCCGCGGTCGCGCTCAAGAACATCGAGATCTTCGAGCGCGACGGCGTGCTCGAGAACGTCCGCGCGCTGTCCCCGCACCTGCAGGCGCGGATGGAGACCCTGAGCGAGCTGCCGATCGTCGGCGACGTCCGCGGCAAGGGCTTCTTCTGGGCCGTCGAGCTCGTCAAGGACGCGTCCGACAGCACGTTCGACCTCGACGAGCGCAACGACCTGCTGCGCGGGTTCCTGCCGGGCGCGCTCCGCGACGCCGGGATCATCGCCCGCGCCGACGACCGGGGCGACTCGGTCCTGCAGATCGCGCCGCCGCTGACCGCCGACCAGGCCGTGCTCGACGAGATCGTCGACACCCTGCGCGCCGTCCTGACCGCCGCCGGCGCCCACATGGGCCTCGCCGGCGCGGACACCACCCTTTCCACCACCCCCGAATCCCCCATGGAGACCATCTGATGCGCGTTGGCGTCGTAACCGAGATCAAGCCGGCCGAGCAGCGGGTCGCGCTGACCCCCGCCGGTACCCTCGAACTGACCAACGGTGGTCACGAGGTCCTCGTCCAGGCCGGTGCCGGTGTCGGCTCCGGATTCGCCGATGCCGCCTACGTCGGCGCCGGCGCGCGGATCGTCCCCGAGGCCGCCGCCGTCTGGGGCGAGAGCGAGCTGCTGCTGAAGGTCAAGGAGCCGATCGCCTCCGAGTACCCGCTGCTGAACGGCGACGCGGCCCTCTTCACCTACCTGCACCTGGCCGCCGACCTGCCGCTGACCGAGGCCCTGATGGCCTCGGGCACGAACGCGATCGCCTACGAGACGGTCACGGGCGGCACCGCCTCCCGCCCGACCCTCCCGCTGCTCGCTCCGATGAGCGAGGTCGCGGGTCGCCTGGCCGCCCAGGCCGGCGCCTACTTCCTGCAGGCCCCGCTCGGCGGCCGTGGCGTCCTGATCGGCGGCGTCCCGGGCGTCGCCCCGGCCCGCGTCGTCGTGATCGGCGGCGGTGTCGTCGGCACCAACGCCGCCCGCGTCGCGGTCGGCATGGGCGCCGAGGTCACGATCCTCGAGCGCAGCATCGCCCGCCTGACCGAGCTGGAGCTGCTGTTCGACGGCCGCGTCCGCGTCCTGATGAGCGACGCCCTGACGCTCCGCGAGGAGATCGCCCACGCCGACGTCGTGATCGGTGCCGTGCTGGTCGCCGGTGCCGCCGCGCCGAAGCTGATCAGCCGCGCGATGCTCTCCGACATGCGCAAGAACGCCGTGATCGTCGACGTGGCGATCGACCAGGGCGGGTGCGCCGAGACCTCGACGCCCACCACCCACGGCGACCCGACCTACGTCGTCGACGACGTCCTGCACTACTGCGTCGCCAACATGCCCGGCGCGGTGCCGGCCACGTCGACGCGGGCCCTGACCAACGCGACGCTCCCCTACGTCCGCGCGTTCGCGGACAAGGGCATCGACGCCGCCCTCGAGGCCGACGCCGGCCTCGCCAACGGCGTCAACGTCCGTGACGGCAAGATCCTGATCCCGGCCGTGCAGGAAGCCCTCGACGCCGGCCGCGCGGCGGCCTGAGTCCCCGCTTCGGCCGGACCCGTCCTTCGGGGCGGTCCGGCCGAGCTCCGCGGGCGGCGGTCGTCGCCCGCGGGTCGGTACATCGGCCTGGCGCTGGCACCTGTCGCCCCGGTGTCCCGAGAAGTTCCCGTAGGCCCCCCACCCCGCCGTACCCTTCCTCTCCGGAGTCCTTGAATGAGCACTGCTGACGTCACCGTCCTGAAGAACCTCGTCGGGGGCGAGCTGGTCGACGCCACCACCGGCGTGCTCGAGGACGTCATCGACCCCGCGACCGAAGAGGTCATCGCCCGCGCCCCCGTCGGTGGCGCGGAGGACGTGACCCGGGCCGTCGACGCCGCCTCCGGTGCCGCCCGTGCCTGGGGCCGGACCACCCCGAAGGACCGCGCGACCGCGATCCTGGCGCTGGCCGACCTGCTCGACGAGCACGCTCCCGAGCTGGCCGAGCTGGAGTCGAAGGACGCCGGCAAGCCGCGCGACGCCGCGCTCGAGGAGGTCGAGTCGTGCAGCGACCACCTGCGCTTCTTCGCCGGCGCCGCCCGCTCCCTGAACGGCCAGGCCGCCGGGGAGTACGCCGACGGCTACACGTCGATCATCCGCCGCGAGCCGCTCGGCGTGGTCAGCCAGATCACGCCCTGGAACTACCCGCTGGCGATGGCGATGTGGAAGATCGGCCCGGCCCTGGCCGGCGGCAACACGATCGTCCTGAAGCCGTCCGAGCTGACCCCGATCACCACGATCCGGCTCGCCGAGCTGGCCGCCGAGGTCCTGCCCGCCGGCGTCCTCAACGTGATCACCGGCCACGGTCGCCCGGTCGGGGCCGACATGGTCACCAACCCGGCCGTGCGGCTGGTCTCGCTGACCGGCTCGGTCGGCACCGGCAAGGCGATCGCCCGCGCCGCGGCCGACACCCTCGCCCGGACCCACCTCGAGCTCGGCGGCAAGGCCCCCGTCGTGGTCCTCGACGACGCCGACCTCGACAAGGTCGTCGCCGGGATCCGCCTGGCCAGCTTCTACAACGCCGGCCAGGACTGCACCGCCGCCTGCCGGGTGATCGCCACCGCCGGGATCTACGACCGCCTGCTCGAGGCGCTCGTGCCCGCCGTCCAGTCGATCAAGGTCGGCGGGGTGGGTGGGAACGGTCTCGATGCCGACGACATCGAGCTCGGCCCGGTCATCTCGGCCGCCCAGCGCGAGAAGGTGCTCGGCTTCGTCGACCGCGCCGCCTCGGCCGGGGCCGACGTCCTGACCGGCGGCAACGCGCTTGGTCAGCGCGGCTTCTTCATCGCCCCGACGGTGATCGCGAACCCGACCCAGGACAGCGAGATCGTCCAGCAGGAGGTCTTCGGTCCCGTCGTCAGCGTCCAGCGCGCCGCCGACGAGGCCCAGGCGATCGAGTGGGCCAACGACACGATCTACGGCCTCGCCGCCTCGGTCTGGACCCGCGACGTCGGCTCCGCCCTCCGCGCCACCCGCGACCTCAACTTCGGCTGCGTGTGGGTCAACGACCACATCCCGTACCTCTCCGAGATGCCCCACGGCGGCTTCGGCGAGTCCGGCTACGGCAAGGACCTCTCGGTCTACTCGCTCGAGGAGTACACCCGGATCAAGCACGTGATGGCGAACCTGGACTAGAACCTGTTTCAGGATCAGTGGCTGCCTGGGGTGGTCGTTGACCGAGCCGGGCGGTGGACGGATCCCGAGAGTCAGACTGGTGGTCTGACTGAGGGTCCGGGTGCCGATCCGGCGATGTGTCAACGGCCGCCCCAGGCGGCCGATCATCCTGAACCAGGTTCGAGACGGGTGGGCGTGAGGGGTGTGTCGGCGCGGCGCATCTCGCGCCGTTCGACGCTCGGCAGTACTGGCGTACAGCTCTCCCGCCGACCGCCCCGACCTGCTTGGCCTCCACCTCCCCTCACACCCACCCGACGGGTGGGCGGCAGGAGATGCGGAGTCAGCGAATCGCCGCCGGCGCCGGCTCGAAGCCGCGCCAGACGATCCCGAACACGCGCTCGACCTGCTCGGCGACCACGTCGGCGGACAGCGCGCCCGGCGGTGACGCCGCGTAGGCGTACATGATCGGGAAGGCGGTGCCGGCGAGCAGCGTGCCGGCGAGGGTGAACGGGTCGACGTCGCCGCGGACCTCACCGCGCTGCTGGCCGTGGGCAACGAGCTGGGCGACGGTCTGGACGAGCGGCTGCTCGTCCTCCCCCAGCATCGCCGTGAAGCGCTCGCGCTGCGCGAGCACCTCCTGCAGCATCGCGCCGTGCAGCCGCGGCGGGTGGTCCCGGGGCCCGAGCAGCGTGGTGAAGAACGCCAGCGCGGTGGTGCGGGCGGCCTGGTCCGATGCGACGAGGCCCGCCGCGACGACCGGGGCGACGTGTTCGCGGACGTGCCGCACGGCGGCCTCGAGCAGCACGTCCTGCTTGCGCGGGAACCAGCGGTAGAAGGTCCCCCACGCGACACCCGCGGCCGCGACGACGTCCTCGATCCGGGTCGCGTCGACGCCGTGCTCGGCGAACTGGCGGACCGCCTCGACGTAGACGCGATCGCGGGCCACGGCGCCGCGCGCCTGGCGTGGGCGCGGCGGCAGCGGCGGGTCGTCGCTCGACCGGGTTCGCGGGGTCGCGGGCACGTCGCTCATCGGCCGACCCGGGCAGGGCAGCTAAACGTGATGTGAATCATGATATGAATCGTGTTCGCTCGGATCAGGGTAGCGTCGAACAAGGATCGCAGCACGATGAGACAGCGCAGCAACCACCCACGCACGCCCCGGCAACCAGGGGCGCGCCGGAGGATCACGGCGTCGACCGTCGCCCTCGCCGCCACGCTCGGGCTCCTGCTCCCAGCGGCGGGCGAGGCGGCGACGACGATCGGCGCTACGGGCACGGTTCAGATCCCCCTGGGCGACCCGTTCGTGGCCGTCGGCCAGTCGTTCACCGCGCCGACCACGGGCGATGATGTCCTCCACACCCTGCGGATCGACGGCTTGGGCCGCCCGGACGGCCTGCCGTTCCGGGTGGCGATCCAGGCCTTCGACCCCCAGAGGTCAGTCCCGTCGGGGCCCGTGCTCTACGAGAGCCCGCCGCTGGAATCCAGCACACAGGTGCGGGCCTACACCGCCTATCCGAACCTCACGCTGACCCCAGGTAAGCAGTACGCGTTCTCGGTGCCCGTCGCGCCAGGGGGCACGTTCCTCCTGTCGAACGCCGTCTACGCCGGGGGGTCCGTGCAGTACGGGTTCAGCGACGGCGGCTGGGGCCACTCCTCCACGCAGCACCTGGGGTTCCGGGCCGACTTCGACACCGGTCGGCGGGCAAGCGTCGTTGCCGTCTCCTGCCCGCCGGCGGCGATCGGCGTGGCCGCGACCTGCACGGCCAAGGTCACGGACGGCGCAGGCGGGCCCACCCCGACCGGCGACGTGCACTTCGCGGCACCCGGCAGCACCTTCGCCCCCGCGAGCTGCACGCTCGCGGACGGAGCCTGCAGCGTCAGCCACACCCCCATCGCGCCCGGCGCCCGCACGGTCACCGTCCTGTACGACGGTGACGCGCAGCAGCTCGAAGTCATCGGCACGACCGCCTTCGCGCCCCTGAAGCGCACGACGGCCACGTCCGTGCAGTGCCCCGGCCCCGCGATCCTGGGCGAGCCGACGACCTGCACCGCAACGGTGACCGACACCGATCCCGGGACGAGCACCACCCCGACGGGCACCGTCGCGCTCACCACCAGCGGAACGGGCCTCCTGAACCCTTCGCCGTGCGCGCTCGTGGCCGGCGTCTGCGCCTTCGCCTTCACCCCCGGGAGCGGGGCCGGTGAGGAGCACCGCCTGACGGCGACCTACGCCGACTCGTCGCCGCACGACTCCAGCACGGGCACGAGTGACGTGCCGATCGTGGCGCGGCCCGTGGTCAGCGGCGCCGGCAGCGAGGTCACGTGGACGGAGGGCGACAACGTCCCCGGAGTCCCGGTCGCGGTCGCGCCGAACGCGTCCGCCAGCGACGAGGACAGCGCGACCCTCGCCTCCGCCACCGTCGCGATCGGGACCGCGTTCTCGTCCGGCGAGGACGTCCTGGCCTTCTCGCCGAGCCCCGCGACCGGCAACGTCGTCGCCGACTACGCCGCGACCACCGGGATCCTGACCCTCACCAGCGACGGCGCGACGGCCACGCTCGCGCAGTGGACCGCCGCGCTCCGCGCGGTCACGTACACCAACCGCAGCGCGACACCGAGCACCGCCGACCGGACGATCGCCATCCTGGTGAGCGACGGCGAGAACCAGAGCCGGCCGGCGTCGTCCGTCGTCCGGATCACCGCGATCGACCAGCACCCCACCCTGACGGCGTCGGCCGGGGCCGCGCAGCTGGTCGAGGGCGACAACGTCGCGGCGACCCCGGTGCCCGTCGACGCCGGCCTCGTGGTCAGCGATCCCGACGAGGGCAACGACCGCTGCTCGGCCCGGATCACCGCCGGGCATGCCGACGCCGAGGACCTGCTGGCCTACGACGGCGACCTGACGATCGGCGGCGAGACGCTGGACCCGCGGTTCGACGCCCCGACCGGCACCCTCACGCTCGGCACCGCCGCACTGACCGCCGCCCAGTGGCAGGCGGTGCTGCGCGACGTCACCTACGCGAACACGAGCGAGCGACCGGACGCGACGCCGCGCACGGTGACCCTCTCCTGCCAGGGCACCGGCCTCGCCGACGCAACCACCCGGACGATCGAGGTCACGCCCACCGACGACACGCCCGTCGTCACCACCTCCGCCGGCACGACGACGTTCACGACCGCTGACGGCGTCCCCGGCAACCCGGTCGCGATCGACCCGGACCTGCGGCTCTCCGACGCCGATGACGAGACGCTGGCCTCCGCGACGGTGCAGATCGCCGACGGCCGCGAGACCGCGCACGACCGGCTGCTCCTGGACGTCGACCCCGCGACGATGGGGGCAGTCCGCGCGCGCTGGAACGCCGGGGCCGGCGTGCTCGAGCTGACCAGCGCGCCCGCCGCGACCGTCCTCGAGTGGCAGGCCGCCCTGCGCAGCGTCCGGTTCGCCAGCGACGCGGTCGTTCCCGGCGTCCACGACCGCGTTCTCACGTTCGCGGTCTCGGATGGCGAGCAGACGAGCGCCGAGGCCGACCGCCGGATCGCGATCGACCCGGTCGCCCAGACCCCGATCCTGACACCGCCCCCGCTGCCCCTGCCGCCGGTTGCCGCGGCGCCGACCCCGGTACCGAAGACGCCGCGGGCGAAGCCGGACCCGACGCCGAAGCCCGCCGGGCCGACGCTCGCCGGCTCGGCCGGTCTCCGGGCGACGACCGCCCTGCGCGTGCCGGCCTCCGGTCGGCTGCGGGTGCCGTGCCGGGTCGTCACCCGCTCGGCGACCCGCTGCACCGTCGACCTCTTCGCCACCGATCCGCGGCGACCGACCGCCAAGCGTGGCGGAACCCGGACCGGAGTCCGCGGGATCCGGATCGGCCGCGGCAGCGTCCGGAGCACCCGCCGCGGCCGGCTGCGACTGAGCGTGCCCGTCCGGCTCAACGCCCAGGGCCGGTCGCTCCTGCGCCGGCACCCCGCCGGCGTCCGCGCCACCGTCCGCGTACGCGCTACGTTCGCCGGCTACTCGCACCCGCGACGGACGACGACCACGCTCTGGCTGCGGCACCCGCGGTAGGCCGACAACCGGCCCATTTGGTGCACACCCACCGCGGTGGGGGGCGGCGTGGCACACTGCCCTCGCCGCACTCATCCTCCCTACCGCAAGGACCCCGATGTCCCGCATTCGCTCAACGATCCCGGCGACCGCCGTCGCCGTCACCCTCGGCCTGTCGCTCGTCGCCGTCGCCCCGGCGCACGCCGCGAAGAAGAAGACCCCGGCCGCCAAGGCCCCGGCCACCAAGACCGTCACCGCCTGCGTGAACAAGAAGAGCGGCGCCACCAAGGTGCTGCTCGGGAAGAAGGCGAAGAAGAAGTGCGCCAAGGGCTGGACCAAGGTGACGTGGAACGTCAGCGGGACCAACGGCGCCAACGGCACCAACGGCGCTAGCGGGACCAACGGGATCAACGGCGTCAACGGCCAGCCGCTCAGCGTCCGGGACGCTGCCGGCAACCGGATCGGGACGTTCGGGGGCGTCGGCGTCGCCGGCATCCCGATCCCGATCATCCAGGTGCTGGGCAGCGACGGCGGCCTCTACCCCTACCTCGAGACCGGGCAGTACTTCCCGCTCTTCTCGGCGTTCGGATCGAGCGCCTCCCCGCTCTTCCGCGACGCCGCCTGTGCCGGCACCGGGTACGTCCGGAGCGATCCGAGCTCGTGGAACGGGCTCCTGTCGAAGTTCGTCGGCGGATCGCTGCGCCTCGGGTTCCGCACGATGAACGGCCCGACGCTCGAGGTCACCGGCCCCGCCCGGGTCTGGAAGCTCACCACCACGACGGAGGTCCTGCCCGCCGTGGTGCCGCCGCTCTACCAGCTCGCCCCCTCCGGCACCTGCTCGGTGGTCGGCGCTGCCGATGCCCCCAAGCCGGCCGACCTGCTCGTCGCGCTGGAGTCGGTCCCGGCTCCGCCCGACGGCGTCGGTCGCCTGACGATCGGCTGATCCGCCCCCGGACCGCCGCGGCCGAGCGCCGCGGCGGTCCCACCGGCGGACGTCCCGAGCCGCGCCCGCACCGCAACGCCCGCGCAGAGGACGACCGCCAGGCCGCCGAGGACGGTCGCCCAGGTCAGCCGCTCGCCCAGCAGCAGCGCCGCCCACGTGATGCTGAGCACCGCCTGCACGAGCTGGACCTGGCTGACCTGCGCCATCGGGCCGATCGCGAGACCGCGGTACCAGGCGAAGAAGCCGAGGTACATGCTGACCACCGCGAGGTACCCGAACGCGGCCCACTCCGCCAAGGAGGCAGCGGGCGGCTGCGCGGCGGCGGAGACGACGGTGAGCACGACCATCAGCGGCGCGGCGAGCACCAGCGCCCACGAGACGGTCTGCCAGGAGCCGAGCTCGCGCGACAGCAGTCCGCCCTCGGCGTAGCCGATCGCGGCGGCGACCACGGCACCGAACAGCAGCAGGTCGGCCCAGTGCAGCTCGCCGAACCCGCCGCCCTGGAGCGAGGCGAAGCCCAGCGCGGCCACGGCCCCGATCGCCGCCATCGCCCAGAACGCCCGCGGCGGCCGCTCGTGGCCGCGCAGGACCACCATCACCGCGGTCGCGGCGGGCAGCAGGGCGATCACGACGGCCCCGTGACCGGCCGGCGCGGTCCGCAGCGCAAACGACGTCAACAGCGGAAAGCCGACCACCACGCCCCCGGCGACGAGCGCCAGGCGCAGCCACTGGCCGCCCCGCGGGCGCCGCTGCCGGGTCACCGCCAGGGCCAGGACCGCCAGGACCGCGGCGACCACGGCCCGGCCGGACCCGATGAACAACGGCGAGAGGCCACCGACCGCCACCCGCGTGAACGGGACGGTGAAGGAGAACGCGACCACCCCCACGAGACCCCACCCCAGACCGGCCCGCGAGGCCGATAGCACGAGGCCGGCGGGCTGAGTAGCGCTACTCTGTATCGACATGAGTCACGATAGCGGTTCGCGAATCGCCTCCGGCCTGCGGGAGTGGATCGCCCAGGCCCCGCCCGGGGCGCGGCTGCCGTCGAGTCGGTCGCTGGTGGCGCAGTACGGCGTGAGCCCCGTGACGGTGCAGAAGGCGATGCGGACCCTCACCGCGCAGGGCCTGATCGAGAGCCGGCCCGGCGTCGGCACCTTCGTTCGCGAGGTCCGGACGGCACGGCCCCAGGACTACGGCTGGCAGACCGCGGCGCTCCGGGCCCCGCAGCGGCGTCTCCCGCTGCTCGCGACGGCGATGCGGGCCAGTCCCAACGACGTGATCGCGCTGCACGCCGGCTACCCCGACCGCGAGTTGCTGCCCGAGCGCCTGATCCGCTCCGCGCTCACCCGGGCCGCCCGCAGCGACGCGGCCCTGACGCGATCCCCCACCGCGGGACTCCCGGAGCTGCAGGCGTGGTTCGCGGCCGAGCTGGGCGCCGCGACGCCGGCGGGCGTGATGCGGCCGACGGCCGGCGACGTGGTCGTGCTGCCCGGAAGCCAGAGCGGCCTGAGCTCGATCTTCCGGGCGCTGGTCACCGCCGGACGGCCGCTCCTGATCGAGTCGCCGACCTACTGGGGCGCGATCCTCGCCGCCGCCCAGGCCGGCGTGCGCGTGGTGCCGGTGCCGAGCGGCCCCCAGGGTCCCGACCCCGACGAGCTGGAGCGCGCCTTCGCGGAGACCGGCGCCCGGACGTTCTACGCGCAGCCGAGCTTCGCCAATCCGACCGGCGCGCAGTGGTCGCCCGCCGTCCGCGACCGGATCCTCGAGGTCGTCCGCACCCACGGCGCGTTCCTGATCGAGGACGACTGGGCCCACGACCTCGCGATCACCACCGACTCCGCCGCCGTCGCCGCGCACGACGACGCCGGCCACGTCGTCTACATCCGCTCGTTGACCAAGAGCGTCTCGCCCGCGATCCGGATCGCGGCGGTGATCGCCCGCGGACCGGCACGGGAGCGGATCCTCGCCGACCGCGGAGCCGCGTCGATGTACGTCAGCGGCCTGCTCCAAGCGGCCGCGCTCGACGTTGTCACCCAGCCCGCCTGGCGCACCCACCTGCGCGGCCTGCGCCACCAGCTCCGCGCCCGCCGCGACCTGCTCGTCTCCAGCCTGCACGAGCACGTGCCCGACGCGCATCTCGAGCACCTTCCCCAGGGCGGCCTGAACCTCTGGCTGCGCCTGCCCGACGGGACCGATCTCACCCGGCTGGTCCGGGACTGCGAGACCGCGGGCGTGCTGATCGCCGACGGCCGCGAGTGGTTCCCCGCCGAGCCCGCCGGACCGTACGTGCGGCTGAACTACTCCGGGGCGAACCCCGGCGCGTTCCCGGAAGGCGCTCGCCTGATCGGCCGGGCGCTGGCGGAGAACGGCTAGCGCGCGGCCCGATTGCACGATCGAAGACGCCCACTCGACGGGCCGTGACCGGCCGGTCGCCCGTCGCGGACCCGGTCGCCCGTCGCGAGTCAGCAGCCGCTCCCGCTCACTCGAAGCGGCCCTCGTCGGTGCGGGTCGCGCCGGGGTGCTCGCTCATCCGCAGCAGCGCGTCGTTGTCGGCGGTGCGCGGCAGCTGCTGGACCTCGAGGTAGTCGACGGTTCGGTCCGGAGCGTCCCCGGTCCCGTGGTCGACGAGCCGGACCGGCAGCGCGTCGTCGCGGTTCAGGAAGATGTCGCGGACCGTCGTCAGCTGCTTGGTCGGCAGGCCCCGCGGGCGCGAGAGGTCGGCGCCGGGCGGCGGGTCGAGCACGGTCACGCTGCTCGTGATCCGGACCTGCTCGACCGGGATCCCCCGGATCGTGCTGCGGCCGACGACCGTCGCGACGCCGTCGCCGTCCTCCGCCCGCTGCAGCAGCGCCCGCAGGTCACCGACCGTGGTCACCGCCAGCAGGTCGTTGCCGCGCGCCAGGCCGACGCTGCCCAGCCGCTCCCGGAACCAGTCCGGATCGCGGTGAACGAGCAGGTCGTCGCGCTCGCGGTCGTAGGTCGTGAAGGTGCGGGCGTCCCGGTCACGGACCGACTCGAGCGCGCCGTCGTCGAAGACCGTCCGCTCCCGCCGCCCGTCGGTCGTCTGCCACGACTCCAGCGCGCGAGACCGCGAGCCGTTGGCGACCGTGGCCCGGAAGTGCAGGATCGTGTTCGGTCGCGAGACGGCGGCGGCAGCGCGGCCGAGGACCGTGGGCGTGCCCGCGGGGCCGCCGGGTGACACGACGACGACCGCCGTCGCGGCGACGGCCAGCGCTCCGGCCACGACCGCCGGCCGGACGTAGGACGAGCGCCGACGCGGCGCGGGCTCCGGGCCGGCGAGCAGCAGCCGCTCGAGCGCCGCCGCGTCGGGACGGGCGTCGGCAGGCGGACGCAGCTCGCGGAGCAGCGTGGTGGGATCGACCGGGCTCATGCGGGGTTCCTGTTCGTGGTGGGGCTGGTGGGGACGGGCGACTCGGCGGCCGAGCTGGTGCGGACCGATGTCGGCGGCCGACGGTCGGGAGCGAGCTCCCGACGGAGCGCGCCCTCCAGGCGTCGGCGCGCCCGAGAGAGCCGGGCGCGCGTCGCGACCACGCCCAGCTCGAGGACGACGGCGATCTCACGCGCCGGCAGGTCCTCCCAGACGTGCAGGAGCATCAGCTCGCGGTCCTGCTCCGACAGCGTCGCCAGCGCGGCGACCAGGGCCTGCCGCTGGGTCCGTCGCTCGGCGTCGACCTCGACGTCGAGCGCAGCGCCCCGGGTCGCCTCCTGCATCGCCAGCAGCGTCACCTGCTCGGTCAGTGCCCGGGCCCGATCGCTGCCGCGGCGCTGGTTGGCCAGCTGCTTCGCCGCGACGTTCAGCAGCCACGGCAACGTGTGGTCGGGCACCGCACCGAACCGCCGCCAGGCGACGAGGAACGTCTCCGCCGTCAGGTCATCGACCTGGTCGGCGTGCGTGCGGGCGGCCAGGTAGCGCCGAACGGTCGCGTAGTGCGTGCCGTAGAGCTGCCGGAAGGCGTCGGGATCGCGGTCGTCCATCACCAGGGAGATGTCCGGCCGCCACGTTTCGTGACCGCGACCCGCGCGGCCGCGCCGATCAGGCCGGCGGCGTCGCCTGGGCGCGCGCGGCGCTGCGGCTCAGCAGCCAGTGCATGAAGAGGTAGTTCGCTCCGAACGAGAACGGCAGCACCAGCGTCTTGGCGAGCAGGAACTTGCCGTCGAGCGCCGATTCGAGCAGGCCGACCGCCAACGAGGCCGCCGGCACCGCACAGGCCTGCCAGGCCAGGTAGCGGAGGAACGTCCCCCGCGAGGAGACCGCCCCGAGGTGGGCGAACACGTGCCGCAGCGAGACGACGTAGACGAACGTCACCCCGGCCGAGGCCGAGAACAGGTTCGCCACCCCCGCGGGCACGCCGAGCTCGTGCAGCGCGGTGTAGATCGCGTAGTCGAGCAGCAGCCCGAGGCCCGACGCACCGCCGAACCGCACGATCGAGCGCGCGTGCTGGGCGAGGCTCATGCGCGTGCTCCGCGGTCGGTCGGGCGGAGAGGGCGAGCGCCGTGCGGGGCGGATCGGTCGCGGTCGGGTCGGGCCATGCGATCGCGGAGTATGACCGCTGGAGCGGGCGAGCCGCGGGGCGCCGGGCGGCGAGGTCGCCCCGCCCCGACCGGGGTCCGTTCGGCGCGGGTCCGGGCAGCCCGCAGGCACGGCCCCCGGGCCTGGGCACGCGGCAGGCACGGCCCCCGCCCACCGGGGTCGCCCACCGCCCCGCCGAGCCGACCGACGGCCGACCGGACCGAAGCCCGACCCGGCAACCCCCTCAGCCGAGCCCGTAGACCGCCGCCGCAGCCTCGGCCGTGATCTTGCCCTCGAGCAGGTCGCGCTCGACCAGCGCGCGGTCGCGCTCGCGCGGGTCGCCGTAGCCACCCCCGCCGCCGGTCACCACCACCAGACGGTCGCCGCGGCGAGCATCGACCCGCAGCTTGCGCAGCTCCGTCGACGACCCGTCGGCGCGCTCCAGCGTGACCCGCGCCGGACGACCGTCACCGCCACCGCGGATCCCGTGGGGGGCGTGCACCTCCAGCGTCTGCTCGGTGTAGACCACCGCATCGGCGTCGTCGAGGAACTCGTAGATCCGGCGCATCCCGAGGCCACCCCGGAAGCGGCCCGGGCCGGCGGAGTCCGCGACCAGCTCGGTCCCGACGATCCGGACCGGGTACTGCAGCTCGGCGATCTCCGCCGGCAGCATCTGGACGTTGCCGAGGTAGGTGTCGACCGTGTCGAGGCCGTCGCCCGCCGCGTGGGCGCCCATCCCGCCGCCGAGGTCGTCCTGGATCACGACCGGATCGCCGGTCCGCGGGTGCGCGCAGGCCGCCGCGAGGCTGGAGAAGCCGACGAACGAGCCGGCGGTCGCCTCGTCCGGGTAGAGGTCGCCGAACGCGCGGACCAGCGTGTCGGTCGTGCGCTGCGCGGCCAGATGGCGAAGGCTGACCGCCGCCGGGAACCGCGGGTTGGCGATCGAGCCCTCGGGCAGGACCATCTCGATCGCCCGGAAGACGCCGCCGTTGTGGGGCGCGTCCGGGTCGAAGATCGCCTTGATCGCGTAGCCGATGCTCGACCGCGCGGCCGTCTCCGACATGTTCATCCCACCGGCCATCTGCGGGGCGGTCCCGGTCAGGTCGACGTGGACGCCGTCGCCCGCAACGGTCACGCGGACCCGGATCGGGACCGGCGCGCCGCCGACGCCGTCGTCGTCGAGCCAGCCCTCGGCCTCGGCGACGCCGTCGGGACGGGCGGCGATCGCCGCCCGCAGCCGCCGCTCGGACTGCTCCAGCAGCGCGTCCATCGCGGCCACGATCGTCGCCCCGCCGTAGCGGCCGAGCAGCTCGTCCATCCGCCGCGCCCCGAGCCGGGCCGCGGCCAGCTGGGCTCGCAGGTCGCCCGCGGTCGAGCGCGGGTCGCGGATGTTGTTCTCCAAGGTCCGCAGCAGCGGCTCGTTGAGCCGGCCCGCGTCGACCAGCCGGACCGGCGGGATCCGCAGCCCCTCCTCGAAGATCGAGTGGTTGGCGTAGCCCTCGGTGCCCGGGTTGGTGCCACCCATGTCGCTGTGGTGGGCGATGTTGCCGCACCAGCCGACCAGCGTGCCGTCGGCGAACAGCGGCACGAACAGCTGGATGTCCGGCGTGTGGGTGCCGCCGCGGTACGGGTCGTTGGTCATGAAGACGTCGCCCGGCTGCGGGTCGCCGCCCTCGTCGATCACGAACGGCATCGTCGCCGCCATCGTGCCGAGGAAGGCGGGGATCAGCTCGTCCTGGGCGACGGTCTCGCCCGCGGCGGTGAAGACGCCGCAGGAGTAGTCGTACATCTCGCGGATGATCGGCGAGTGCGACGAGCGCCGCAGCGCCTCGCCCATCTCCCACGCCATCGAGCGCAGGGCGCTGGCGATCACCGCGACGGTGATCGGATCGGTCGTCGGGGTGCTCATCGGACGTCCTCCGTCGGGGGCCGGATCGTTCGTGGGGATGCTCATGCCGTCGCCTCCGTCGGGGTGATGACCAGGGCCGCGGACTCGTGCACCTCGGCACGCGCGCCCGGCGGGACGACGGTCGTCGTGTCGAGCTGCTCGATGATCGCCGGGCCGTCGACCCGCTGACCGCGGGCCAGCTCGCCGCGACGGTAGACCGCCGTCGCGTACGGCTCGTCGCGGTCGCGGAAGCGGACCGGCCGCGTCGCGTAGGCCTGGCCGGCGGCGTCGGCCGTCTCGCGCGGGAGCTCCGGCATCGGCCGCAGCCCGTACGCGATCACGCGGGCGACGACGCTCTCGACCGGCAGCTCCGGCGCAGCGTGGCCGAACGTCCGCTCGTGCTGGACGTGGAACCGCACGACGACGTCGGCGAACCGCTCGCCGGCCGTCGTCGGCACCGTCAGCGCGTGCTCCTGGCCGACGTAGCGGACGTCGATCCCCCGCTCCAGCGACTGGTCCTCGGGGGCCACGTCGTCGGCGGCCAGCTGGGCGGACGCGTGCGCTTCGACCGCCGCGAAGCAGCCCGCGACCTGATCGTCGGTCAGGCCGCCCTCGGCCCCGGGCAACGGTGCGACGTGGTCGTGGCGGAGGTGCGCGCCGAGCAACCCGAACGCGCTGAGCAGGCCCGGGTAGGGCGGGATGATCGTCGCCGGCATCCCCAGCGCGAGCATCAGCGGCGCGGCCAGCAGCGGCCCGGCGCCACCGCCGGCGACGAGCGCGAAGTCGCGGAGGTCGTCGCCGTGACGGGCGGCAGCGGAGCGGATCGCCCCGGCGGTGTTCTCCTCCAGGACCGCGATCACGCCGAGGGCGGCGGCGTCGGCGTCGATCCCGAGCGGCTCGCCGATCCGGGCCAGGGCCTCGCGGGCCAGCGCGACGTCGAGCGGCAGCTCGCCGTCGATCAGCCCCGCCGCGGACAGCCGGCCGAGCAACAGCTGGGCGTCGGTCACGGTCGGCTCGGTTCCGCCCCAGCCGTAGCACGCCGGACCGGGGGCGGCGCCCGCGCTGCGGGGGCCGACGCTCAGGGCGCCGCCGACGTCGACGCCGGCGATGCTGCCGCCGCCGGCCCCGATCGCGTCGACCTCGATGTGGGCCACCTTGCAGGGCACGCCGTTGGGCAGGGTCATCTCGACGGTCGTCCGAGGACGCTCGTCGAGCACCACGCCGATGTCGGCGCTGGTACCGCCGACGTCGAAGGTGATGCAGCTGCGGAAGCCGGCGGCGGCGGCCTCGCGGGCGCCACCGACGACGCCGGCGGCGGGACCGGAGAGCAGCAGCTGGTGGGCGTGCTCGCCCATCGAGCGCTCGGCCGTCCCGATCCCGCCGTTGCTCTGCATCACGTACAGGCGGGCGGCGAGCGGCGGCGCGGCGAGCCGGTCGCGGAGCGAGCTGATGTAGGGGTCGAGCCTCGGCGCCAGCGCGGCGTTGACGGCGGCGGTCGCGAAGCGCGGGTACTCGCGCGGCTCCTGGGTGACCTCCGAGGAGCGACAGACGTAGATCCCCGGCGCGTGCTCGCGGACGATCCGCTGGATCTCGATCTCCTGCTCGGGCGCGACGTAGGCGAACGCGCAGGCGACGGCGATCGACGCGACCCCGGCGGCGACCAGCTGCTTCGCGGCCGCCGCGATCTCCTCCGGGTCGATCGCCTCGATCTCGACCCCGTCGGCGTCGCAGCGGCCGGCGACCTCGACCCGCAGCTGCCGCGGGACCATCAGCGGCGGGCGGCTCTGGCGCAGGTCGTAGAGCTTGCCGCGGGTCTGGGTGCCGATCTCGAGCGCGTCGCGGAAGCCGCGGGTGGTGATCATCCCGCAGCGGGCGAGGTCGTTGACGATCACCGCGTTGGTGGCGATCGTGGTGCCGTGGACGACCGACTCGACCGGGGCTCCCCCGTCGTCCAGGCGCCCGACCCCGGTCAGGATCGCCTCCTGGGGTTGACTCGGCACCGACGGGACCTTCGCCACCCGGACCTGGTGCTGGTCGTAGTCGACCAGGACGCAGTCCGTGAAGGTTCCCCCGGTGTCGACTCCGATGCGTCGCAGTGCGGGCATGCTGCCTCTCGTTCGTCTCTCGGCCCGCGGCGACTCGCCGCGCTCCCGTTCGGCGACGACTCTGGCCGACGGTCGCCCGCACGGCAATACGTCAATGCTCGTACGCCGGAGCCTCGAGCGCCGGGCTCGGACGGCCGGGATCGTCCGGCGCTACCGCGCCAGGGCGCCGGCCGCGAGCGACCACGGCGGCGTCCGGAACGGGACCTCGGCGTAGGTCCCCGGCGAGAGCACCCGCTGGCGCCCGTCCTGGATCTGGAAGACCAGCTGGGCCTGCCCGAGCGAGGCGTCCGGGGTGTCGAACGGGAACGAGAGCCCGCACTGGCGGTCGTGCCCGAGCACGTAGCTGCCGTTGACGCCACGGTGGTGGCCGCGACGCAGCTCCGCCGCGACCTTGGCGAACGCCCGCGGGTTGCCGACCCGCGACCAGGCGTTGACGAGCAGCCCGACCTGGTCGTAGGCGAGCCCGGCCAGGGTACGGCCGGGCGCGGCGCCGTAGCTCCGGCGGTAGCGACGCTCGAAGTCGGCCGCGATCGGGTCGCCGCCGTTGCCGGTGACCGTCGCCCACAGCAGGCCCTCGGCGCTCGCCCCGGCGATCTCCAGGAAGGCCGGCACCGACGGTGCGTGGACCGCGTAGAGCAGGGACGGGACCGGCCCCTCGTCGGCCACCCGCCGCAGCAGTGCGGCCAGCTCGTCGGGCAGGAAGTGCGCGACCAGCACCGCCGCCGGAGACCGCTCGCGGATCGCGGTCAGGGTCGGATCCCAGTCGGCGTCCCGGAGCGCGACGACCAGCCGCCGGTCGATCTCCCAACCCGAGGCCTCGGCCGCGGCGACGACCTCCGGCCGCAGCACGTGGCCGCCGGTGGTGTCGGTCTCGACGACCAGCAGCCGGCGGTTGGCGGGACGCCAGGCGGTCGTCTCCCGCAGCTGGTCGAGGAAGCGGACGAAGCCGAGCCCGTAGTGCCGCTCGGTCGGGTCGACCTGGAAGACGCGGCCGAGCGTGTCCGGGTCCTCGCGGACCCACTCGGTCTGGGCCTCGCTGGTCATCGCGTTCAGCAGCGGTGCGCCGTAGGCCCCGACCGCGGCGTAGCTGGCGCGGTCGTCGACCAGCGAGTAGCCCATCGTGATCGCATCGACCTCGGCCTCGAGCAGCTCGCCGAGCGCGGCGTCGAAGCTGCCGGGCGCGCAGGCGTCGACGGGCACCACGACCTGCTGGAGCGGGCGGCCGGCGATCCCGCCGTGGCGGTTGATCTCCTCGATCGCCAGCTGCGACCCGCGCTGCATCTCGATCCCCTCGGCCCGCAGCGGGCCGTCCAGCGGCAGCGCCGAGCCGACCAGGTACGGCCGTTGCCGCGGTGCCCGCCGTCCGCGGGGCGCGACGGTTCGCCCCTCGGCAACCTGCGCGACCGCACCGACGGCGAGGATGTCGACGCTGCGACCGGGCGCCGGCAGCGGGATCCGCAGCAGCCCCTGCTCGACCGCGATCGCCCCGGCACCGGTGCGGGTGCCGACGCCGAGCTTGCCCATCACCCGGTAGACGTGGGTCGAGATCGTCCGCGGGCTGGCGTCGAGGTGGACCGCGATCTCGGGGTTGCTGAGCCCGCCGGCCAGCAGCGTCAGGACGTCGAGCTCGCGAACGGTCAGGCCGTAGGGCGGCGACGGCTCGGGGGTCAGCTCGACGAGGGCGCCGCCCCCGTCCTCGCGCAGCGCGTGGACGCCGAGCCAGCGCGGGCCGTCGACGAAGCTGGCGCGCAGCGCGACGACCGGCGCCCGGACGAACGCGTGGAGGTAGCGCTCCAGCTCGGGGTGGGCGCGGATCAGGGCGACGCCGGCGGCGCCGTTGCGCTGCTCGAGCGTTCCGTCGGCGGCCAGCGACGCGGCGGCCGGGGCGGGCGTGATCCGGGCGTCTTCCCGGGAGTCCTCCACGTGCGGGCCGTCGGGCGCCATCTCGAGCCCATCGTCCCACAGCGACGGTCGATCGCCGGCCGGATCGGGGCCGGAAGCGACGACCTGTCGCCCCTCGGGCGAAGAGACTCGACGGATCGGACTTGCCTTCCGCACTAAGTGATGGCATCATCACTTATATGAGCACGACGTCGAAGCCCAGCCACGCGGGAGCCGCCGCGCTCCGCAAGTCCGCGCAGGAGCACCTCTGGCTGCACTTCAGCCAGATGTCGGACTTCGAGAAGCGCCCGCTGCCGATCATCGTCAGCGGCGAGGGCAGCTACCTCACCGACGTCGACGGCAAGACGTTCCTCGACGGCCTGGCCGGCCTCTTCGCCGTCCAGATCGGCTACAGCCACGGCGAGGAGATCGGCGAGGCCGCGGCCGCGCAGATGCGCGAGCTGCCGTACTACACGAACTGGAACTACGCCCACCCGCGCGCGATCGAGCTGGCCGAAGAGGTCTCCTCGCTCGCCCCCGACGGCTTCAACCGCGTCTTCTTCACCTCCGGTGGCGCCGAGTCCGTCGAGGCCGCCTGGAAGATCGCCCGCCAGTACCACGCCCTCAACGGCGAGCGCCGCTGGAAGGCGATCGGCCGCGACGTCGCCTACCACGGCACCACCATGGGCGCGCTCTCGATCACCGGCGTGGAGTCGATCCGCAGCCCGTTCGAGCCGCTCGTCCCCCAGGTCTCGCACGTCCGCAACACGGACCGCTTCCACCGCCCCGAGGGCGAGACGGAAGAGCAGTTCACCGCGATGCTGCTCGACGACATGGAGCACCGGATCCTCAGCGAGGGCCCGGAGACGATCGCCATGATCATCCTCGAGCCGGTCCAGAACTCGGGCGGCGCCTTCACCCCGCCCAAGGGCTACTTCCAGGGCGTCCGCGCGCTCTGCGACGAGTACGGGATCCTGCTCTGCGCCGACGAGGTCATCACCGGCTTCGGCCGCCTCGGCGAGTGGTTCGGCTCGATCAAGTACGACATCAAGCCCGACCTGATCACGTCCGCCAAGGGCCTCTCGTCGGCCTACGCCTCGATCGGCGCGCTGATCGTCTCCGACAAGGTCGCCGAGCCGTTCTACGGCCAGGACCAGATGTTCTCGCACGGCATCACCTTCGGCGGCCACCCGGTCCAGACGGCGATCGCGCTCAAGAACATCGAGATCATGAAGCGGCTCGACGTGGTCGGCAACGTCGCCGCCAACGCCGACGCCTTCCGCAACACGCTGAACCCGCTGCTCGACATCCCGATCGTCGGCGACGTCCGCGGCACCGGCTACTTCTACGCGCTCGAGCTGGTCAAGGACAAGGACACGAAGCAGGGCTTCAGCGCCGAGGAGGGCAAGGACCTGCTCCAGAACTTCCTCTCCGACCGCCTCCACGACGCCGGCCTGATCTGCCGCGCCGACGACCGTGGCGAGCCCGTCATCCAGGTCTCGCCGCCGCTGGTCGCCGGCCAGGAGGAGTTCGACAAGATCGCCGGCATCCTCGGCACCGTCCTGACCGAGGCCACCGAGCGGGTGCGCTGAGCCGTCGGGCCGCCTGGCGCGGCCCGCACCAACCGTCGATCGCCGTAGTCGGGCGGATCGCCTGAGGGACCCGGGGTCCGCCGTTCGCTCGGCGGGCCCCGTCTGCGTTGGTGGGGGGGGCGCGCGGGCGGACCCTGTCTGCGTTGGTGGGGCGCGCGTGAGGCGTTCGCTCGGCGGCACCGTCTGAGTTGGCGGGGGGGCGTGCCGGGCGGGCGGGTCGCGGCGGGCGGTCCACCGAACCCGTTCTCACTGAGGTTGGCCACCGTAGAGGTGGCGAACCTCAAGGAGAACGACCAGGCCCGCCCCGTCCGCGCTGCCCGATGACTCCGCGATGCCTTGCCCACCGTGGAGGTGGCAAACGCATCGAGGAGCAGGCCCGGGGCCCGCGCGGGTCGCCACTCACCCACCGCGCTCCCCTCCGCGATGCCTTGTCCACCGTGGAGGTGGCGAACGCATCGAGGAGCAGGCCGGCCGCTCGGCCGGCACCCCGCGGCCGCCCGTCCCGCCGCGCCCGCGCGCCCCGCCGCGCCCGCTACCCCCATCGCCCGCCCCGAATTTCCCCACAAACGACGGCGTCCGACTTAGACTATCCGGCGAGTTCAGTCCCGTGAGCCCGACCCACCGCGAGTCGACCTGCCGATGCCCGATCACCCGCCGCTCAAGATGGAGATCAGCCGCCACGCCGCCCGCCGCTGGGCCGAGCGTGTCCGCCAGGACCGCACGATCGGTCCTCGCGCGGCCCGCTCGGACATGGAGCGCTGCGCACGACTCGGCACGGTCCAGGTCGACGCACCAGCCTGGATGTACGCGACCGAGGAGGACTACGAGGGCTCGGTCTACCTGATGCTCGGCGACGACGTGGCCCTGGTGCTCTGCCGACCCCCGAACCGCCCGTGGGTGGTCGTCACGGTGATGACCCGGCACGACGCGGGCGGTGTCCACGCCGCCACCCTCCGCGAACGCCGCCAGGCCCGCCGCGCCGCGCTGCACCCTCCCCCGCGGGCCGGCAGCCTGCTGCCACCACGCACCTACGACGACGGCCTCTACGAGTTCTAGATCAGTGATTCCACGACCTCGCGACAGGGGACGGTCGGGGCGTCACCCATGTCGTAGCGCTCACGGGACGGCGGACGGTGACCGCCACGTTCTGGTCGCTCACGACCCCACTTCGTCACCCTCGCCGTCGGGCCGCCGGCGACCGCGACGTTCTGGATGATCGGTCGGCCACACGCTCATACGGCTTCCCCGCCTGACTCTCGGCACCGTCGGGGGCGTCAGGGCACCGCCCGAACGGGCCCCATGTCCACGACTCCCCGGAACCAACCGGCTAGAGCACCACCGTCGTCCCGTCGTGCACGATCACGCGGTCCTCGCCGTGCCAGGTCACCGCCCGCGCCAGCACCGTCCGCTCGATGTCCCGGCCGACCGCCTCCAGCGCGGCGACGTCGTCGCGGTGACTGACCCGGGCCACATCCTGCTCGATGATCGGGCCCGCGTCGAGCTCCTCGGTCACGTAGTGCGCGGTCGCGCCGACGAGCTTCACCCCCCGTCGCCGGGCCTGCGCGTAGGGCTGGGCCCCGACGAACGCGGGCAGGAACGAGTGGTGGATGTTGATCACCGGCATCCCCAGCTGCTCCAGGAACGAGCCCGACAGGATCTGCATGTAGCGGGCGAGGATCACCACGTCGAACCGGCCGCGCAGCAGCTCGAGCAGGCGCGCCTCCGACTCGGGCTTCGTCGTCGGGGTGACCGGGACGTGCTCGTAGGGGATCCCGAAGCCGGCCACGTCGCCGCCGAGGTCCGGATGGTTGGAGGCAACCAGCCCGATGTCGACGCCCAGCTCGCCCCGCCGCGAGCGCCAGAGCAGATCGAGCAGGCAGTGGTCCTCGCGCGAGACCAGCACCGCTGCGCGCTTGGCCCGCCCCGCGTTGTGCAGCGACCACGCCATCGCGTGCGGAGTCGCCACCCGCTGGCGGAAGTCGTCCTCGAAGGCCGCCCGGCGCGCTTCGAGATGCGGTAGGTGGAAGACCACCCGCATCAGGAAGGTCCCGCCCTCCAGGCTCGTGGAGTACTGGTCCGATTGCGCGATGTTCGCCCCGTACTCGTGGAGCAGACCGGAGACGGCGGCGACGATCCCTGGACCGTCGGCGCAGCGGACCAGCAGTCGACCGACGTCGGAGGCAGCGGAAGCGGGAGCGGACATCGTCGGGAGACTGCCGGACGACGACGCCTCCGGCAAGCCCCGTCGACGGATCGTCAGACGGTCGACGGCGACGAGCTGATGTCGCCGGGCGGCGCGGCGGCCACGTCGGGCGTCACCGTCGAGCCACCGGGGACCGTTCCGCCGCCGACCGGCGGATGCCCGTCCTCGTCGGCCAGCGCCTGCCGCGCCAGCTCCAGGACCCCTTCGCGGGAGCCGGCGACCGCCATGAAGCGCGCGCCGTGGCAGAAGACCGCGTCAGCGACGCCGGTCACCTGCTGGAGCGGCTCCCCCTCGAGGCCGGCCCACGAGGCCGGCAGCGACTTGCGGTTGGCGAACCCGTGCGAGGCGGCCGGGACCGCCTGCAGGCTCCAGTCGGACGTCCGCGGCGAGATCACGAAGCGGACGTCGGGCGCCTCGTTGACGACCACGCTCCGCCACGGCATCCCGCGGCCCAGCTCGAGCAACCGCGGATCGGTGGCGGCGGTGATCGCGGAGCGGACGAGGTCGGCCGCGCGGGCGCGGGCCTGAGCGGAGGCGATCTCCCGCCGGAGCACCGCCTCGGCGAGGTCGATCGCCTGGTCGAAGGCCTCGCGCTCGGCGCGCGGACCGTCCTCGACGTCCCACGGCGGGTTCATCGCCGCGATCACGCCGCTGACCGCGTACGGGCTGATCCCGGGGATCTTCGGGTCGTAGAGCTCCTGGCCGTTGTCGCCGGCGTCGATCGGCGCCACGATCAGCGTGTCGAGCTGGTGCGCGATCTCGGGGCTGCCGGCGAGCGCGACACCGACCTCCTGCCAGACGAGCCCGAACGACGCGAACCGGATCCCGTTCGGCCGCTCGCCGACGTCACCCTGGTGGTGGTCGTAGTCGCCCGTGGCCGGGTCGTGTTGACGACCGACGTCGACCCGCAACGCGCAGCGCGCCAGCACCTTCGGGTCGCGGCTGCGGATCACCTCCAGCGGACCACGGGCGAGCCGCAGCGTGGCTAGGGCGAAGACCTCGTCCGCGTGGAATGACCCCGAGTGGGTCCCGACGACCAGCGGGCTTTCGGCCGGCGTTGCGCTTGTCGTTGCGTCGGTCACACCAGGGACCGTATCGTCGTCAGGGGCCGGTTGGCGAAAGGATTGTCCCTCCCAGCAGGGCGAACCCACCGATCGGCACGGTCGGAGATCGAGGCCCGGGACGGCCCAGCGGCCGTTGCCCCGCGACGCATCGAGGCCCCGCGGCGACCTATCCTGGATCGGATGCCTGCAGTCCCCGACTCCCCGCCGTCGGGCGTGGAACCCGCAGGCCCCGCGTCCCCGTCCGAGCTGGTCGTCGAGGACGCCGCGCCGACGACGCCCGACGAGCCTGCCGTTCCCGCGGCGACCACCGACGCCGATCCGACCACCGACGCCGACCCGGCCACCGACGCCGACCCGGCTCCCGAGGCCGATCCGACCACCGACGCCGATCCGGTTGCCGACGCCGATCCGGTTGCCGACGCCGATCCGGTTGCCGACGCCGATCCGGCTCCCGAGGCCGCTCCGGCGAGCGCGCGCCGCCGCCGTCGCCGCTCCTCCGCCGGACGGCCCGAGGACCTCCGCCCCCGTCTCCGCGAGCTCGGCCCCCGCGACGAGCACCGGCTCGCGCGCAAGTACGACCGCCTCCGCCACCAGGACGACCCGGAGATCCGCGCCCGCGACCTCCAGCGGCTGCTGACCGAGCTGACCGCCGCCGAGGAGAAGCTGACCCGCCGCCGGGGTCTCGTCCCCGCCGTCAACTACCCCGAGCAGCTGCCGGTCTCCCAGCGCAAGGACGACCTGCTCGCCGCGATCCGCGACCACCAGGTCGTCGTCGTCGCCGGCGAGACCGGATCCGGCAAGACCACCCAGCTGCCGAAGATCTGCCTCGAGCTCGGACGCGGGATCCGCGGCCAGATCGCCCACACCCAGCCGCGCCGGATCGCCGCCCGCACCGTCGCGGAGCGGATCGCGGAGGAGCTGAACGTCCCGCTCGGCGACGCCGTCGGCTACAGCGTCCGGTTCAACGACCACTCCAGCGACGACACGCTGGTGCGGTTGCTGACCGACGGCCTGCTGCTGGCCGAGATCCAACGCGACCGGCTGCTCCGCCGCTACGACACGATCATCATCGACGAGGCGCACGAGCGGTCGCTGAACATCGACTTCCTGCTCGGCTGCATCAAGCAGATCCTGCCCCAGCGGCCGGACCTGAAGGTGATCATCACCTCGGCGACGATCGATCCCGAGCGCTTCAGCGAGCACTTCGACGACGCCCCGATCATCGAGGTCTCCGGGCGCACGTTCCCGGTCGAGGTGCGGTACCGCCCGGTCCAGGATCCGGACGACCCGAACCCCGATCCCGACCGTGACCAGGTCGACGCGATCGGCGACGCCGTCGAGGAGCTGATGCGCGAATCGCAGGGCAGCGGCCCCGGCGACGTGCTCGTCTTCCTCAGCGGCGAGCGCGAGATCCGCGACACCGCCGAGGCCCTCAACGGCCGCTTCGGCTCCGGGGGCGGACGCCGGACCCAAGGCGTCGAGATCCTGCCGCTCTACGCGCGCCTGGCGACCACCGAGCAGCAGCGGGTCTTCCGGCGCGGGTCGAGCAGCCTCCGCCGCGTCGTGCTCGCGACCAACGTCGCCGAGACGTCGCTGACCGTCCCCGGGATCAAGTACGTGATCGACCCGGGCAGCGCCCGGATCAGCCGCTACAGCTCGCGGCTGAAGGTCCAGCGGCTGCCGATCGAGCGGGTCTCGCAGGCGTCGGCCAACCAGCGCAAGGGCCGCTGCGGGCGGACCTCCGACGGCATCTGCATCCGCCTCTACACCGAGGAGGACTTCGAGGAGCGGCCCGAGTACACCGACCCGGAGATCCTGCGGACGAACCTCGCCTCGGTGATCCTCCAGATGGCCTCGCTCGGCCTCGGCGAGATCCGCGACTTCCCGTTCCTCGAGCCGCCGGACCGCGCCCAGATCCGCGACGGCCTGATGCTGCTGCACGAGCTCGGCGCGCTGGCCGAGGGCTCCGACGGACGACCGGCGGCGGGTGCCGGTGCGGGCGACGATGACGATCCGACCGTCGAGCGCCGCGCGGCCAAGGCCCCGGCCGGCGAGGCGACGACCCAGCTGACCCCGATCGGCCGCAAGCTCGCGCAGCTGCCGGTCGACCCGCGGATGGGCCGGATGGTGCTGGAGGCCGATCGGCTCGGCGTGACCGAGGAGGTCGTCGTGATCGCGGCGGCGCTCTCGATCCAGGACCCGCGCGAGCGGCCGACCGACAAGCAGCAGGCGGCCGAGCAGTCGCACGCCCGCTTCAAGCACGAGCAGTCGGACTTCCTCGGCTACCTGAACCTCTGGGACTACCTCCGCCAGCAGCAGCGCGAGCTGTCCGGCAGCCAGTTCCGCAAGCGCTGCCACAACGAGTTCCTCCACTACCTGCGGATCCGCGAGTGGCAGGACCTCGTCGCCCAGCTGCGCCAGGCGGCCAAGCAGGTCGGGATCACGGTGCCGCGCGACGGCGGCCTACGGGGGATCGGACCCGCGATCGGTGACGGCGCCGCCGGACGGCCCGGGTCTGCTTCCGGCCCCGACGCGGCTACCGGCTCCGGCCCCGACACCGGCCCCGGTTCGGGCTCCGGTCGCACCGCCACTTCCGCTGCGGCCGCCGCTGTCGCCGCCGAGGCCGCGGACGCCGAGCAGGCCGCCGCCGGGGCCAAGCCCGCAGCGGCCGCGGTCCCGCACGTCGGCGCGCCCTCGAAGCGGCGTCGTCGCGGCGGCAAGAAGCCCGCAGCCGCCGCGGCTCAGCCCGCCCGCGCCTCGTCCGAGACGGCGAGCGCCCCGGTCGCACCGCTC
The DNA here is from genome assembly GCF_056269115.1 of Patulibacter ginsengiterrae. NCBI lineage: Bacteria > Bacillati > Actinomycetota > Thermoleophilia > Solirubrobacterales > Patulibacteraceae > Patulibacter > Patulibacter ginsengiterrae. The sequence continues at coordinate 506,786 of NZ_JBWDOG010000002.1, forward strand.
GCCGGCCGCTCGTCCGACACCCCCCGCGCCGAGCAGCAGATCCACATCGCGCTGCTCTCCGGGCTGCTCTCGCACCTGGGGCTGAAGGACGAGACCCAGAAGAAGGACCAGCAGGGTCGGATCCGCGCCAAGGGCCGCCCCCAGCGGGCCGGTCGGCCGGAGTTCCTCGGCGCCCGCGGCGGTCGCTTCCAGATCTTCCCGGGCTCGACCCTGGCCAAGAACCCGCCGACCTGGGTGATGGTCGCCGAGCTCGTCGAGACCTCGCGCCTGTGGGGCCGGACGGCCGCGCGGATCAACCCGGAGTGGGTCGAGCCGCTGGCCGAGCACCTGCTCAAGCGGACCTACGCCGAGCCGCGCTGGAGCAAGAAGCGGGCGTCCGCCGTCGCCGACGAGCGGGCGCTGCTCTACGGCCTGCCGATCGTCGCCGGCCGCACCGTCGCCTACGGCCGGCTCGACCCGATCGTCTCCCGCGAGCTGTTCATCCAGCACGCGCTGGTCGAGGGCGACTGGGACGGCCGCCACCGGTTCCTGGAGGACAACAGGGCGCTGGTCGAGGAGGTCGAGGCGATGGAGGAGCGCGCCCGCCGCCGCGACATCCTCGTCGAGGACGACGAGATCTTCGCCTTCTACGAGGAGCGGATCCCCGCCGAGGTCGTCTCCGGCGCGCACTTCGACCGCTGGTGGAAGCGCCAGCGGGAGAAGACCCCGGACCTGCTGACCTTCCCCCGCGAGCTGCTGATCAGCGAGCGCGCGGTCGACGCGGTCGACGTCCGCGAGCGTCCGGAGGCGTGGAAGCAGGGCGACGTCGTCCTCAAGCTCAGCTACCGCTTCGAGCCGGGCACCGACCACGACGGGGTGACGGTCCACGTCCCGCTGACGATCCTGCCGCAGGTCAAGTCGGTCGGCTTCGAGTGGCTGGTCCCCGGGCTCCGCCGCGAGCTGGTGACCGCGCTCGTCCGCGGGCTGCCGAAGGAGATCCGCCGCGAGCTGGTGCCGGTCCCCGACACCGTCGAGCGGCTGCTGACCCGGATGACCCCGCGCTCGGCGCCGCTACCGGTCGCGTTGGCGCGGGAGCTGAACGAGCTGCCGGGCGTCCAGGTCTCCCCCGCGATGCTGCGGCTCGACCAGCTGCCCGGGCACCTCCGGATGACCTTTCGGATCGAGGACGAGAACGGCAACGAGCTGGCCGGCGGCCACGACCTCGACGCGCTCCGCGAGCAGCTGCGGCCGAAGCTCCGCGAGGCGCTGACCGCGGCCGTTCCCGACCTCGAGCGGCACGGGCTGAGCGCCTGGACGCTCGGGACCCTGCCGCGCTCGGTCGGCCTCGGCGGCACGACCGACGGCGGCTCCGGCGTGCGGGTCTACCCCGCGCTGGTCGACGAGGGCAAGACGGTCGGCGTCCGCGGCTTCGACAGCGCCGAGCTGCAGGCCGAGGCAATGCGGGCCGGCACCCGCAAGCTGCTGCTGCTCACGATCCCGTCTCCGGGGCGGTACGTGCGCGGCCAGCTCGACATGGCCGCGCAGCTGACCCTCGCGACCGCGCCCCACGGCAACCTCGACGCGGTGATCGACGACGCGATCCGGGCGACCGTCGACGGGCTGACCGCCTCGGCCGGCGGACCGGCCTGGGACGAGGCCGGCTTCAAGCGCCTGCGCGACCACGTCGCCGGGCACCTGGCGACGGCGACGGTCAAGGTCCTCGGCCAGGTCGTGCTGATCCTCGAGGCCGAGCGCGAGGTCCGCTCGCGGCTGGAGGCGATGGCGGCCCGCCCGACCAAGCCCGGTTCGGCCTTCGACATCGCCCAGCGCGACGTGACCGCGCAGCTGCGGCGGCTGGTCTTCCCCGGCTTCGTGACCGCGGCCGGCGCCCGTCGCCTGCCCGACATCGTCCGCTACCTGCGGGCCGCCGCCCACCGCCTCGACCGGCTGCCCGACGCCCAGGCCGCCGACGCCGACCGGACCAACGCGATCCACGAGCTGGAGCGGCAGTACCAGCGGCGGGCGGAGGCGTGGCCGAAGGGCCGCCCCCGTCCCGACGCCCTGCGCGAGGTCCCCTGGATGATCGAGGAGCTGCGCGTCGCCCAGTTCGCCCAGGGTCTCGGCGCCAAGAAGACGACCGGCCCCGCGGGCAGCGGCAAGCCGATCTCAAGCAAGCGGATCCGCAAGCTGCTGGACGAGGTCGCGGCGGCGGCCTGAGGATCAGGGGGTGCCGTCGCCCCCGCTCGTCGCCGAGGCGTCCTCGAGCGTCTTGACGTCCTGCGCGAGCTGATCGACCTGGTTGCCGAGGTCATCGACCGAGGTCGAGAGGGCCTCGAGGCCGGAGACGCCGTCCGGCAGCCCGTCGACCTTGCTCTCTAGGCTGTCGAGCGAGGCCTGGAGCTTGGCGATGTCGCTGGCGTTCTCGCTGATCGCGCTCTTGTTCGCCTTCGCCTCCTCACTGGCGTTGGCGCTGGTCTCCTTGGCCGCCTTGGTGCTGGAGCGCAGGTCGTCCAGGACCTGGTTGGCCTGCTCCGTCTCGTCCCGGATCTGCTTCTCGATCTGCTCGGCCGTGTTGCTCGACTCGCGCCTGACGGCCTCGGCGATCTTGTCGTCGTCGGTGCTCTGGTTGCCGGCGCTGATGGCCAGGACCAGGGCGACGATCGCGATCAGCAGCCCGAGCCCGGCCGCGACCGCCAGCCAGGTGAACCGCCGCTTGCTCTCGGCCTCGAGCGCAGCCAGCTCCGGGTTGGCGGGACCGTAGGGCGGGCCACCCTGGCCGGGCTGCCCCGGCTGACCGGAGTACGGCGGCTGTCCGCCCTGGCCCGGCTGTCCCGACGGCGGGCCGCCTGGGCCGGGCTGACCCGGCTGGCCGCCTTGGCCACCGGGCGCGGCGCCGGAGACCGCCGTGTACTGCTCCGTGGCGGGCTCGGGCGCGCCCGCCGGGGGTCGCGGCGTCCGCGGGCCGGAGGCACCGCCACCGGGAGGCGTCGGCCGCGGCGGTCCGGAGGGCGGGGTGCCAGAGCCGGACCGCGGGTCAGGCGACGCGTTGCCGGGATCGGACGGGGGAACGCTGGGGCTCATCGTGGTCTCTCCTGGTCGTCCACGAGCCTGTCGCGGACGCGTGGCCTGGTGCGGACGGGAACGGTGGCGGACGACGGATCGCGGTGATCCGGCGCGTGGCTGCGCGGGACAGCCGTCGCGACCTCGTAGAGGTCGGCGTCGAGCACGGCCCCGCGGTCGAGGCGGCCGAAGGACGTGACCGGAGCGACCAACGCGGAGGCCGGTCGCTGGGGCCAAGTCGGCACGGCGCGAATGTACACCGGGGCCCGGAGACCTACAAGCGGCGGGGTGACGGCGGGTGCGGGGCAGCAGCCTGAAGCTGCCGAGGAACGATCCTCTTCGCGTCGGGACGACGGCAACGCGCCGGCCCGTTCACCCCAGCGCCCGCGCCTTGAGGCGGTCGTACTCGGCGGCGTCGATCGCGCCGCTGTCGAGCAGTTCCTTGGCCTTGGCGATCTCCGAGGCGGCACCCTCACCGGCGACGCTGCTGACGTAGTCCTTGAAGTCGGCTTCTGCGCGTTTGGCAGCTGCGGCCTGGCGTTCGGCCATGCCCCGCCCCTGCGAGACCAGGTAGATGAAGACCCCGAGCAACGGCAGGAACAGCATCAACAGCGACCAGCCGGCCTTGCCCCAGCCGGAGACATCGTCGCGGCCGAAGAGATCGACGAAGGCACGGATCATCAGCAACATCCACAGGACGAAGCCAAAGAAGACGAGCATCGTCCAGATGATGTTCAGCAGCGGGTACTCGGCGGCAAGCGGAAGCATCGGTTCTCCTCTTGGATGGTTGACTCGGCGCGCCCCGTCAGGCGCGCTCGACCGGCTCGCCGTAGACGATCAGGCCGTGTAGGACGATCACGCAGAGGGCGAAGACCGCAAGCGACCAGAACGGGTAGGCGCCGGCGACAGAGAGGATCGCGCCGATCGCCCCCAAGGAAGCGGCGACGATGCCGATGACGCGGCCGTAGGCGTTGCCGCTCAACAGCGAGAGGCCACCGGTCAGCTCGATGACGCCGAGGATCGTGATGATCCAACCCCAGGTGTTGAGGTCGGAGAAGACGAAGTGGCTGCCAGCGTCGGTGAAGAAATGTGCGTCTGAGATCGCGGCGATCCCGTAGATCACGTTCAGCACCCCCGCGATCATCAGCAAGATCGCCGCGAACGCCACGCGGCCTGCTCCTCGTACCTCCATCTCAACCAGCTCCTATCGACTGATGGCCTTGGCGGTTCATGAACGTCATTCCACCGTCCGCTCGCGGTTCGCGCATCACCCTTGCGGGGTTAGATCTCACGCAGAGGGGCTGATCCCGAGGACTCATACGCCGGTCTCGGCGGTGATCGCTCCGGCGTCGACCGCCTCGCGCACGGCCGAGTAGTCCCTCTCGTTCTGGTCGGCATAGGCCTCGGCGAACTCGGCCAGTGCGCGGTCGAAGCGATCTCCGCGACCCAGGTAGCTGGCGATCGGAACCGGGTCCCCCGCTCTCGCGTGCGCACGGGCGAGCGCCTGGCCGCAGACCCGGGCGTACTCTCCGAGTGCCGTCGCGTTCATCAGCTCGACGAGCGCCGATCCCTTCTCATCCCACAGCTGGCGCACGTAGTAGTGGCGGTCCTGCCCGTCCGGGCCGGAGGTACGCAGCCAGCCGAGCAGGATGTCGTTGGCGGCCTGCGTCAGACGCTGCCCCTCGACGACCCGCTGTCCGTGGTTGGCGAACTCGCTCGGCTCGAGGAACGGCTCGAGAACCGAGGCCTCTGCCTCCTTGAGCTGGAGGAAGAGCGGGTCGTCGGGGCCACGACGACCGATCAGCAGCGCGATCCAGGCGCGCGTGCCGACGCTGCCGACGCCGACGACCTTGCGGGCGGAGTCGACGTAGCGGTAGCGCTCGAGCAGCCGTCGCCGGTCATCCGCAAGGGTGCCGCGATATTCCTGCAGCATCGCGTGGATCGCCTCGTCGAGCGCAGCATGCTGCTCGGGCTTGAACAGATCGCGGGTCGCCACGACGACCGGCGGATGGCTGCGGATCCGTGGCTCTCCGTCGACGACCTCGGTCAGCTTGCCGAAGGCACGAATGCGGTCCTTCGAGCGCGCCTGCGCGAGGTTCTTCTCGAGGCGCCGCATCTGCTTCGGCGACGCCGCTGCCGCGAACTGCTCGACCAGTTGGTCGACCGATGTGCGGTGGTACCAGAGGTCGAGATCGCCCATCGTCGCGTAGCGGTGCATCGCCTCGCGGTAGGCACGCGCCGCGGTCACGTTGATCACCGCGCGCTGGGAGAGGGAGAGGCCCCGGTCCCGTCCTGCCACGGCGAAGCTGGTGACCAGGCGCTTGACGTCCCACTCGAACGGCCCCGGCAAGGTCTCGTCGAAGTCGTTGATGTCGAAGACGAGGGTCCGATCCGGGGCAGCGTAGGCGCCGAAGTTCGAGAGATGGGCATCGCCGCAGAGCTGGGTGTGCAGGGTGGTTCGCGGCACGCCGGCCAGGTCCGACGCCATCAGATAGGCGGCTCCGCGGTAGAACGTGAAGGCCGAGACGAGCATCCGGCCGTAGCGGATCGGAACGAGCTCCGGCACGCGTGAGGCGGCCTGTCGCTCCAACAGGTCGATCGGGCTCGGCCGATCGACCGGGGGGCTCCAGCTGCCGTGGGCACCCCGCGGCGTCTGTTCGCGAGCGGCGTGCCCGAGCGCCACGCGCTCTGCCAAGGCGGGATGCTCCACGATGGCGTGCTTCTTGCCTGCGGCCATGCGCTGGTCCCCCGGCCTAGGTCTCGCAGTCGATCTGCGCGAAGGTCTGTTCGTAGGAGCTCGCCAACTGTCGGATGGCGGCCTCCAGCTTGGACTTCGCGTCAGCAAGCGACAGATCCGAACCGAGGCCGGCCGCGACCGCTTGGACTTCTGAAGCGAACTGCTGGTTGGCCGACTCGACCTCCTGCTTGCGGTCGCCGCTGAGGTTGCCCTGGGCGTCCTTGATCTGGTTGAGATCGTCCTTGATGGCGTTCAGGTCGGACTTCACGCCGTCGACCGTCACCGTCGTAGACGTGAGCCCGGTCAGGTCGTCGACCTGCTTCTTCAGGTCGGCGATGGCGTCGCAGACCTGCGTCTGCGCCTTGTCCGCGTCCGACTCACCGCATCCGACCGCGGTAGCGGAGAGCAGCAGCAGGCCCGCGACGAGCAGCGCGAGGTACGACACCCGCCTGGGGGGCGGAGCTACCTCTCGGGAGGTGGTGCGGCGAGTCATGCGTTGCATTCCATCGCCCGATCGCCGTCGCGGCATCACCCGGGGGGGATGAGATGTCATCCAGCCGGGCGGCCCGATCGGCGATTCCGGCGTCAGCGCGTCCCGAGCCAGCGCACGATCTCGAGCGCGACGGCGACCTGGACCGTGCGCCCGTGCAACGGGGCGGGCATCAGCTCCTCGGCGCGCCCCAGGCGGTTGAGGATCGTGTTGCGGTGGGTGAAGAGCTGCTCCGCCGTACGGCTGGCGCTGAAGCCCTCGCGGACATAGGTGCGAACGGTCTCGCGCAGGTCGGCGGGCGCGTCGGCGAGCGCCCCGAGCGTGCGATCGGCGAACTCGCGGGCGCGCTCCTCGTCCCGGCTCGCCAGGTCGACGACCTGGACCTCGTCGTAGGTCGCCAGGCGCACGCGGTCGGGGGTGCGGTGCAGGAGCCGCTGGGTGGTGAGTGCATCGAGGTGGCTGAGCCGGAAGCCCGCCATCCCGACCTCGGTCGTGCCGACGGCGATCCGCGTGTCGGGGAGCTCGTCGAGCCCCTGGCGGAGCGCCTGCACGTCCGGGCCCGCGGCGCCGGGCACCCAGACCCACAGCGACGAGACGCTCGCGGTGACCGTGAACGGCGCCCGCACGCCGGCGGCCCGCGCGAGCAGCTCGGCGCCGCGGGCGAGGACCGCCTGGTCCGGCTGGGCGCTGTCGCTGAAGACGACCGCGGCGGTGTGCGGGCGGTCCAGCGCGTACCCGAGCCGGCTCGAGGCCCGCTCCTGGCCGATCGGCGCGCCCTCGAGCAGCAGCGTCACGACCTCGAGCCGCTCGGCGTGGGTGCCGCGGGTGAGGCGGTCGCGCTCGCGGCTGATCTGGCTGTTGATGCCGGCGATCGTCTCGTCGACGAACGCGAAGATCGACCGCGCCGTGACGTCGAGCAGCTCGCTCAGCTCCTCGGGGTCGGAGGTCAGCGTGAAGACCAGCGTCATCCACAGCCGCCAGGCCGTGTTCTGCCCCGTCCGGTACGCGTCGACCGTGTTCGCGTCGAGCCCCCGGCGGACGAGGTCACGGGCGACGTTGACGACCTCGGGCCCGAGGTTGGGCGCGACCGGCGCCCCCGGGTCGCGGACGTTGGCCTCGGCCCAGTGGAGGAGGTTCGCGCGATTGGCGCGCCGGATCGCCTCGACGAACGACGGGTCGGCGGTGACGGCCGCGTCGGTGTGCTCGAGGGTGACCGCGTCGACCTCCCCGACGACGGCCTCCGGCGCCGCCAGCAGCTCCTGGCACGCCTGGCGGATCAGCGCGGCCGCCCGCGGGCTGGGCGGGGGCCAGGACGAACGCGGCGGCACGCGCCGATCCTACCGGCGGTTGGGCATCGTGCACCTCGGGGCGACGAACGTTGGGCATCTGCCTCGGGCAATCGGAGTCCGACCCGGTCATGCTGCAACCACGCCCATGCTTGCCGCGACCGCCAGCCCCGCAGATCACGAGACCGCCACCGAGCACGTCGACGTCCTGATCGTCGGCGCGGGCCTCTCCGGCATCGGTGCCGCCCGGCACCTCCAGGCGGGTCACCCCGGGCGCTCGTTCGCGATCCTGGAGGGTCGCGAGGCCAGCGGCGGCACCTGGGACCTCTTCCGCTACCCGGGGATCCGCTCGGACTCCGACCTCTCGACCTTCGCCTACGACTTCAAGCCGTGGACGGGCGCGAAGGCGATCGCCGACGGCGCGGACATCCTCGCCTACCTCCGCGAAGCCGCCTCCGAGACCGGCGTCGATCGGCACATCCGCTACGACCACCGGGTCCTCGGCGCCTCGTTCTCGACCGCCGACGCCCGCTGGACGGTCCGCGTCCGGCACGCCGGCGAGGAGCGCGAGCTGACCTGCTCGTGGTTCTTCTGCGCCTCGGGCTACTACCGCTACGACGAAGGCTTCTCGCCGACGTTCCCCGGCTCCGAGGAGTTCGCCGGGCAGATCGTCCACCCGCAGTTCTGGCCCGAGGACTTCGCGCCGGCCGGCAAGCGGATCGTCGTGATCGGCTCCGGCGCGACCGCCGTCACCCTCATCCCCGCGCTCGCTGAGCAGGGCGCCCAGGTGACGATGCTGCAGCGCTCGCCCTCCTACGTGCTGCCGCTGCCGGAGACGGACCCGATCGGCGACCGGCTCCGCAAGTGGTTCGGCGACCAGCGCGGGCACCGGCTCACGCGCCGGAAGAACATCCAGCAGCAGCGGTTGCTCTACGCGTTCTGCCAGCGCTTCCCCGGGCTGGCCCGGAAGTTGATCCGCGGCGTCAACGCCAAGCACCTGCCCGATCACGTCGACGTCGACGTCCACTTCAACCCGAAGTACGAGCCGTGGGATCAGCGGCTCTGCGCCGTCCCCAAGGGCGACCTCTTCCGGGCGTTCCGCCAGCGCACCGCCGAGATCGTCACCGACGGGATCGAGCGCTTCACCGAGAACGGGATCCTGACGACGTCGGGCAAAGAGATTCCGGCAGACGTGATCGTGACCGCGACCGGCCTCAACCTGCTGCTGTTCGGCGACATGACGCTCGACGTCGACGGCGTGCCCGTCGACGTGCCGCAGACGCTCGCCTACAAGGGCTTCATGGGCTCGGGCGTGCCGAACTTCTCGTTCGCGATCGGCTACACGAACTCGTCGTGGACGCTCAAGATCGACCTCGTCTGCCGGTACCTAAACCGGGTTCTGGCGCACATGGACGAGCACGGGTTCGACACCGCCGTCCCGGTCAACGACGACCCGGCGATGGAGACCCGGCCGTTGCTGGACTTCAAGGCCGGGTACGTGCTGCGGTCGCTGGACCAGATGCCCAAGCAGGGCCAGTCTGCCCCGTGGCAGCTGGCGATGAGCTACCGCGAGGACGAGAAGCACCTGCGCAAGGCGGACACGGTCGACGACGGCTTCCTGCGGTTCTCGCGTGCGGCTGCGGGCGCGACCGGCGCCACCACCGTGCGCACCGGCCAGGAGGTCGCCGCGTGAGCAAGGTCGACGGCAAGGTCTGCGCGGTCACCGGCGCGGGCTCCGGCATCGGCCGCGCGCTCGCGGTCGAGCTGGCCACGCGCGGCGCGCGGCTGGCGATCTCCGACGTCAACGCGGCGGGGCTCGAGGAGACCGCGACCGCGGCCCGGAAGGCGGGCGCTCCCGAGGTCCTGGTCTCGACCCTCGACGTCGCCGACCGCGAGGCCTTCTTCGCCTGGGCGGCGGAGGTCGCCCAGCACTTCGGCCGCGTCCACCAGATCTACAACAACGCCGGCGTCGCGTTCTCCCGCTCGGTGCTCGAGTCGGAGTGGTCCGACTACGAGCGGGTCCTCAGCATCAACCTGGCCGGCGTGATCCACGGGACCCAGGCGTTCCTGCCGCACCTGATCGCCTCCGGCGACGGCCACGTCGTCAACCTCTCGTCGCTCAACGGGATCATGGCCCAGCCCGAGATGAGCCACTACTGCGCGTCGAAGTACGCGGTCCGCGGGTTCACCGAGTGCCTGCGGATGGAGATGCAGCAGGGCGGCCACCCGGTCGGCGTCACGTCGGTGCACCCGGGCGGGATCAAGACCAACATCAGCTCCGCCGCGCTCCAGCACGCCCGCGACAGCGGCGCCGAGGTCACCGCCGCCGACGAGGCCCGCGACCGGCTCTACCGCGAGAAGCTCCTGAAGATGGACCCCGCCGAGGCGGCCCGGATCATCATCCGCGGCGTCGAGGCGAACCGGGTCCGGGTCCTCGTCGGCAACGACGCGAAGGCGATGGACGCCGTCGTCCGGGCGATCCCATCGCGCTACGGCCGGGTGCTGCTGGCGGCCCAGAAGCGGCTCCTGAAGGGCTGAGGGGGCGGGAGCGCCGGCTAGAAGGTAGGCGCGACGCAGGTATACGCGAGCGGCCCGGCGCCACGCTCGCCTAAAGAAGCGCGCCCGACCCTGGGGCGTTCGTCCATTTCAGCCCAGCCCGCGCTATACGTCCACGTCTACCACGTACCGTGCCGGACATGAATGCGTCTCCCGGTCGGCCACGCGTGTGCGGCCGCCGACCTCGTCCCATGTCCGTTCCCCAACGGGCCACATCCGCCCTCGCACTCGCCGCGGCAGGCCTCCTGGCCTTCGGTGGCGGAGTGGCGTCGGCGGCGAACAACCCCGGTACCGGCGATTCCGGGTTCTTCACCTTCCGACCATCCGCGACGATCGGCGGGACCCAGATCAACGTCGCGTCCGGCAACGCCCTGGTTCGCACCCGCGACCTCGCCGATTCGCTTCTGAACTACCACGTCGTGGTCGACCGGGCCTACAACAGCCTCGCCCCGGACACGTTCTCGATCCTCAGTCCCCGCTGGGCCTACGACGTCGGCCCCGCGACGGGCCTGACGGTCGAGAGCAACCAGGACGTGACCGTCACCGGACCGTCGGGCTACCGGATCAGGTTCGCCCGCCAGGCCAACGGCAGCTACGACCCGCCCGACGGGTTCGACGGATCGCTGACCAAGACGCCCAACGGGTGGACGCTGGTGCGTACCTCGCAAGGCGACGAGTTCGGATTCGACAACTCCGGCACGCTGACCTGGACCAAGGACGCAGTTGCGCGCGACTTCACGGTCCAGGGCACCAGCGCCGCCGGCCGCACCGTCCTCTCCAGCTACGGCACCAGCTCCGGCCGCCGGGTGAACGTCTCCTACACCGGCGACAGCCTCGTCCGCGAGATGGACGACCCGTCCTCCGGCCACCACTACTACCGCTACGCCGCAGGCCGACTGACCGCCTACGAGAGCCCCAGCGGCCAGATCACCAGCTACCACTACGACAGCGACGGCCTGCTGGACAAGATCACCGAACCCGGCGGCACGACCGTCGAGCTCGACGTCGCCGCCTCCGGCCGCGTCCGCTCGATCAGCACCACGCTTCCCGGCGGCTTCCCGCAGACGACGAGCTTCGTCTACACCCGCCGGACGTACAAGTCCGATGCGATCGCGCCTGACGGCGTGCGGCGCACCTACGCCTACGACGACGACTGGCGCGTGACCCGGCAGTACAACCCGGACGAGATGCCGTCGGTGACCGCGTCCGCGGAGCTGCGTGATCTGGCGGGTGGCTACGTCGGCCCGAACCGCACCTATCCCGTCACGGTCGCGGCCACCCAGCCCGACGGCGCCGGTCTGCGGCGTCTCTGGCTGACGCTCGTCCCCGAACACGAGCTGGCTGGCAAGGACGTGCCGTGCACGACCACCCCGTTCGACCTCGTCTGCCCGCAGACCCACGACGTCCCCCTGGACATCGACTTCTCGCCGCTACCCGAGGGTCCGACGACGATCCGGGGTGCCGCGCGCGACGACGAGCAGAACCGCGGCAACAGCGCGGCGTGGGAGGTCACCGTCGACAAGACCGCGCCGGTAGAGGTCGCTGCTTCGGGTGAGCTGTTCGACGCGCACGACGGATACATCAACGGGCAGGGCACCAAGACCCTGACCGCGTCGGCCGTCGACCCCGACATGGCCAACGGGACCCGCCTGTCGGGCATCAGGAGCCTGCAGCTCGAGGACGTCGGCCACGGCATCGTCGCGACCACCAACGTGTCCTGCACCGCGCTTGCGTGCCCGGTCACGGCCAGCGAGACGCTAGACGTCGATACCGGCCCGTTGGCCGAAGGCGCACACCAGTTGCGCATCGTGACCACCGACCTCGTCGGCAACGTCAGCCGGTCCGATTCGTGGACCGTGAACGTCGACAAGACGCCGCCGACGTCGCCGGGGCTTTCGTCGGTCGTAGGTGGACGATTCGCCAACGGTGAAGCGGAGATCACGTGGGAGCCGGGGGTCGACCCCCCGTTGGCGGACGGCTCCGATCCGTCGGGTGAGACGACGACGTTGATCCGGACCCGTGCGCCGGGTGGTGCGTGGAGCGACTGGACGGAGACCAACGAGCTGACCCACGGCCTGCCGGCGGGCACGCCGGCGACCGTCGAGGTGGAATTGCGAACCGCAGATGCGGTGGGCAACGTCGGGCCGGTGACGAGCGGCACGGTGACGTTCGATCCGGACGAGACCGATACCTGCGACGAGCGCAACGCTCCGGGGCCGGCGCTGGAGTGCGAGGTGCTGAACGACGCCCCGGCGTTCGACAGCGAGGACGACCCAGATATCGATCTGGAGCGCGACGATATCTTCGACGACGGCGCGGCCGGCCGGGCCACCAATCCGGCGCTGCGCTACTGGGTGACGTCGGACAGCGTGTCCTGCGAGCACGATCCGTGCTGGACGACCACCAGGTACTTCCCGCAGTCGTTCACGACCGGCAACATGCGGATGCAGTGGCGTCCCCAGCTCGATCGCGTGCACAACGGGACCGCAGCTGCGTCGACGCTCGACAAGCGGGCGCGGTTCTGGCGTACCTACCTGGACGTGCCGGCTGGCAGCACCCCGAAGAACTACTTCGGTCACAACGGCACGTCGGATGCGTGCGTGTGGCTCGCACGCGGCAATCTGGCCGGCGCGGGCGTCGCGAACTCCAGTGCGCCGTGCTCCAGCAAGCCGGAGACGCAGATCAACCGATACGGAAACTACATTCAGCGTCGGGCACGTCCGACCGCTGGAGCCGAGGACGGAGAGCTGCGGTCGGTGCCGAAGGGCGAGCCGCCGGTGTGGGTCAACTGCTTCTGGGACGGCGACGACCACGACGAGCCAGCTCGCCTGATGCGCAAGGTCTACTGGGGCCAATACCACGGCCACCAGTACTGCAACCCGTCGTCGATTCGCCTGAAGATGCCGACCGATGCGGCACTGAAGGCGCAGATGGCAGATCAGCCGCTGGCGTTCTGCGCGAATGTCTTCACCAACCCCAAGGCGCCGCACTCTGCACGGCTTCAGTGCCGACCGGAAGATCGAGTGCACCCGGCTATCGTGCAGCGACTGAAGGACAACGAAGGCGTCTCGAACTACCTCGGAGAGCGGGTCGGATGGCGCTACGTGGTCCGCGGTCGTCGATGGGTGATGGTCGCTGTCCCGGGGTTCACCGGAGCGCAGATCCACTGGGTCTTCGTGCCGCGCTACCTGTTTCCCAAGGATGTCGCCGACTGGCCCGGCACCGGCGCCAAGCCCGCCGGCCTGAGCTACGGTTGATCTGATGCGTATGTGGTTGACAACCGGGCTGGCGTGCACGGCGTCGGTCTTGGGTGCCGTGGCTCTGACGCCGTCGGCCACGGCATCGTCGAAGCCATCGAAGCCGCTGCAGATCGTCGGAACCCCGGTTGTCGCCTACTACGAGGCACACGACGGGAAGAGCAGGACCAAGGCGGTCACGTTCCAGTTCCGGACGAACCGGCGGTTGGGGTCCAACTGGGAGGTCCGCCTCAGCGGCATGTTCCCGGCGTTCGTCAGCCGCGGAAGTACGGGCACCTGCTACTCCGGTCAGTTCGCGGTCGGCGCCGGCCAGGGGATGAACATCTACCGGGCCATGCGTCCCGGTAAGCGGATGACGCTCGCCGCGCAGGAGTTCGAGCCCTTCCGGGAAGCCCGACGCGGCGTCCGCGTCCAGCGGGCATCCGGGCAGAAGGACGTCGTCGCCCGGGCCAAGAGCGCCTGCCGCTGACCGCCGGGCCGCGAGCGTCACCGTGCGATCGGTGACGCTCGTCTTCGGTGGTCCGTCGCTGGCGGAGGGCGGCCGGGCGCAGCGTTCGGCCCCTCTTCATCGGTTCCGTCCACTCCTCGGAGGTCGTCGAGGAGATGCTCCAGAACAGGCTCATCGGCAGACCTTCCGACAACACCGATTGGGTCCTTGACCTCACCACCGCGGTTACGGGCGATTTGCTCGCTTCCTCCCGTCGACTTCCGAGCGTCGGCCGAAGCTGGTTCTTGGCGCTCGCCGCCGGAGATCCTGAGCCGGTTGACCCGCACCTCGCCCCGGCGCCGGCTGGTACGTCGGCGGGCGGTCGAACCGGGTCAGGTCTGCGTGCGCGAGACCGGCTGGCGGAGGATCGTCCTCAGCTTCTCGGGCGCGGTCCGGCGCGGGTCGCCGAGGTAGATCTCGTGGTGCTTGCCGGCCATCTCGAGTGCCTGGGACGGAACGAAGTCGTGGTGCACCGCGGCGAGCACCGGACCCTCGTCGTCGTAGGGGCCGAGGTGGAGCGTCTGACCCGACCCATGACGACCCGGCGCACCGGCGGTCGGCCCGCCGGCGCCTGTCCGGTTAACGCAAGTAGTCCTCCTGCGATATGTCCGGCCCGGACGCGGTGCGAAGCCCGCTGGTCTGAGCTACGGTCAGGGATCCGATGGGTACGACGCCTACCGCTGGTGTTCTCTGCAGCGCGCTGCTGTTTGGCGGGACGGCGTCCTACGCATCGGCGGCGCCCAAGCCGTTGCGGATCATCGGGACGCCCGCGCTGGTCTACTCGCAGTACAGCAAGAAGGACCGGACGGTCATTTATCAGTTCCAGACCAACCGGCCGCTGGGCCGCCGGAGGGCGCTGTACATCAGTGGGATGTACCCGATGGACATCAACGAGGCGGAGTCGGGAACGCGCTACCAGGGGCGGTTCGGCGTCGGCACCGACGTCATGGAGAACATCTATCGCGCGCTTCGACCCGGAAAGCTCCTGACCTTCGACGTGCGTGAGGGCAAGCCGTCTTCACAGCGAGCCCGCCGCGGCGTCCGGGTCCAACGAGCAAGCAGCACCAACGCTGCGTTCAAGCTCGCCGCTCGGGCCTGCCGAGGCTGATCGGTCCCGGGCTTCTCGGGGAGCCGGCGCGATCGCCTGGGCGTGCCCGAGCTACGGTGGACCCGATGCGAACGACGTTGACCGCTGGTGTTCTCTGCAGCGCGCTGTTCTTCGGTTCCCTGGCCGCGGACGCGTCCGCGGCCCCGGCCCCGTTGCGGATCGTCGGCACGCCCGCGCTGGTCTACTCGCAATACAGCAAGACCTCCAAGAGCGTCACCTACAGGTTCCAGACCAACCGGCGGCTGGGGCGCAGATGGGCGATCTACATCAGCGGAATGTACCCCGTGTTCGTCAACGAAGGACGTAGGGGGACCTGCTACAGCGGTGAGTTCGGCGTAGGCGCCGTCGACGACGCGAACATCTACCGGGCGCTTCGTCCCGGAAAGCTCCTGACCTTCGACGTGCGGAAGGCCAAGCCGTTCCCCGGACGAGCCCGTCGCGGCGTTCGCGTGCAGCGGGCACGCACCATGCACGAGGAGGGTACGCTCGCGGCGGGGGCTTGCCGAAGCTGACCCGCCGAAAGCGACAGGCCGCGGTGACGGTGGGCACGACGGAGCGCGTACGTCCGGCCGAGCGCGGCCCCAGCACCAGATTGACAGTATGCTGTCAATCTGACAGGCTGCTGTCATGTCGCCCACCGCACACCTGGCGCTCTTCGACACCCTCGCCGACTGGGAGACCGGACACCTGCTGGTCGAGCTCCGCACCGGACGCTTCACCGGGCAGCCGTTCGACGTGGTCGCGGTCGCCGAGACCCTCGACCCGATCACGACGATGGGCGGCGTCCGGATGCTGCCCGACGCGCTGATCTCCGCGCTCGATCCCGCCGACAGCGACCTGCTGATCCTGCCCGGCGGCGAGATCTGGGAGGGTGACGGCGCCACGGCCTTCACCGATGCCGCCCGTCGCTTCCTCGACGCCGGCGTGCCGGTCGCAGCGATCTGCGGGGCCGTCTTCGGGCTGGCCCGTGCCGGCCTGCTCGACGAGCGCGACCACACGGGTGCCGATCCCGGGTACCTGGCCGCCTCCGGGTACTCCGGCGGCAAGCGGTACGTCGAGGCCCGCGCGGTGGTCGGCGACGGCGTCGTGACCGCAGGGCCGTCCTCGCCCGTCCAGTTCGCGCGGGTCACCCTGGAGCACCTCGGACTGCTCTCCGGCGACGTCGCCGAGGCGTACGAAGCGGTCTTCGATCGCGAGGTTGCCTCCGCGTATCCGACCCTGATGTCGGCGACGGCGTGAGTCGCGAGGCAGGCGCCAGCAGGCCGCCCCGCGAGCAGTGGCCCGAGCCCGAGCCGCAAACGGCGGCGGGGGCCGCGCTCACCGACCTGATCCTGGCCACGTTTCGCCTCAACCGACGCCTGATGGACGCCGCCCAGGAGCTCGCGGCCGAGGGCGAGATCACCGCCGCCGCCTGGCAGGTGCTCGGCGGCGTCCTCGACGAGCCGCGGACCGTCGCCGAGATCGGCCGGCGCATGGGCATGACGCGCCAAGGCGTGCAACGCGTCGCCGACCTCCTCGTGCAACGCGGCCTGGCCGAGTACCGCCCGAACCCTGCCCACCGCCGGGCCAAGCTCCTCGCGTGCACCGAGGACGGCTCCTGGGCCATCCGGCGGATCTCGATCGCCCAGCACCCCTGGGCGGACCGGGTCGCCGGCCAGATCGGGGCCACGAAGCTCCGTGACACGCTCGAGGTCCTCGAGCGCCTCGCCGGTGTCATCGACGAGGACACGCCCTGACGGTGACGCCGCCGCTGGCGCATCGGTAGCCCCACGCGAAACCGGCCCCGCCCCCATCCCTGCAAGCGCAAACCCGCCTAGCGACACTGCGCGAGATAGAGGTCGGTGCGGTACGGGATCGTCACCGCACCGGCGTCTCCAACGAGCGTCAGCACGTCGTCGAGCACCGCTCGACGACGATCGGCCTCGAGATTGGCGATCCAGCTCCACGAAGCGACCTGCGCGACGAAATCGGCCGGTTCCAAGGTCTGCGTCTGCGCGAGCTCGACGTGGACGAGCCCACCGAACCGTTCGGTGCGGTCGAAGCCCTCGCGCCAGGTCCCGTTGGCGGCCGGGTAGTCACCCGCCTCGCGCCTGTGGCGGGCCACGAACGCGCGGAAGTCGTCGAGCCAGGGCGTCGTCTCGGACGACCATGTCGCGACGTTCCAGAGCAACGCCACTCCCCCAGCGGGCTTCAGCACGCGCGCGATCTCGTCCGTAGCGGCTTCGGTCGCGAACCAGTGGAACGCTTCGCCGACGACGACCGCATCCACAGCGGCATCATCCAGCGGTATCGCCTCCGCCGCCCCGGGCAGCACCGTCACGCCCGGCAACTCGGCGGCCAGCCGCTCCCGCATCTCGCGAGAGGGCTCGACGGCGATCGTCGCCTCCACGCGGGGCTGAAACCGACGCGACAGCTGTCCCGTCCCGGCCGCCAGGTCCAGCACCCGACTCGCTCCCGACAACGAGAACTCGTCGACGATCCTGTCGATGGCTGCCGTCGGATACCCAGGGCGGCCACGCTCGTACGCGTCCGCCACCGACGAGAAGCCGGATGCTGCACGCGGATCGATGCTCATCGAACCACCGTATTCGCTACCCCCAGCGTTCGCGCACCGGCGGTTTGAGGACGTCCGCACCAAGCCGGTCGATCCCCTTCTTCGCACCGCGCCCGGTCGCCCGAACGACCACGACGACCCGCAGGAGTCACCCAGATCGACGTCTCACGTTCTCGCGCCTCTCGGCGTCTCACCCCTACCGTGCCGCTGAACGCCTCCGAGACCCCCGCTCCCGCGCCGCCGGACACCGCCCGGCGAACGGCGAGGAAGGACATCGCCGATGATCGGCCCGACATCTTCGGCTCGACATCTGACGCCGTCACCGCCCGCATCGGCCGGTTGGACTGGGACGACCTGGCCCGCCAGCTGGATGAAAACGGCTTCGCCATCACGCCCGAGATCCTCACCGAGGACGAGTGCGTCGCGCTGGCGGACCTGTTCGAGAGCGACCGGTTCCGGTCGACGATCGAGATGGCCCGCCACCGCTTCGGCGACGGCCGCTACCGCTACTTCGCCCACCCCCTTCCCGATCCGATCCAAGCCGCGAGGGTTGCGTTCTACGAGCGCCTCGCGCCGATCGCCAACCGCTGGGCCGCGCTGCTGTCGGGCGAGAACACGACGTTCCCGCTCACCCACGAGAAGCTCCTGGAGCGCTGCCACGCGGCCGGACAGGACCGCCCGACCCCGCTGATGCTCCGCTACCACGCCGGCGACTGGAACGCCCTGCATCAGGACCTCTACGGCGACGTGTCCTTCCCGTTCCAGGTCCTCACCGTCCTCTCCGACGCCGAACGGGACTACGACGGAGGCGAGTTCGTGCTGATGGAGCAGCGCCCGCGCGCCCAGAGCCGCGCGCACGTCCTACGTCCGGCGCGGGGCGCGTTCGTGATCTTCCCGACCCGCGAGCGCCCCAACCGCGGCAAGACCGGCTACCACCGCGTCGGCTTGCGCCACGGTGTCTCCACCGTCACCGCCGGTACCCGCACGGCGCTGGGCGTCATCTTCCACGACGCCAAGTAGCAGTCGACCTCACGAAACCGACCCCGGCCGCGTCTCACCACCACCCTCGAGAAAGCGGCCTGACCATGTCCTGGACCACCTACAGCAGCCCCCTCGGCGTCCTCACGCTCGTCGGATCCGATCGCGGCCTGCGCAACGTCTTCTACCCCGACCTCGTGCCGATGCTCGACCCCGACTTCAGGGATCCGCGCGTGTTCGCCGCGACGACCGAGCAGTTCGACCGGTACTTCTCCGGCGACGCCGAGACCATCGACGTACCGCTCGAGCTCGAAGGCAGCGAGTTCCAGTGCCGTGCGGGGCCGGCGTGATCCCCAACGAGCCGCACCACGCCGGTACGCTCGCGCAGGTGACCTCTCTCGACGCGTGGTGGGCGGGCGGACGGCGCCTGAACGACGGCATCTTCACGCGCGCCGACGGGGAGGCGGACGCCCCGACCGTCACGTGGCTGCACGGCTTCCCGACGTCCTCGTGGGACTGGGTGCCGTTGCACCAGGCGCTCGGTCCGGGGCGGCGGGACGTGACGCTCGACTTCCTCGGCTTCGGGGCCTCGGCCAAGCCGCGCGGGCACGACTACCGGCTCGTCGAGCAGGCCGACCTCGTCGAGGCGGCGTGGCGCGCCCACGGCGTCGGCGAGACCGCGCTCGTCGCGCACGACTACGGCGTGTCGGTCGCGCAGGAGCTGCTCGCGCGGCGTCGCGACGGCACCCTCCCGGCGACGCTCACCGAGGTGACGTTCCTGAACGGCGGCATCTTCCCGCACCTCCACCGCCCGATCCGGATCCAGAAGCTGATGGCGGGGCCGTTCGGCCCCCTGCTCGCGCGCCTGACGTCCGAGCGCCGGTTCAGCGATGCGCTGCGGGAGGTGATGACCGTCGATCCCGGAGACGCCGAGCTGCACGAGCACTGGCGGGCCTTCAGCCGCGACCACGGCAACCGCAACGCCGACCGCCTGCTCGCCTACATCGCCGAGCGACGCGTCCACGAGGCGCGCTGGGTCGGCGCGCTGGTCGAGGATGACCTGCCGAAGCGCTTCGTCTGGGGGCCCGAGGACCCGGTCTCCGGCGCGCACGTGCTTCCGGAGATCCACGAGCGGCTACCCGGCGCGGAGCTGCACGTCCTCGACGGGATCGGCCACTACCCCCAGCTCGAGGCGACCGACCGCGTCGCCGCCGCGTTCGCCGAGACGTAGGGCCCCTGCGTCACGCGAGCTCAGCCGATGTCGACCTCCAGCAGGAACCGCGGACGATCCCGCTTCCGCGTCAGCCGCGCCCTCCTCGCGCCCTCGAGTCGCAACACCACGCCCCAGGTCGGGATGTCCTCGGGCCGGATGATCCCGACGACCAGCCCGCGCAGCACCACCTCGACGCCGCCATCGAGCTGTGGCGAACGGCCCCGCAACTCGGCCTGGAGGCCAACCCGACCGTCGACGGGATCGCCCGACGACTCGAACACCTCGATCAGATGCTCCTCGACGTCGGGTGCGAACGCCACCGGCGCCCACCACCCCGCGCCCTCGCCCTGGGAGGCCGCCCGCACGGCCCCGATCGCCGAGCGCAGCTTGCGCGCCCCGAAGCGCAGCTGCCACCAGACCGGCTGCTCGGCGACCTCGCGACCCCAGCCTTCGTAGAACTCCAGCCGGATCGTGTCCTCCGCCGTGCGATCCCGAGCGTGGGTCGCCGAAAGCGGCAGCGGCTCCGGGGCATCGGGCAGCGCATCGACGCCAGCGATCACGACCTGCTCCAGGCGCTCGGCGAACGGCGCGAAGCCGGGATCCGCCGCGACGCTCGCGATCGTCCCCGCGGCCCGCAGCCTCGCCATCGCCTCCGGACCGCGGCCGCACGCCGCCAGCATCACCGGCACGTCCCACGCGAGCACCTCGGGGTCTTCCCGGCCGATCGCCTCGGAGGCGCTGAGCCAGGCGTCGAGGTTCGCGTGCTCTCGCGCCCACGGCTCCAACACCCTCGTCGTGTAGCTCAGGACGTCGGAGACGACGGACGAATAGTCCTGGGCGCCCCGGAACTGGCGCTGCTCAGGCTTGTTGCCCGGGACCTCGAACTCACGCGCCGCGCTGATGCCCAGCCCGCCGTTGACCCCCAACCGCTCGGCCAGCTGCTCGGCCGCGGGCAGCGTCACTTCTCCGTGGACCATCACGACGTGCCGCATGCCGCGCTGCCACGGCGAGAGCTCGATCGTCTCACGATCGAACCACGTCGCTCGGAGCTTCGCCACCCACCCGCCGTCGAGCGACAGCGTGAACGTTCGGAAGGCGGAAGTGCCGCCCGGTGGCGGTCCGGGCGGTCCCTGGCCCCGCCATCCGTACGACCCGAGGGCGTTCTGCAGGGTGCGGGCGAACTCGCTCGGGCGCGTCACCTGGGAACGCCTGGGACGGCGGCAGCGGGCCGAGGCCCGCGAAGGCGAGGGCGCCGGACAACCGGCTTGCCTGCTCGGACACCCATCCGAACGGACCGAGATTCCCACGCACGCAACGGCGCCCCCTCAGACGTCGACCATGCCCAAGCCACAGGGTGACGCGAGCCCCTCTCGCTCAACCTACCGCGCGAGGGACGTCAACGTCTCTACGCCAGCATCGGGCTCCGCCGCCTCCCCCGCACCTAGGATCTGCTCCGTGACGCTGACCCTGATGCACAACCCGCACTGCCCGACCTCGGTGCACGCGCTGGATGCCCTCACCGATGCCGGCCACGACGTGACCGTGCGCAAGTACCTGCTCGTCGCCGAACGGCTGTCCGAGTCCGAAGTGCGGTCGCTCGCCGAGCGCGTGCAGGGCGATCCGGTCGACGCGCTGATCCGGCGCGACAAGAAGTACCAGGACCTCGGACTCGAGGCTGACGGCCTGCCGCTCGACGAGGTCGTCGCGATCCTGCTCGCGCACCCGGCGCTGCTGCAGCGGCCGATCCTCGACGACGGCACGAACGTCGTGATCGGTCGCCCGCGCGACCGACAGCGTGCGTGGGCGGCAACCGGGAAGGCCGTCGTCGAGGCGTAGACGATCGCCCGGAACCGCGGCGTGGCGCAGGCCTGAGGCGATCATCTCGGCGAGCTGCGCCTCGCGACCGGCGAGGCCGGCGGCGCCTGAGGACGCCGCCGCCGAGCGCTAGCGGGCGCGGTCGTAGACCAGCGCCATCTCCCCCAGCTCGCCCACCTCGTGGTGCGCGAGCGTCCACTTCGACGCCGGCAGGCCGTCGTCGAACAGCCGCGGTCCGCCCCCGGCGATCTCGGGGCAGACCATCAGGTACAGCCGGTCGAGCAGATCTGCCGAGAGCAGCGCCTTGGTGATGCTCGGGCTGGTGTTGACGAGGATGTCGCCCTCGCCGCTGGCCCGGAGGTCGGCGACGACGTCCGCCGCCGGGGCGTTCACGATCCGGGTGCGGTCCCACGGCGCTTCGGTCAAGGTGGTCGAGAGCACCACCTTCTCCGTCTCGACCAGCCACTTCGCGTATCCACGATCGCGCGGGTCGGCGTTCTCGTCCTCGGCGACCGGCGGCCAGTACCCCAGGAATCCCTCGGCGTTGCGCCGGCCGAGCAGCACCGTCGTCGCGCCCTGCCAGATCCGGGTGAGGTGGTCGCGCGTGACCTCGGTGGTCGCGTAGGGGACGATCGCGCCGATGTCGGCGGGCCCGCCGGGTCCGCTGTAGCGCCCGTCGAGGGTGAGGCCGATGTTCGCCGTCACCCGGCGTTCGGAGGAGTTGGTCATTGGACGTCCCTTCGCTTCGTGTGCGCGGCCTTGGTGGCGCGCGGAGCACTGCCGACGGCGTCGGCGAGGTTGTCGAGCACCTGACCCCAGCCGGTCTCGATCCCGGCGATGTACGGGACCGCCTCGACGGCGGTGTCGACGATGCGCAGGTCGAGCCGCAGTCGGGTGCCGTCCGGGACCGCGGCCAGGGCCAGGTCGTAGTGGCCGGTGAACGAGACCGCTCCGGCCGCGTCCAGCACCGACAGCTCGAACGCGAGCTGCTCCGGCTCCTTCGCGGCGTGGACCCGTCCCGCCGAGCGGTAGTCCCGCCCCTCGGCGTCGCGGTAGTCGAGGACGACGCGACCGTCCGGCTTCGGTTCGAGCACGCACTCGGTGACCGTCATCGACGGCGGAGCCCACCAGGACGCGAGCAGGTCCGGGTCGACCCAATGCCGCCAGGCGACGTCGCGGGGCGCGGCCAAGACGCGCTCGAACGAGAAGCGACGTCCGTCCGCCCACCGTTCCCGGTCCGCGACCGCGGCTTCCGCTTCGATCGCGGCGCGGTAGCGGGCGATCACGTCGCGCTCACCCCCGTGCGCCTCGGTCGCCTCGACGAGTTCCGCCACCCCACGCTCGAAGGCCTTCAGCGGCGCCGCCTCGAGCGCGTAGACCCGACGCTGCCCGAGCGGGAAGACCGTGACGAGGCCCGCACGGCCGAGGGTCTGGAGGTGCTTGGTCGTCTGCGGTTGCCGCAGGCCGGTCAGCTCGGCGAGCTCGCCGACGGACCGGGGCCGCTCGGCGAGCAGCTCGACGATCCGCCAGCGCGCGCCGTCCCCCAGTGCCGATGCCACCTGCTCCATGGGGCGAAGTATTCACCAGACCGTATATTCGTGTCAAGGAATACATTTGCGCCGCTGGGGGCTGGGGCCCAAGCGAGCCCCAGCTCCTCCGCCTACCCGCTCAGCCGCGGGGCACCAGCACCGGCAGGCTGGTGAAGCGGGTCCCCTGCCGGATCCGGTAGGCGAGCAGCGGAGCGTCGCCGGTCGGCGGCGCGAGGACGACGCGGAAGCGTCCCGAGCGGTTCGATCGCAGCGACCGGCCGGCGAACCCGCTGGTCCCGCAGACCGGGGTCGCCGTCACCCGCATCGTGGTGGCGCGGCGGACGCCGAGCAGGCGCCCGTCGACGACGACGCGGCCGTCCGCGAGCACCCGTCGGCGGAGCACCACGACGCGGCGCTTCGCCTTGAGCGCGCTCGTCCGGACCGCTCCCAGCACCAGCCGGTAGCGCGCCCGGTCGCGGGCCGCCCGGCTGCGCGGCGCGGTCACCCGGGCCTCGATCTCCCCCGCCGTCCCGACCTGCACGCTGGCGATCCGGCGACCGTCGCGCTGGACCTCGACCTGCTCGCCGGCCAACGCGCGGGCCGCGACGCCCGTCAGTTGCACGCGCGGTGCGCGAGCGGTGCCCTGCTGCTCGATCCCGATCAGCGCCACGAACGGGCTCTCGCAGGTGGTCGGGAGCGGAGCGGGCTGTGGGTTCGGCTGTGGGGTCGGGTTCGGCTGCGGCTGGGGCGCCGGCTGCGGACCGGGCTGCCGGTCCGGCGTCGCGGGCACGGTGATCGCGACCGACGACCGCGGTGCCTCGCTGTTGCCGACCTCGTCGACGCTGAAGTAGCGGATCCGCTCGCCCGCCGCGAGCCGCGGCGGGTCGGCCGGGTCGTAGACCGGGCTCGCGACCGTCGGCAGCGCCGGATCGGTCCCGACCGTGAAGTGCGTCGCAGCCACGCCCGACTGCCCGTCGACCGCCGTCAGCACGGCCTGCTGCCCCGGCGCCGTCTCGGCGGTGATCGCGTCGGTCGTCGTCGGCGAGGTCGTGTCGACCCGCACGACCGGCGAGATTCGCAACGCCTCGTCGTTCCCGGCGGCGTCGACGCTGAAGTAGCGGATCCGCTCACCGTCCTGCAGCACCGGCGGAGCGGCCGGGTCGTAGACCGGGCTCGCGACCGTCGGCAGCGCCGGATCGGCGCCGACCGCGAAGTGCGTCGCCACGACGCCGTTGGCGTCGCTCGCGGCAAGCGTCACCGTCGGTGGCTCGGCCACCCAACTGCTCGGGACGTCGTCGGTCGTCGCCGGCGCCGTCGAGTCCTCCACGTACGTCGGGCTCGCCGACGAGCACGCCGATGTCAGGCTGACACGCTCGTCGGTGGCGGTGGCGTAGACGGTCGTCGACGCGTCGTTGGCGACCGCTATCGCGAGGCCGTCGGCCAGGCCATCCCCGCTTCCGCTGGCGAGCGGCGTGCCGGTGCAGGTCGCGTTGGCGTAGATCCGGACGGTCGTCGCCGGATCGGCGGCCCCGACGACGCGCGGCTGATTGTCGTTGGCCGGGGAGCTCGGGGAGAACGACGCGAGCACCGGCACGGGCGGCGGCGCGTAGTCGCCCGAGAAGGCGAACGTGTCGACGCCGATGTAGTCGCTGTTGATTCCCTCCGTCCCGCCGTTGGGGACGCTGTAGTGGAAGCCGAAGCAGCCGGTCGCGCCTTCGGCGGGCAGCCCGGAGAGCGTCGCCGAGACCTGCGTCCAGGTCGCGGGATAGCCGTACGCCTGCAACGTCGGGTTGATCGTCGTCAGCAGCTGGGTGAAGTCCCCGGGCACGCCGGCCTGCGTCCCCGGCTGGCAGCTGCCGTTCGTCGACAGCCGCAGCTCGAGCCGATCCGCGTAGCCGCTGCCGGTGCCCCGGGTGAAGAACGAGACCGTCTGGCCGTTGGCCAGGAGCAGGCGCGGGCTCGACATCCAGTTGCTGATCGTGCCGTGCTCCGTCGTGCTCATCGAGGACACGGCGACGTACGAGCCGGCCGCGCCCTGGTGCGCCGAGAAGACCCCGGTATTGCCGAACGCCCACCCGACCAGCGGGCCGTGCGGCTCCGAGCGGTTGATCGTCCCCCATGCCTGCACCGGACCAGGGGTATCCACGAAGTCCTCGCTGACCGCCGCGGTCGCGACGGCCGCGGTCGAGCCCGCCAGCCCGACCGCGGCGCCCACCGCGAGGGCGAGCCGCAGCAGGCGGTCGGCCCGTGGTCGGGTCGACCGGGAACGGACGACGGTGGAACGGCAGGGATCTGGTTGAACGGTCACGCAGGGTTCCTCGGTCGTGTCCGGCCCACGACGGGCCGGCGGGAACGGGCGATCCTATGCGGGGCCCGCTCCGGCGCGCACGCAATCTCCACGGAAGTCCTGTACGCATCTGCGCCGCTCCGGTGGGGAGCCCACCGAGCATCGTGGCGCAGCCCTGCGGCCGCGCTCAGCGGGGAGCCGGTCCAGCTGCGGGGGCGGACGGCGGGCGCTGGCCGACGACGGCCGCGGCGGCCACCGCGAGGGCGGCGACGACCGCAGCGGCCAGCGCCACGTAGCTCGCCCCGAGGGTCTTGAACGGAATCACGCCCCAACTCGGCACCGACACGTTCAAGACGGCGACCGCCACCAGCGCGAGGCCACCGGCCACGGCGTAGCGCCGTGCCGCGCGCGATCGGTTCGGCCGCACCAGCAGGGAGGCCGCCACGCCCGCGACGGCCAACAGGCAGAGCAGCTCGAGGATCGCCGGATACAGGAAGAGGAACGCGTCCGCGATGAACGGCCCGCTGCGGTCTCCCCGCTTCTCGCCGAAGTAGACCTCGGGCCGGTACGTCGTCAGGAAGTCCTCGCTGTAGCGGCCCTGGGCGCGCGGCCGGAACATCGTGACGAACTCGACGATCGTGGCAACGATCGCCACCCCGGCCAGGACCCGCGTCGGCGCGGCCGCGGCCGTCGACGACGGCCGTCGGATCCCGAGGGACCGGGGGCGCGGGTGGCGGGCCCCAAGACCGTGATCATCGTGGTCTCCTCGGCCTGGCACGTTCGCGGGGCGAGCCTACGCGCTATGTCGGTCGTCTACCCACAGGCAGGCCGGTGCGACGACCGATCGCACCTCATCTGGAACGCCGACGGCCTCAACATCCACGACCAGCGTCCGACGGGACGTGCACGAGCCTCAGAACGCGACGGCCGCCTCCACGTAGCGGCCCGAGACGTCCCCGGAGAGCTGGATGTCGTCGGGGTCGAGGACGAGCACGGGCGCGCCGGGCGAGAGGTCCAGCTCGCCGAGCTCGGTCCAGATCACGTTCGGGCTGGTGGTCAGCTCGAAGAAGTAGCGGCGGCTGGTGAGGTCAGCGACCGTCCGGTACTCGGTGTTGTAGATCCCGAAGTCGTGGTACGGCGCCCCGAACGGGACCGAGACGTTGCGCATGATCGAGAGCACGCTCGCCGCCGCCTCGCGCTCGCTGCGGGGCTCCGGCAGCAATGCGCTGTAGTACGCCGCCCGCTGGAAGCGGTCCCGGGGGTTGACGTTACCCGGCAGCGGCAGGTCGCTCGACGGGTGCGCGAAGTCCTGCTCGGCCAGCAGCGCCAGCTGCTCGTCGTAGGTCGGGTCGTTGGTCATCAGGGTGAACTCGCGCCCGTGGTGGACGACCGGGACGCCCGTCTCGTACTCGATGATCGCGGAGTCGCCGTCGGCGTCCTCGATCGCCAGGTGGATGGTCGCGTCGTGCCCGTTGGCCGAGACCATCGCCGGCTGGAACGTGTCGAGCAGCGCGACGGCCTCGCCGACCGTCGCCGCGGCGTCGAGCAGGTACTGCGTCAGCAGCCCCATCTGCAGACCGGGCCGGCTCGGGTCGCGCTCGCCGACGTCCGTCGACTGGAGGTAGAGCGCGTGCGCCGCGAGGCCCCGCTCGTTGATCCCGTCGACCGATCCGATCCCGTAGATGCTCGTGACGAGGCTGCCATAGCGGCTCGTCCACTCCAGCGCCTGCCCGGCAACGGCCCGCTGCCCGCCGACCAGGCCGCCGTCGCGCTCGCGCCCGCGCGGGAAGACCGTCAGCTTCGGCTGCGTCGACTCGGGCCAGTCCATCGTCCGGCCGGAGATCACGGTCAGCTGGTTGCTGTTCCACAACACGCGGGTGCACATCGGTGGATCCTCGCGCATCCGGGAGGTCTCCGCCGGTCCCGCAGATGCATCTGCATCGTGCGCGCAGCAGACACGGCTACGCTCGCCCCCGTGCCCCTCGCCAGCTCCCCTCGACGACCAACCGGGACGCCCGCAGGTCCGTCGATCCGGCCCCTCGCGAAGGCCGTCGGGCTCGGCCTGATCGTGCTCGGGCTGCTCGTCCCCGCGACCAGCGACGGCGCGTCGGCCAAGCGACGAGCGACGCCCTACGGGACGGCGGCCGCACGCTGCACGCCACCGGCCAAGCAGACCCTGATGGCGAGTGACGAGGTCGTCGTCTACGTGCAGGGGCCGCAGGATCGAGAGCGGTACTACGCCTGCCGTCGCGGCTCCCGCCAGCGGATCAAGCTCGGGGAGATGGAGATGTCCGACGTCTCGATCAGCTCGTTCAACGCCAGCGGACGCTACGTCGCGTTCTCCCACTACGGCTGCCCGCGCAACGCCGAGCCCGGATGCAGCGGCTTCCTCCGGATCGTCGACGTCCGCCGGCGGAAGGTCCGGCTGACCTGGGAGCTGCCGTCGGGGTCCTACGGCTCGCCCTCGAGCCTCCAGCTGTCGGAGACGGGCGCCGCGGCCTGGACCCTCGTGACCTACCCCACCGGCCTGTCGGGCGGACCGCTGACCTCGCTCTACGCCGCGCCCGCCGGCGGCAAGGTCGCGACCCTCGACGCCGGCGGCGACCTCGAGTCCGCCTCGGTCGCGCTCGCGTTCCGCCCGACCGCGCCGCCGGTCGACGGGCAGCCGCCGACCTACGGACCGATCGTCTACTGGTTCAAGGGCGGCGTGCCGCAGTCCGCCCCGCTCCGGTGAGCCACCGCCCTGCCGCAGCCGACCGGCCTCGGCGCTTCCGGGTCCTCGGCCGCGACAAGCCCGGCGCGGACTCCGCGGACTGCGCGGCCGGGGCGGCCCTACGGATAGATCCCGCGCGCCCGGCCGGCCGCCGCGACGCGCTCCACCGCGACGGTCATCGCTGCCGTCCGCCAGTCGAGGTCGCCGACGCGACCGGCCTCGAGCACCCGGACGGTCGCGTCGCGCATCAGGTGCCGCAGGCGCCGGTGTACGTCCGGGGTCTCCCAGGCGTACCGCTGGAGACCCTGCACCCACTCGAAGTACGAGACCGAGACACCCCCCGCGTTGGCGAGGATGTCCGGGACCACGCGGATCCCGCGGCGGGCCAGGATCTGCTCCGCCTCCTGCGTGGTCGGGCCGTTGGCCGCTTCGACGACGAGCTCGCAGTCGATCCGCTCGGCGTTCGCGGCCGTGATCTGCGTCTCCAGCGCCGCCGGGATCAGCAGGTCGCAGGGCACCTCGAGGATCGTGTCGCGATCGACCCGGTCGCCGACCGGGCACCCGTCGAGCGTGCCGTGCTGCTGGGCCCAGCTCCGCAGTTGCGCGACCGGCAGCCCGCCGACGTCGACCAGCCCGCACGCGGCGTCGGCGACGCCGACCACGGACGCGCCGCGCTCCTCGACCGCGGCGGCGACCACCGCGCCGACGTTCCCGAATCCCTGGATCACGACCCGCAGGCCCGCCATGCTGCGCCCCAGGTCCTCGAGCACCGCCTCCGCCGCGTAGACGACCCCGAGGCCGGTAGCGGCCGCTCGCGCCTCGATGCCGCCGATCGCCTCCGGCTTGCCGGTCACGACCTCCGGCACGCTGTAGCCGACCTGCTGGGAGTAGGTGTCCATGAACCAGGCCATCTCCCGCTCCCCGGTCGCCAGGTCCGGGGCCGGGATGTCGCGGTCGGGACCGATCACCGGGATCAGGTCGCTCGCGAAGCGGCGTGTCAGCCGCTCGAGCTCACCGACCGACAGCGTCGCCGGATCGCAGCGGACCGCGCCCTTGGCCCCGCCGTAGGGGAGCCGCAGCAGCGCGCACTTCCAGGTCATCCACATCGCCAGCGCCGCGCACTCCCCCATCGACGCCTCCGGCACGTAGCGGATGCCGCCCTTGGTCGGGCCCATCGTCAGCGTGTGCTGCACGCGGTAGCCGGTGAACGACCGCACGTCGCCGTCGTCCATCCGGACCGGGAAGTTGACGGTCAGCGCCCGGCGCGGCTGGGCCAGCCGCACCCGCGACTCGTCGTCCAGGCCGACGACCGCCGCCGCCTGGTCGAACTGGGCGACCGCCATCCGGTGGAGCGGGGTGCTCCACTCCGTCCCCGGATCCGGATGCTCGACCGCCCCGGCGGTCTCCCGGCGTTGCTCGCGCACGCTCATGCGGCCGGCCCGTGGACGATCGCGTTCTGGGGGCCCGAGCGCCCGGCGGGCCGCCCGTCGCCGGAGGCCGGCCTCACCACGCTCATGCGCGCGCCATCGCCGCGTCGAGACGCCCGAGCGCCTCGTCGACCAGCGACTCGTCCATCACCGTCGTCACGTTGAGCTCGCCGCGCGGGGCGATGTAGACCCCTTCGGCCAGCGCCTCGAGGTGGAAGCGGGCCAGCATCGGGCTCCCCGGGTTGAGGTCGGCTCCCGTCCGCGGCCGCTCGTCGACCTCGAAGTGGACCTGGACCAGCGAGCCGTCCTCGGTCACGTGCGCCGGCACGCCGTGGCGGGCGACCGAGGCCCGCAGGCCCGCCGCCATCCGCGCGCCGAGGGCGTTGTTGCGGGCGATCGCCGCGGCGTCGAGCAGGTCGACCGAGGCGACCCCGGCGGCCATCGCGAGCCCGTTGCCGTTGAACGTCCCGTGGTGCGAGATGCCGTACTCGGTCCGCGGGTCGAAGAGCGCCATCAGGTCGGCACGGCCACCGAAGGCGCCGATCGGCAGGCCGCCGCCGATCAGCTTGCCGAGCAGGGTCAGGTCGGGCGTCACCCCGAACTCGCCCTGGTAGCCCCCGTGACGCAGGCGCAGGGTGACGACCTCGTCGAGGATCAGGAGCGCGCCGCAGCGGTCGGCCTCGCGTCGCGCCGTGACGAAGAACTCCCGTTCCCCGGGGATCACCCCTGCCCCGAGCATCGGCTCGAGGATGATCGCGGCGACCTCGTCGCCGTGCTCGCGCATGACCGCTTCCAGCCCGGCCGCGTCGTTGAACTCGACCCAGCGGATCGTGTCGTCGACGGCGCTCGGGACGCCGCTGCCGGGACCGGGACGCGTCGGGGGCGTGCCGTCCCACGAGCCGTGGTAGCCGTGGCTGGCCTTGACGATCGTCGTCCGGCCGGTGGTCACGCGCGCGCAGCGGACCGCGTGCATCGCCGCCTCGGTCCCGGAGTTGGTGAACCGCAGCTGCTCGATCGAGGCGATCCGGGAGCAGAGCCGCTCCGCCAGCTCCGCCTGGTCCTCGATCGGCGACGGGAAGATCATCCCGCGCTCGGCCGCCCGCGTGATCGCCGCGGTGATCGTCGGCTCCGCGTGGCCGTGCACGAGCGAGGTGTAGTTGTTGACCAGGTCGATCAGGCGGTTGCCGTCGAGGTCCCAGATCAACGCCCCGTCGCCGCGGTCCAGCGTCAGCGGGTACGGCGCGAAGTACGTCGCGGTGCGGGTGTTCGCGCCCGGCATCGACCGGGTCAGGCGCTCGAACGACGCCTTCGAGCGCGTGGTCGTGGGCCGCACGGAGCGGGTCGTGTCGCTCATGCGGTCAGCCCCCGATCCGGTGCGGTGCCCGGTTGCTCGATCGGCGCTCGCCGGGTCGCGTCGGTGGTGCCGTCGGCTGAACGTTCATGCCTCGAACCTAGGCTCGTGGCGGGCCGTCCCCTACGGGCATCCGTCACAACGTCGGCCCGATCACCGCACGATTGTGCGAGGCGGCGCGGGTCCCGGAAGGCGGCCCGGCGGCGGCGCTCGCCGCTCCGCACGTCTGTCCCAGATCGGGCTCCCGGGTGCGACAGCTGTGCCTATAGCCACCGACCGGGCACGGCTAGCGTCGCGACATCTCCACGACCCGTGCCCCCACTCCACCTCCGACCCGCTGGCCGAACGCCGCCGGTGCCGAGGGCCGCACGTGAGTCGCCCTCCCGCCTTCGGGGCGTTCCACGAGCATCCGCTGACCGGCTACCTCGATCGGGACGAGCTGGCCCCGGGCGAGCAGCTGGTCGTGCGGGCCTCGGGGCCGGTCGGCCCGGCCCGGCTGCGCGTGCTCCGCGCCGGAGCCCCCGAGGCAAGCTCCCGGCCGGGCCCCGGCTTCGGCGAGCAGGCGCTGGCCTGGGGTCCGCCCGACGCCGTCGCGCTGGAGCCGCGCGGCCTGCGGTCGGGCTCGTACCTGGAGGTCACGCCGGCGCCGACCTGCGCGGGCGCCTTCACGTTCGCCGTCTGGTGCCGCCCGACCCTGCTGCGCGGCGGCTGGCACGCGATCGCCGCGGCGGGCGAGGCGGGCGCACCCTCGTGGGGGCTGTTCGTCTCGGCGGCCGGCGTCGTCAGCGCGATGATCCACGACGGGATCCGCGCCCGCTGGTGCTCGGGCCGGCAACCGCTCGCGCTCGACGACTGGCGGCTGCTCGCGCTCGTCCACGACCCGGACGCCGGCACGCTCTCGCTGCTGCAGGCCGGTCGCGATCGCGACGAGCCGGTCCAGGTCGACCGCGTCGGGAACGCCGGCCGCCCCTGCGGTTCCGCGGGTCATCTGCTGCTCGGCGCGCAGCTCGACGCGACGGGCTCCGCCGCCGGGCACTTCAACGGTCGCCTGGCCCGCCCGCTCGCGCTCGACCGGGCGGTCGCGCCCGACGAGCTGCGGGCCGTCGTCGCCGCCCGCTCCGACCCGCGGCTGCTCGCCGCCTGGGCGCTCGAGGACGACGTCTCCGCCGTCCGGGTGCGCGACCTCGGGCCGGGCGGCTTCGACGCCCGCGCCCACAACGCCCCGCTGCGGGCGGTCGCCGGGCCGACCTGGGCCGGCCGCGACAGCCGACGCTACGAGGACCGCCCCGGCGACTACGACGCGATCCATCTGCACGACGACGACCTCGACGACGCCGACTGGCCCGTGACGGCCACGATCGAGGTCCCCGACGACGCGCGGCCGGGCATCCATCTGGCACGGATCACCACCGCCGACGACGCCCTCTGCCTGCCGTTCGTCGTGGTCGGCGGCACCGCCGATCGGCGGCTCGCGTACCTGGCGCCGACGCTCTCGTGGCAGGCCTACGCCTCCGACCGTCCGGCCCACGAGCAGGCCGACGACGGCGCCGTCGACAGCGTCGGGGCGCTCTACGACCTGCACGACGACGGAACCCCTCGGCACCTCTGCAGCCGCCTCCGTCCGACCCGCTCCGGGGCGCCGGAGCACGGCTCCCGTCCCTGGGGCGCCCACACCCTCGCCGCCGACCTGATGCTGGTCGGCGGACTCGAGGCGCTGGACCTCCCGCACGCGATGCTCGCCGACCGGGCGCTCCACGACCGCGGCTCGTCGCTGCTCGCCCGCTACCGCTGCGTCGTCGTCGGCCCGCACCCGGAGTACACGACCGCACCGATGCGCGACGCGCTCGACGCGTACCTCGCGGGCGGCGGCCGGATCGTCTACCTCGGGGGCAACGGCTTCTACTGGGTCACCTCGCTGGATCCCGCGCGACCCCACCTGATCGAGGTCCGCAAGGGCGGCCAGGGCGAGGTCGACGCGAGCTTCAAGGTCCGCGCGGGCGAGTCCCAGCACCAGACGACGCTCGAGGACGGAGGCACCTGGTGCGAGAGCGAGCGCCCGCCGCGGGCGCTGGTCGGCGTCGAGTTCTCCGCCAACGGCCACGCCGACGGCGACGGACGGCGCGGCTTCGTCCGCCGGCCCGCCGCCGCGGACCCACGGCACGCATGGGTCTTCGAGGGCGTCGGCCCCGACGATCCGCTCGGCGCCTACGGCGCCAACCTCGGCTCGGCCGTCGGCTACGAGATGGACGCCGTGACCGCCTGGACCTGGAGCCCGGAGCAGCCGGCACCGGTGCTGCTCGCCCGCTGTGCCGACGACGGCCTCTACGGCCAGCGGCTCGTCCCCCGGGCCCCGGTCTCCGACATCGCCCTTCGCGTCCTCCCGAACGGCGGCGCGACCTTCGCCGCCGGCTCGGTGACCTGGAGCGGAAGCCTGCAACACGACGGGTTCGACAACGACATCGCGCGGATCACCGCGAACGTCGTCCGTCGATTCGTCGACACCCCCGCTGGAGAGCCCGTGAGCGCATGACCCGCACCAAGATCCCCGCGTCGATCACCGACGCCAAGCCGATCCCCTTCTGGCTCGACGTCCCGGAAGCTCCGCCCGTCCGGCCACCGCTGACCGCCGACCTCGACTGCGACCTGCTGGTCGTCGGCGGCGGCCTGACCGGGCTCTGGAGCGCGCTCCTCGCCAAGCAGGAGGACCCCGACCGCGACGTCGTGGTGCTCGAGCGGATGACCGTCCCCGGCGGAGCCTCGGGGCGCAACGGCGGCATGCTGCTGGGCTCGTTCGTCGACGAGCGCAAGCTCAGCGGCTTCCCCGAGCAGGAGGCCGGGCTGCTGGCGATGGGCGCCGACAACCGGGCCGAGATCGAGCGCACGATCGAGCGCTACGCGATCGACTGCGACTACGAGAACCGCGGGCTGCTGCTGACGGCGACCACGCCGGCCCAGGTCGAGCGGGCGCGGGCGATCCACGCCGCGGCTGTCGCCAGCGGACGACGCTCGACGTTCCACGACGCCGACGCGCTCGCCGAGCGACTGCGCGGCGTCGGCCTGCTCGGCGGCGTCGAGCAGCCCGACAGCTCGGCGATGGCGAACCCGGCCAAGCTCGCCCGCGGCCTCGCCCGCGCCTGCGAGCAGCTCGGCGTCCGGATCCACGAGCAGACGCCGGTCTCCGCGCTCGAGGACCGCCCCGAGGCGCTCACCGCCGTGACCCCGCGCGGCCGCGTCCGCGCCCGCCAGGTCGTGCTCGCGACCTACGCCGCGCCGTCGCTGGTCCCGCGCCGCGTCGAGCCGTGGCGGATCCTCGTCTCCTCGCGGATCCTGATGACCGAGCCGCTGCGTCGCGAGCAGCTCGCCTCGATCGGCTGGGACGGACGTCAGTGCGTGATCGACCTCGACGCGCACTATTACTACTACCGCCTGACCGCCGACGACCGGATCCTCTGGGGCTTCGGCGACGCCGCGCTCCAGCGGAAGGGCGTCGCCCACGACGAGATGGCCGGCAACCTCGAGACCTACGCGCGGATGGCGGGCGACTTCCGGGCCCGCTTCCCGTCGCTGGCCGCGGTCGGGTTCAGCCACCGCTGGGGCGGGGTCGTCGACACCGGCAGCCGCGCCGCGCCGTTCTTCGGCACCACCCACGACGGCCGCGTGGCCTACGTCCACGGCTACGCCGGCGGGGCGGCCGCCAGTCGCGGCGGGGCGGTCGTGATGCTCGACCTGCTCGCGCGACGGACCGGCAGCTACTCGTCGCTGCCGATCGTCGCCGGCGGGCAGCACGGCCGTCCCGGGCTGCGCCGTTACCCGCCGCAGCCGCTGCTCTCGCTGGGGATGCGGCTGGTCGCACGGGCGGCCGACCGCAGCGAACGCCGCGGACGGCGGCACTGGCTGCTGCGCGTGCTCGCGCGGCTCGGCTACGCGGTCTGACCCGCGGGGGGCGCTGCGTTCCGGGCGACCGTCGCCGGAACGCAGCGCCGGCTCAGGCCTGGCCCGGTGCGGCGACCGCCCGCGGACCCAGCCGCGGCGCCGCACCCAGCAGCGTGCGGGTGTAGTCGTGCTGCGGAGCACCCAGCACCTGGGCGGTCGTGCCGGACTCGCGGACGCTGCCGCGCTCGAGCACGACCACCCGGTCGGCGATCGCGCTGACGAGCGCGAGATCGTGGGTGATGAAGACGATCGCCAGGCCGATCTCGCGGCGCAGGTCCTCGAGCAGCTCGACGACCGCCGCCTGGACGGACACGTCGAGCGCCGAGGTCACCTCGTCGCAGACCAGCAGCTCCGGGCCTGCGGCCAGCGCTCGGGCGATCGAGACCCGCTGGCGCTCTCCCCCGGACAGCTGCGACGGATACCGCGTCGCGAGCTGCCGCGGCAGGCGCACCAGCTCGAGCAGCCGCTCGGCCTCGGCCCGCGCCGCCAGCCGGTCCATCCCCTGGAGCTGCCGGCAGGGCCGGGCGACGGCGTCGCCGACGGTCGTCCGGGGGTTGAGCGACGCATCGGGGTTCTGGAAGACGATCTGGACCCGTCGCCGTTGCTCGCCCGTCCGCCGCGCCGCGCGCCGCGGCAGCGGCTGGTCGCCGAGCACGATCCGGCCGGCCGACGGCGCGTGCAGCCCGAGCAGGCAGCGGGCGAGGGTCGTCTTGCCGCTGCCGCTCTCGCCGACCACGGCCAGGCACTCCCCCGGCCAGACCTCGAGCGAGACGCCGCCGAGGATCTGGACGTCGCGGTACCCCGCCTCGAGGGCCTCCACGCGGAGGACGGGATCGCCGGTCGGCTGCGAACGCGGCACGCGCGGAGCGTCGGCGACCCGCGGCGGGAGGTCCGCCCAGCGCAGGCAGCGCACCTCGTGCCCGACCGCGACGGTCTCCAGCGGCGGCGGCGCGACCGTGCAGCGGTCCTCGACGCAGGGGCAGCGTGGCGCGAAGCCGCAGCCGGCCGGTCGCTCGCGCAGGGTCGGGGCCACCCCGGGGATCCCGGTCAGCTTGGTCGTCACGTCCATCCGGGGGACGGCGGCGACCAGCGCGCGGGTGTAGGGGTGACGGGGCGCGTACAGGACCTCGTCGCGGTCGGCGCACTCGACGATCCGCCCGGCGTACATCACGGCGATCCGGGTCGCGACCTCCGCCACCACCGCGAGGTCGTGGGTGACGTAGAGGAACGCCGCCGCCCGGTCGTCCCTAAGGCTGACGATCAGGTCGAGCAC
Source organism: Patulibacter ginsengiterrae (assembly GCF_056269115.1). Taxonomy (NCBI): domain Bacteria; kingdom Bacillati; phylum Actinomycetota; class Thermoleophilia; order Solirubrobacterales; family Patulibacteraceae; genus Patulibacter; species Patulibacter ginsengiterrae. The sequence goes on from NZ_JBWDOG010000002.1 coordinate 542,819, forward strand.
GTGCTTCTGGGTGACGACGTCGAGCGCCGTGGTCGGCTCGTCGAGGACCACCACGTCGGGATCGCAGGCGAGCGCCATCGCGATCGCGACCCGCTGCTGCTGCCCGCCGGAGAGCTGGTGCGGGAACCGTCGCCGGAAGTCGCGGTCGTCGGGCAGCGCCACGCGCCGGAACAGCGCCGGCACCACGTCCCCGGAGGCGTCGAGCCCGTGGACCTCGCGGGCCTCCGCGATCTGGTCGCCGACGCGGTGCGACGGATTGAGGGCGGAGGTCGGGTTCTGCGGGACGTAGCTGACCCGCCGACCGCGGGCCGCGCGCAGCTCGGTCGGCCCGAGCGCGGTGATCTCCAGGCCGTCGACGACGACGCTGCCGCGCTCGCGCTCGACGCCCTCGCGGCGATACCCGAGCACCTCCAGCGCGAGCGTCGTCTTGCCGGCCCCCGACTCGCCGACCAGGGCGAGCAGCTCGCCCGGCCGGACGGTCAGCTGCACGCCCTCGACGATCGGGGCGGTCGAGCCCTTCAGGGTCAGGACGACGTCGTCGACCCGCAGGGCGGGTCCGGTGTCGGTGGTCGTGCTCATCGGGCGGCCTTTGCGGTCTCGATCGTGGTCTTGACGTCCAGCTGGACGCCGCGCCGGCGGACGATCCCGTCGGCGATCAGGTTGCCGCCCACGGACATCAGCGCGATCAGCGCGACGGGCAGCAGCACCGGCCAGGGGTTCTCCAGCAGCCCGATCCGGTTCTCGGCGGCCATCAGGCCCCAGTCGACGGCGGGCGGTGCCTGGCCGAGGCCGAGGTAGTTCATCGACGCCGCGAGCAGGATCGCGCCGGTGAAGCGGATCCCGACGTCGGCCAGGATCACGTCGACGATGTTCGGCAGGATCTCCCGCCGGATCACGTAGGAGGTCGACTCCCCGCGCGCGGCGGCCGCTTCAACGAACGGCCGCGACGCGACCTCGAGCGAGGCCGCCCGGACCAGCCGGGCGATCCCCGGGACGAAGACGATCCCGACCGCGCCGATCAGCAGCAGCTGGCTGGCCCCGGCTCCGGCGACCAGCAGCAGCACGAGGATCACCGGCGGGAACGCCTGCAGGACGTCGACGGGCCGCATCAGCAGCGGGTCGAAGAGCGCCTGCCGGTAGCCGGCGAGCAGGCCGATCGTGATTCCGAGCGCGTAGGCGATCAGCGACGCCGCGACCCCGACCACGACCACGCTGCGGCCGCCGGTCAGGACCCGCGACAGCACGTCGTGGCCGAGGTAGTCGAGCCCGAGCCAGTGGTTGCCGTCGGGGGCCGCGAACGGCCGCCCGAAGATCGACGTGGTGTCGTGCGGGGCGACGAACGGCCCGATCAGCGCCACCAGCAGGACGACCAGCGCCATCGTCCAGCCGACGCGAGAACTGCGGAACAGACGGAGCATCAGCGGGTCCGCAGCTTCGGGGTCAGGAAGACGACGAGCAGGTCGGCGACGATGTTGAGGCCGACGTAGACGACGGCGACGAACAGCGCGCAGGCCTGGACGACCGGGAAGTCGCGCGTCGCGACCGCCTGGATCAGGGCGCTGCCGATCCCCGGGTAGTTGAAGACGATCTCGGTCACCACGATCCCCCCGACGAGGTACTGGAGCGCGAGCGCGATCACCGGCACCGCCGGGATCAGCGCGTTGCGCAGGGCATGGCGGCGCAGGACCGCGCTCTCGGGCACGCCCTTGAGGCGCGCCATCTGGACGTACTCCGCGCGCATCGTCTCCATCACCCCGGCCCGGACCAGCCGGGTCGTCTGCGCCAGGCTGATCGTCAGCAGGGTCAGGATCGGGAGCACGAGCTTGCTCGGCTCGCTCAGCGGGTTCTGGCCGACCGCGTACAGCGAGACCGGCGGGAACAGCCCGAGCTGGAGCGCGAGCAGGAAGATCAGGATGCTGCCGGCGACGAACTCCGGCAGCGCGATCGCCACCAGCGAGGTCGACATCACCACCCGATCGAAGCGGCGGCGGGGCCGGGCCCCGCTGATCGCCCCGAGCAGCAGCGCCAGCGGGACCAGCAGCGCCGCGGTCACCAGCGCGAGGATCGCGCTGTTCCCCAGCCGCTCGCCGATCACGTCGGCGACCGGCTGGCGGCTCTGGATCGACGTCCCGAGGTCCCCGCGGGTCAGATCGCCGGCCCAGTTGAGGTAGCGCTCGGCCGGGGGCCGGTCGACCCCCAGCTCCTGGCGGACCTCGGCGAGGTTCTCCGGGGTCGCACCCTTGCCGAGCGCGGCGACCGCCGCGTCGCCCGGCAGCAGCGACGTGGCCGCGAAGACCACGACCGAGATCACGCCGAGCATCACCGCTCCGGCGAGGACCCGCCGGAGCGCGTAGCGCGCGAGATGGTGCTTGGCCGGCGACGAGCGGCCCCAGCGCAGGACCGTCACGCCACGCTCACGGCCCGGAAGTCGTACGCCCCGAGCGGGTAGGTCGGCCGGTCGGAGATCCCGCTGACCTTCGCCGAGGTCGCGTCGAGGTACTCGGAGTCGGACCACTGGACGTAGCCGCCGTCCTCCCAGAGCGCGCTCTGGAGGTCGTGGTAGATCGCCTTCTTGCGGGCCGGATCGTCGGTCCGCTGGGATTCGACGTAGCGCTTCTGCCAGGCCGCGCCGGGCAGCTGGGTCTCCGCGAACGGGGCCCCGGTCGCGAGGCCGAGCCGGAAGAACTGCGGCAGGGCGATGTCGCCCCACGCCGACTGCCCGAACGGGTACGGCCACTGGGTGCCGAAGTACGAGTCGCTCGTGAGCTTGCGCAGCTTGACCGTCAGGCCGGCCTGGCTGGCTTGCTGGGCGAACGCGGTCGCCGCCTCGAGCATCCCCGGGGTCAGGTCGGACGTGACCAGGGTGATCGGGGTCCGGCCGATCCCGGCCTTCTTCAGCAGCGCCTTCGCCTTGTCGAGGTCCTGCTCGCGCTGCGGCAGGTCGGCCGCGAAGAGCGGCTGGCCCTGGCCGTAGAGGTCGTTGGCGATCTTGCCGCGACCGGAGAACGCCGACTCGACGAGCTGCTTGCGGTCGACGATCAGGCGCAGCGCCTGACGGACTCCGGGGCGGTCGAACGGTGCCTTCGAGCCGAGCGTCGTGAACGGGACGATCGAGTTCGACTGCCGGGCGATCGCGCGCACGTTCGGGTTGCGCTCGAGCTGCCCGAACTGGGCCGGGGCGACCCGCTCGATCGCGTCGACCTGGCCGCTGAGGAGGGCGTTGAGCCGGGCACCGGGATCGGGGATCACGGTCAGCTCGAGCCGGTCGATCAGCGGCTGGTCGGGGCCCCAGTAGTCCGCGAACCGCTCCCAGACGATCTGGCGGCCCATGTTGACCGAGACGACCTTGAACGGACCGGTCCCGATCGGCTTGGTCTTGAAGCTCGCGTCGGTGGCGCCGTCCTGGACGACCTCGGTCAGCGCGAACGCCAGCGGCATGTCGCTGTCGGGACGGTCGAGCCGCAGCTCGACCGTCAGCCGGTCGAGCTTCCGAATCCGGTTCGGCTTGAGGGCGGAGTAGAACGAGGCCCGGCCCGACGCCGTCTTCGGATCGAGGATCCGCTTGAGCGAGTAGATCAGGTCGTCGGCGGAGAGCTTGCGGCCGTCGTGGAAGACGACGCCGTCGCGCAGGCGGATCGTCCAGGTCCGGAAGTCCGCGCTCGGCTCGATCGACTCGGCCAGCCGCAGCTCGGGGGTGTGGTCGCCCCGCAGCGCCATCAGCGTGTCGAAGGTGTTGGTGCGCCGGCACCCGTCGGCGTCGACCGACTCGCGGGCCGGATCGAACGTCCCGGCCGCGGAGTCGTAGGCGATCGCGAAGCGGAAGCGTCCGCCGGCCTTGCCGGTCGTCGCGACGGGCTTGGTCGAGCTCGCGGTGGTCGTGCCGCTGCTCCCCCCACCGCAGGCCGCGAGGAACGCGGGAGCGGCGAGCAGGAGCCCGGCCGCGGCACCGCGCTTGAGGACCGTGCGGCGGTCGATCGCGGCGCCGAAGCGGGCAGCGGAGGTCGGTGGCGCTGCGTCAGCGTCGTCGTGCATGAGCGGTCCCCTGTTGCGGAGTGTGGACGGCCGGCCGAAGGCGGACCGCGTACTGTCGACGGCCCGCCGGGCGGCGGACCGGATGCTGTCGGCGGCTCACCGGGTGGCCGACCGAATGCTGCCGACAGTCTGACCGCGGTCGGCCGCCGCGACCTGCGGCAACCGTCCGAAGTCCGGGGTCCGGTTCGGACACCTGTGGGAAGCGCTCGGGCCGATCACCGGATCGCCGTCGGCGTGGGCGCCGACCCGGTCACGGACCCGGTCGACGCGGCGGCGGATCAGCCGTGCCACGGTCCGAGCTCGCGGCGCAGCTGGTCGGGCGTCGCGATCGGCCGGCCGATGATCTCGGCGAGCGTGACGGCGGCGCCGACGAGCTCGGCGTTGCTCTCGGCCAGCTGCTTGCGTCGCAGCCGCAGGTTGTCCTCCAGGCCGACCCGGCAGTCCAGGCCGCGGCCGAGCCCGGCCGCGGCGCAGCGGAACTCCATCGGGTAGCCGGTCGCGGCGACGCCGAGCGCTCCCAGGTCGTCGCCGAGCAGCCGCTCCGCCGCCTGGGCCATCGCGAACAGGTCGTCGAGCCCGTTGCCGACGCCACCGAACACGCCGAGCACGAGCTGCAGCCGGATCGGCCCCTCGATCGTGCCCTCGTCGAGCAGGAACTTCGCCAGCGCGATGTGGCCCATGTCGTAGGCCTCGATCTCCGGCGTCACCCCCAGCTCCCGGAAGGCCGCGGCGAACCGTCGGACCGTCGAGAGGGTGTTGACGAACTTCCCCTCGCCGGCCGCGGCGACGATCTCCCGCTCCCAGTCGCTGGCGACCTCCGGCGAGCGGCCCGGGGTCGGGAACAGCTCGTAGCTCATCGTCGCGACGTTGAGCGTGGCGATCTCCGGTCGGGCGGCCTCGAGCGCCGCCAACCGGTCGCGCTCGGCCATGCCGGGCGTCCCGCCGGTCGAGAAGTTCAGGACCACGTCGCAGCGGGCGCGGATCCCGTCGGCGATCTCCGCCAGCAGCTCCGGCCGACCGGACGGGCGCCCGTCCTCCTCCCGGCCGTGGAGGTGCACGCAGGTGGCGCCGGCCGCGGCCGCGGCCACCGCCTCCTCGACGATCTGGTCGGCGCCGCAGGGGATGTGCGGGCTCTGGCTCGGCAGCACGTCGCCACCGGTGATCGCCGCGGTCAGGACCGCGGGCTCATAGGTCGTTCGCATGGGGATCCTCGTCCGGCCGGGTCACCCGGCCATCGGTGTGGTTCTCAGGAGCAGGAAGCGGGGACTGCGGTGCGGCCGCCGGGGCCGACCTCGGGCGCGGGCCGGGTGGCGAGCCAGCTCACGACGCCGGCGACGTCGACGGCCGGATCGCTGGTCGCGTCGAGTGCCGCGGATGCGGTCGCCGGCCAGCTCCGTTCGTGCTGGCGGAGCCACTCGCGGACCCGCTCGGTCAGCTCCGGCTCGACGACGTCCCCGCGACGGAGGGCGTCGATCGCCGCGGTCCAGGCGCGCAGGGTCTCGCCGCCGCGATCCAGGATCGCGTCGACCGCGGTCGCGCCGCCGTCGTGGGTCGCCAGGCCGAAGTGCCCGAGCCAGAGCCGGCGGCTGCCGCTCGCCCGCAGGGCCTCGATCGAGGTCAGCGCGAGCTCGAGGTCGAAGTCGGCCGGAGGCGTGGTCGCACGCCACAGCTCGTCGCCTCCCACCTGCATCCCGACCGCGTCGCCGACGAACGCGTCGCCGCCGGACTCCTCGATCCAGGCGTGGTGGTGGCGCGCGTGGCCAGGGGTCGCCAGCGCCCGCAACCGACGATCGCCGAGATCGATCCCGTCGCCGCTCGCGATCGCGTGGACGCGTGAGGCGGGGACGGGCAGCGGCCGGCCCCAGAGAGCCTCGGTGCGATCGCCGTAGACCGCGCTGACCCCCTGCCAGAGCCTGGAGGGATCGACGACGTGGCGGGCCCCACGGGGATGGACGGCGACCTGCGCGTCGGGGAACTCCGCCGCGAGCGCACCGCAGGCCCCGGCGTGATCGAGGTGCACGTGGGTCAGGACGATCCAGTCGAGCCGCGTGACGCCGAGCCGCGCCAACGCCGCCCGGGTCGCGGGCAGCGAGGCGGCCGGTCCCGTGTCGATCAGGGCCGTCCCGCCGCTGCCCCGGACCACGTAGGCGGCCGTCGTCGCGGGCCGCCCGTGCATCAGGACGTCGACGACGGACGGGAGAGCTGCGGTGGAGTCCACGCCTTCACCGTAGATGCGCTCCTCGGGGGCCTCCACGCTCGAATGTCCAAGTCCGCCCCCAGCGTCTGGCGCGAATGTGCGAACCCGGATCCGCGCGTCAGTAGCGGGCTGGGGCGGTCACCCAGATCGCCTCCGCGGCGACCGTCCCCCGGTTCCAGACGCCGTGCGGGCGCTCCCCCGAGAAGGTGATGCTGTCCCCGGCGGCCAGCGGCACCCGATCGTCGCCGAGACCGAGCAGCAGCTCGCCGGAGAGCACGTAGACGACCTCGACGCGGGTGCCGTGGGTGTAGACGCCCTCGCCGGTTCCGCCGTCCGGCTCGATCCTGGTCCGGAGCACCTCGACCTCGTCGCTCGGGTCGTCCGAGAGCACCTCGTCGTGGACCCCGTGCTCCGCGTAGCGATAGACGGTCCGCTCGCCCGGGTGCCGGACCTCGCCCTGGGCCTCGGGCTTGTCGAACAGGTCGCTGACCTGGACGCCGAGCGCGCTCGCGATCCGCAGCAGCGACGCGACCGACGGCATCACGCGGCCGTTCTCGACCTGGGAGATGAAGCCGCCCGTGACGCTGGCCGCGTCCCCCAGCGCCCGCACGCTCAGGCCGCTGCTCTCGCGCAGCCCGGCGATCCGGCGTCCGATGCTGATCCGGGTCGCGTCGAGGTCGGCGTCGGGCGCCGGCTCTCCGGCGCCGGGGTCGGCGACCGCTCGTCGCAGTGGTTCGCTCATAGGCCGCGAGTTTAGCGCTGAGAAGCAGTACGACGAGAACTTTGGCGTCTGCTTGACGACGATCGATCCAGGCGCTTAGTATCGCTAAACAGATGCGAGCGCTTCAGCACATCGTCGAACGAACGAGCGACGCGTTGCACCAACCCGTGCTGATGGACGATGCGAGCCTCCGCCCGCTGGCCTACAGCGCCCACCGACAGGGCGAGGCCGACGAGGTCCGTATCGACTGCATCCTCGAACGCGAGGTCCGGCCCGAGGTCAGTCGCTGGCTCCAGGACGTGGGCATCACCGAAGCGGAGGAGCCGATGCGGATCCTCGGCGGCGAGGCGGTCGGTCTGACGCCCCGCTGGTGTGCGCCGATCCGCCACCAGGGGACGTTGCTCGGGTTCCTCTGGGTGATCGCCGGCGAGGAGCCGGCCGCCGGCGAGCTGGCGCAGCTGGCCCGGTTCGCCGACGACGCGGCGCGGGCGATCGAGCGGGAGCGCGGGAGCGGCCGGCGTCACGCCGCCCCGCACGAGGCGCTGCGCCAGCTGGTCTGCGCGGCGCCGTCGGAGTCCTACGCCGCGGCCGCGCGGCTGGTCGCCTCCGGCGTCGTGCGGCTGGAGCAGCAGGTGCTGGTGCTGGTGGTCGGCGTCGGGCGCGGCGAGATGACCGCCACGTCGCGGGTCGCGGCCGGGATCGGCACGCAGCAGTTCGCGACCAGCTCCGGCTGCCGGGCGCTCCACACCGTGCTCGACGACCAGGCCGTCTGCCTGGTCCCGTCCGACGATGCCGCCGGACTCCGCCGCCGTGCCTCCGAGCTCGGAACGCTGCTCCACGGCTGCATGACGCAGGCCTGGGCCGGCCGTCACACCCCGACGATCGGGATCGGGACCGTGGTCGGCTCCCTGGCCGAGACGCGGACCTCCTACGAGCGCGCGCTGTGGGCGGCGCACGTCGCCGGCCGCCTGCCGGAGACCGGGCCGATCGCCGCCTGGGACGACCTCGGCGTCTTCCAGCTCCTGCGCCGCGTCGACGCCGGCGATGCGCTGCCGTCCGGCCTCCAGGCGCTGATGTCGCGGCCCAACGCGTCGATGCTGCTGGAGACGCTCGAGGCCTACCTCGACACCGGCGGCGACGCCCAGGCGACCGCCGCTCGGCTGTTCCTCGCGCGCGGCAGCCTCTACTACCGGCTGCGCCGGATCGAGGAGATGGCGAACGTCGACCTCAGCGACGGCGGCGTCCGCCTGACCCTCCATCTCGGGCTCAAGCTCGTCCGGTTGTCGGGCGGCTGGAGCAGCGTCGACCACGACGGACTGCGGCTCGCCGTCTGATCCCCGCACCTGCGCCAGACCGGCCGGGCCGCTTGCGACAGCTGTGCGTGGCGGCGCCCCGGACCCGGGCCTAGCGTGGACCTCCGGACGGACCCGTCCACCGACCCACCCCATCGAGGAGACCGATGCAGAGCAACGACGTGCCCCACCAGGAGACCCGATGAACGACAGTGCAGACGTGGTGGTCGTCGGCGGCGGGATCCTCGGGCTCTCGACCGCCGTCCACCTGCTGTCCGAGGGCGCGGGCCAGGTCACCCTGGTCGAGCGCGACGGGATCGTGCAGGGCACCACCGCTGCGGGCGGTGGCTTCATCGGCCCGTCGTACGCGGCCGGCTACAGCGGCCTGCTCGGCCCGGAGGAGCTGGCCGTCGAGCGCTACAGCCTCGAGTTCTACCGCGACGTCGCCACCCGCCAGGAGTTCGGCTTCCGGCAGGACGGCGCGCTGTTCGTCGCCCGCGACGAGCAGGCATGGGACCAGCTGCGGGGGCTCGCCGAGCACGAGGCCGGCGGCCACCGCGTGGCGATCGAGCCCGACGAGGTCGAGCGCCTGACCCAGGGCGTCGTCCGCGGCCGCGAGATCACCCGCGGGCTGTTCGACCCCGAGTGGGCGCAGCTCTCCGCCGGGGACGCCGCCAAGGCGCTCGGGCGCGAGTTCATCGCCCGCGGCGGCCGGCTGCTGGAGCGGACCCCAGTCACCGAGCTGCTGATCGACGGCGAGCGCGTGACCGGCGTCAAGACGCTGCACGGGACCGTCTCCGCCGACCACGTCGTGCTCGCGGCCGGCTCGTGGACCAACCAGCTGCTGGCCCGCCACGGGCGGTTCCTGCCGATGGTCGGGCTGATCGTCTCGCGGATCGTGACCGAGCCGCAGGGCGTGCCGAGCACGATCCCGTCGCTGTTCCTGGCCGGCTACGCCGCTGACGGCAACCAGTGGATCTGGGCCCGCGAGGAGCGCGGCGGGATGCTCTGGGGGATCCGCTACCACAGCGGATCGCGGCTGATGCTCGTCGACGACCCGCCGCCGGAGCGCTACGACCAGCTGCGGCTGGACGGCGTCAGCGAGCAGCGCGAGGCCGGCGCCCGCGCCGCCAGCGCGGTCCCCCAGCTGATGCACCCGGCCTACACCGTCGGCCACGGCGCGCCGTGCCACACGGTCGACGGTCGCGCGATCCTCGGTCCGCTGGAGGGGCTCGAGGGCCTGCACGTCTGCGGTGGCTGCAACGAGGCCGGCGTGATCCACGCCCCCGGCTGGGGCAAGGTCGTCGCCGAGCGGATCGTCCACGGCGCCTCGCGCCTGACCGACATCGACGTCTGGCGCGCGGACCGCTTCGATCCCGCGCTCCAGACGGCGGCGCAGGTCCTGGCCGCCCACGAGCCGACCCGGCGGGAGTAGCGGATGCCCGTCGAACGGATCCCGTCGACCTTCAGCAGCTTCAGCGAGCTGGTGACGATCACCGGTCCCGGCAGCTGGATGCAGATCGGCGGGCAGGTCGCCTTCGACGCGTCGCGGACCGGCGTGATCGACGGCGACGTCGCCGCCCAGGCGGAGCTGATCTTCGACCAGCTCGACGCGCTCCTGCGCCGGGCCGGCTCGCAGCTGTCCGACCTGGTCAAGCTCCACGTCTACCTGATCGACATCGCCGACTTCGAGGCGTTCGCGGCCGTTCGCGGCCGGCGCTTCCCGGACGGACCGCCGGCCAGCGCGACGGTCGCGGTCTCCGGGCTCGTGCTCGGCGCGCGGATCGAGATCGAGGGCCTCGCCTTCCGTCCCGATCCGGCCGCGGCCTGAGCCGCGGCGGCGGGGGTCGGGCGCACGGCCCGACCCCCGCGGCTCACCAGCTGGTCAGCGGGGCCGCGTGGAGGGAGACCGGCCCGTCCTCCGTGATCAGGATCGTGTTCTCGATCCGCAGGCCACCGAGCCGCTCGAGGTAGATGCCGGGCTCGACGGCCACGACCATCCCGGCCTCGAAGTAGCCCTCCTCGACGCCGGCGTCGATGATCGGCCCCTCGTGCACGTCGCCGCCGATCCCGTGGCCGGTGTCGTGGATGTAGTCGTAGCCGGCCTCGGCGACGACCGCGACCGCCGCGTCGTGCGGGGCCTCGGTCCGCTCGCCGACCCGCAGCCGGTCGAACGCCGCCAGGTACGAGCGCTCGACGGTGTCCATCATCCGCAGCTGCTCGGGCGTCGGCTCGCCGCCGATCGCGCCGCGGGCCATGTCGGTGCAGTAGCCGTGATGGCGGCAGGCGCAGTCGAGCATCGCGATCTGGCCGGGCTCGATCTGACGGATCGACGGCATCACGGTCGGGTCGAGCGAGCCGGCGCCGACACCGAGCACGATCGGGAACCAGAACCGCTCCAGCCCCGCCGCGCGCATCGCCTGCTCGATCTCCGAGGCCAGCTCGATCTCGGTCATCCCGCCGCGGGCCATGCCGGCCTGGAAGGCGAGCACGCCGGCGTCGGTGATCGCGGCCGACGAGCGCAGGACGGCGACCTCCTCGTCGCTCTTGCGCAGCCGGATCCGGTCCAGCAGCGCGGTCGGCCGGTAGCGGCCGCCCGGCTCCCACGGCCGCAGGTGCTGGGAGAACATCCCCGGCATCCAGTCGGCGTTGGCGACGCCGACGCGGGCGGCCCCGCCCAGCAGCCGGTCGATCGTCGCCAGCGCGTCGCGGGCGTGATGGACATGGGCCGGGTCGAGCCACGCGCGGCCGTGGGTGTGGTTCCACTCGAACGCGCCGGCGACCAGCTCGCAGGCGGTCTCGGTGACCACGCACCACGCGAACTCGAAGACCGGCTCGTAGCCGGTCAGGTAGCTGACGGCGCCGGGCGCGTCGGGGAGCGAGAAGGCCAGCAGCGCGTCGAGTCCCTCCTCGGCCATCGCCGCGCGGACCTCGATCAGCCGCCGCTCGCGCTCCTGCGGCGAGAACACGATCGGGTGGGCGGGCGGCACGGACGCGGGGGTACGGCTCAGATCGGGCACGGGACCAGCTCTCGGTTGGATGTCGTCAGCACTTCTGCGCCGTCGTCGGTCACGACCACGACGTCCTCGATCCGGACCCCGGCCACGCCGGGCAGGTAGATGCCGGGCTCGACGGCCACGACCGCCCCCGGTTCCAGCCGCTGCTCGTCGCCGTGGGCCAGGAACGGCGCCTCGTGGGCGTCCAGGCCCAGGCCGTGGCCGGTGCGATGGACGAACGCGTCCCCGTACCCGGCGGCGGCGATCACCCGGCGAGCCGCGGCGTCGACCGCGTCGCCGGTGACCCCGGGCGCGACCATCGCGCGAGCGGCGGTCGCTGCCTCCGCCACGACCGCCAGCAGCTCGAGCGTCCGCGGCGGTGGCTCCCCGAGCACGAAGTTGCGGGTGCAGTCGGCGTAGTAGCCGCCGACGTTGCACTCGAAGTCGACCAGCACCGTCTCGCCCTCGGTCAGGACGGCGTCGCCGGGCGGAGCGTGGGGATCGGATGCCCGCTCGCCGGTCAGCACGATCGGCTGGTAGACCACGGTCGCGCCGAAGTCGAGCGCGAGACGACGGATCTCGACGGCGATCTGCAACTCGGTCCGTCCGGGACGAAGCAGCTCGGGCATCGCCGCCATGCACCCGTCGATCGCCGCGCTCGCCGCGCGGATCGAGGCCAGCTCGTGCTCGTCCTTGCGGCGCCGCAGCCCGTCGATCTCGGGCGAGACGTCGATGAACGTCGCCGTGCCGCCGGCCTCCTGCAGGAGCTCGGCGTAGGCGACGGTCAGCGTCCGCTTCTCGATCCCCACGACGTCGCCAGGCTCGATCACGCGGGCCAGCGCCGCCGCCGGCCCGCCCGGCTCGGTCCACTCCTCGACCACGATCCCGGCCGGGTTGGCCCGGGCCAGCGCGGCGTCGACCCGCGGCACGATCAGGACCGGATCACGGCCGGGACGAACCACGAGGCCGAAGAACCGCTCGAGCGGCTCGAACGCGCTGCCGGTCAGATAGGCCATCCCGGCAGCGGAGCCGACCACGGCGACCGTCGCCCCGGTGTCGGCGATCCGGTCGGCGAGGCGGTCGACTCGTTCGCGGTATCTCCGGTCGGCGCCGGTCGTCGGCCGCCCGTTCATCGCGTGCCCTTCGGCGTCTCGGGTTCGACGTACCGCTCGACCAATCGCATCCGACCAACCTACGGGTAGGTTTCCGGCGGACCCAGCCCCAGATGGCCAGTTCTCGCGCGCCGGGTTTGACAGCTGTCGCAATCGGGTCGGCAGGCCCCCCGAACGGATGGCGGACCCGCACCCGGCCGGGGTCATTTCGCGTCGGCCGCGCCAACCGGGGTCATTCCGCTTCGCTATCCGACGCAGATTGATCCCACTGCCCGACAGCCGACGCTTCGTGACCCCAGAACGCCCCGACCGGCCCACCGACCGGCGCCGAACGACGCGCCGCCGGAGTCGGCTCAGCTCCCGAGACCGCCCGGCCCGAACGAGAGCGTCCGGATCACGGGCTCGCCCGCCTGGTCCGAGCCGTCGAGGTCGACCTCGGCCACGATCGCGAAGTCGCGGTCGTCCTCCGGGTCGTCGATCACCTGACGGACCAGCCAGCGGCGTCGGCCGTCGGCCGACGCCCCGGGCGTCGCCGTCGGCCCGGGATCACGGTCGATCGTCAGCAGCTGGGGCGAGCGTGCCTCCGGGCCGGCGCCCATCGACTCGTACTCCTCCCAGTAGGCGTCGAGCGCGGCCTCCCACGCCGGGGCCCGCATCGCGATCTTCCCCGGCGGATCGGTGAGCGCGGCCGCGGCCGCCTCCAGCTGCGCCAGCTCGGCGGAGCGATCGCGGGACGCCAGCCGGACCTTCTGGAACATCGCGTTGCGGACCATCACCGTGAAGTTGCGGTCGTTGGCGGTGATCGGCCGCGCGGGCGGGGTCGGCTCGCCGGCCGCGAGCGCCGCCGAGGCCCGCTCGACCGACTCCGGGTCGGTCAGCGCCTCCCACTCGTCCAGCAGGCTGGAGTCGGTCTGGCGGACGGTCTCGCCGAGCCAGTCGATGATCTCCTCCAGCTCCTCGGTCTTGACCTCCTCCGGGACCGTCTGACGGAGCGCCCGGTAGGCGCTGCTGAGGTAGCGCAGGAGCAGGCCCTCGGAGCGCATCAGGCCGTAGTGCGAGATGAACTCGGTGAAGGTCCGCCCCCACTCGTGCATGTCGCGCACGATCGACTTCGGGGAGAGGTCGGACTCGCGGACCCACGGGTGCGTCTCGCGGTAGGTCCGCAGCGCGTCGAGCAGCGGCTCGCCCAGCGGCTTCGGGTAGCTGACCTGCTCGAGCAGCTCCATCCGCTCCTCGTACTCGATCCCCTCCGCCTTCATCTCGGCGATCGCCTCGCCGCGCTCCTTGTTCGCCTGCGCCATCAGGACCGGGAACGGGTCGTCGAGGATCGCCTCGACCACGGACAGGACGTCGAGCGCGTAGGTCTCGGCCTCCTGGTTCAGCAGCTCGAAGGCGACCAGCGCGAACGACGCCAGCGGCTGGTTGAGGGCGAAGTCGTCCTGCAGGTCGACGGCCAGCCGCAGCGTGCGGCCGTGCTCGTCGGGCTCCGGCAGCCACTCCAGCACGCCCGCGCCGACCAGCTCGTCGCCGAGCGCCTGGGCCTGCTCGGTCAGCTTCTCGCGGCCCCGCTCGTCCTCGTGGTTGTCCTCCATCAGCGCCCGCATCGTCTCGACCGGGTCGGCCGGCTGGTTGACGACGTTGAGGATCATCGAGTGGTCGACCCGCATCCGCGAGACGAGCGCCTCGGGGGTCGCGCCCTTCAGCCGCTCGAAGGTCTCCTCGGTCCAGCTGACCGCGCCGTCCTGCGGCTTCTTGGTCTGGACCTTGCGCCGCTTCTTGGGGTCGTCGCCGGCCTTGGCCAGCGCGCGGGTCCGGTCGATCACGTGCTCGGGCGCCTGCACCACCACGTAGCCGGAGGTGTCGAAGCCCGCCCGTCCCGCGCGGCCGGCGATCTGGTGGAACTCGCGGGCCTTCAGCAGCCGGTGCTTGGTGCCGTCGTACTTCGCGAGCGCGGTGAAGACGACCGTCCGGATCGGCACGTTGATCCCGACACCGAGCGTGTCGGTGCCGCAGATCACCTTCAGCAGGCCGGTCTGGGCGAGCTGCTCGACGAGCCGCCGGTAGCGCGGCAGCATCCCGGCGTGGTGGACGCCGATCCCGCTCCGGACAAGCTTCGACAGCGTCTTCCCGAACCCGGCGGTGAAGCGGAAGGCCCCCAGCGCCTCGGCGATCGCGTCGCGCTCCTCGCGGGTCACGAGCTTGGCCGACATCAGCGACTGGGCGCGCTCCATCGCCGACGCCTGGGTGAAGTGGACCACGTAGATCGGGGCCTTGTCGGCGCCGACCAGCTCCTCCAGCAGCTCGTGCAGCGGGTCGACCGACCACGAGTAGGTGAGCGGGACCGGCCGCTCGGCGTCGTCGATCAGGACCGTCTCGTGGCCGGTCCGGCGGGTCAGGTCGGTGGCGATCTTGCTGACGTCGCCGAGCGTTGCCGACATCAGCAGGAACTGCGCCTGCGGCAGGCACAGCAGCGGCACCTGCCAGGCCCAGCCGCGCTGACCGTCGGCGTAGTAGTGGAACTCGTCCATCACGACCTGGCCGACGTCCGCGCGCGGGCCTTCCCGCAGCGCGATGTTGGCCAGCACCTCGGCGGTGCAGCAGATGATCGGGGCGTCGGCGTTGACCGACGCGTCGCCGGTCAGCATCCCGACGTTCTCGGCCCCGAAGATCGTGCAGAGGGCGAAGAACTTCTCCGAGACCAGGGCCTTGATCGGCGCGGTGTAGAAGCTGATGCGGCGGTCGGCGAGCGCGGCGAAGTGGGCCGCGATCGCGACCATCGACTTGCCCGACCCGGTCGGCGTGGCGAGCACGACGTTGTCGCCGGAGAAGAGCTCGATCGCCGCTTCCTCCTGGTGCGGGTAGAGGTTCAGCCCCTCGTGCGTCGCCCAGTCGATGAACGCGTCGTAGAGCGCGTCGGCACTCGGCTCGTTGGGAAGGGCGTCGACCAGTCTCATGCGTTCGCCCGATCACGCTACCGGTCCGGCGCGGATCGTCACCGGGGCCGGACGAGCTTCGGCGGCCGGCACGGCGTCGGCGCCCCCCCGACGCCACCCGGGCAACGAGACCCCCAGATCGACCGAACGGTCGATCTGTGGTCAGGCTGGAGTTCACTGTGATCCACCGAGGACGGCCCAGCCTCAATCTGCTGGGCCGTCGCAGCAGATAGGCTTCGAATCTGCGGTAATCCCCCGCCAAACGGGCGGTTGCTGCCCTCCGGAGACGCTCCCCGGAGCCCGATCGCTCCGTATCGTCTGCCCTGCCGATGGCGCCCGACCCCTCGCCCTCCAACTCCCGACTGCCGCGGGGCCGCAGCGCACTCACCCCCGACGACCGCGGTCGGGTCCATCGCCTGCGCCTGCAGGAGGCGACCGTCGAGGTCGTGACCGAGAGCGGCTTCGCCGAGACGCGGATCCGCGACATCTGCGCGCGGGCCCACGTCGCCTCCCGCGACCTCTACGCGCAGTACGAGAACAAGCAGGAGCTGCTGCTCAGCACCTGCGACACGATCGTCGAGGACGCCTGCGACGCCGTTCGGACGGCGCTCCGGGAAGCACGCGAGCCGCCGACCGACGTCGAGGGGGCCGTCGCCGGCGTGCTGGTCCCGCTGGCCCGCCGCTTGGCCGCACGCCCCAAGCACGGCGCGCTCGTCCTCGTCGACGTCTTCAGCGCCGGAGCCGAGGGTCCCCCGTACCGTCGTGCGCTGGTCGCCCGGCTGCAGGCGCTGCTCGCCGAGGCGATCGACGGCGTGCCCGACGACGGCCGGCTCTCGGAACCGTCGGTCGCCGTCGTCGCCGCGGGTGCCCTCCAGGCCTTCGAGCACCGTCTCCGCACCGGCCGCGCGCGCAGCCTCCCCGGCGTCGCCGCCGAGCTGGCCGGCTGGGCCGCCCACTACCGGACCGCCACGCCGCTGCCGCTTCCCCGTCCCCCGGTCCCGAGCGAGCCGGCGAGGCCCCGCGCCCCACGCGCGCAGCCGCTGCCGCGGAACACCCAGCGGCTGCCGCGCCAGTTCGTCGTGCCCCACCAGCGCGACCGGATCCTGCGGGCCGTGTTCGAGCTGACCGCCCGCGAGGGCTACGCCGGCACCACGATCCCCGCGATCGCCGCCGAGGCGCAGATCTCGATGCGGACCTTCTACCAGCACTTCCCGTCGAAGCAGGCCGCGTTCACGGCCGCCTACGACCATGCCTTCGGCCGGCTCTTCACCTCCACCTGGGAGGCCGCCTCCGGACAGGAGAGCTGGTCCGACGCGATCCGCGCCGGGCTCGGCGCCTGGGCCGCGTTCGTCGAGCACGAGACCGATCTGGCCCGCTTCGGCTCCAACGACGCGCTGACCGCCGGCCGTGAGGCGGTCGAGAAGATCGACGACGCCTACGTCTCGTTCGCCGCGCTCTTCACCCGTGGGCGCCCCGGCGATCAGACCCCGTCCGAGATCATCGCCTACGCGACTGCCGGCGGGATCGGCGGGCTGGTCGGCTGCTGGATCGCCGACGGGCACGCCGCCGAGATCGGCCAGCTGCTGCCGCACCTCCTCTACGCCGCGCTCGCTCCGGCGGTCGGCGACGACGAGGCGCTGCAGCTCAGCGGCCTCGCGACCGCCGCGGCGTAGCCCGGGACCGCCGTCGACACGGCACCCCGGCGGCTACCCCACCCGCTCGACCGGCGGCAGCCGGTAGGTCCCGTCGAGGACCGACTGCTCCGGCAGGTACATCCGCAGGATCGGCCGGAACTCGCCGGCCGGGGCCGGCAGCCAGTTGCGCTGGTCGTCCGGCGGCTCGTGCTGGATCACGATCGTCAGCGAGCCGTCGGCGGCGTACCGCAGGCCGCCGGTGCGGTCGCCGATCGAGTAGCGGTCGATCGGGTTCTCGACCATGTAGTAGTCGGGCAGGTCGTACATCGTCACCGACCAGAAGGCCCGGCACGGCGGCGACTGCTCGAACCGCAACGTGTAGCGGCGGCGGCCGTCGAGCTGCTCGCCGGCGTCGTCCTCGTAGACGAAGAAGTAGGCCGCCTCGTAGCCGTGGTTGCCCCAGAGCCCACCGCGCGCGGCGATCGCCCGCGCGACGCGCGCCGTGGCCGGGTCGTCGATCCGCCACTCCGGTGCGTTGACGGTGCCGATCTCGAAGAACGAGACGTTGTAGTCGAAGGCGTGCAGCGCGGTCGCCCAGCCGTTGACCTTCGGGTGCGTGGCGCTGCGCAGCGCCTGCTCGAGCCGCTGCCGGCCTTCCGCGACCCCCTCCGTCAGCGTCCGGGTCAGCGACTCCGGCGCCGCCACGTAGGGCGAGGTCGCCTCCAGCAGCCCGAGCGGCGCGAATCGCTGCTGGTAGGCGACGTCGGCCGGCGGCGGCGGGAAGGCCGCCATCCAGACCCGCATCCGCTCGAACAGCACCAGGGCGTCGGGCACCTCCTCGGCGGGATCGGGCACGCCCTCGCCGTAGCGCTCGCCCCCGGCCAGCGGTTCGAGCGACAGCTGGGCCTGGAGCGCCGCGATCGCCGGCAGGTCCTGCTCGCCGTCGCACGCGAGCCGCCCGACGATCGTCGCGACCCGGGTCGGGAACGCGATCTGCCGGACCCCGTCCGGAGCGGTCCCCTCCCAGCCGGGCGGGGTCAGCAGGTACGTCGCCGCGGCGGTGCCGGTCGCGCGGGTCCCGAGGTAGGCGAAGTTGTTGGTCCAGGCGTCGACGAACTGGAAGACGGCGTAGCGCTCGCCGATCTCGGGCAGGTGCAGCAGCTGCGGCCCGGCCCCGAGGTCGACCTGGGCCAGCGAGTAGATCGTGTCGTTGTTGATCGAGACGAACCGGTCCCGGGCGCCCGGTAGCTGGGTGCCGTGCGAGAAGCGGTTGAACGGCGCGGCCGGTTGGACCCCGACCCCCTCCTGCACGTACCGGAGCATCTGCTCGATGTCGAAGACGAGCGGGAATCCGTAGACGTACGCCTCGGCCGCCAGCGCGACCCGATCACGATCAACCATCGAACCTGTCTCCTCGGTCACGACCCGGACCGCCAGCCTCGGCCGGCACGGGGTGAGCGCTCGTCACCCGCGGCAGGTGAGGGCGGGCGGCCGCGGCGGCGCTGGGTACGCCGCGTGGCGTGCCCGGGAACGCCCGAGACGACCGGCTCGCCCAGCCGCTAGCCCCAGTCGGCGGCGGCCCGCTTCGGCAGCAGCAGCATCAGCCCGGCCGCCACGACGTAGAACGCGATCTGCCACGGGAGGATCGCCGCGAACGCGTCGCCGTAGGCGTGCAGCGGTCCCGCACCGTCGGCGAGCGAGGCGTCGAGGTCGGCGAAGAAGAGCACGCCGAGGATCGCCACGCCGGCCGCCGTTCCCACCTGGTCGACGGTCGTCAGCACCCCGCCCGCGACGCCCGCGTCCTTCGCCGGCACGCCGGCCAGGATCACGTTGACCAACGACGGCGCCGTCAGCCCGAGGCCGAGGCCGCCGAGGAACAGCGGCAACGCCAGCAACCAGTAGGACGGATCCGGTCCGTCCCGGACGATCACCAGCAGCAGGGCCTGGGACACGGCGATCACGAGCGCGCCGCTGGCGAGCATCGTCCGGCCCGCCCGCGCGGCGAACCGCACGCCGACCCCGGACATGATCGTCGAGCCGACCGCGTACGGCAGGATCACCAGGCCCGTCTCCCACGCCGAACGGCCGGTCCCGAGCTGGAGGTAGAGCGAGAGGAAGAGGAAGAACGAGCCGATCGAGCCGATGAAGAGCACCGACGCGGCCAGGCCGCTGCCGAACGCCCGCACCCGCAGCAGCGCCGGGTCGAGGATCGGCTGGCCGCCCCCGGCGACGAGCCCGCGCTCCCGTCGGAGGAAGAGGGCGATGGTCGGCGCCGAGAGCCCCAGGAGGACGAAGCCCCACCACGGCCAGCCCCACTCGCGGCCCTGGACCAGCGGCAGGATCACCAGCACCGCCGCGAGCGCGGCCAGCGCCGCGCCCGGCAGGTCCAGCCGCGTGCCCTCGGTCGCGGTCGACTCCGGCAGGAACCGCGCCCCCAGCACCAGCCCGACGACCGCGACCGGCAGGTTGACCCAGAAGATCGTCCGCCAGCCCAGGCCGAAGAGGTCGGCGTCGACGAGCAGGCCACCGAGCAGCGGGCCGGCGACCGAGGCGATCCCGAGCACCGCGCCGTAGGCGCCGAACGCCTTCGCCCGCTCCGCCGGGGCGAACGACGAGCGGATGATCCCGAAGACCTGCGGGACCATCAGGCCGCCGGCGAGGCCCTGGAGGACGCGCGTGGCGATCAGGGTCTCCGGGCTCTGCGCCAGGCCGCAGGCGGCGGAGGCCACGGCGAAGCCGGCGAGCCCGAGCAGGAACACCCGGCGGCGACCGAACTGGTCGCCGATCCGGCCGCCCGTGATCAGGCCCGCGCCGAGCGCCAACGTGTAGCCGGCGAGCGTCCACTGCAGCGCGGCCTCGCTGGCCCCGAGGTCGTCGGCGATCGCCGGGGCGGCGAGGCTGACGATCGTGGCGTCGAGCAGCTCCATGAACGCCGCGACGAGGACCACGACGAGCGCGATCAGGGCCGCGCGGCCGGAGACGACGTCGGGATCGGGGGCCTCGGCTGGACGGAGGCTGGCGCCGTCGCTGGCGACGGGAGACGGGGTCATGGGCGCAGCCTTCCACGAGTGACGGCCACATAGTGACCGCTACTCGGAGGAAGATGCGTCGTATGGCTGAGACGTCGGCGCGACTGCTGCTCCTGCTCTCCCTCCTCCAGTCGCGTCGCGCCTGGCCGGGACCGGAGCTGGCCGAGCGGCTGGAGGTCAGCCCGCGGACCCTCCGTCGCGACGTCGACCGGCTCCGCCAGCTCGGCTATCCGGTGCGCGGCACCAAGGGCCCCGGTGCCGCCTACCGTCTGGACGCCGGAACGAAGCTGCCGCCGCTCGTCTTCGACGACGACCAGGCGATCGCCGTGGCCGTCGCGTTGCAGACCGCTCCGACGACGGTGATGGGCCTCGGGGAGGCGGCCGCGCGGGCGCTCGCCACCGTCCGTCAGGTGATGCCGACCCGGCTGCATCACCGCGTCGACGCCGTGCAGGTGACCTCGATCAGCAACGACTGGGACATGGACCCACCGCAGGTCGATCCCGAGGTCCTGCTCGCGGTCGCCACCGCCGTCCACGGGCACGAGCTGCTGCGGTTCGACTACGCGCCGGACGCGAGCGACGAGGGCGGCCCCGCGACGGCGCGGTCGCGACGGGTCGAGCCGCACCATCTCGTGGTCTGGGCCGGTCGCTGGTACCTGGTCGCGTGGGACCTCGAGCGCCAGGCCTGGCAGACCTTCCGCGTCGATCGTCTGACCCCGCGGGACCGCAGCGGGATCCACTTCACCCCGCGCGAGCTGCCCGGCCCCGACGTGACGACGTTCGTCACCCACCAGAGCGACCGCGGCGAGACCCTCGACCACTGGCCGTGCCGGGGCGAGGCGATCCTCGACGTCGCCGCCGCCGTCGTCGCCCGCTGGGCCCCGGGCGGGGCGATCGTGGAGGAGCTCGCCCCCACCCGCTGCCGGGTCACGCTGGGGGCCTGGTCGTGGGTCGGCCTCGCCGCGCTGCTCGGGACCTTCGAGGCCGACATCGAGGTGCTCGGCCCGCCCGAGCTGCGGGCCGCCTGCGCCGAGCTGGCCGAGCGGTACGCCGCGGCGAGCACCGACCGCCGACCCGGCTAGCGCTCCCCGGCGCCGGCGCGAACCGTCTCGGGGCGACCGGGCCCGAACGTGCGCACCGGGCCGCGGACCCGGACGCCGACCTCCTGCCCGACCGCCGGGAGGTCCGTGCCGACCAGCCGCGCCACGATCAGCCGGTCGCCGAGCCGGAGCTGCACGTCGGCGTCGTGACCGAAGAAGTGGATCGCCGCGACCCGCGCTCGCGGGCCAGTCCCGGCCTCGTCCGCCTTCCCCTCGGCGCTCACGGCGACGAGCTCGAGCTGCTCGGGTCGCACCAGGACCGTGTCCGCCTCCGGAGGAACGGGAGCGATCACCGGCAGCCGGCCCAGCGCGCAGGTCGCGACCCCGTCCCGGACCTCGGCCGGCAGCAGCACCGTCCCGCCGAGGAAGTCCGCGACCGTCCGCGTCAGCGGCTCGGCATAGACGTCCTGCGGCGCCCCGTGCTGGAGGATCCGGCCGGCGTCCATCACCGCGATCCGGTCCGCCAGCGACAGCGCCTCGGCCTGGTCGTGCGTGACCAGCAACCCGGTCGCACCGGTCTCGCGCAGGACCTCGCCGACCGCCTGGCCGGTGTTCTCGCGCAGCCGCGCGTCGAGCGACGCGAACGGCTCGTCGAGCAGCACCAGCGACGGCTTCGGCGCCAGCGCCCGTGCGAGCGCGACCCGCTGCTGCTGGCCGCCCGAGAGCTCGTCGGGGCGCCGGCTCGCGAACGACGACTCGAGGCCGACGAGCTCCAGCAGCTCGTCGACCCGGTGCCGCAGGCCCCGCTCGCGGCGGGGCAGCCCGAACGCGATGTTCGCCGCCACCGTCTGGTGGGGGAAGAGCGCCCCCTCCTGCGGCACGTAGCCGACGCGGCGGCGCTCGGCGCGCTCGTGGCGCCCGTCGCCCGTCACCAGTCGCCCGGCGATCTGCACCGTCCCGGCCTCCGCCCGCAGGAACCCGACGACGATCCGCAGCAGCGTCGTCTTGCCGCACCCGGACGGACCGAGCACCGCCGTCAGCGTGCCCTCGGGGATCTCCAGGTCGACGCCGTCGAGCGCGACGGTGTCCCCGAACGTCCGGCGCAGCCCGCGGATCTCGAGCGCGCTCATCCGATCGTCGCCCGTTCGGCCCGCCGCGTCAGCAGCAACGTCGCCGGGATCGAGATCACGACCATCAGCGCCGCGTAGGGCGCTGCCGCCCCGTACGCGACGCTCGAGCTGGCGCTCCAGAACTTCGTCGCCAGCGTCGTGGTGCCGATCGGGGCCAGCAGCAGGGTCGCGGTCAGCTCCGTCACCACGGCGAGGAAGACCAGCGCCGCCCCGGCCCCGAGACCGGGAGCGATCAGCGGCAGCGTGACCCGTCGCCAGCGGCCCAGCGGACCGACGCCGAGCGAGGCCGCGACGTCCTCGAGGACCGGCGCCGCCTGAGCGATCGCCGCCCGCTGGGCGATCATCGCGCGGGGCAGGAACAGGATCGCGTAGGCGGCCACGAGCATCGCGGTCGTCTGGTAGAGCGGGTTGGCGTAGCGGATGGTCACGGTGACGAGGGCGAGAGCGACGACGATACCCGGGAGCGCGCTGCCGAAGTACGTGCTGCGCTCGAGGATCGTCCCCAGCCGACTCGGCGTCCGCGTGCTGAGCCACGCGACCGGCAGCGCGAGCAACGTCGCCGCCAGAGCGGCGATCGCGGCCAGCAGCGCGGTCGTGCCCGCCGCCGAGGCCAGCTCGCCGACCGGGAACGCGGTCGAGGACCCGACGATCAGCCAGCGCACCAGGCTGCCGAGCGGCACGCCCAGCGCGAGCACCACAAGCGCCCCGACGGTCAGCAGCACCGGGACGGTCGCGCGGCCGAGCCGCACGCGATCGGCCGTGCGACGGGCACCGCCGCCGACGCGCGCGTAGCGACGGTCGCCCCGGACGCACAGCTCCGCGGTCAGCAGGATCACGCAGCCGAGCGCGAGCACGGTCGCCAGGCCGGACGCCGCCGGACCGCTGAAGGTCGACTGGTACTGGTCGTAGATCGCCGTCGTGAAGGTCGGGAAGCGGAGCATCTGGAGCGCGCCGAACTCCGCCAGCAGGTGCAGGCCAACGAGCAGGCAGCCGCCGAGCAACGCCGGACGCAGCTGCGGCAGGACCACGCGGACGAAGACCCGGACCGGGCCGTGGCCCAGCGACCGCGCGACGTCCTCGAGCGCCGGATCGAGCCCGCGCAGCGAGGCGGAGACCGGCAGGTAGACGAACGGGAAGTACGACAGGGTCACGATCAGCAGGGCGCCGTCGAAGCCATCGATCGAGGACGACAGCGAGACCCAGCCGTAGCTGTTGACGAAGGCCGGGATCGCCAACGGCGCGACCAGCAGCGGGTGCAGCAGCCGTCGCCCGGGGAGCGTCGTGCGCTCGACCGCCCAGGCCGCGCCCGTCCCGACTACCGCGGCGGCTGCGATCGCCGCCGCCGTGAGCCGGACGGTGTTGCTGAGGAGCTCGCCCGTGCGGGGACGCACCAGCAGCTCCCAGAGCTCACCGGCCCCGGCGCTCGCCGCCGAGACGATCACGAAGCCCAGCGGGATCAGCGTCAGCGCGACCGTCGGTATCGCGAGCAGGACCACCAGCGGCGGTCGCCGCAGTCGGCGGGGCCGCGCCGCCGCGCGCCCGCCGACCCCACGGGTGACCGGCTCGACGCTCAGAGGATCCCGGCGCCCTGCATCAGATCGATGACCTTCTGGCTGTTCAGCGAGGTGACGTCGACGTTCGGCGCGTCGAGGTCGGCGAGCGGCGTGAGCACCTCGTTGGCCGCGACGCCGCTGCCGAGCGGGTACTCGAGGGCGGTCGAGTCCGCCAGGATCTGCTGACCGCTCTTGCCCGTCAGGTACCGCACGAGCTTCTGCGCGTTCGCCTGGTTCTCGCTCGACGCGAGGACCCCGGTCCCCGAGACGCTCGTGAACGCACCCGGATCCTGGTTGCCGAAGAAGTGCAGCTTCGTGTCCTTGCTGTTGTCGCCGGCCTCGGCCTGGTCCTGGTACCAGTAGTAGTGGTAGATCACGCCGCCTTCGACCTTGCCGTCGCTGACCGCCTTCATCACCGTGCTGTTGCCCTGGAACGCGACCGCGTTCTGCTTCAGCCCTTCGAGCCAGGCCTCGGTCGCCGCCTCGCCCTTCAGCTCCAGCACCGCGCTGACGATCGCCTGGAAGTCCGCGCCGGTCGGGGAGTAGCCGAAGCGGCCCTTCCACTTCGGGTCGGCGAGGTCCATCAGCGACTTCGGCAGCTCGCTCGTCGTCAGCTTCTCGGTGTTGTAGACGAAGACGGTCGAACGGGCCGCGAACCCGGTCCAGTGGCCGTTGCTCGCCTGGTACTGCTTCGGCACCTGGGCCAGGGTCGCGTCGTCGAGCTTGGCGAAGCCGCTCTCGTTGTCGACGAGCGTCATCCCGGGCGAGTTCTCGGTGGCGAAGACGTCGGCCGGCGACGCCTTGCCCTCCTGCACGATCTGGTTGGCCATCTCCAGATCGCTGCCGTTGCGGACCTGGACCTTGATCCCGGTCTCCTTGGTGAAGCCGTCCGTCATCAGCTTCATCAGGTCTTCGTGCTGCGCGTTGTAGAGGGTCACCGAGCCGCCCGAGGACCCCGAGGCGCCTGTCGTCGAGGAGGACGAGTCCGAGTCCGACCCGCAGGCCGAGAGTGGGACCGCGAGGGCGAGGACCGCGCCCAGGGAGGAAAGACGGCGGGAGAGCAGACGCATGGGCTGGGACCTCATCGGGGCGGGGAAGAACGGCCTCCGACGGACGACCGCGAGTAAGGGTAGCCGAAGAAGGGGAGCCTTCTATGAGCGTTCCATGAGCGACCCGCGTGGGCGCCGCCGCACCCCATCGTCAGCCACCGGGCGAACGTGGGGAGTTCCCCGATGCAGGACTGGCCGGGATCCCCGATCGTGGCGAGCATGTCGATTCACGCCCACGTAGCGCCCCGACTTCGGCGCGGCCTGCTCCCCCTGCTGCTGTTCGTCGCCCTCCTGCTTGCCGCCGTCGGCGTCCACGCCGCGACCGCCGCCGGTGCCGTCTACAGCGCGACCGCGGCGATGACCGCCACCGAGAACTGGACGTACCGCGGCATCGGCCACCCGAAGCCGTGCATGGCCTGGACCGAGGCCGACGGAACCGTCCACGCTCGCGTCTACGCCAAGGGCGGGTTCCAGCTGCGGCGGGTCCCCCGGGTCGGCGCGGTCGGCGGGATGACCGGCTCCGGCGTCGCCAGCATGAACGTCCGCCGCAAGATCGACTACCGGATCCACGCGGTCGGGAGGACCCCGGAGTGCATGCCGTGCGGGCCGCTGAGCGAGTTCGGGGTCTGCGGCGACCCGATCCCCGACATCGTCGGCAACAAGGGCTGCGAGCCCGCGGCCGGCGAGGGCTCGATCGGCGCGACGCTCAGCGGGGGCACCCTGATCCTCCAGGGACGCGCCCCGAGCGAGGTGATCCTCCGCAACTGCTCGGCGGGGATCCCCCGCGGCGTGCCGCTCGGGTCGCCGCAGCCGGAGCTGAAGGCGACCCGCTTCGCCGGAGCGGCCCGCCAGATCGAGCGGCTGTCCCCCGGTGACAAGGTCCCGTTCGACCGCACGATCAAGCGCGGTCCCGGCTGCAAGAGCAACAAGGGCGAGATGCGCTCCTGCACCACCTACCGCGCGGCGATCGTCGTCCGCCGCGTGAGCTGAGGACCGGCCAGCCAGAGCACCGGCCCGCCGCTCTCGGCGGCGGCACCCAGGCGACCGTCGCCGATCCAGGCGGCCCGGAACCGGCGTCGGGCGATCCGCCAGCCCGCCGGGGTCTCGACCAGCTGGTCCTCGTAGTGGCCGCCGATCGTGGTCCAGCCGCTGCCGGCCCGCAGGTGCTCCGCGGTGACCGAGGCCCGGCTGGTCGCCCGGCCCCCGTCGACCTCGATCTCGCCGTGCCCGAGCGCGTGGTGGGTGGTCTCCGTCGCCGCGAGCCCGGCGACGGCGACGCGTCCGAACTCCTCCGCCGTCGCGAAGTCGCGCTCGATCAGGTCGTAGGCGATCTCGGCCTGCGGGAGGAAGACGCCGGCGACCGCCTCCGGGTCGCGCGCGTCGACCGCCCGGCAGTAGCGGACGAGCAGCTCGGCGATCCGCGCCCGCGCCTCGAGCTCGCGCAGATGCCGGTCGTCGCTCCCGACCGGAGACGGAGCGAACGGCAACAGGCACAGCGGGTCGTAGAACACGGACTGGTTATCGCTGCTGAGCGCCCGCGATTCAAACAACCGATCAATCGGCGAAACAACGATCGGTTGTGCGCCCCGGAGCCTGCGCTCAGTTCCGGCGAGCGCGGGGACGCGGCGCCAGGGTGACCCCGACGCGGGTCCCCTTTGCCCGCAGCTTCCCCGCCCGCACCGTCTGGGTGCGGACGACCAGCCGCCGCTTGCCCTGGCGACGGACGCGGCCGAGCGCGCAGTGGGCGCGGCGGAGGGCGGTACGCACCTGGCTGAGGCGCTTCCCGCGCAACGCCGGCACCCGGCAGACCACGGGCTTGACCGACGGCGTCCGCGGCGGGGCGGTGGTCGGCGGCGCACCGGGAGGAGCGGCGCCCGTCGGCCCGCCCGGGGTCTCGCCCGGCGTCCCCGGCGGCGGGCCGGGAACCACCGGAGCGGCGGCGGTCACGAAGCTGTGGTCCTCCCCCACCACGACCGCGCCGTAGGCGTTGGTCGCCTCCAGCCGGAAGTGGTAGGTGGTGCCGGGCAGCAGCGGCGCCAGCCCACCCGCTGCGCCGATCGGGCCCGTGACGCCGTGCGGCCCCGGCGCGCCGGTGTACGGGGCCACGGGTCCCGCCGACCCGTAGGCCGTGGTCGGGCCGTAGACGAACCGCCAGGACGAGACCCCGCCCTTGGCGTCGACGGTGCCGTTGAGGTCGGCCCCGTCGTGGGTGACCGCGGTCGCGCCGCCGGTGAACACGACCTGCGGCGTCCGGAACTCGAAGGCCCCGATGTCGACCGCGTCCCCGAGCGGACGGGCCGTCCCGTCCGGGTCGACCGCCGTGGTCAGGAAGTCGACCTTGCCGGCGTCGATCGTCGGCGAGCCCGCCGCCGGCCGCCCGCTCGCGGCCGCGAACTGGGGGGCCGCCGTGATGTTGTGGCTGCCGGCGAGGTAGCTGCCGCTGGGGTTCGAACCCCCGTGGGAGACGGCCCGGCTGTAGTCGATGTCGAGCGCGGTGGCCACCGTCCCGTCGAGCGAGATCGCCTCGGACTGGCCGGAGGACGGGCCCGAGATCAGCGTGTTGCGCACCGTCACGTCGCGACCGGCGACGACCGTGAAGACCCGAATGCCGTACGGCGCGAGCAGCGTCACGTTGCGCACGTCGACGTTGGCGTTCCACAGCAACAAGGCGAGTCCCGGCGCCTCGACCAGCACGTCACGGACGGTGCTGCGCAGGCTGCCGCTGCCGACGACGACGATCCCCTGGAGGGAGCCGGCGCCGGCCTTGACGGTGACGTCCTCCACGGTCGACCCCGTCTGGACGGACAGCGCCGTCGCCCCGATCGTCTCGAACCGCAGATGGTGGACGTGGCTGAGGCCACCGAGCAGCTGGATCCCGTAGGCGGTCGGCAACGAGTCCGTGACCAGCTTCGGCGCGGGCTGGCCGAGCTGGCCGTGGATCTCGAGCCCCGCGACAGATCCGAGGATCTCGGCGGTCTCGGTGTAGGTCCCGGGTGCCAGCACCACCTCGTCGAACGGTGCCGCGCTGACGATCGCCTTGCGGAGCGAGCACGGCGCCGCAGCGCTGCAGATGGCCGCGCTGCTGGCCGTCGGCGTGGTGTGGCGGATCGCGGCCCTGGCGCTCGTCGGGACGAGCGCCAGGACGAGCGCGACGGGAAGCAGGAACAGCGCAGGGCGTGGCACCCGGCGACCGTACGCTCGGCGACCCCGGCAGACAGTGCCGGATCAGTGCCGATCTGGCCCGGATCGGCTCGGCGACGCCCGAGCCCTCACCCGGATCCGGCCACCGGATCCAGGCCGTCGCCCTCCCGCGGGTGGCTCGACCATCGACGCCGTGCTAGGACGGGTAGATCTCCAGCCCCGTGACCCGACCGGCGGCGTCGAAGCTCACGATCAGCCTCTCGGGGTCGGTCTGGAACCACCCGCCGGAGCGGCGGTTGGGACCGGTCGTGTAGTGCCAGGACCGGCCCCCGGCCGGGTACTCGGGCGCTCCGAGCCGGACCCGCACGCTCGCTCGGTCGGCGTGGTCGAGGGTTCCGCACTTGACCAGTCCGTCGGCCAGCCGCTGGCGGGCGGAGCTGTCGCCGTAGCGGGCGCGCTGCGCCGCCGGCCTGTCCCAGAGCGCGGCGTCGTCGGCGTCGAACGAGAACGAGTCGCAGTCGATGCGGCGGTCGACGATCCGACCGACGCCGCTGGCCACCGCGAGGACCAGCGCGAACGCGGCGAGCACGAACAGCAGGCGCCCCGGCCCGGCGAGCCGCGTCGGCCGCTCGTCTCCCGGCGCCCGCCCGGGGTGCGCGGGCAGGCCCTCGCTGAGGCGGCGCTGCTCCCGGCAGCGCTCGTCGACGCCGAGGCACACGTCGCGAGCGAGGGCGACGAGCAGCAACGCCCCGACGATCACCTGCCAGCTGGGTCCGAACCAGATGCCGTCTACGACGATCCAGATCGCGATCGCGACGCCGGCCAGCGAGGAGACCAGGAGCCGCACCATCACCGGTCGGCGCGGCGGCCGAGGCCGCCGAGGGCGGCACGGGACTTCCGGGACATGCGATCTCCTGACCTGATCGGGGACGGGCGCACGCACGCACCACGGCGCCGGTCACGCTACCAGCGAGACACGGTCGTGTCCCCCGACGGGCTGGTCATCGACCCGGCCGGGTTCGCCGCCACCACGATGCCGCTCAGGACGCGGTGCCGCTCTGGGTCGTCGCCGCGCTGCCGCTGCCGGCGCCGGGTTGTCCGGACGGGGCCGCCGTGCCCTGGTCGCCGGACGGGGCCCCGCTCGGCGGCGTGCCGCCCGGAGCCTCCGGGGGCGTGCCGCCGGCCCCGCTCGGCGGGGTTCCACCCTGGCCGCTGGGCGGCGTTCCGCCCCGCTCAGGACCGCTCAGGACCGCGACGGCACCGCCACCGGCGCGCGCCCGCGACCACCCAGCAGCAGAGCCCCCGTCGCGATCGCCGCGACCGCCGCCAACGCGCTGGCGGCCACGATCGCGTCGTGGAGGCCGTCGACGTACCGCTGCGGATCGCCCCCGAGCGCGTCGCCGGCCGGCACCAGCGTCCCGAGCGCGGCGATCCCGACCGCGATCCCGGTCTGGCGGAAGAGGTCGTTGGCCCCCGACGCCAGCCCGCTCTGGTGCTCGGGCAGCGCGTTCAACGCCAGGGCGCTGGCCGCTGGGTTGAAGAGCCCGGTCCCGACGCAGGTGATCAGGACTCCCGGCAGGACCACGGTCCACGACGAGTCGGTCTCGGTCAGGAGCAGCGTCGCCAGGCCGACCGCGACCATCGCGAGGCCGATCGTCGCGAGGCGGGCCGGCGAGACCGCCGCCCCCAGGCTCGCGGTCAGGCCGGAGACGACGAACATCGCCAGCGTCCCCGGCAGGTAGACCAGACCGGTCTCGAGCGGCGACAGGCCGAGGACGCTCTGGAGGTAGAGCGTCAGGTAGAGGAACAGCGCGAAGAACGAGGCCGAGATCCCGACCACCGCGACCTGCGCCCCGGCGAATCCACGGTCGAGGAACAGCCGCAGCGGCAGCATCGGCCGCGGCGAGCGGAGCTGGATCAGGGCGAAGCCGACCAGCAGCGCGACCGCGCCGCCGAGCGTCGCCAGGATCCCGGCGCTGCCCCAGCCGTCCTCGTTGCCGCGCAGCAGCCCGAGCACGAGCAGGAACATCCCGCCGATCAGGGCCAGCTGTCCGGGCCAGTCGACGGCGCGGGCGTGCTCGTCGCGGCTCTCGCCGACCCGCCGCAGCGTGATGACCAGGCCCGCGATCCCGACCGGGACGTTGATCCAGAAGATCGCCCGCCAGCCGAGCAGCTCGGTCAGGCCACCGCCGACGAACGGCCCGATCGCGAACGCCCCGCCGATCGCGGCCCCGAAGACGGCCAGCGCCTTCGCCCGCTGCTCGGTGGTCGGGGCGACCTGCGCGATCAGGGCCAGCGCGGTCGCGAACAGGATCGCGCCGCCCAGTCCCTGCACGGCGCGGGCGGCGACCAGCGCCTCGATGCTGCCGGCACCGGCACAGGCCGCCGAGGCGATGCTGAAGAGGACCAGGCCAACCAGGAAGACCCGCCGTCGCCCGAGCCGGTCGGCCAGCGCCCCGGCGGTCAGGACGGTTGCCGCCAACGGCAGCGTGTAGGCGTCGAGGACCCACTGGAGGCCGGTCAGGCTGGTGTCGAGCCCGGCGGCGATCTCGGTCAGGGCGGTGTTGATCACGCTGATGTCGAGCATCAGCATCGTGACCGCGATGCAGGCGACGGCGATCGTGGCCCGCGGGTGCGCCGTCGGTGACGGCGCCGCGGAGCCGATCGGACGTGAGGCGCCGCGCATGACCCTCACCGCTTGACCTTGAGCGTCAGATTCGCCCCGGCGCCACCGATCCGCAGCCGGACCAGCTTGCGGTTGGCCAGCCGCGCCCGCGCCGCCTTGGTGAAGCGCAGCGTGACCACGGCCTTGCCGCTCTTGCCGACGACGACGCTGCCGGCGGCGACCTTCCGCCCGCCGAGCTTGGCCGTGATCGTGCGGCGCCCGGCCGCGACGCCGCTCAGCTTGAGCTTCAGGCCCCGGCGAAGGGCCGCGCGCAGGCTGACCCGCTTGGCGAGCGCCAGCTTGGCCTTGGCCGTCGGGGCCTTCGGGCCGACGGGCGGGGCCGGCGGCGCGGGTGGGGTGCTGCCCTCGCGCGGCCCGGGGTTGATCGCCGCGGGGCCCCAGTCCGGCTCGCTGCCGCCGGGGATCACCATCCGCGATCCGCCGCCGCAGTTCGTGGCGTCGTCCCAGATCTGGATCCCGCCGGCCTCGTACCACGCCAGCGAGGTCCCGCTCGGTGACCAGGTCGGCCCGGCGAGGTCGGCCACCTTGTCGGTCAGGCACCCGCCGGCGACCGTCGGAAGGCCGAGCGTGCCGGCCTCGCGCGAGCCGTTCGCGACGTCGCCGACGATCGGCACCCACATCACCTGGCGCTCGTTGCCGTAGCCGCGGATCGTCGCCACGTAGGTGCCCTGGCGGTTGGCTTCGCCGTCGCTCTGGTCGGTGCTGTTGCCCTCGCCGAAGAGCTCCTGGTCGTCGAACCAGTGCACGTCCTGCTGCTGGCCGACGTCGAAGGTGTTGACGTGGTGGAGGAACCCGGCGAACGTCAGCAACCGCGAGTTGGTGACCCACGAGGACTGCGAGGTGTAGGCGTTGCCGACCGGCGCCAGGTGGTCGGCCGGCGTGACCGCGGTCGCCGGACGGGCACCGCAGGCGGGCCCGGCGATCGGGCACTGGACGTCGACCAGCGTGTAGACGATCCGGCTGCCGTCGGGCGAGATCGCGACGTCGACCGGGGCACCGTCGACCGGGTGCGAGACGGTGTTCGTCAGCGGCGGCGGATCCATCCGGTTGAGGACGCTGCCGTTCTGCCGAAGCCGGACGATCTCGTGGCCGTAGCCGGCGGCGATCGTGCCGTCGTCGGCCTGGGTCGGCGAGCGGTAGGGCAGGTCGGGGGTCCCGTTGGTGGTGACCTGGTAGCGGCCGGAGCCGTCCGGCTGGGCCAGCCAGACGTTGGCGTCCTGGATGAAGACCAGCGAGTCGGCGGCCGCCACGGTCGGCGCGGAGAGCGCGGCTGCGGCGCTGATCGCGAGCGCGACGGCAAGCCGACGGCGGGCGCCACGGACCGCGGGCCGGCGTGAAGAGGGAACAGGCATGCCTCGAGGGTGCGGGACCGGCGCCATGCCCACATCGGGGATGTCCCTCACCCGGTTTGGCGGCTACCGCACCCGGTCGGGGGCCGCGGCCACTAGCCTGCTCTCCGTGCTGCACGGACGGACCGCCGAACGGGCGCAGATGCGGGAACGGATCGGGGGCCTCGCGGACGGCCGCAGCTTCGCGCTGCTCGTCGAGGGTCCAGCCGGGATCGGCAAGACCACGCTGCTCGACGCCGCGATCGCCGAGGCCGACGGGATCCGGGTCCTGCGGACGATCGGCCACGAGGCCGAGACGCACATCCCCTACGCCGGGCTGCTCGACCTCGCCGCGCCGGTGCTCGGGCTCCGCGAACAGCTCGCCCCGGCCGACGCCGCCGCACTCGGGGCGGCGCTCGCACTCGAGCCGCCGAGCCCGACGACTGACGCCTTCGCGGTCCCGGCCGCGTTCCTCGCGCTGCTCGGCGCCGCCGCTGACGCCGGCCCGGTGCTGGTCGTCGTCGACGACGCCCAGTGGCTCGACGACGCCTCCCGCGAGGCGATCCTGTTCGCGTCGTCACGGCTCGACGCCGACGGCATCGGGCTGTTCCTGGCCGCCCGCGACGGCAGCCCGGACGACCGCGGGATCGACCGACCGGGCCTGGAGCGGCTGACCGTCGCGGGCCTCGAGGACGGCGCCGCCCGCGCGCTGCTCGGGGAGCGGGCCGAGCTGGCCCCGGCCGTGACCGCCTCGCTGCTGGACGCCGGGGCCGGCAACCCGCTGGCCCTGCGCGAGCTCGCGCGCGCACTCAGCCACGACCAGCGCGACGGGCACGTCCCGCTGCGCGCGCCGCTGGCCGCCCGCGACGGCGTCCAGGCGATCTTCGCCCGTCAGCTGGCCGAGGTCCCCGAACCGACCCGCCGCGCGCTCTGCGTGCTCGCCGCCTGCGGCAACGCCCCCGACGCCACCCTGACCGCGGCCCTGGCCGCGCTCGGCGTCCCCGCCGACGCGCTCGTCCCCGCCCGGAGCGCCGGGCTGGTCGTCGACGGCCCGGGCGGGCTGCCCGCCTTCCGCCACCCGCTGCTCGCGTCGGCCGCTTACCACGGTGAGCCGACCGGCGAGCGGCGCGCCGCCCACGCGGCCCTGGCCACCGCGACCGCGCATCCGGCCCGGCGCGCCTGGCATCGGTCCGCGGCCGTCACGGGTCCCGACGAGGAGGCCGCCGCCGCGCTCGAGGCGGTCGCCAGCGACGCGACCGTCCGCGGCGCCCACGCCGACGCGGCCCATGCCGCCGCCCGCGCGGCCGAGCTCTCCCCCGGCCTCGCCGATCGTGCCCGGCGACGACTCCAGGCGGCCTCGGCCTACGCCGTCGCGGGGCGCGACGCCCGCGCGCTGGAGCTGATCACGGCGGCGCTGGCGGACGACCCCGGCGTCCGCTCGGCGGCCGACCGCGCGCGGGCCGAGATCGCCGTCCGCGACGGCCGCCCCGCCGAGGGCGTCGCACTGCTGGAGGCCTGCGCCGTCGAGGAGCTGGAGGCCGGCGACCGCGCCGCCGCCGCGCTCGCGCTGGTCCAGGCCGCACTGGCCCACATGTACACCGGCGACATGGCCGCCCTGATCGACACCGGCGAACGGGCCCGCGCCCACGCCGTGGGCGTCGCCGACGACCTCGCGATGCTGGCGACCCTGATCTGCGGCGAGGGCCACGCCGCGCTCGGGCAGGGCGCCGAGGCCGCGGCGCTGCTCGGCGCCGCCGAGCCCCTGCTGCTCTCCCCCGACCCGCCGCTCGAGCTGGCCGAGGTCGTGGCGATGGGCGCGCTCTGCTCGGCCTGGATCGAGCGCTTCGAGCGGGCCGACGCCACGATCGACGGGCTCGTCGGCGGCGCTCGCGCGGCCGGCGCCGCCGGGCGGCTCGGCTACCCGCTGACCGTCCGCTCCCACATCGGCTGGCGGCGCGGCCGCTGGCGCGCCGCACGGGCCGACGCCGCCGAGGCCGCCGGCCTCGCGCGGGAGACGGGCCAACTCGGCGTGCTCGCCGCGGCGCTTCCCGCGCTCGCGCGGGCGGAGGCCGGGCGGGGCCGGTTCGACGTCGCCCGGGCCGCGGGCGGCGAGGCGCTGGCGATGGCCGACGCGGTCGGCGCCGACGCGATCGCGCTCTGGGCGACGTCCGCGCTCGGCTTCTGCGAGCTGACCGCGGGCCGGCCCCAGGACGCCGCGGTGGCGCTCGACCGCGCCGCCGAGATCGCCGCTCGTGGCCTGCCGCAGCCGACGCTGACGATGTTCGCCGCCGACCACATCGAGGCGCTCGTCCGGGTCGGCCGGCTCGACGACGCCGCCGCCGCGACCGCCGTGCTCGCCGATGCCGCGATCCGCTCCGGTGCCAGCTGGGCGCACGCCGCCACCGCCCGCAGCCGGATCCTGCTCGCCGACGATGCCGACGTCGACGCCCACGCCGCGGTCGCGCTCGAGCACCACGCGCAGGTCGACCTGCCGTTCGAGCGCGCCCGCACGCTGCTGGTGATCGGCGAGCGTCGGCGCCGGGCGCGCCGCCGTGGCGACGCCCGCGCACCGCTGGACGACGCGCTCGCGATCTTCGTCCGGCTCGGCGCCGACCCCTGGGCCGAGCGGGCCCGCGACGAGCTCCGGGCGGGCGGCGTGACCGCGGTCGCCGCCGCCGACACTCCCCCGGTCGACGAGCTCAGCCCCCGCGAGCTGCAGGTCGCGATGCTGGTCGCCGACGGCCGGACCAACCGCGAGGTCGGCTCCTCGCTGTTCCTCAGCCCAAAGACGGTCGAGCACCACCTCGGCGCGATCTACCGCAAGCTCGGCCTGCGCTCGCGGACCCAGCTGGCGACCTTCATCGCCGAGGATCGCGCCGCCTGAGCCTGGTTCCACCGATAGCCGGTTGAGCGTCGGTCGAACCAGGCTGAGGGAGTGGCCCCGCATAGGGGGCATCCCTCGACCTGCTTGCGCTCGATGGCCCCGTGGCCGCAGACTGGCCGGGTGGCCTCCCAGACCCTCATCGGCCGAGAGTTCGAGCTCGGCGTCGTCGGAGAACGACTAGCGGCCGTCCGGGCCGCCCGTGGATCGGCGCTGATCCTGCGCGGCGACCCCGGGATCGGCAAGACCGCGCTCGCCGACGCCGCCGCCGATCGCGCCGACGGCTGCACGGTCCTCCGCGCGGCCGGCGTCGAGGCCGAGACCCCGCTCCCGTTCGCGACCCTCCAGCTCCTGACCGCGCCGCTGCTGCCGCTGCGCGAGCACCTCCCGCCGGCCCAGCAGCAGGCGCTCGGGTCGGCCCTCGCGCTCGAGCCGCCGTCGCCCCACGACCGCTTCGCGGTGCCCGCCGCGCTGCTCGGGCTCCTGCGGGAGGCGGCGGTCCGGGCACCGGTCGTCGTGATCGTCGACGACCTCCAGTGGGTCGACGACGCCTCGCGCGAGGCGCTGCTGTTCGCCGCCCGACGGGTCGCTGGCCTGCGGGTCGCGATCGTCGCGACCACCCGGACCCCTCGGGGCGACGCCGAGACGGCCCGGCTCGACCAGCACACGCTCGCCCCGCTCCGGGAACGGGCCGCGCGGGAGCTCGTCGAGCGGGTCGCGCCCGATCTCGGCCCGGCGCTGATCGCCGCCCTGCTGCGGACCGCCGGCGGCAACCCGCTCGCCCTGCTCGAGCTGCCGCGACTGCTGTCCGACGAGCAGCGCAGCGGCCGCGCCCCGATCGACGCCCCGTTGCGGCCCGGCCGCGCGCTCGAACGGGCCTTCACCCAGGAGATCGCGGGGCTGCCGGCCGACAGCCGCCGGGCCGTGACCGTCGCCGCCGCGATGGACCGCGGCCCGCTCGTCTGGCTGCTGGCCGCGATGCGGGTGCTCGGCCTCCCCGAGGCGGCGCTGGGACCAGCCGAGCGCAGCGGGATCCTGCGGCTCGACGGCGACCAGGTCGCGCTCCGCCACGCGCTGGTGCGGGCCGCCGCCTACCACGCGGCGACCGACGAGGAGCGCCGGCGGGCGAACGTGGCGCTCGCCGAGACGACCGACGATCACCGCCGCCGGGCCTGGCACCTCGCGGGCGCGGCCGGGCGTGCCGACCGTGACGCCGAGGCCGCCGCGGCGCTCGACGAGGCGGCCCGCTCCGCCCGCGCGGTCGGGGGCCACGCCGAGGCGGCGGCCGCGTTCACCCGCGCGGCGATGCTCTCCTCGACTCCCGAGGAGCGTGGCGTGCGCGAGCTGGAGGCGGCCACCGACCTCGCCGTCGTCGGCCGCGCCGAGCAGGCGCTGGCGCTGCTGAGCGCGGCCGCCGGCCGGATCGGCGCCGACCGCCACGGGGAGCTGGTGCGCCTGACCGGCAACCTCCGGACGCGCCGCGGCGACCCGCACGGCGCCTACCGGCTGCTCACGGCGGAGGCCGAGCGGCAGCTCGCCGCCGGCCACGCCGGCACCGCCACCGAGCTGCTGCTCGACGCGATCATCGCCCAGACGATGACCGGCGACGTCGAGCTCCAGCAGCACACGATGGCGCTGCTCGCCCGGGCCGGGCGCGAGACCGACGGCCTGACCGCGGCGCTGGCCGACCTGACCCGCGGACAGGACCGGCTGGTCGCCGGCGAGGAGCAGAACGGACGGGCGATCCTGGCCGAGGCCCGTCCGCGCCTGGCCCTGATCGATCCGGTCGCCGTCACCGAGCCGCTGGCGCTGACCGCCCAGTGCTGCATCTGGGCCGACGAGCCGGCCGACGCCGCCGCGGTCCTCGATCCGCTGATCGAGGCGATCGGAGCCGCCAGCGCGCTCGGGCGGATCGCGTTCCCGCTCAGCGTGCGGAGCGCGCTCGCGCTGCGTCACGGCCAGACCGCCTCCGCGCTCGAGGACGCCACCGAGGCGGTTGCCTTCGCTCGCGACACCGGCCAGGAGACGATGCTCTCGTTCGTCCTGACGGTGCTCGTCCGGGCCGAGGCGACCGTCGGCCGCTTCGACGACGCCCGCGCGCACGCCGAGGAGGCGCTGGCGATCAGCGGCCGTCGCCGCGCCGACGGGCATGCCGCCCACGCCCACGCGGCGCTCGGCTTCGTCGAGCTGGCCGCCGGCCGGCCCGCGTGGGCGGCCCCGGCCCTCGAACGCGGCGCGACGCTCGCCGACCGCGCCGGGTTCTGGCACCCGGCGGTGGTCCCGGGTGCACCCGACCTCGTCGAGGCGCTGCTCGCCGACGGGCGCCGCAGCGAGGCGGAGGATCGCGCCGCCGCCCTGACCGCGGTCGCCGAACGCTCCGGCAACCGCTGGGCGCTCGCCGCGGCGGCACGGATGCGGCTGCTGCTGGAGCCGGACGACGAGCGGGTCGACGAGCGGGCGACCCAGGCCCGGATGCTGCTCGCCGGGCTCGAGCTGCCGTTCGAGGCCGCCCGCACCGCCCTCGCCACCGGGGAGCGGCTGCGGGCGGCCGGCCGCCGGACCGACGCCCGCGCGGCGCTGGTCGAGGCGTTCGACGGCTTCGAGCGGATCGGGGCCCAACCGTGGCTCCGCCGCACCCGTGGGCTCCAGCGACAGGTCGGGGAGCGGACCGCTCCGGCCCCGCTGGCCGCGCTCTCGCCCGACGAGCAGCAGCTCGCGCTGCTGATCGGCCGGGGCCTGACCAATCCGGAGATCGGCGCCCTGCTCCACGTCAGCCGCAAGACCGTCGAGCGCCGGCTGACCGCCGTCTACGGCACGCTCGGCGTCCGCTCCCGGACCGAGCTGGCGGCGCTGGTCGGCAACGCCTCCGGCGACGTCCCCCGCAGGTAGCGGAGGACGGCCAGGACCCGCCGGTGGTCGTCGTCGCTCGCGGGCAGCGTGAGCTTCCAGAAGATGCTGCCGACGTGCTTCTCGACGGCTTTGGTGGTGACGACCATCGCGCGGGCGATCGCCCCGTTGGTCCGGCCCGCGGCCATCAGCGCCAGGACCTCACGTTCGCGCGGGGTCAGTCGCTCGAGCCCCTCGTCGACCGGCTGCGGCCGCCCGGGCCGCACGATCTCGACGATCTGCGACTCGGCGGCCCGGCGCCGGAGCCGCCCGTAGTGCGGGGTCGCTCGCGGATCGGCGTCGTGGAGGTCGGGTGCCACCGGCAGCTCGAAGGGGTCGGGCAGGTCGAGCGTCGACATCTCGCTCACTTGCCGTCGAGGTCGCGGGCGGCGGTCTCGGCGGCGACGGCCGGAACCGAGCCGACGAGCGTGTAGGAGACGCCGTCACGCTCGAAGCTGACGAGCGTCCCGAGGGCGGTCGCCAGCTCGTGGCCGGTGACCCCGTCGACCGAGATCTCCGGCAGCTTCGTGCTCTGGCCGAGCGTCCACGGCCCCCCGCCGTCGGCGATCTCGCGGGGGATCTGGGCGACGATCAGCGCGCCGAGGCCCTCGCCGTAGGTCACGATCGCGCCGGAGCGGTCGCCGAGCTTGACCTCGCGGACGTCCTTCCGCGGGAGCCCGGCCAGCTCGGCCGGGGCGAGCAGCTCGAAGTCGACCGCCTTGCGGACCTCGGCCACGCTGCTGCGCCGGTGGCCGTCCCCGCCGACGATGCCGATCTCGCCGCCGCCACCGCCTCCGCCACCGCCGAGCCGGTCGAGGATCCCACCGGCCTTCCCCGCGTGGTGTCCGTTCCCGCCCCGACCGGCCTTCCCGTGGCCGTTCGCGTGCCCGGGAATCCCCGGCAGCCCCGGCGACGCCCCCGAGAGCGAGTCGATCCGCACGACCCGTGCGTCCTTCGGCGGGTCGACCCGGACCGCCTCCGGGGTGACCGGTCCGAGCTCGACCTTCGTCGCCGTCGCTTCGAGCACCGGCTCGTCCTCGCCGTGGGCGTAGACCGCACCCCGCAGCGGCAGCCCGGTCGCTGGGTCCCAGGCGATCTCGGCCGCGCCGAGCAGCCCGCCGTCGTGGGCCGGTGCCACCCGCAGCTGGTAGGCGGGCCGACCGGCGACGTTGGTCGGCTTGGCGCCGGAGACGTCGAACAGCTCGGCCGTCCCCTTCAGGGCCATCTCGATCAGCGCCGGGCTCGGCTTCAGCGCCCGCAGCATCCGCAGGGCGCCGTCGATCTCGGTCGGGATCGTGCCGGTGTAGACGGTCTTGCCCTCGACGTCGTAGGCGGTCAGCCGGCGGTCGGCGAAGCCGAGCTCCCAGTGGCGGTCGCCGGCGGTCACGTCGGCCCGCAGCCGTCCGTCGGCGGCGATCCGCAGCGTGCCGTCCGCCGACGGCAGCGGACCGCCCTCGATCAGCCGGTTGCGGAGCGAGAACGAGGCCGTGATGCCGTCGGGCGCCGGGGCGGCGAGCGTGTCGTGGAGCGCCTCGGCCAGCGGCTTGGCGGGCGGGACCTCGGCCGGATCGGAGGACGAGGCGGCGATCGCGGCGGCGGCCCCGCCGAGCGCGAGCGCGCCGACGGCGATCGGCGCAGCCACGCGCAGCGAGAGCGAACGGACGGACGGGATCGACGTCATGCCTGGACCGTACGTCCACGCTCTGAGAGTTCTCTGACGATCGGCAGCACCAGCGCGACCGTCGCCCCGTCGATCCGGACCCGTCCACCGTGACGGCTGGCGGTCGCGGCGACGATCGCCAGGCCGAGCCCCGATCCCGCCCGCCCGCCCGCGCTCGCCGCCGGTCCCCGCCAGAACCGCCGCAGCGCCGGCTCGGCCTGCTCGGGAGCGATCCCGCGGCCCTCGTCGTGGACGGCGACGACCGCGTCGTCGCCCTCGCGCGCGACGGTCACCGTGATCGTCCCGCCGGTCGGCCCGTGGAGCCGGGCGTTGCCGACGAGGTTGCCGAGCGCCCGCCCGAGCGCCCCGACCTGCCCGCGGACGGCCAGCTCCGGGTCGGCCTCGATCCGGATCCGCGGATCGCCGCCGCAGACCGCGGCGACGACGTCGGCCAGCACGATCGTGTCGGCCGGGGCCGCCGCGCCCTCCTCCCGCTCCAACGTGAGCAGGTCGTCGACGAGCACGGCCAGCCGGTCGGCGTCGGCCTCCAGCTCGCCGAGCAGCTCGGCGTCGGCGCCGTAGCGGCGGGCGAAGGCGGCGTTGCCGCGGAGCGCGGTGACCGGGTTGCGCAGCTCGTGCGAGGCGTCGGCCAGCAGCCGTCGCTCGGCGGCCCGCGCGCGATCGAGCGCGTCGAGCATCGCGTTGAGCGTCCCGCCGAGCGCGGCCAGCTCGTCGCCGGTCGCGGGATCGGGCAGCCGGCGTCCGGGCTCGGGCGCGGCCCGGATCGCCTGCGCCCCGCTCGACAGCCGCCGCAGCGGCCGCAGCCCGCGGGTCACGAGCAGGCCGGCCAGCAGCGCGCCGAGCGCGGCCGCGATCAGGGCGGCGAAGGTGATCGCCCCGCGCAGGTGGCCGAAGGTCTCCTCGACGTCCTGCATCGAGGTCGCCGCGATCACGGCGCCGCCCGCCGCGTCCCCCCGCGTCTCGGCCAGCGGGGCGACGTAGAGCCGGATCGGCTCGCCCCCGAGCCGGGCGTCGGCGTAGGTCGCGCGCCCGTCCCGGAGCGCCGTGCCGATCGCCGCCGGCTGCGGCAGCAACCGGTGTCCGAGCGACGCCGAGTGGCCGACCAGTCGCCGCTGGCGGTCGCGGACCTCGAGCCAGACCTGACGGCCGCCCGATCCCGGGTCGAGGATCCCCGGCGTCCGCAGCAGGGCCGGCGTGGTCGCCGCGAGCTGGGCCGCGTCGACGGCCCGTCGCCGCAGCTCGCGGTCGACCCCGCCCCGCAGCTGGTCCTCGACGACCACCGTCGCGAAGACCCCGAGCGCCATCAGCGAGACGAGCACCGCCAGCGCCGACGCCGCCACCAGCCGCGACCGCAGGCTCCGCAGCGGGTTCCAGCGGCGACTCATGCCCGCAGCGAGAAGCCGCTGCCGCGGACGGTCCGGATCACGCCCGGATCGCCGAGCTTGCGGCGCAGGTAGGCGATGTAGCGGTCGACGACGTTGTCGACCGCGCCGTCGTCCCAGATCTCGCTGAGCGCCTGGTCGCGCGTGACGACGACCCCGGCGCCAGCCCGCAGCAGCAGCTCGAGCAGCGCCGCTTCGCGGGCGGTGAGGGCGATCTCGCGGCCGTCGCGCGACGCGATCCGGGTCTCGGGGTCGAGCGCGACCCCGGCCGCCGCCAGTCTCCGCCCCGTGCCGACCGCCGGGCCGCGGCGGCCGAGCGCCCGGACCCGCGCCAGCAGCTCGGGCGCGGCGAACGGCTTGACGAGGTAGTCGTCGGCGCCCGCGTCGAGCCCGGCGACGCGGTCCTCGACGGCGTCGCGGGCGGTCAGCAGCAGGATCGGGACGCCGATCCCCTTGCGGCGGATCCGGCGGCAGACCTCGAGCCCGTCGAGGCCGGGCATCGCCACGTCGAGCACGATCACGTCGGGCTGCTCGCGCTCGACGGCGACCAGCGCGACCCCGCCGTCGGGCGCGGCCGTGGTCGCGTAGCCCTCGGCGTCGAGCGTCCGCGTCAGCATCCGCAGGACGGGCAGGTCGTCGTCGACGATCAGGACACGGACGCTCATCCTCGGGCGGAGGATGGCAGACGCCGTCGGCCCCGCCGCGGAATGCGGGGGTTGGCCCTACGTCCCGATCTGGGGGTCCGGCGTCGGTGCGACCCCGGGCCGCTCGAAGTGCTCGCGCCCGACGGTGATGAAGAGCCCGCGGCCGGAGGCGACCGTCTTGCCGCCGTCGGTGATCCGGCCGACCAGCCGGATCTTGCGGCCCTCGAAGCTCTCGAGCCAGCCCTCGACCTCGAGCTCGTGGCCGAGGACGACCGGGGCGACGTAGTCGACCTCGAGCCGGGCGGTCACCGCCCGGCGCTGGAGCGCGATCAGGACGCCGCCCTGGACGTCGTCGAGGATCGCCGCGACCGCCCCGCCGTGGGCCAGCCCGCGGGCGCCCTCGTGTCGCAGGTCGAGGGTCACCCGCGACCGCACGAGGTCGCCGTCGCGGACGTAGGCGAGGTGCAGGCCGGCGTCGTTCTCCGGTCCGCAGCCGAAGCAGTTCGGCTGGTGGGGCCGCAGGGGGCCGTCGCCGGGCACGTTCTCGGTCGGGAGTGGTGCCGCAGGCGGTAGGGCCGGTTCGACGCTCATCCCGAAAGCGAAGCAGACGCCGCCGGACCGTACTGTGCCCTCCCGACCGACCGGTCGTCGATCCCGCTCAACGCGTGACCCGGATCGCCTTCGTGGTCGTCGTCGCCGTGTTGCCGGCCTTGTCGGTCGCGATCAGCTTCAGCCGGTACAGCCCCGGCTTCAGCGCCCGCCGCCCGAACTGGGGGCTGATCGTGGCGGTGGTGCGGCCGGCGAGCAGGCGCAGCGTCCGCTTGACCGGCAGCGTCGCGTAGCGCTGGCACTGCTGCTTCCTGGCGACCGCCTTCGGCTTGCGAGCGACGGCGCAGCGGGCCGTCCTGCCCTTGCCGAGCTTCTTGCCGATCCGGCGCTCGAGCACGTAGACGTCGACCTTCGACGGCTGGGTCAGGCTGAGCTGGAGCCGGGCCTGGGTCGCCTCGCGGCGCTTGCGCTTCTTGGTCGCCTTGCGCAGCAGGGTCCAGCGGGCCGGGTTGACCGAGACCTTGCTCATCACGACCGGCGGCGGCGGGATCTCGCCGAAGGCGGCGGTCACCGACTGCGCTGCCTGGAGCCCGATCGAGCAGGTCGGCGCGGCCCCGGCGAAGGCGCAGGCACCCGACCAGCCGTCGAACCGCGAGCCAGCGGACGGGCTGGCGGTGAGGGTGACGATGCGCCCGCCGCCGTACTGCTGCGTGCAGTCGGTGCCGCAGTCGATCCCGGGCGGGTTGCTGGTGACGACGCCGCGGGTCGCGCCGCCGACCAGCGAGACGCTCAGCTGCTGGGTCACGGGCGGCGCGGTCCCGGGCGCGTCGAACCGCTGGATCCGGTTGTTGCCGGCATCGGCGACCAGCAGCGTCTGGCCGTCGCGGCTGAGCGCGAGGTTGGCCGGGTCGACGACCTGGCCGGTACCGGCGCCCTCGCTGGCGATCGTCTCCCAGACGTAGTCGGTCCCCGTGGGGGTTCCGCGGACGACGCGGGCGGCGCCGGGCGTCGCGGTCGCCGCCTCGGCCACGTAGAGCGTCCCGTCCCCGGCGACCGCGAGTCCCTGCGGGTGGTCCCAGGCGGTCGCACCGGGCGGCGGCGGGACCTTCGCGCCGGAGGCGACGTTGACGACGCTGGTCGCGGTCGCCGCATAGGCGGTCCCGTCGGCGCCGACGGCGACCGCTGACGGACGCTTGATCCCGGTCTTGACCGTGCTCAGCGAACCGTCGGGCAGGACCCGCTGGATCGTGCTCTGGCCGTAGTTGGCGATGTAGACGCTGCCGTCGGGTGCGCTCGCCAGGCCGCGCGGGCGGGTGGCGGGGACCGAGCGGACCGCCTGGCCGTCCGGCGTGTACTCGACGACGCGGTTGTTGTACGTGTCGGCGACCCAGGCGTTGCCGGCCCCGTCGTAGGCGACCGCGCTGGGGATCAGCAGCTGGCCGAGCAGCCCACCCGGGGTCGCGAAGCCGTGGGCCGTGCTGATCTTGCCGAACTGACCGTCGAAGGTCCCGTCGGGGCTGAACATCGCGATCCGGTAGTCGAAGCTGTCGGCGACGGCGATCCCGCCGTCGGGCCGGAACGCGACCCCGCGGGCGCGGGTGACGTGGCCCGGGCCGCGCCCGGCGATCCCCCAGGCGGCGGTCACCTGGCCGTCGAACGAGAGCCGCTGGATCCGGTTGTTGGCGGTGTCGGCGACGTAGACGCCACCGGCGGGGTCGGTCGGGCTGCTGGCAACGGCACGGACGATCGAGAACATGCCGACCCGGTAGCCGTTGCCGCCGTAGGTCCCGAGGTAGCCGAGGCCCTTGGCGTCGTAGACGTTGACCCGACCGTTGAGGTTGTCGGCGACGTACAGCTGGTTGGGCTGGCGGGCGTCGACGGCGACGTCGTAGGGGGCGCGGAACTGGCCCTGGCCGCCACCGAAGCTGCCGACCTCCCCGACCTTCGCCAGGGTGGTCGGGTGCAGGACGACGACCCGGTGGTTCTGGTTGTCGGGGACGTAGACCTTGTCGCCCTTGGGGCTCACCGTCACGCCCTGCGGACGCTTCAGCTGGACCAGCGAGCTGTTGCTCGCCCGCGGCGGGCCGTAGGGCTGGAGCGAGGACGAGCCGACCGCGAAGCGGGCGATCCGGTCGTTGCCGCTGTCGGCGACGTAGACGGTGATCGTCGCACCGGGCGAGGGCTGGAAGACGCCGATCCCGCCGGCGACGATCCCGCTGTCGGGGCGGAAGTCGGTGCTCTTGAGCTTCAGCTCCGAGCTGTCGCCGAAGCCACCCAGGTAGCGCCCGTCGGCGGTCGAGAAGACCTGCACGCGGTCGTTCTCGCTGTCGAGCACGAAGACGTGGCCGCTGCGGTCGACCGCGACCCCGCCGACGACCCCGAGCCGTCCGGGCTCGCCGCGCTCGGCGCGGCCGGCGAAGGCGAAGCGGAACCCGCCGTTGGCGTCGAACGCCTGGATCACGCCGCTGTACTGGTCGCCGACGAAGACGCCGCCGGTGGTCGGGTCGACCGCGACCGCCTGCGGGAAGCGGAAGACCCCGGCCCCTGGCTCGCCGACGATCGTCGGGGTCAGGGGTGGACCGGCCTGGGCGGTGGCGGCGGTCCCGCCGACCGTGCCCCCGACGGAGACGGTGGCCACGGCGACGATCGCGAGCGCGCGCCACGATCGACGGCGGTCTCGGCGGCGGACGGTCCGGGACGGTGACGAGCGCATCGCTCCCCATGGTGCCGGTCGGCGTGTCCGAACGCGCCGTTCGCGGGGTGCACGCAAGCGATCGCCCAGCCGCGGGCCCGGAGTGGTGCCGCCCGCCACCACCCTGATGGTGTTGAGACTCGGTCTCATGTAATCTCTTCCGCGGACACCGTCCCTGCCCCACCGCCGCCGCCCGATGCTCGATCCCTTCTCCCTCCCCTTCGTCCAACACGGACTCTGGGAGGTCCTCCTGCTCTCCGCCGGCGCCGGCATCCTCGGGACCTGGATCGTCCTCCGCGGGCTCGCGTT
Organism: Patulibacter ginsengiterrae; assembly: GCF_056269115.1. Classification (NCBI taxonomy): domain Bacteria; kingdom Bacillati; phylum Actinomycetota; class Thermoleophilia; order Solirubrobacterales; family Patulibacteraceae; genus Patulibacter; species Patulibacter ginsengiterrae. The sequence continues at coordinate 587,716 of NZ_JBWDOG010000002.1, forward strand.
CTACGCCCACGGCGTCGCCGCGGCGACCTTCCCCGGACTCGTGCTCGCCGACGGGCTCGCCTTCGCCGCCCCGCTCGGGGCGCTCGCCGCGGCACTCCTGTTCGCCGCCGCGATCGGCCGGCTCGCCGCCCGCGACGACGGCCGCGACGGCAACGACCACGGGACCCTCACCGCGATGGTCCTGGTCGGCTCGCTGACGATCGGCGTGATCCTCGCCAGCGACGTCTTCCCGGCCGGCACGAACGTCAACACGCTGCTGTTCGGCAGCCTGCTGGTGATCTCCGACCGCGACCTCGTGATCGCCGGGGCCGTCAGCGTCGCCGTGATCGTCGCGACCGTGGTCCTCGGGTCCCGCTGGCTGGCGCTCGGCTTCGACCGTCCCGGCGCCCGCGCGCTCGGCGTTCGCGCCGGGCTGCCCGACGCGGTCCTGCTCGTCCTGATCGCGCTCGTCGCCGTCGCCGCGCTGTCGGCGGTCGGCTCGCTGCTCGCCGCCGCTCTGATGGTGATCCCCGCCGCGACCATCCGCCCGTGGATCTCGCGGATGGCCCCGTGGCAGCTGGCGACCGTCGCCCTGACCGCCGTCGAGGGCACCGCCGGGCTCTGGCTCTCCGCTCGTACCAACGCTCCCCCCGGAGCCACCATCGCCGTTCTGGCAGGAATCGTGTTCACCATCAGCCTCCTCACCAACGCCGGCGTCCGTCGCCGTCGCGACCGCAGCGACCACGGCGGGCGGGCTTCGCGCTCGCGCGGGAAGACGGCAGCGCTGGCCGTGCTCGCGCTCGCCGGCCTCGGCATCGCCGGCTGCGGCTCCTCGTCGTCCGGGGACTCCGGCGACCGGATCCCCGTCGTGGCCACCACCACCCAGCTAGCCGACATCGTCCGCGAGGTCGGTGGCGACGCCGTCGACGTCCACCAGATCCTCCAGCCCAACACCGATCCCCACGAGTACGAGCCGCGCCCGAAGGACGTCATCCGGACCGCCGACGCGAAGGTCGTGTTCGCCTCCGGCGACGGCCTCGACGAGTGGATCGGCGACGTCATCGAGCAGGGCGGCGGCTCGCCGGCCCGGGTCGTCGTCGGCGAGCAGGTGCCGACGCGGCTGGCCGGCGACGGCGAGCACGAGGGTCACGACCACGGCGAGGCCGGGCACGACGAAGCGGGCCACGAGCACGAGCACGGCCACGACGAGGCCGCCCACGAGGACGAGGCCGGCCACGACCACGGCGACTCGGCCTACGACCCCCACTGGTGGCACGACCCGACCAACGTCGCCGCCGCCGTGCCGATGATCCGCGACGCGCTGGTCAAGGCCGACCCCAGCGCCAAGGCCGCGATCGACCGCCGCGCCGACGCCTACCTGACCAAGGTCAAGGCCCTGAACGCCGGGATCGAGCGCTGCCTGGCGGCGGTCCCGAAGGCCGAGCGCAAGCTCGTCACCAGCCACGACGCGTTCGCCTACTTCGCCCACCGCTACGGGATCGACACGATCGGGGCCGTGATCCCGTCCCAGACGACCCAGGCCCAGCCCTCGGCCGGAGCGGTCGCCGACCTCGCCGCGCTGGTGCGGAAGGAAGGCGTCACGGCGATCTTCCCCGAGTCGTCCGTCAACCCGAAGCTGGCCGAGGCGCTGGCGAAGGAGACCGGGGCGACCGCGAACCTCAAGCTGTACGGCGATACCCTCGGTCCTGCCGGCAGTGACGGCGCGACCTACCTCGGGATGGAGCAGCACAACGCCGACGCGGTCGTCCGGGGCTTCACCGGCGGCAAGCTCGGCTGCCGGATCGCCGGCCTGTGAGGACCGTGACCGCCGTGACCGACCCGCTCTCGCCCACCCCCTCCGCAACGCCCGGCGCCGCGCCCGAAGCGACCGCGCCGACCACCGCCGCGCCGACCGCGACCGCGACCGCGTCGGCACCGGCCCTGCTCGAGCTCGACGGCGTGACCGCCGGCTACGAGGCCGCCCCCGCCCTGCGCGACGTCAGCTTCACCGCCCGAGCCGGGGACCGGATCGCGATCCTCGGCCCCAACGGCGGCGGCAAGACCACGCTGTTCCGGGTGATCCTCCAGGAGCTGGCCGTGCGCAGCGGCCGGCTGGCGTTGCACGACGAGGTCGCGATCGTCCCCCAGACCGAGCGCTCGCGACTCGACTTCCCGGTCACCGCGCTCGACGTCGTCCTGATGGGCACGATCGCCCGCCGCCCGTGGTGGCGTGGCCCGGGCCACGCCGAGCGCGACCACGCGCGCACCGCGCTCCGCGCCGTCGGGCTCGAGGATCGCGCCGGCGTCAGCTTCGGCGCGCTCTCCGGCGGCCAGCGCCAGCGGGTGCTCGTCGCCCGCGCGCTCGTCCGCGACGCCCGGGTCCTGCTGCTCGACGAGCCGTTCACCGGCCTCGACAGCGCCAGCAGCGACCGTCTCCACCATCTGATCGACGAGCTGGCCGCGGCCGGCCACGTGCTCCTGATCGCCACCCACGACGTCGGCCAGGCGCGTGGCTGGGACCAGGTCCTGTGCCTCAACCGGGCCCAGGTCGCGTTCGGTCCGCCGGCGACGACGTTGACCTCCGACGTGCTCCACCGGACCTACGGCGAGAGCCTGGTGCCGCTCGGCAGCGACGGCGACCACGTCGCCGTGATCTGCGACCACCACCACGGATGACGGCTACCGTCCTCGCCGCGGGCGTGCTCGATGCCCTGGCCGATCCGTGGGACTCGGAGATCATGCTGCGGGCGCTACTCGAGGTGCTCCTGCTGGGGATCGCCGGTGGCCTGCTCGGCTGCTGGATCGTCTTCCACAGCCTCAGCTACAGCGCCGAGGCGCTGCCCCACGCGATGTTCCCGGGCCTCGTCGGGGCCGCGCTGCTCGGCGGGACGGGCGGGCTCCTCATCCTCGGAGGGGCGGTCGGGCTGCTCGCGGCGGCGCTCCTGATCGCGGCCAGCGCCCGGATCCCGACGCTCGACCGCGACACGTCGATCTCGGTCGTCTTCACCTCGATGTTCGGGCTCGGGGTGCTGATGGCGCTCTCGCCCGACTCGCCCCCCGGGATCTCCGACCTGCTGTTCGGGGACGTGCTCGGCCTGACGAACGGCGACGTCGCGGTCGCCGCGGCGCTCACGCTGGTGGTCGTCGTCGCCCTCCGGATCCTGCACCCGCGGCTGCTGGCGACCGCCTTCGACCGCCAGGCGGCCCGCTCGTTCGGGGTCCGTCCGGGCGTCGTCGACGTGCTGCTGGTCGTCCTGATCGCGATCGCGACGTTGATCTGCGTCCAGGCGCTCGGCAACCTCTTCGTGGCCGCGACGCTGGTGGCCCCGGCCGCTGGCGCCCGCCTGCTCGGGCGCCGGGTCGCGCCGACGATGGCGATCGCCGTGGCGATCGCGATCGGCTCCGGGATCGCCGGCCTCTACCTCTCGTACTACGCCCATAGCGCCGCCGGCGCCTCGATCGCCGGGGTCACGGTCGCGGTCTACCTGGTGATGCTCGCGGTGGTCCGGAGTCGCGAGCTCGTGCGCGCGCGCCGCGCGACCGCCGTCGCCTCGTAGGCCCGGCGGCGCAAAACCCCGGGGTGCCTCCCGGTCGCGGCGGAGCCACCGGTCTGCTGGGCTGACGGGATCGCCGCGCGCCGCTCCCTGTCCCTGCCCCTGCTCGCCGTAGCCGTCGGCCTCGCCCTCGGCCTGCTGCCGGCTGCGACCGCGACGGCGGTGATCAACGGCTCCCCGGCGGCGTCGGCCGGGTCGACGGTCTACCTCTCGACGACCGGCTGCACCGGCACCCTGATCACCCCCTCGGTGGTGCTGACCGCAGCCCACTGCGTGAACGACGCCCAGCCCGGTCCGGGGGTCCGCCAGCGGATCGTGATCGGTCGCACCAACCGCAGCGCCGAAGGCACCGGCGAGGTCCACCTCGCGGTCCGCTGGACGCGCTCCCCGCTGCGGTCCGGCTCGACCCACGACGTCGCCTTCGTCGACCTCGGCCGCGAGAGCAGCGCGCCGGTCGCGACGCTCGGCTTCAGCGACCCTGCCGTCGGCTCGACGGCCACGATCCGCGGCTTCGGCACGACGGTCTTCGGCGGCGAGGGCTCGCCGCTGCTGCTGACCGCCCCCGTGACGATGGCGACCTGCCCGGCAGCCTCCGCCGTCGACGAGGTCTGCTCGAAGCGGTTCGTGCCGAGCGACGCCGGGCCGTGCAACGGCGACTCCGGCGGACCGCTGTCGGTCGCGGGGGTCGTCGTCGGCGTGATCCGGGGCGGCACCAACAGCTGCTCGTTGCACGGGACCTACGCGTCGCTCGCCCAGAACGCCGCCTTCGTCGACACCGCCCGCGGCTCGCGACTCAGCGGCCGCGTGTTCGACGCAACCGACGTCCAGCAGCGGATCGCCTCCGGCGCACCGCCGGACGATGCCCGCTCGGCCGAGGCGCTGGCCGGGGCCACGATCGAGGTCCGGCGCCAGGACGGCAGCCTCGCCCGCACCGGCACGGCCGCCGCCGACGGCTCGTTCGTGCTGCCGCTGCCGGTCGGCGTCTACGACCTCCAGGCCTCCGCACCGGGCTACCTGACCCGGACCGTCGAGGACTTCGACGTCAACCGGGCGCGCGCCTTCGACGCGGGCCTGACCCCGCTCCCGCCGCTGCCGAATCCGCCGACCCCGATCGTCCCGACCACGCCGACGCCGCCAGGGACGTCGCCCCCCGGAACGACCGCGCCGGGGACGTCGCCGCTGCCCGCCAAGCCCGGCGGAGCGACCGGCGGGGCGAGCGGCTCCGGTGGCGACACCGGAGCGACCGGGCCACGGGCCAGCGTCCGCCTGCTCTCCGCCGTCCGCAGGCCGGGAGGCCGGATCGCGATCCGGGTGCGGGTCCGCCCGGTCGGCTCCGGACGGACCACGGTCGGCGTCCGCGGTCGGCTGCCGGCGCGGAAGCGCGGCGGCCGCGCGCTCGACGCCGGCCACCGCAAGCTGACGCTCCGCCGCGCGGCCACGGTCATCGTCGTGCTGCGGCCGCCGACGGCCGCGGGCCGGCGGGCCGCCGTCGCCGGCGCACGGGTCCGGGTCGGCGTGAGCGTCGGGCCCCGCGACCTGCACGTCGCGACGCTCCGGATCCGCCGCCGCTGAGGCGGCCGGCCGCGGTCCCGCCCCGGCCTACGCCGCGATCCGCCGGTCGTCGTCGGCGTCCTCGCTCGCCGCGTGCCCGTGGCGGTGCAGCGCCTCGCTCCCCCAGCGCGGCCACGGGTCGGGCAGGGCGTACGCCGCCTCCGGCCCTGCGGCCAGCTCCGCGTCGGTCATCAGCGCCGCGTCGAGCCGCGCCACGAAGCCGTCGCGGTCGAGCCGCTGGCCGATGAAGACCAGCTCCTGGCGGCGATCGCCGAACTCCGGGTGCCAGTCGACCGCGAGCCGCTCGCGCAGGTCGTCGGGCCACTGCGCCTCCGGCTGGGTCGCCCACCAGGTGCCGACCGCGCCGAGGTTGAGGATCGCCCCCGCAGTCGACCACTCGCCGACGATCGCGGGCCGCTGGGCGAGCCAGAAGAACCCCTTCGAGCGGATCACGCCCGGCCACGCCTGATGGACCGCGTCCCACAGCCGTTGGGGGTGGAACGGCCGCCGCTGGCGGTAGACGAACGAGCCGATCCCGTACTCCTCGGTCTCCGGCTGCTCCTCGCCGCGGAGCACCTGCAGCCAACCGGCGTGCTCGGAGGCCGCGTCGAAGTCGAAGCGCCCGGTGTCGAGCAGCTCGTCGAGCGGCACGCGGCCGTGCGCAGCGCGGACGATCCGGGCACCGCCGTTGAGCTGGCGGATCGTGTGCTCGGTCGCCGCGATCCGGGCCTCGTCGACCAGGTCGACCTTGCTCAGCACGATCAGGTCGGCGAACTCGACCTGGTCGACGAGCAGGTCGACGACGGTCCGCTCGTCGCCTTCGCCGAGGCTCTCGCCGCGGGTGGCGACCTCGTCGACCGATCCGAGGTCGTCGAGGAAGCGGGCGGCGTCGACGACGGTCACCATCGTGTCGAGCCGGGCGACCGTCCCGAGGCTGGTGCCGTCCTCGTCCTCGAAGGTGAAGGTCTCGGCGACCGGCAGCGGCTCGCTGATCCCGGTCGACTCGATCACGAGGTGGTCGAAGCGGCCCTCGGCGGCCAGCCGGCCGACCTCGACCAGCAGGTCCTCGCGGAGGGTGCAGCAGATGCAGCCGTTGCTCATCTCGACCAGCCGCTCGTCGACGCGCGAGAGCGGCTGGCCGCCCTCCCCCTCGCCGCCGTGCTCGACCAGCGCCGCGTCGATGTTGACCTCGCTCATGTCGTTGACGATCACCGCGATCCGGCGGCCCTCGCGGTTGCCGAGCAGCTGGTTGAGGACGGTGGTCTTGCCGGCGCCGAGGAAGCCGGAGAGGACGGTGACCGGGAGCCGCCGGTCGTCAGTGCGGGAAGCAGGCATTCCCGCACTATATGAGATTGAGTCTCATTCTGCTTATCGTGGTCTCGCTGCGGTCGGTGGCGCCCCGGGGCCCAAGGCCGCCGGCCGGATGCCGCCCGGCGCGTTCTCCTACGCCTCCCCCTCCCGTGACGGCTCGCGGAAGCCCGACGCCGCACGTCGAGCGAGCACGACGACCGCCACCGTCGCCACCCCGGCCAACGCTGAGAGCGCGAGGCACAGGATCCGCAGCGCCGCGGTGAAGTCCTCCCCGGCCAGCTGGTCGCCGGCGATCGCCGCCAGCACCGCCCCGGCCGCCGCCAGCGCGACGGTCTCCGTCCCGAGCCTGGCGGTGTTGAAGAGGCCGGAGGCGGTTCCCGCCCGTTCCGGCGGGACGCTGCCGATCGCCATCCCGTCGAGCACCCCGGTCGAGAGCCCGACCCCGGCTCCGATCAGGAGGAACGGCGGCGCGAGCGTCGCGGCGGTGCTCCCGGGCCCGATCGTCACCAGCAGCAGCGCACCGGCGCCAGCGAGGGCCACCGAGCCCGCGACGAGCACCGTCGGGCGTCGTTCCGCGATCCGCGCCCCCAGGCTCGGCAGCGCGACCGTCGGCGCGGTCAGGACGAGCATCCAGAGGCCCGTGCGCCCCGCGTCGATCCCGACCACGTCGATCAGGTAGCCCGGCAGGTACACCAGCAGCGGCACCAGCACCCCCATCAGGGCACCCGCCGCCACCGCCAGCCCGCGGAAGCGGCGGTTGCCCAGCAGCTCGAGGTCGAAGAGCGGATCGCTCACCCCGCGCTCCACCCGCAGGCAGCCCGTCGCGAGCACCAGCGCGCCCAGCCCTGCCGCCACCACGGGAAGGCTCCCGAAGCCGCGCTCGGGCCCCTCGACCAGCGCGAAGACGAGCAGCAGCAGCGCACCGGTGAAGAGGCCGGCGCCGCGCCAGTCCAGCCGCCGGCCGGGCGTCCCGGGCGCCGTCGGCAGCGCGGGCGCGAGCAGCAGCGCGACCGCCGCGATCGCGGCCGGGACGGCGAAGACGGCGCGCCAGCCGAGCGTGTCGACGAGCAGTCCGCTGACCGTCGGGCCGAACGCCAGGCCGCCGCCGAGGACGGTGCCGAGCAGGCCGAACGCGCGAGCCCGGTCGCGGGCGTCGAACGTGGCCGCAAGCAGCGAGGACCCGCCGATCGTCGCGGCGGCCGCACCGGCGCCGGCGACCGCCCGCGCGACCGCCAACGTGGTCACGTCGCCGGCGAGGGCGCTGACGACGCCCCCGCCGCAGAAGAGCGCGACCCCGGCGGCGAAGATCCGCCGGCGCCCGAGCAGGTCGGCGAGCGAGCCCGCGAAGACCAGCAGGCTCGCGAAGAACGCGTTGTAGCCGGTGACGACCCATTGCGAGGCCGCCAGGCTCGCCTCGAGCTCGGAACGAATGCCCGGCAACGCGACCGAGGTGCCGGTGATCGTCAGCGGGAAGGTCACGGACGAGACGAGGACGGCGGTGAGCACCAGCCGTCGAGCGACCGGGCTCGTCGGGCCTCCCGGGCTACGGGAGCGACGACCGGGGCCGTCGGGGGATCGTTCGAGGACGCGCCGGACGAGCAGCAGCCGTCCGGCGAGGAAGTTGTTGGGCACTGAGCGCTCCGCGGGAGTCGTGGAGCCGGTGCGGCACAGCGGGCCGCGCCGGCGTGGGACGTCGGCGCGGCGGCGAGGAGGTCTACGAAGGGGTCACGCCGCCGCTAGAGGCGGCGGGACTTATCCGAGAGCGGCATCGGCCGATCGTACCCGGTGACCGCGGCGGAACGATCCCGACCGGTTCCGGACGGTGACCGGGAGCCGCCGGTCGTCGGTGCGGGAAGCAGGCATGCTGCGTCTTCTTCCGACCGAAGCGCGGCGAGCTGCGCGGCGTAGCCGCCGGCGCTTCGCCACGACCGTCCGGACCCCGAGCGCGGCCGACAGCGCCGCACGGGTCGGCCGGACCGTCATCGACCCCGATCACGCGGTAGCGGCTGAGCCGCTGCTCGGGGCGGTCCTCGCGCTCGAACTGGATCAGGTGCGGCGTGCCCGGGGTCTGCTCGCGCAGCTTCAGGCCGCCTTGCGCCACCGCGAAGTAGGTGTCGCGCTGGACGAGCACGCCGCGATCCTCCGCGCCGAGACTCCGGCAGACGGCCAGCGACCGCTCCGGCTCGGGGTCGATCGCCTTCAGCTCGACGTTGCGGCGGGCGGGGTCCGGCTGCGCGTCCATCGCCCCGACGCTATCCCCCGCGCCCGCAGACCGGCCGACCAGGTCAGCCGGGGTGGCGGACGCTCACCGCGACGGCGCGGTGACGACCGCTGCCGGGGCCGGGGCCGAAGCCGGGGCCGGGGCCGAAGCCGGGGCCGGGGCCGAAGCCGGGGCCGGGGCCGGGGCCGAAGCGGAGGCCGGGGCCGAAGCCGAGGTGTGAACCGGAGCCGAGGCCTGGGCCTGGCCCGAAGCCGAGACCGCGCCCGAGGCGGTGCTGCTCGCTGGTCCGTGCGCCGACGGCCCGAGCACACCCGCAGCAAGCACACCGGCGACCACGATCCCGCGGCCCACGACCTTGCGGACCCGTGCGCCGGCCATCCACGGGACGCGCGCCTCGAGGTAGAGCCGCATGCCCGAGGCCCCCGCCACCGCCGTCATCGCGCCTGCCGCGCACTGGACGCACATGCCGCGTACTCAAGCAGGTCGAGCAGGCGGACCCGGCGGACGGCTCGAGGAAGCCGAAGGCGCCGATGCTCGTTCTGCTCGAGGTTGACCACCGCATAGGTGGCAAACCTCGAAGAGAACGGGGCCGTGCTCGTTCTCCCCGAGGTTTGCCCCGTATGCGCGGCAAACCTCGAAGAGAACGCCTCCGCCCAGCTACCGCAGCTCGGCCGAGCTCTTGCCCAGCAGGTTGCGGGCGATGATCAGCAGCTGGATCTGCTGCGTGCCCTCGAAGATGTCGAGGATCTTCGCGTCGCGGGCCCACTTCTCCAACAGCTCGTCCTCGCCGTAGCCGACGGCGCCGCAGAGCTCGACGCACTTCAGCGCGATCTCGGTCGCGCCGCGGCCGGCCTTGGCCTTCGCCATCGAGGCGTTGACCGAGTTCGGCTTGCGGTTGTCGGCCATCCACGCGGCCTCCAGCGTCAGCAGCCGGAACGCCTCGTAGTCGGCCTCCAGCCGCAGCAGCTCCGCGACCGCACCGCTCTGGACGTGCGCGGGCCGGTCGTAGTCGATCTCGACGCCGGCCTCCTTGAGCAGCTCGAAGGTCCGCTCCAACGACGCCTTCGCCACCCCGACCGCCATCGCGGCGACCATCGGACGGGTGTTGTCGAAGGTCTGCATCACGCCGGCGAACGACTTCTTCGCGTCGACCTCGGGCGTGCCGAGCAGGTTCTCCTTCGGGATCCGGCAGTCGACCAGCGCGAACTGGGCGGTGTCGGAGCCGCGGATCCCGAGCTTGTGCTCCAGCCGGACCAGCTCCAGGCCCGGGTTGTCGCGCGGGACGATGAACGACTTGATCGCCGCCCGGCCCATGCTCGGATCGACCGAGGCCCAGACGACGACGACGTCGCAGCGCTCGCCGGAGGTGACGAAGATCTTGGTCCCGTTGAGGACGTACTCGCCGGCCTTCTCGTCGAGGATCGCAGTCGTCTTGACGGCGGCGGAGTCGGAGCCGAAGTCCGGCTCGGTGATCGCCATCGACGCCCACTTGTCGCCGAAGCGCGCCATCTGGTCGTCGTCGGCGACGGCGGCGATCGCCGCGTTGCCGAGCCCCTGACCGGGCATCGTCAGGACGAACGAGGTGTCGCCCCAGCAGGCCTCGGCGACCGACAGCACCGTCGAGATGTTGCCGCCGTTGATGTTGCCGGACTGCTTCTTGTTGGCGCGACCGCCGCTGGCGCTGACGCCACCGCCCGGATCGCCCTCGTTCATGCCCTCGAGCAGGGCGCGGAGCGTGTCGAGCTCCTTCGGGTAGGTGTGCTCGGCCCGGTCGTACTTGCGCGAGATCGGGCGGAACATCTCGGTCGAGACCTGGCGGGTCATGTCGACCAGGCCCTGGAACTTCTTGGGGTTCTCGAGATTGATCATGCGTATCTCCCCGCTCAGACGAGCAGTGTGCCTTCGATGATTCCGGCGGCCCGCAGATCGCGGTACCAGCGCTCGACCGGGTGGTCCTTGACGTACCCGTGGCCGCCCAGCAGCTGCACGCCCTGGGAGCCGATCTGCATGCCCTTCTCCGCCGTCAGCCGACGCGCGAGCGCGGCCTCGCGGCTGAAGCTCGCCGCCCGGTCGGCACGGCTGGCCGCCCGGTAGGTGACGAGCCGGATGCTCTCGGTCTCGATCGCGATGTCGGAGACCGCGAACGCGACGGCCTGGCGGTGGCTGATCGGCTCACCGAAGGCGACGCGCTCGTTGACGTACGGGATCACGTAGTCGAGGACGGCCTTGCAGGTGCCGGCGGCCAGCGCCGACCAGGCGATCCGGCTGAGGCCGATCGCTTCGCGGTAGACCTCCTCGCGGCCGCCGCCGAGCAGCGCGCCGGCCGGGACCTTGACGTCCTCCAGCACGAGCTTCGCCGTCGACGCGGCCCGCAGGCCCATCGCCGGGTCGGCCTCGGTCGAGAGCCCCTGCGACTTCGACTCGACGATGAAGAAGGCCGGAGCGGACGAGCGCCCGTTGGCGTTGCCGTTGAGGGCCGAGCCGTCGAGCTGCGCGGCGACGATGAACAGCTCCGCCTCCGCCGCCCGCGGGACCAGCGCCTTGACGCCGTTGAGGACGTAGCCGCCCTCGGCCTTGCGGGCCGTCGTGTGGAGCACGAACGGGTCGAACAGCGGACGCGGCTCGTGCACGGCGAAGGCCGCGGCCGGGACGTCGTCGCCGACGAACGCCGGCAGGTAGGTCGCCTGCTGGTCGGCGTCGCCCCAGAGACCGAGCGCGGTCGAGACCGCGGCCGGAGCGAGGGCGGCGACGGCGATGCTGAGGTCGCCGTGGGCGAGCGCCTCGGCGATCAGGACCGAGGTCACCGCCGAACGCTCCTCGACGGCGCCGCCCAGCTCCTCCGGCACGCCGAGCGTGGCCAGGCCCAGCTCGGACGCGGACTCCAGGAGGTCGGCCGGCGTCTTGTCGTCGTGGTCGGCCTGCTCGGCGACGGGACGGATCTCGGCCGCGGCGAACTCGCGCGCGGCGTCCTGGAGCATCTTCTGCTCGTCGCTCGGCGTGAGGTCGAAGAGGCCAGCGCTCTTCGACGCCGTCTCCGGCTTCAGCCGGCCCGGCGCCGAGCGCTTCTGGGTCGCGGCGAACGTGCGCCCGACCCGCCCCGCGGTCCGGAAGCTCGTGGCCGAGGCCCGCTTGAGAGCCCGGTTGGCGGGCTCACGGAGCCCGAGCCGATCGACCACGTCCAGACCCGCCAGGCGGGTCAGGGCACGAATGCCGTAGGCCATTCCTCGTTCTGTGACGGTCATATGCAGGGGGTGATTGCCTTCCGCGAAGCCGCGGTCGAGGTGGACGGTCGCGCACGAGCCGGCTGAACGCACAGTCTGGCTCTGATACGACCGGCGATTTCCTACCCAGAGTAGCAGCAGGTGGAACCGCCTGGACAGCCTATGCAAACGCGCGGCGGCCGGGGAGCTGGGGACGCTGGACTGACCACAATCCGTTTCCAAGCTGGCCGAAGCCGCCAACGAAAACCCTCCGCCCGCCGCGCTACGGTGCCCGTGTGCCTGCACCACCGGTCGTGCCCGCCTCCTACAGCTCGCCGCTCGCGGCCGAGCTCGCGCCCGGACTGCTGGAGCGGTTCGTCCGCTACGCCCGCGTCTCGACCCAGTCCTCGCGCGACGGCATCACCAGCCCCTCGACCGCCCGCCAGCTCGACCTCTCGCGGATCCTCGTCGACGAGCTGCTGGCGATCGGGCTCGAGGACGCCCACCTCGACGAGCACGGGTACGTCTACGCGACGCTGCCCGCGGCCGGCCATGGCGCCGACGACGCGCCGGCCGTGATCGGCCTGATCGCCCACGTCGACACCAGCCCGGATGCCCCGGGCGAGGGCGTCGAGCCGCTGGTCCACGCCGACTACGACGGCGGGGTGCTGGAGCTGCCGCGTGGTGGCACCAAGCTCGACCCGGCGTCGATGCCCGAGCTCGCCTCCCGGATCGGCCACGACCTGGTCAGCTCCAGCGGCGACACCCTGCTCGGCGCCGACGACAAGGCCGGCGTCGCCGAGATCGTCACCGCCCTCGCCCATCTCGCCGCCCACCCCGAGCTGCCGCGCCCGACCCTGCGGGTCTGCTTCACCCCCGACGAGGAGATCGGGCTCGGTGCCCACCGCTTCGACGTCGCCGGCTTCGGCGCGGTCGGCGCCTACACGATCGACGGCTCCGAGCCGGGCGAGCTCCAGGACGAGACCTTCTCGGCGGTCGAGGCGGTCGTGACGGTGCTCGGCCACGACGTGCACCCCGGCTTCGCGACCGGCAAGCTCGTCAACGCGACCCGCCTGGCGGCCGAGATCGTCGCCGGCCTGCCCGACGAGCTGACCCCCGAGCAGACCTCCGGCCGCGACGGCTTCATCCACGTCTACGAGACGTCGGGCGTCCCCGCTCGGGCCGAGATCCGCGCGATCCTCCGCGACTTCGACGACGAGCTGCTCGCCGGGCACCTCGCGCTCCTCCAGCGGACGGTCGACGCCGTCGCGGCCGCCGAGCCGCGGGCGGCCTTCGAGGTCCACGTCCACGAGCAGTACCCGAACATGCGCCGCTTCGTCGACGCCTTCCCCGCGATCACCGCCGCCGCCGAGCGCGCGATCCGGGCCGAGGGCCTCGAGCCGGTCCGCAACGCGATCCGCGGCGGCACCGACGGCTCGCAGCTGAGCGCCAAGGGCCTCCCGACGCCGAACATCTTCACCGGCGGCCACGAGTACCACTCGGTCCGCGAGTGGGCCTCGCTCCAGGAGATGGCGGCCGCGGCGGCAACGATCGTGCGGCTGGCCGCGGCCTGGACCGAGGACGACCTGCGGGCGGCGGCGGCCGAGCGGGTCGCCGCCGGCTGACCCAAGCCCGTCGGCCCGCGACCGACGAGGCGGCCGGGCGTGCAGGCCCCCGACCCCGTCCGCCAGCCATGCGGTCCCGGGGCGGACGCACGCCGTCGTCCGGCCCGCTCCTTCCCCGCCTGTGGCCGCGATCGGCGAGCATGCGGGCATGGAGCTCCGCGACCAGGTCGTCGTCGTCACCGGAGGCGCGTCGGGCATCGGCCGCGCACTCGCCGAGCGGTTCGCGGCCGAGGGCGCCCGGGGCGTGGTCGTCGCCGACCTCGACGGCCCCGGCGCGGCGGCGGTCGCCGCCGGAATCGGCCCAACGGCGCGCGGGATCCGCTGCGACGTCACCGCCCAGGACGACCTCGTGGCCGCGATCGCGCTCGCCGAGGAGGCCTTCGGCCCGGTCGACCTCTTCTGCGCCAACGCCGGCGTGGCGGTCGGCGTCGACGAGCAGACCGACGACGCGGTCTGGGACCTCGCGCTCGGGGTCAACGTCCGCGCCCACGTGCTCGCCGCCCGGCTGCTCGTTCCCGGCTGGCTGGAGCGCGGCTCCGGGTACTTCCTCTCGACCGCCTCCGCCGCCGGCCTGCTGACCCAGGTCGGCTCCGCCCCCTACGCCGTCTCGAAGCACGCCGCGGTCGCGTTCGCCGAGTGGCTGTCGGTCACCTACGGCGACCGCGGGATCGGCGTCAGCTGCCTCTGCCCGATGGGCGTCGACACCCCGCTGCTGCACGGCGTCGGGCACGATCCGGCGTCGGGCGCGGTCGTCGACCCCGACGACGATCCCTCCCCCGCGACCTCGGTCGTGAAGGCGGCCGGCGTCGTGCTCGCGCCCGACGCCGTCGCGGCGATCGTCGTCGACGGGCTCCGCGACGGGCGGTTCCTGATCCTGCCCCATCCGGAGGTCGGCGACTTCGTCCGCCGCAAGGCCGCCGACCACGACCGCTGGATCGCCGGGATGCGCCGGCTCCAGGCCCAGGTCGGCGGCGAGGCCTGACCTGCCACGCCCGGCGGGGACCGAGCGCCGTCGCGTTCTCCGACCGCGACCCGCCCCGCTGCGTCGGCCGGCAGCCGCCCCGCCCCTCAGGCCCCGACCGACCCCCGCAGCGCCTCGGCGGCCGGGTCATCGGCGAGCAGCGCCCAACGCTCATGGTCGCGCCAGACGCCCCCGATCCGCAGGTACCGCGGCGAGAAGCCCTCCTGACGGAAGCCGAGCCGGCGCGCCAACGCCAGCGAGCGGACGTTCTCCGGCTGGATGTTCGCCTCGACCCGGTGCAGCCCGAGCGGGCCGAACGCGTAGAGCAGCGCGAGCGCGACGCCCTCCGTCATGTACCCGTGGCCGGCGTGGGCAGCGACCGCGTTGTAGCCGACGTAGGCGCTGCAGAGCGGCCCGTGGAAGATCTGGCTGAGGTTGACCTGGCCGAGCAGCGCGCCGTCGTCGCGACGACAGACGAGGAAGGCCTCCAGCTCGGCCCCCTGCGCCCGCTCGAGGTAGGCCGCGAACGCCTCGGGCGTGGTCGGCAGCGTCGCCCACGGCGCGTGCAGCGCCCGGCTCGACTCCATCGCCGCGATGAAGCGGTCGGCGTCGGCGGGCTCCGGGGGCCGCAGCCGCACGCGGGACCCGGGAGCGACCGCCGGAGGGGAGTCGTCCTGCTGCACGTCGGCGATCGTACGGGACCGGAACGACGACCGCCCGGAGCGACGAGCGCCCCGGGCGGTGGTGCAGCGGCCGCCGGTCCGAGCGACCAGCGGCGACGATCAGGCCGGCCCCCACCGCCGCCGCACGAGGCGGTCGGCGGCGGGGCCCGAGACGCTAGAGCGCCTTCAGCTCGTCGGTGATCGCCTCGACCGACGCCTTCGCGTCGCCGAACAGCATGCTCGTCTTCGGATCGACGAACAGCGGGTTGTCGATGCCGGCGTAGCCCGACGACATCGACCGCTTGAGGACGATCGTCGAGGCCGACTCGTCGACGTTCAGGATCGGCATCCCGTAGATCGGGCTGTCGGCCTTGTTGCGCGCGTCGGGGTTGGTGACGTCGTTGGCGCCGATCACGAGCGACACGTCCGTGCGCTTGAACTCGCCGTTGATGTCGTCCATCTCCTTGAGCTGCTCGTACGGCACGTCGGCCTCGGCGAGCAGCACGTTCATGTGGCCCGGCATGCGGCCGGCCACGGGATGGATCGCGTACTTGACCTCGACGTCCTTCTCCTCCAGCAGCTTCGCCATCTCGCGGACGGCGTGCTGGGCCTGGGAGACGGCCATGCCGTAGCCCGGGACGACGACGACCAGACGCGCGTACGCCATCTGGATCGCGACGTCGGAGGCGGAGGTCGAGGTGACCGTGCCGCCGCCGGCGCCGGTGGTCGCGCCCGCCGCGACCTCACCGCCGCCGCCGAAGCCACCGACGATCACCGAGACGATCGTCCGGTTCATCGCGATCGCCATCTGCTGCGTGAGGATCGTGCCCGACGCGCCGACGATCATGCCCGCGACGATCAGCGCCTGGTTGTCGAGCGCGATACCGGCGGCCGCTGCGGCGAGACCGGTGAAGGCGTTCAGCAGCGAGATCACGACCGGCATGTCGGCGCCGCCGATCGGCAGCACCAGCAGGATCCCGAAGAGGCCGGCGAGCACGAGCACGCCGATGATCAGGATCTGGCTGGTCGAGCCGGCGGTGATCGCCACCGCCAGGCCGATCGTGACCAGGCCGATCAGGCCCTGGACCGGAAGCTGGAGCTTGCCCAGCGAGATCGAGCCGCCGTCGATCAGGCCCTGGAGCTTGCCGAAGGCGATGTTCGAGCCCCAGAACGAGACCGAGCCGACGATCGCCGAGAACAGGCTGAAGACGACGATGTAGGTCGAGACGCCGGAGAACCCGCCGGTGCCGCGGAACTCGGCCCACGAGATCAGCGCGACCGCGCCGCCGCCGACGCCGTTGAACAGCGCCACCAGCTGCGGCATCTCGGTCATCTTGACCTTGCGCGCCGCCGGCACGCCGATCGCCGTGCCGAGCGCGAGCCCGATCACGATCAGGAGCCAGTTGTTGAACGGGTCGACCAGCAGGGTCGCGACGACGGCGATGACCATGCCGACCGCGGCGATCCGGTTGCCGCGAACCGCGGTCTTCGGACCGGTCAGGCCCGAGAGCCCGATGATGAAGAGCGCGAACGCGATGATGTAGAGGACCGACTTGAAGTTCGGGTCGGTCAGGAACGCCGCGACTGGCGCGTTCGGGGTCAGCAGCTCCGACATCACGAACCCGCCTTCTTCTCGCCGACCGTGTCACCGGAGGCGTCGGCCTTCGGCTTCGGCTTGGCCTTGAACATCTCGAGCATCCGGTCGGTCACGACAAAGCCGCCGATCACGTTGACGACGCCGAAGACGAGCGCGACGAACAGGATCAGCGAGCTGCCGAAGCCGAGGTTCTCGCCCGTCGCCAGCAGCACCAGACCGCCGAGCACGACGATCCCGTGGATCGCGTTCGTGCCCGACATCAGGGGCGTGTGGAGGGTGTTGGGGACCTTCGAGATCACCGCGTAGCCGACCAGACCGGCCAGCACCAGGATCGCGAGGTTGGTGACCAGCGGGCTGGCCCCGACGCTGACGTTGGCCAGCAGCTCGGTGGGATTCAGAGCAGACATCAGGCTGCAGCCTCCACGGTCTTCTTGGCTCCGGCGTGGACGACCTCGCCGCCGCGCGTGACGCAGGCGCCGGCGATGATCTCGTCCTCGAAGTCGAGCTTGAGCGACGGCTCGCCGCTCTCCGACGTCTCCAGCATCAGCTCGACGAGCGACTGCACGTTGCGCGCGTAGAGCTGCGAGGCGTGCTCGGGCATCTCGGCGGCGAGGTTCAGCGGCGAGACGATCGTGACGTCGTGCTTGACGACGGTCTGACCGGGCTCGGTCAGCTCGCAGTTGCCGCCGGTCTCACCGGCGAGGTCGATGATCACGGAGCCGGGGCGCATGCCCTCGACGGCCTCGGCCGTGACCAGCCGCGGGGCCGGGCGGCCCGGGACCAGCGCGGTCGTGATGACCACGTCGAAGCCCTTGGTCGCGTCGGTCAGCGCCTGCTGCTGCTGGGCGCGCTCCTCCGCGGTCAGCTCGCGGGCGTATCCGCCCTCGCCGGCCGCGTCGATCCCGAGGTTCAGCCACTGGGCGCCCAGCGACTCGACCTGCTCAGCCGTCTCCGGCCGCACGTCGTAGCCGGTGGTCTTGGCGCCGAGGCGACGGGCGGTCGCAAGCGCCTGGAGCCCGGCGACGCCGATCCCGAGCACGAGCACCTTGGCCGGCGGGATCGTGCCCGCGGCGGTCATCAGCATCGGGAAGAACCGCGTCGAGTGGTCCGCGGCCGAGAGCACGGCCTTGTAGCCGGCGACGTTGGACTGCGACGAGAGCGCGTCCATCGCCTGCGCACGGCTGATCCGCGGGATCGCCTCCATCGCGAACGCGGTCGTGCCGCGGTCCCGCAGGGCGGCCGCGGTCTCGGGCGACGAGAGCGGCGCGAGGAAGCCGATCAGGACCGAGTCGGCCCCGATCCGGGCGACCTCGTCGGCGGTCGGCGGCGCGACCTTGACGACGATGTCGGCGTTCCAGACGTCGGCCGAGACCGTCGCTCCGGCCGCCGTGTAGAGCGCGTCGGGGATCAGCGCGTGCTCACCGGCACCGGGCTCGATCACGACCTGCACGCCCTTCGCCCCGAGACGCTTGACGACGTCCGGCACCAGGGCTACACGGCGCTCGCCGGCGGCCGTCTCCTTCGGAATTCCCAGCGTCAGGCTCATGGCCTCACCCCGGTCGAAGTGCGTGCGTTTCGGAGTGACACAGGCTGCTCTCCATCGTCATCGTTGGCGACATCACTGCGTCCCGCCCGGGCGCAGCACGACCCCCTGCGTCGCTCGTCATCACGAAACCGATGCGAACGACGCGGGCCGAAGAGAGCGGAGTATGCCGCAGATCGCGGATGGGCTGACGCCCGGCGCGCGGTTGCTCCGTAGCATCCCCGTGATGCGCCACCTGCGGCTCTCCGTTCCCGCACTCGCCGTGGGCGGGCTGTTCCTCGTCCTGCTGTTGCTGGGCACGTCGTTCGGCACCGGCCCATCGCGCGCCGAGGCCGGCATGCTCAAGGGCCTCCAGGACGTCCGCCTGGTGACCTCCGACGTCGAGACCCAACGGCGGCTCTTCTGGCGCTCCGCCGAGCGCGCCAACGTCCGCCGCGTGCGGCTCCTGGTCAGCTGGGACGGCCGCAGCACCGAGGTCGACCCGGACGTCGCCTTCCGACTCCGGCGGGCGGCCGTCGAGGGCGACGAGGCCGGGGCGAAGCTGTTCGTCGGGCTCTACGCGGGGATCAACCGCTCCTTCGACCGGGTGCCGGTCAACGACAAGATGATCGAGCGCTACTCGCAGTTCACCGCCTCGCTCGGCACCGCGCTCGCGGACCTCCCGATCGGCGGCTACCTGACCTGGAACGAGCCGAACTACAACTCGATGTGGCCGCCGAAGCGCCCGCGGACGTGGGTCGCGATCTCCAACGCGGCCTACAAGTCGTTCAAGCGCACCGACCCGGACACCCCGGTGCTGGTCGGCGAGCCGGCGCCCAACGCGCGGACGACCAACGCGATCAACCCGGGACGGTTCTTCCGTCAGGCGCTCTGCCTCGACGCCAACTGGCGCTCGCTGAACGGCAGCCGGGCCTGCCGGCAGCGGCTGCTCGGCGACGGGATCGCGATCCACACCCACGACTTCTCGGCCAGCCCGCTGGCCACGCGGACCAACCCCGACTCGTGGACGATGGGCAACCTGCGCAGCGCCAAGCGCCAGATCAAGGCGCTCGCGCGGGCGGGGCGGATCTCCCGCAGGGCCTCGCGCAACATCCACATCACCGAGTTCGCCTACCGCACCTCGGGCTCGTGGAAGACGCCGGACGGGCAGGCCGCCCAGTGGCTCCGTCAGGCCTGGCAGTTCGCGCGCCGCGAGGGGATCCGCAGCTTCACCTGGTACCAGCTCCAGGACCCGGGCTCCGGGCACGGCTGGACCTCGGGCCTGGTCACCTCTCGCGGTGGGAAGACGCGCCAGACCTGGAAGGCGTTCGTGAAGCTGCGCTGACCGTCGCGGCCGGGCCGGTGAAGCGCGCGACCAGCTCGTCCGTGTTCGCCGGCCCCGCCTCGGGCGTCAGCGCCCGCGGCCGCAGGCCGGTCACCAGCGCCGTCTGCAGCCGCCGCAGGTAGTCGGCCTCGGCGACCTCGCGCACGCCCAGCCGAGCGGTGTGGATCGTCTGCTGCTGGACGTCCAGCACCCGGTAGCCGGCCTCGCGGATCCGGACCGCCGCCGACAGCACCGCCGCCGTGCCCGCGTCCGGCGCGGCGTGGAACATCGACTCGAGGGTGTGGGCACGCCCGATCGCGACCCCGAAGCTGCCGCCGACGAGCTCGTCCCCGTCCCAGACCTCGAAGCTGCGGGCGTGGCCCCAGCGGTGGAGCGCCTGGTAGGCCTTCTCCAGCCGCGGGGTCAGCCAGACCTCGCCGGGGGCGAGCCCCGGCCGCGAGGCGCAGCGTGCGACCACCTCGGCGAACGCCCGGTCGACGGTCAGCCGGTAGTCGCGGCCCCGCAGCGTCCGGCGCAGGGTCCGCGGCAGCCGCAGGCCGTTCAGGTCGAGGATCGCACGCGGGTCGGCCCGGTAGGCGGCCACCCGGAAGCAGCCGTCCTCGTCGCAGGTGTCCATCGGGAAGGCACCCTGCTCGTAGACGAACAGCATCCCGGGCGGATCGAGGATCCACGTCCCGTCGTCGGTGTGGGTGCCGGTCGTGGTGTCCACGTCTACGCCACCGTAGCGGACAGCCCGTGTCCGGTGTCAGATCAACGTGCGTCCACGAACAGGGTCTGGGTCGCGGTGCCGAAGCGGCCGCTGCCGTCGTGCAGCGCGGTCGTCGTCAGGCCGGTGCCGGCCCCGTCCAGCTCGGTCCGGGCCTCGACCGCGATCCACTCGCCGACCGGGTCGCGGTGCAGCGAGACGGTCAGGTCGCAGTTGACGAACAGGTAGTCCCCGAACGAGACCGGATGGGCGAGGCCGTTGCCGAAGTCCGACGATGCGGCGGCCCGTTGCGCGCCGGACGGCGTCTCGCCCTTGACGATCGGCAGCAGCAGCCGGGTCCAGGCCGAGCGGGTCGCGGTCTCGGTCAGGATCGTGCCGTCGAACGGCCGGATCTCCATCACGCTCGGATGGAAGGCGGGGCTCTCGTCGGGCACGAACCGCTCGCGGGTCGCGGCGTACGCCTCGGGCGGGGCGATCGTCGGCCACGGCTCGCCGATCCCGGCGGGCAGCGCGACCCGGCCGCGGCGGAGCAGGACGGCGCGGACCTCCATCGCCGGGCGGCCGCCGGCGACGATCTCACCGTGGACGATCTGGAGCCGCTTGCCGGGCTTGCGGATCCGGGTCCGGATCTCGATCGGCCCGAGCGGGACCGGCCCCAGGAAGGTGTACGCGAGCGAGCTGACCCGCTGGTCCTCGGTCGCCGCGCGACGCTCGACCGCGCGCGCCAGCAACGCCGCCGGCGCCCCACCGTGGGCGCTGCCGGCGTCCCACGGCCCGCGCGCGAGCTCGGTCAGGACGACCTGCTCGACGATGTCGCCGCCGTCGATCGTGACGACGCCGTCGGGACCGAACGGGAACGCGACCGCCTCCGCGCCCGGGATCGCCGCGCTCATGCCCCGACCTCCGTGGTGCGGGCGGCGAGGTCGGCGATCACCTGCGAGAGCTGTCCGCCCTGCCAGGCGATCGGCGAGGCGCCGGGATCCTCGACGACCAGCGACGCGCCGGGGATCGCGGCGACGTAGCGCTCGGCGACGGCCAGCGGATGGCCGGGATCGGCCTCGTCGCGGTCGCCGACGACGACGGTCGGCACGTCGATCGCGGCCAGCTCGTCGAAGCTGCCGAACGGGGCCGAGCGGGGCACCGCCCGCAGCGCGTCGGCGACCGCGAGCGGGTGCTCGTGGACCGACAGCCGCTGGTGGGTGACCTTCTCGACCGTGGCCCGCCACCGCTCGGGCACGTCGGCGAAGTCGTAGGCGGCGACGAACCCGTCGGCGCCGCCGGCCTCCATCCCCGCGGCCAGCCGGTCCCAGCGGGCCAGGGCCCGCTCGTCGGCCTCGTTGCCGGGCACGAACGCGGGCGTGACGACCACCAGGCCCGCGACCCGCTCGGGCCGCAGCAGCGCCTGGCGGATCGCGGTGTGGGCGCCCATCGAGGCCCCGACCAGCACGGCCTGCTCGATCTCGGCCTCGTCGAGGACCCGCTCGAGGTCGTCCGCGAGCACGTCGTAGCCGTAGGCGCCCGGCTCGGGCGCAGGATCGGAGCTGCCGTGGCCGCGCGCGTCGTAGGCGAGCACGCGGTGCCCGCCCCGCTCGAGCCGGCGGCTGCCCATCACGACGTAGCGGTGGCTGGCGGTGAGGCCGTGCAGGAGGACCACTGGCGTGCCGTCACCGGTGTCTTCGAGATGGAGCTGCATGCCCCATGTCCTAGCAGGCGTGGCCGAGCGGCAGCGTGAGCTGGACTCCGGGGCCGTCCACCAGCTCGAGCGCGGCGGCCCGGACGCCGAGCAGGCGGACCGGCTGCGGCGGGTCGTACTCGCGCAGCAGCGCGACCGCCGCGTCGACCAGCAGCTCGGGATCGTCGATCGCGATCGGGAACGTCCGCGAGCGGGTGACGGTGGTGAAGTCGGCCAGCCGGACCTTGATCGCGACCGTTCGCCCCCGTCGGCCCTGGCCCTCGAGGCCCTCGGCCAGCCGCAGGGCCAGGCGCCGCAGCGCCTCCTCCTGCTCCTCGGGGTCGTCGATGTCGACCGGGAAGGTCGTCTCGCGGCTCTCCGAGACCGGCTCGCGGACGGCGACGACCGGCTCGCGGTCGTCGAACCGGCAGCGGTTCCAGAGCCAGAGGCCGGAGCGCGGGCCGAACCAGTCGGTCAGCTGCTGCTCGTCGACCCGCGCCAGCTCGCGGATCGTGGTGATCTCGTGCCGTTCCAGCTCGGCCGCCGTCCGCGGGCCGATCCCCGGCAGCAGGCCCGGCGAGCGATCGGCCCAGCGGCGCCAGGCCTCGCGGCGATCGAGGACGACGAAGCCGCGCGGCTTCTCCGCGTCGGAGGCGAGCTTCGCGACCAGCTTGTTCGGCCCGATCCCGACCGACACGTGGAGCTCGGTCTCGCGCACGATCCGGCGGACGAGCCGTCGCATCGAGGCGCGTGGGGCGAGCATCCCGGTCAGGTCGACGTAGGCCTCGTCGAGGCTCATCTGCTGGACGACCTCGACCTCGTCGCGGATCACCGCCATCACGGCCTCCGACGCCTCGCGGTAGGCGTCGTGGTCGGGCGGGACGATCACCGCCTCCGGGCAGCGGCGGCGGGCGGTGACGAGCGGCATCGCCGAGCCGACGCCGAACTTGCGGGCCTCGTAGGTCGCGGTGGTGACCACCGACCGCGGGCCGTCGTGGGCGACGATCACCGGCTTCCCCCGCAGCTCCGGCCGCCGCAGCAGCTCGACCGCGGCGAAGAACGCGTCGCAGTCGAGATGCCCGATGCAGCGCTCGGGCTCGATGCGCCCGGTCGGGTCCCCCGCTCCTCCCGCGTCCGCCACTCCCCCGAGACTACGCCGCCACCCGGACCGAACGCCTGTTCGTACGAGTCGGGAGCTCTCGGCGGATGCGTCCGACATGCGGCGGCCCTCCGACCGCGAGACGGACTGAGACGAACGTCTTCCTGGCACGCGTGGAGCCGAGCCCATCAACGACGAGACCGACGACCTATCGCCCAGGAAGCACCCCGCCTCGATCTTCGCCCGGCCGCCAGGCCTGCCGAGGCCCACGCGGACCGAGATGCTTCGCCCGCGGCGGTTGCGTCTGAGGTGGTCGTGGACCAAGCAGGTCGGGAGACCGGCCCGCCCACCCCGAGAGCTGGCCGCCAAGCCTGCCGAGGCCCACCCGGCCTGAGATACCTCAGACAGGACTGCCGCGGTTGCGTCTGAGGTGGCCGTAGGCCGAGCAGGTCGGCTTGCGTGGGTCCGAGAGCTGGCCGCCAGGCCTGCCGAGGCCCACGCGGGCCGAGATGCTTCGCCCGCGGCGGTTGCGTCTGAGGTGGTCGTGGACCAAGCAGGTCGGGGCGGGTGGTGCGAGAGCTGGCCGCCAGGCCTGCCGAGCGCCAACCGGCCCGAGATGCGCCGCGTCCACGGCCGCCCCAGACGCAACCGCATTAGCGGTTGACGAGAACCGTCCCGACCGAGCCGAAGCCCAGGCGACTGCGGGTCGCCGCCGTCAGGTCGAACTCGCGTCCGCCGACGTAGGGGCCGCGGTCGACGACCCGGGCCGAGACCTCGCGGCGGCCGACGCGCAGCGCCAGGCGCGTGCCGCAGGGCAGCGTCTTGTGGGCGACGCCGGTGGTCCCGGGGCTCAGCCGACCGCCGCAGGCCAACGCGCTGCCGTAGAGGCCGGGGCCGAAGTAGGACGCGACCGCGCGCCGGAAGCCGCGCACGCGGGGCACCCGCTTGCGGTCGCCGGCGATGCCGGTCCGGCCGACGATCCGCAGTCGCGCCGCGCGGTCACCGGTCCGCCCGATCCGGGTCGAGACCCGGAAGCGGCCGTGCGACGAGATCTTGTCGCGGGCGACGGCCCGCCACTCGCCGCCGCGGCGCATCTCGAGCCGAACGGGGATCCCCGCCGGGCCCCCGGCCACGCGGCCACGGTAGACGGCGCGGCGGCCGACGACGCCCGACGAGCGACTCGAGGTCACGCGGATGTCGGGGGTGGCGCGCTTGGGGGTCGGGGCGGCCGCGGGGGCCGGATTCGGGGTGGCCGACTCCGCCGGAGCGGCGGCGACGGCGGGAACGGTGGCGAGCAGGGCCAGAGCCGTCCCGGCTGCCAGGGCAGCACGGGTCGGCGTAACGAGGGCGTCACGAGTCACGGAACCATCTCCTCTTCGCGGACGCCTACGAGGTCAGCTGACGGACTCGCACCCACGATCCGCGGCGTACATGGGGCACGCGGCGAGAGGGTGGACGCTACGGGCGGCTCAGCGCCCGATTCGCCCCTGCCGTCGCGCCCGGCTCGGGCGCGCACGACGTTGGGTCCCCCGCTCGGCGCGCGCGGACGCGTACCGATTCGGCGTCGAAGGACCAGCCAACCGTAGCCCCCTGGGACGATGGGACGCGTGCGATACCGCACACACCGTCCACAGCCGGCCGCCGCCGGCCGCGACCGCTCAGATCACCGAGAAGATGGTCATGATGCTGGCCGCCGTCAGCTCGGAGGTCTCCAGCTCCGCCCGCAGCCGCGCGAGCCCGAGCCGGATCCGGCCCTTGACGGTGCCGACCGGCAGACCGAACCGCTCGGCGATCTCGTTCGCCGTCAGGTCGCCCCAGCAGGACATCGCGATCGCCTCGCGCTGCGGCTCCGGGAGCGCGGCCATCGCCCGCAGCAGCGCGGTCCGCGCCGCCCGCCGCTCGGCCTCGCTGACGACGACGTCGGTCGGCTCGCGGCGCTTGACGCTGATCGTCATCCGGTCGACCGCCCGGCCGGCGGCCTGGCTGCTGCGGCAGAGATCGAGCGCCCGCGAGCGGGCCATCATCCGGACGTAGGCCCCGAACGGACCGCGCCGGGGGTCGAACCGCTCGGGATCGCGCCAGAGCCGCACGAAGACGTCGTGGACCACGTCCTCGACGTCGGTCCGCCTTCCCGCGGGAGCCAGGATCGCGGCCGCCGCGCTCGCCGCGGCGGGCGCGTGCTCGGCGTAGGCCGAGGCAAAGTGGTCTGGGTCGCGAAGGTCCATGCTGGAGGGTGCTGGGCTCGGGCGCCGAAGCGCGCTCCGCATACGGTAGCGCCGCGCCAGAAGAACGCCAACGCGCCAGTCACGAACTCCCGTCCCGCCGCCCGTCGAGCCCCGCTCGCTACCGTGGTGGGCCATGCGGATCGCCCTCGCTCAGCTCGACCTCGTCGTCGGGGATCTGCCCGGAAACGCCCAGCGCACGATCGACGCGATCGGACGTGCCCGCGACGCGGGCGCCGCCGTCGTCGTCCTCCCCGAGCTGACGCTGACCGGCTACCCCCCGGAGGATCTGCTCTTCAAGGAGCACTTCCTCCACGACGCGCGGACCCAGCTCGAGCGGGTCGCCGCGGCGACCGAGGGGATCGTCGCGATCGTCGGCTTCCCCGAGCGCGGCTCCGACGCGGTCTACAACGCCGCCGCGGTCGTCGCCGACGGCGCGGTTCAGGCGGTCGTCCGCAAGGTCCGGCTGCCCAACTACGGCGTCTTCGACGAGTACCGCTACTTCGGGGCCGGCGACAGCACCGCGATCGTCGAGATCGACGGCGTCCCGGTCGCCGTCACGATCTGCGAGGACCTCTGGCTGCCCGACGGCCCCGCCGCCGCCGCGGCCGCCGCCGGCGCGACCGTGATCCTCAACACCTCGGCCTCGCCGTACCACCGCGGCAAGGGGCACCAGCGCGAGCGGATGCTCGCCCAGCGCGCCCGCGATCACGTCGCGGTCGTCGCGCTCTGCAACCAGGTCGGCGGCCAGGACGAGCTCGTCTTCGACGGCCACTCGGTGATCCTCGACCACGAGGGCCGGACCGTCGGCCGCGCCGCCCAGTTCGCCGAGGACCTGCTCGTCTGCGACGTCGATCCCGCCGCGGCCTCCGCTGCCCGCCTGCGCGACCCGCGCGGGCGCCTCTCGGGTCCCCCGCTCTACGGCGACGAGCCGGTCTCGGTCGTCGCGCGGCTGGCGACCGCGGCCGCCGCCCACGCCCCCAGCCCCGCGCTCGACGGCACCCTCCTGACCGGCCATCCCGCGTCGGACAGCCCCCACGGCGACGGGACGATCGCCGCCCCGCTCGACCCGATCGCCGAGGTCTACGCCGCGCTGGTGCTGGCGACCCGCGACTACGTCGAGAAGAACGGCTTCCGGACCGTCGTGCTCGGGCTCTCCGGCGGGGTCGACTCCGCGCTGGTGCTGCTCGTCGCCGTCGACGCGCTCGGGGCCGACCGCGTGCGCGCCGTGATCATGCCCTCGCCGTACTCGACCGAGGGCACGCAGTCCGACGCCGACCTGCTGGCCGACGCGGTCGGGGTCGAGCGGATGCGGCTCGGGATCAAGCCCGCGATGGACGCCTACGCGGAGATCCTCGCCGCGCCGTTCGCCGGCCTCGAGGCGGACCTGACCGAGGAGAACCTCCAGGCTCGGATCCGCGGCAACCTGCTGATGGCGCTCTCCAACAAGCACGGCTGGCTGGTCCTCACCACCGGCAACAAGAGCGAGATGTCGGTCGGCTACTCGACCCTCTACGGCGACAGCGCCGGCGGATTCGCGGTGATCAAGGACTGCCCGAAGACGCTGGTCTACGAGCTGACCGAGCACCGCCGCGCCGCCGAGCCGCTCCGCTGGGCGTCGGACCCCGCGCGCCCGGACTACGACGTGCTCGGGTCGATCGTCGAGCGGCCGCCGTCGGCCGAGCTGCGCCCCGACCAGCGCGACGACCAGTCGCTGCCGCCCTACGACGTGCTCGACCGGATCCTCGAGGGCTACGTCGAGCTCGACCTCGGCCGCGACGCCCTGATCGCCCGGGGCCTGCCCGCCGTCGACGTCGACCGGATCATCCGGCTGGTCGACGTCGCCGAGTACAAGCGCCGCCAGTCGCCGCCCGGGGTCAAGATCACCCAGCGTGGGCTGGGTCGCGACCGGCGGCTGCCGATCACGAACCGCTACGGCGGGTGAGCGGTCGGCCTGAGGCGGCCGTGGACGCGGCGCATCTCGGCACGCGTTGACCTCGGCAGTGCGGGCGCACAGCTCTCGTTCCACGCGCACCGACCTGCTTGGTCCACGACCACCTCAGACGCAACCGCGCGGCTTCGTCGTCTCGCTCGGCAGTGCTGGCGCACAGCTCTCGCTTCCGCGCACCGACCTGCTCGGTCAGCGAACGCCTCGCATCCGCCACCGCGCGTTGGGAGCCGTCTGCCCTCACTTCGCGATGCGTTTCCCACCGCAGAGGTGGAGAACACATCGCGAAGCACGCGCCGATTCCTCGCTCCCACTCCGCGATGCGTTTCCCACCGCAGGGGTAGAGAACGCATCGCGGAACCCTTCCGGCCCCGCCCGACGGCCCCGCCCGACGACCCAGCCAGCCGCGCCGCCGAACCCGGCCAGCTGCCGTCCCGCGCCACGGCCCGCGAGCCACCGCGGCCACGAACCACCGCAGCCGCGGACCAGCGCCGCCCACGAAACCAGCGCCGGCCGCGAACCTCCGGCGGCGCGAGGCCGGCCGCGACCCTAGGCCGCGGGCAGCGGCCGGATCCCGCCCTGGTCGTCGGCGCCCGCGGGCAGCGGGCGGACCGCGATGACCATCCGAGTGACCGCGCAGACGCGGCCCTGGTCGTCGCTCATGCGGACGTCCCAGACCCAGGTGGTCCGCCCCTTGTGCAGGCGCTCCGCCCGCGCGTGGACGGTGCCCTCGAGGACCGGGCGCAGGAAGTTCGTCGTGTTCGAGAGCCCCTGGGCGCTCATCCCCTCCTGGTAGACGTTGATCCCGGTGGCCAGCGACGTGATCGATTCGGCGATCACGGCGTAGATCCCACCGTGCACCAGGCCCATCGGCTGCTTGACGTGATCGCCGACGGCCAGCGTCGCCTCGATCCAGCCGTCACCGTGCTCCCCGACCTTCAGGCCGACCAGCCCGTCGAGGGTCTTGTCGACCGGAAGCAGCGAATCGAAATCCATCGCGACATCGTACGAGTTGCGGCCCGCCGGGCCCCCGACCGACCACCCTCGCCCGGTTTGGCCGACCGCGAGGATTCGCGCTTACACGTTCCCAACCTTCGCCTCGGTAGGCTTGCGCGCCGATGGCCCGTTTGCAGGATCTTCACCCCGACCAACAGGCCGTGCTGCAGCTCGTGCTGCGCCGCGGAATGGCGTACGCGAGCATCGCCGACGTCCTCGGTCTCACTGCCCAACAGGTACGCGAGCGGGCGCTCGACGCCGTCGACGGGCTGGTCCCCGACGACATCGACGGACTTGCCCTCGAGGATCGCGACCGGATAGCCGACCACCTGCTCGATCAGGAGAGCCCCGAGGAGCGTCAGGCGACCGCGAGCTGGATCGCCGACGACGAGCCGGCGCGGACCTGGGCCGGGCTGGTCATGGCCGAGATCGCCCCGCTGCGCGCGGTCCAGGCCGTGCCGGGCCAGACGGCCGCGGCGGCAACCGGGGCCCCCACCCCCAGCGCGGCCGGCCAGACGCCGGCGGCAGCCGCCACCCCCGCGACCGCAGCCGCCCCGTCCGCCGCCGGAACCGACGCCGCCAGCGACACCGGCTCCGACGCCGACAGCGCCACCGGCTCGGCCACCGACAGCGCCGACGACGGCAACGACATCCGGCAGGCGTTCGCCGCACTCGGCCGCGACCGTGGGGACCGGCCCTCGATCGACCGACTGCCGCGCGTCGCCGTCGGCCTCATGGCCACGCTCGGCGTGCTCGTCGTGGTCGTCGTCGCGTTGTGGGTCACCGGCGTCTTCGACGGGGGTGACGACACCGGCGGCGGCAGCAAGGCCGGCGCTCCCCCGACCACCACGACCGCCCCCGCCGACGCGGCCGGCGCCGCCGCGGTCGTCGCCTCCCTGCCCACGCAGATCAACTTCGTTCCCCCGAAGACCGCCACGGCGCCGTACGCGAAGGCCATTGGCATCGGCCAGCCGAACGCCGTCGACGGCGTGCCCGGGATCCTCTTCCAGGGCGAGGGCTTCCCGCCGATGACGAAGACGCGGCTCTACGCGGTCTGGATCGACGGCGGCGGCAAGAAGCCGATCCGCCTCGGCTGGTTCAGCGACGGGTCCAACAAGACCCAGAAGACGATCGCTGCCGACGGCAAGATCAAGCAGTCCTTCTTCCCGCTGGCGGCGCCGACCTCGGCCGACCAGGGCGTCTCGGTGATCAACCCGACCGGCTACACCCGGATGCGGATCACGCGCGAGACCGGCGACAGCACCACCCCTGGCCCCACGGTCGTCAGCGGGTCGCTCGAGAAGTAGCGGGGCGCGGGGCCCCGCGCCCGTTTCGGCTCCAACGGGCTGCGGCGGACGAGGCCGCCGCAGGCCGTCCCCGCGTCAGTCGGCCGCGGCCGACCGTGAGACGCTCCCGTTCCGGTACGTCAGCGGGTCGCGGCGGCCGTGGCCGTCGCGACCCGGCTCAGGCGTGCCAGGGCGTCGCTCGCCTGGCGGCGCGACGCGCGTCGGCCGAGCAGCCCGGCGAGGAAGCCGCGGGGAACCAGCTCGCGCTCGACCGAGACGGTCGTGCGGCAGCGGCCGTCGTCGGTCGCCTCCAGCCGGATCTCGACCGCACTGCGCTTGAGCGCCTTCGCGAACGGGGTCCCGGCCAGCTCCTGCTCCCACCGCTGCAACTGCTCGCGGCGGGAGGCCGCGACCCGCCAGTCCGTCCGGATCGGCACCCCCCGCGAGCTGTGGAGGACCAGCGTGAAGCGTCCGCCCTGGACGTCCTCCGCGCGTTCGGCTCGTGGCCACCAGGCGACCAGCCTGCTGCCCTCCGAGACCAGGCGCCACAGCTCCTCCGGGGAGGCGTCGACCACCTTGGTCGCGGTTCCGTCGGCCTTCTTCGTCGCCATCGGCGTGCCTCAGCTGTCGTAGCGGATCAGCGAATGGATCTCGTGCGGGCTCAACGCCGCCCGCCCACCGAGGAACGTCAGCTCGGCCAGGAACGAGCAGGCGACGACCTCGCCACCCAGCTGCTCGACCAGACGGCAGAGCGCCTGGGCGGTCCCGCCGGTGGCCAGCAGGTCGTCGTGGACGAGGACCCGCGTGCCCGCGGGCAGCAGATCGTCGTGGACCTCGAGCTGGTCGGTGCCGTACTCGAGGTCGTAGGAGACCGAGAGCGTGCTCCGCGGGAGCTTGCCCGGCTTGCGCGCGAGGATGAAGCCGGCGCCGAGCTCGCGGGCGAGCGCCGGTCCCAGCAGGAAGCCGCGGGCCTCGGCCCCGATCACGCGCTCGACGCCGAGCTCGCGGGTGACCGCCGTCAGCCGGTCGACGCACGCGCCCAGGGCGGCCGGATCGGCGAGCACCGGGGTGATGTCGTGGAAGACGATTCCGGGCGACGGATGGTCCGGGATGTCGACGACGTGGGCCCGCAGGTCGACGTCATCGGGGGCGGTGGGCGTCACGACACCAAGCGTCGCAGATCGCGGATCAGGAGCAGGTGCTTGAGCCGCATCGTGGTCGCGGCCAGCGTCTCCAGCGCCTCGACCGCTTCCCCGCGGCGTTCCGAGCTGCGGGAACGCAGCGCCGGCCCGAGCAGCTGCTCGAGCAGCGCTCCCTCACGGTCCGCCGAGCTGCGCAGCACCCGCAGGTGGCGGCCGCCGACGCCGTAGCGCGCCAGCTCGACCGCGGCCCGCACGATCTCGCGCTCGTCGTCGTCGAACAGGATCGCGCCGTCGCGGGTCGTGCCCTGGATCACGCCGTAGTCGCGCAGCTCCTTGACCAGCGCCGCGCTCGCCCGGGTGTCCTCGCAGAGCTGCTCGAGCGTGTGGATCGCCCCACCGCCACCGCGGATCGCGAGTGCGGCGGCCCGGTGGCCGAGGCCGTCGGCGGCCGGTTCGACGGCGCCCGCCGTCCCGGCCTGGGCACCGACGACCCGCGGGGTGTCCTGTCCGCGTCCGGCCGCCAGCTCCTGGCGGATCACCCGCAACGGCAGGAACTCGTCGCGCTGGAGCCGCAGGATCGTCCGTAGGCGATCGACGTCCTCGCTGCTGAAGAGGCGGTAGCCGCCGGTCGTCCGCCGGGGCTGGAGCAGCTTCTGCTCCTCCAGGTAGCGGATCTTGGAGATCGAGATGTCGGGGAACTCGCCGACGAGCAGCTTGCAGACCTGGCCGATCGTCAGCGGGCGACCGCTGCGTCCGGCCGGCGGCGTGGACGCGACGGCCGCGGGTCCCGTCGACGAGCTCGGCCCGCTCGCCCCGCCGTCCTCGTCCTGCCCGCTGGGCTGCTGCTCGGCCATCGGTTGGTCAGCGGCCGAGGAAGGTCAGCTTGAACTTTCCGACCTGGACTTCGTCGCCGTCCTGCAGCAGCGTGCTGTCGATCCGGCCACGGTTGACGTAGGTCCCGTTGAGCGAACCGAGATCGTCGATGTGCCAGCCGTCGCCGCGCGCCACGATCAGGGCGTGATCGCGTGAGACGGTCACGTCGTCGAGGAACAGCGTGCTCTCGGGACGACGCCCGATCGTCACGCGCTCGCCCTCGAGCGGCAGGCTCTCGCCTTCGCGTCCGCCGCCGGCCCGCACGACGAGCGCCGCGCCTCCGGCCTTGCGCATCGCGCCGAGGTCGACCGACGCAGCGTCGCCCGGCTCCTCGAGGTGATAGGTCGCGGTCGTCGGCTCGGCGTCACCACCGCCGATGTCGGCGAGGTAGGCACCACACTTGGGACAGAAGTTCGCGGCCGTCCCCGCGACGAAGCCGCACTCCGGGCAGTGCACCGCCATCAGGTCGTCGTGCCCCCGTGCCCGACCTGGTCGTCGGCCCCCGGATCGGGGACGACGCGCAGCCCGGCAGCGCGGCCGGCCAGGATCTCGGTCAGGCGGTCGACGTCGGAGCCGTGGATGACGGCCTCGCCCTCCTGGTGGCGGCGCCGCAGGCGGCTGACCAGCTCGGCCCGCAGGATGTCGATCTGGCCGTGCAGGATCCGGCGGCGATAGCTGACCTCGGTCTCCTCCGCGGTCAAGCGATCGATCATCGCCTTGAGCTCCTCGTCCGGGAGGCTGCCGAGATCGGGGAAGGTGTCGTCCATAAGTACCGGGCTCCTAGAGGGGACCGCCGAAGCGAGCATACCAGCGGTAACCGCTGACCTCTCGACCTCCGGTTGAGGGTCGTGATCAGTCGTGGTCGCCGCCGCCGCCCAGCGCCCGCCCGCGGAGCGCGCGGCGGGCGTCGCGGGTGTAGAGGACCGCGGCTACCAGGGACATCGCGACCCCGACGACCAGCGCGATCCGGGCCGGCTCGCCGACGCCGACCAGCGCCGCGAAGAGCGCGCCCATGGTCGGCCATACGGCCAGACGGCCCCACCAGTTGATCTGCAGCCGGAGGCCCTTGTTCAGCGCCATCCGGCCCGCGACCAGCAGGTAGACCTCGCGCGCGACGAGGATCGCGAGCGCCCAGCGCGGCAACAGGTCGAAGTACCAGCAGACGATCCCGCCCGCCAGCACGAGCGAGCGGTCGGTGACCGGATCGAGCAGCGCACCGAAGCGGCTGTACTGCCCGGTCGCCCGGGCGAGGAAGCCGTCGAGGTAGTCGGTCCCGGCGATCACCGCGAAGAGCACGGCCGAGACCACGTGGGTGCCGGTGTCGCTGCCGAGCGCCACCACCAGGAAGACGGGGATCGCGGCGAGCCGGACCATGCCGACCACGTTCGGGATCGTCCAGACCCGCAACGGCTCGCCGGGCAGGGTCTCGACCGGTGGCGGACCTGAACGGTCGATGCCGAACAGCCGGTAGACCGTCATCCGGGCGCGCTCGGTCTGCTCGCGCGTGCGGTCGCGCACGGCCTCGGTCCGCTCGCGCGCCCGTTCCCGCACCTGGTCCGAACGCTCGCGGGTCCGGTCGCGGGCGCGTTCGGCGCGCTCCCGGGTCCGTCCCCGTTGGGACCGGCCGGCCTCGCGGCCGTCCCGACCCTCCCCCTCCTCGCCCGCTTCCGGCCGATCGCCGGTCGGAGGGCTCAGGGCACTCGCTCCCAGAGGTCCTTGATCGCGTCGGTCAGGCCGTCGATCGGCAGCCCGTCCTCGATCGTCTCCTGGCCGCGGCGGACCTGGACCTCGACCCGGCCCTCGGCCAGCGAGCGCTTGCCGACGGTGATCCGCAGCGGCGCGCCAAGCAGCTCGGCGTCGGTCAGCTTCTGGCCGGCGCCACCGGCGCGGTCATCGAGCAAGACGTCGAACCCGGCGGCGCGCAGCTCGTCGTAGATCTTGGCGGCGGCGACCTGCTCGTCGGTCTCCGGCTTGCCGAGCGCGACGACCTCGATCTCGAACGGGGCGATCGCCTTCGGCCAGGCGATCCCGCGGTCGTCGTGGAACTGCTCGACGGCGGCGGCGACGATACGGGCGGGGCCGATGCCGTAGGAGCCCATGACGATGTCGTTCTCGTTGCCGTCCTCGTCGAGGAAGCTCGCCCCGAGCGGCTTCGAGTAGCGGGTCATCAGCTGGAAGATGTTGCCGACCTCGATCGCCGGCTCGATCGTGACCGGGACCCCGTCGACCGTGTCGCCCGCGACCACCTCGCGCACGTCGCCGACCTCGTAGGCGAAGTCGCGGCCGGGCACGACGCCGTCGAGGTGCTGGTCGACCGCGTTGGCGCCGACGACCCAGCCGCCGCCGGGGTTGGCCTCGCTGGTGGCCACGACCGCCGCGTCGAGCAGCACGTCGACGTCGTTGCCGATCGGGCCGAGGTAGCCGGGCGGCCCGATCTGGTCGCGGATCTCCTCCTCGCTCGCCTGGCGGACCGTCCCGCCGAGCAGCTTGGCCAGCTTGACCTCGCCGACCTCGTGGTCGCCGCGCAGCAGCACCAGCACCAGCCGCCCGGGCGCCGGCTCGACGGCCGCGCCGCGGGCCGCGACCTCCGGGGCCGACGTGACCACGACCGGGAAGGCCTTGAGCAGCGCACCGGCCGGGCGACCGAGCTGCGCGGCAAGCGTCGCGATCGTGCGCGTGTCCGGGGTCTCGATGACCGTCGGCGCGTCGCCGGCGGCGGGAAGCGTGGCCGCCTGGGCGTCGGCGCTCGCGACCTCGAGGTTGGCGGCGTAGGTCGCGCCGCCGTCGGCGAGCACCACGTCGTCCTCGCCGGCGGCGCACGGGGCCATGTACTCGTGGGCGCGCTTGCCGCCCATCATCCCGGTGTCCGACTCGACCTCGTACCAGCGCAGGCCGCTGCGGTCGTAGATCAGGCGGTAGGCCTCGCGGAACTTCTCGTAGTGCGCCTGCAGCCCGGCCTCATCGCGATCGAAGGTGTAGGCGTCCTTCATCACGAACTCGCGGGTCCGCAGCACGCCCGCACGCGGGCGGGCCTCGTCGCGCTCCTTGAGCTGGAACTGGAAGAGGCTGAAGGGCAGGTCGCGGTAGCTGCGCACGACCTGGGCGACGTGGTTCGTCATCGCCTCCTCGTGCGTCATCGCGAGGACCATGTCGGCGTCGCGGCGATCGTTGAGCCGGAACAGCTCGGCGCCGATCGCGTCGTAGCGGCCGGTCCGCTTCCACAGCTCGGCGGGCTGGAGCAGCGGCATCAGGGTCTCCTGCGAGCCGATCCGCTCCATCTCCTCGCGGATGATCGCGACGACCTTCTGGTGCGCACGCCAGCCGGCCGGTAGCCAGCTCCAGAGCCCGGCGCCCATCTGCCGGACGAGTCCGGCGCGGACCATCAGCTGGTGCGACACCGCCTCGGCGTCGCCGGGCGCCTGGCGCTCGGTGGGCAACAGCAGCTGGGACAGGCGCGTCATCGCCGACAAATCTAGTCGACGGGCTCGGTTCTCCGGATCTGGGCCAGCCTTCGTGTTCCGCGCGCCCTCCCGCGCGCGGGCTGGCCACGGCGGGTCGCCCCTGTAGGTTCTGTGGTGCTGGTGTCGTTCGCGCTGTCGTTCGCCCGCCGGCCCCGTTCCGTTCCCGAACTCTCCTGAGGAGACCTCCATGGCCTTCACCGTGCCCCCGCTGCCGTACGCCTTCGATGCGCTCGAGCCGACCATCGATGCGCAGACGATGGAGATCCATCACGACAAGCACCACCAGGCCTACGTCGACAAGCTCAACGCTGCCGTCGACGGCACCGAGTGGGCCGAGAAGTCGATCGAGGAGATCGTCTCCAACCTCGACAAGCTCCCCGCCGACAAGCAGGGCCCCGTCCGCAACAACGGCGGCGGCCACTACAACCACAGCCTCTTCTGGGAGTCGCTCCAGGGCGGCGGCGTCCAGGCACCGTCCGGTGAGCTGGCTGCCGCGATCGACGCTGCCTTCGGCTCGTTCGACGCGTTCAAGGACCAGTTCGAGGCCGCCGGCGTGGCGCGCTTCGGCTCCGGCTGGGCCTGGCTGGTGAAGAACGCCTCGGGTGGGCTGGAGATCGTCTCCACCCCGAACCAGGACACGCCGCTGGCCGACGGCAAGACGCCGCTGCTGGGCAACGACGTCTGGGAGCACGCCTACTACCTGCAGTACCAGAACAAGCGCCCCGCCTACCTCAAGGCGTTCTGGACCGTCGTCGACTGGACCGTCGTCGCCGGACGCTTCAACGCCTAACACCACGGGTCGTGGTCCCGGTGCCGATCGCGCCCCGGGACCTCGACGCGACGGGCCGGCCCTGCGGCCGGCCCCGTTCCGCCGGCGACACCGCAACCTTCGCGGCCGTCGTGGGTTCCTACCCCTGATCTCGCTGCTCCGGCCGGGCGCTGTACCCGCCCCAGGCTGACCTGCCGGTTCGCGGCCCCCTCTACCAGGAGACCCCGTTCCGATGACCTTCCGACGTACCCGTGTGGCCCTCGCGGCCGCTGTGTTCGCCACGCTGGCCCTCCCGATCGGTGCCTCCGCGTCGAGCACGATGCTCACGGGCATCGCGGACGAGAACGTGCTCAACAACGCGTTGGCCAACGGCACCGACGTGCCGAGCGGGGTGCCGGGCGGGCAGGACCAGACGGTCGCCAAGTGGAAGGCGTCTGGCGTCCAGGACGTGCGGATGTTCGCCCAGTGGAACAAGCTGGTGCCCGCGGCGATCCTCGACAAGCGCAAGATGCCGGAGAGCTTCGACCCGACCGACCCGGCGTCCTACGACTTCTCCGGCCTCGACGCCAAGATCGACCTCGTCCGCAAGCACGGCATGGGCATCACGCTCGTCGTCACCGGCGCCGGACCGGTCTGGGGATCGCAGGAGCCGGCCCGCGGCAACGGCCTCTACAAGCCGGACCCGGCCAAGTTCGGCCGGTTCGCGGCCGCCGTCGCCAAGCACGTCGCCGAGCGCGTCGACCGCTACATCATCTGGAACGAGCCGAACCTCGCCACCTGGCTGCGTCCGCAGTGGGGTTGCACGAGCGCCAGCAACTGCACCCCCGCCTCGCCGCACCAGTACCGGCTGCTCGCGGAGGCCGGCTACACGGCGATCCACGAGAACGACCCGGTCGCGCGGGTAGCGATCGGCGGCACCTCGTCGAAGGGCACCGAGGCCGTCACCGGCGCCAACACGACCTCGCAGCCGCTGAGCTTCCTGCGGGCGATGGCCTGCGTCGACAGCAAGTACAAGCCGATCAAGACCGGCAGCTGCAAGGTCTTCAAGCCGCTGAGCGCCGAAGCGCTCTCGTACCACCCCCACTCGCTCCAGAACTCGCCGGGCAAGAAGGACGAGATCACGAACAACGCGCGGATGGCTGACCTGCCGCGGCTGACGGCGGTGCTCGACAAGCTCGCCAAGGCCGGGCGGATCAAGGTCAAGGGCGCGTCGAAGCTGCCGCTCTGGCTCGACGAGTACGCCTACGAGACCAACCCGCCCGACACCACCGGCGGCACGGTCTCGCTGACCAAGGCGGCCGCCTGGTCGCAGTGGGGCTGGGCGGTCGCGGCCCGCAACCCGCGGGTCCAGATGCTGACCCAGTACGAGTGGTTCGACGAGACGACCAAGACCGGCGACGAGGCGGGCGGCAACCGCTGGCAGTCCGGCCTCTACTTCATCGACGGCAAGCCGAAGCCGCTGGCGGCCGTCTTCGATCGCCCGATCTTCGGCTGGCGGACGGCGAAGAGCGCGTCGGTCTGGGGCCAGGCGCGACCCGTCAGCACGAAGACCAAGATCCGCCTCCAGCGCAAGAGCGGCTCCGGCTTCCGCGACTACAAGACGGTCACGACCAACGCCAACGGCATGTTCCAGGTCCGCGTGCCGCAGTCCAGCTCGGCCCGCTACCGGTTCGTCTTCACCGATCCGGTCAGCGGCCAGGAGCAGACCAGCGCGACCACGAGCCTGCGCAAGCTCTAGCGCGCGGCGGGCCGCCCGCCTCAGCTCGTGCGGCTGAAGCGGCGGCCCGCGGTCGGCGAGCTGGTCTCGTCGACGAACGGCTTGGCCTCGGCCTCGGCCGCCATCCGGTCCTGCTCCTCACGGAGCTTGTCCTTCTCCATCTGGGCCAGGCGCTCCGGCGTCATCGCCGAGAGGTCCTCGTTCTGGTGCAGCCACTCGGTCGCCTCGGCGGCCTCACGCTCGTCGCGGACGATCTGCTTGCCCGAGGCGTAGTAGCGGTCGATCTCCTTGAAGAGCTCGTCGACCAGGTCGGCGGTCGGCACCTTCTTCAGCGGCTCGCCCTTGGAGAAGATCATCCCCGCGTCCTTGGCGCCGGTGATCCCGAAGTCCGCGTGGCGGGCCTCGCCGATCCCGTTGACGGCGCAGCCGAGCACGGAGACCTCGATCGGGTCGTCGTACGCGGTGAGGCGCTGCTCGACCTCCTGCACGACGGAGTCCATGTCGAACTGGAGCCGGCCGCAGGTCGGGCAGGCGATCAGGACCGGGCCCTTCTCGCGCAGCTTCAGCGCCTTGAGGATCTCCCAGGCGACCTTGACCTCCTCCTCCGCGTGGAAGGTCGAGAGGCTGATCCGGACCGTGTCGCCGATGTCGTCGGCGAGCAGCGTGCCGAGTCCGACGGCGCTCTTCAGCGAGCCGGTCCACTTGGTGCCGGCCTCGGTCACGCCGAGGTGCAGCGGGTACGGGATCCGCTGCGCGAGCAGGCGGTTCGACGCGATCGTGTTCGGGACCGAGGTCGACTTCATCGAGACCTTGAAGTCGCCGAAGTCGAGCGACTCCATCAACGCGACGGTCTCCTCGGCCGCCGCGACCAGCGCGCCGACCGGGTCGGTGAACTCCATGTCGCGCAGGTGCTTGGGCAGCGAGCCCGAGTTCACCCCGACCCGGATCGGCACGTCGTGGCGCTTGGCGACGGCGACGACCTCGGCGACCTTCTCCGGCCCGCCGATGTTGCCCGGGTTCAGGCGGATGCAGTGGGCACCCGCCTCGATCGCCTTGATCGCGAGCGTGTGGTTGAAGTGGATGTCGGCGATGATCGGAATCGGCGACTGGGCGACGATCGTCTTCAGCGCCTCAACGTCCTCGTTGCGGGGCACGGCCACGCGGACGAGGTCGGCCCCCGCCTCGGCGACCCGATGGATCTGGGCCATCGTCTCCGGCAGGTTGGCCGTCTCCGTCTTGGTCATCGTCTGGACGGCAACCGGGGCTCCACCACCGATGAGGACGTCACCGACGCGGATCTGACGCTTGGAGGACACGGACCGATTGTACGCGGCCCAGCCCCCGACAGACGCACTCTGCGGTGAACCTCACAAGAGCGGTCGAACGGGACGCCGTTCGCCGCACGTCCAGGCGGTTCCGGCCTGCGGGTCCTCCCGGACCGCGGCCCTTCCCCCGCCCCGCCCGATCGGGGCCCTGCGCCCGACGGCGGGGCGTTCGGCGCCCCCGGGCTCGACCGCCGACTACCCTTCCCGGTCGTGCCGCCGCCGTCCGACGTCTACGCCACCGCCCGCGGCCCGCTCGCCCGGATCGCCGGCCCGCTCGCCGCCCGGCTGCGCGCCCGACGCCACGGCCAGCTGTTCGCCCTGACCGGGATCCGGCCCGGCGACCGGATCCTCGACGTCGGCTGCGGCACCCTCGGGCTCCGGGCCCAGGAGCCGGACCTCGACATCACCGGCGTCGACCTGACCGCCCGTCCGAGCTACCCGGGTCCGTTCGTGCAGGCCGACGCGACCGTCCGCTTGCCGTTCGACGACGGCTCGTTCGACCTCGTCTACTCCAGCTCGGTCGTCGAGCACATCCCGCCGCACCTGCGGGCCGCGTTCGCCCGCGAGCTGCTGCGGGTCGGGCGCGGGCTCTACGTCCAGACGCCCGCCCACTCGTTCCCGATCGAGCCGCACGCGCTGCTCCCGTTCGCGCACTGGTTGCCGGTGCCGGCCCGCCGCCCCTACTGGCGGCTCGGGGCCCAGGGCCACTGGGAGGACGTCCACCTGCTCCGCCGCGGCGAGGTCCGCTCGCTGTTTCCCGGCAGCGAGCTCGTCGCCGAGCGGCTCGGCCCGCTCACCAAGAGCTGGATCGCCGTCCGCCCAGCCCACTAGCTACTTCAGGTCGTCGGGATTCTCGATCTTCTCGATCAGTCCGGTGTCGAACTCGGTGCCGTCCTGGTCGGTCCGCTTCTTGGTCGCCGAGCTGACGAACCAGAACGCGACGCCGAGCAACAGCAGGCCGCCGGCGAAGACGATCTGGCTGGGGTCGTTGACGATCCGGTAGATCAGCAGCCCGATCGAGACGACCGCCCCGATCGCCGGCAGCACGCTCGGCGCGACGAAGTGGTCGTGGCCGACCGGGTCACGCCGCAGCACCAGCACGCTGATGTTGACGAAGAAGAAGACGCCCAGCAGCAGTGACGTCGTGGTGTTCGAGAGGTCCGTCAGGTCCTTGGTCACCGCCAGCAGCACGATCGCCAGGCCGGTGGTGAAGACGATCGCCGTCAGCGGCGTCTGACGGGTCCGGTGGACCGTGCTGAAGAGCCGCGGGATGATCCCCTGCCGCGACATCCCGTAGGTCAGCCGCGAGGCCATGATCATGTTGATCAGCGCGCCGTTGGCGAGCGCCAGCACGCCGATCACCGCGAACAGCTTGACCGGGACCGAGAGCGGCCCGAGCTGGGAGATCTCGATCAGCGGGTTGTCGACGTCGTCGGTGCTGAGCAGCTGCTCGGTGTTCAGGACCGCCGGGGCGAGCACGCCGATCACCAGGTAGACGACACCGGCGACCGCGATCCCGCCGAACAGCGCGCGTGGGTAGTCGCGGCGCGGGTTCTCCGCCTCCTCGGCGACGTTGACCGAGTCCTCGAAGCCGATCAGCGCGTAGAAGGCCAGCGCCGTCGCCGTGATCGTCGCCGGCAGCAGGTCGACGT
This sequence comes from Patulibacter ginsengiterrae, assembly GCF_056269115.1. Taxonomy (NCBI): domain Bacteria; kingdom Bacillati; phylum Actinomycetota; class Thermoleophilia; order Solirubrobacterales; family Patulibacteraceae; genus Patulibacter; species Patulibacter ginsengiterrae. Next base: position 628,112 of record NZ_JBWDOG010000002.1, read on the forward strand.
CCTCGCCGCGGGTGGTGAACGCGTTGCTCACGTCGCCGGTGCCGTCGATCAGCGCCGCGGCCCCGATCACGATGATCAGGATCAGGCCGCCGAGCTCGATCAGCGTCAGGACGACGTTGAGCTTGACCGACTCGCTGATGCCCCGGAAGTTGATCGCGGCGACGACCAGGAGGAAGCCGACGCCGATCAGCTTGACCGTCGTCGCCCCGTCGATCCCGCCGATCAGCTGCGGCAGGTAGGTGCCGGCGACCCCGCGGGCGAGGGTCGCGGCCGAGGCGATGCCCGAGCACATCACCGCGAACGCCACCATGAAGGTGAAGAACGGGCGCCGGAACGCCTTGTTGACGTAGAGCGCGGCACCCGCGGCCTGCGGGTACTTCGTGACCAGCTCGGCGTAGGCGGTCGCCGTCAGCAGCGCCAGGCCGAGGGCGATGCCCATCGGCAGCCAGACCAGCCCGCCGACCTCGCCCCCGATCTTCCCGACCAGCGTGTAGATGCCGCCGCCGACGACGTCGCCGATCACGAACAGCAACAGCATGTTGCGGGAGATCGCCCGCTTGAGCTGTGGCTCCTCGCCTGGTCGGGCGGGAATATCTGCGGTGCTGGCGGCCATGGGGGAACAGCTCCGGGACGAGAACGCCGGACGACGAGGAGTACGCCGTCCGGCTTGGATGGGGGGAAGCTCTCACACCCGCCAGACGGACGACCGCGGTCGTCGTCCGGGGGATCGGGTCACGCTCTCGTACCCATCTTGCGCCGCGGGAATCAGCCGTAGAGCGCCTCGATCTCGGCGTCGTACTTGGCGCCGATCGGCTTCCGCTTGAGCTTCATCGTCGGGGTCAGCTCGTCGCCGCCCGGCAGCCAGTCGCCGGGGATGATCGTGAAGCGCTTGACCTGCTCGACCTGCGAGAGCCGCGCGTTGCCGGCGTCGACGCCCCGCTGGACCTCGGCGATCACCGCGGGGTGCGAGGCGAGCGCGGCCAGGGCCGCATCGGCGGCCTCCGGGACCTCGATCCCCTGCTGCGCCGCCCACGGCGGAGCGAAGTCGGCGTCGAGCACGATCAGCGCGGTCGTGAACGGCCGGGCGTCGCCGATCGCGCAGACCTGGCCGATCAGCGGGTGCGCCGACTTGATCGCGGCCTCGATGTTGGCCGGCGACATGTTCTTGCCGCCGGCGCTGATGATCAGCTCCTTCTTGCGGTCGACGATGTAGAGGTAGCCGTCGTCGTCGAAGCGGCCGATGTCGCCGGTTCGGAACCAGCCGTCGTCGGTGTAGGACTCGGCGGTCTTCTGCGGCTGGTTGCGGTAGCCGCGCATCAGCGTCGGCCCCTTCTGCAGGACCTCCCCGTCCTCGCCGAGCTTCAGCTCCGTCCCGGGCACGGCCGGACCGACGCTGCCGATCTTGATCCGCTCGGGCGGGTTGAGGGCGCCGCAGGCGCAGCCCTCCGACATCCCCCAGATCTCGGCGACCGGCAGGCCGAGCGCGTGGAAGAACTCGATCACCGACTTCGGCGTCGGGGCGGCCCCGACGTTGATCGACTCGACCTGGTCGAGGCCGAGCATCGCCCGCAGCGGGGCGAAGATCTGCTCGTCGGCGGTCGCGACCGCGGCGGCCAGCGCCTCCGGCACCGGCTCCCCCGCCTGCTCCAGCCGGACCTTCTGCGTCGCCGCCTCGATCGCCCCCGTGACCGCCGCGCGCCGCTCCTCCGGCTGGCCGGCGAGCATCGCCTCGAGCCCGGCCTTCAGCTTCTCCCAGATCCGCGGGACGGCGAAGAACCAGGTCGGGTGGACCGCCTGCAGGTACGCGGCGATCTGCTTCGGATCGGCGCAGGTGGTGATCTCGAGTCCGAACAGCAGCGGCGCGTAGTAGTGGGCACCGCGCTCGGCGATGTGGGCCGCGGGCAGCCACGAGATCACGCGGCCGCCGGGCTTGAGGTGGGCGACCTCCCCGATCGAGCGCATCGCCGCGACCAGGTTGCGGTGGGTCAGCTCGACCCCCTTCGGCGGACCGGTGGTGCCCGAGGTGTAGATCAGCGTCAGGAGGTCGTCGGGAGTCAGCGCGGCGGACTCGGCTTCGGCGTCGAAGTCCTCGTCGCCGGCGGCCGCCAGCGCCTCGAGCGTCATCACGCCCTCCGGCGCGTCGCCGTCGATCACGACCACGTGCCGCAGGCTCGGCAGCCCCTCACGCGCGGCCAGTACGCGGTCGAGGTAGGCGGCCTCGGTGATCAGGACCTCGATCCCGGCGTCACCGACGATGTAGGCGATCTGCTCGGGCGAGGACGTCTGGTAGAGCGAGACCGGGACGCCGCCGACGATCGTCGCGCCGAGGTCGAGCGGGTAGAACTCCGGCCGGTTGCCGAGCAGCAGGCCGACCGGATCCCCGCGCTTGACCCCGAGCGCCCGCAGGCCGGCGGCGATCCGGCGCGAGCGTTCGGCGACCTCGCGCCAGGTCCAGGCGATCTCGTCGTCCTTGGTCCGGACCAGCACCTGGTCCGGGTAGCGGTCGAGCCCCCGCCAGAAGGCGTCGAGCATCGTCGTGACCGTTCCCACTGCGTCCGTCGTCCCCATGCTGCCTCTTCCGTCGCCGTCCTGGATCCACCACCCGAAGGTGGCGCGTCGCCGCTCGGACTGGCCAGCCAGCCAATCCGCGCTCAGGCTACAGGCGGGGCCTCTTCGTGACCACTGAATCGTGCTGAGGACGGACGATCGGCCGACGGACCGACCGTTCCGGGCACGCCGCGACCGCGCGCGACGTGGACGCGGTCTATCTGACCTGCGTCCCGCCGTCCATGAACCGGCCTATGTCGTTGGTCAATCCGAGCGCGAAGAGCCCGATCACGAGGATGAACCCGACGATGCTCGCTCGCTCCAACCAGGCGAACGGGATCGCCTTGCCCCGGATCTTCTCGGCCAGCGCCCAGAAGATGTGGCCGCCGTCGAGCGGCAGGAACGGCGCGAGGTTGATGATCGCCAGCGACAGGCTCACGACCGCCAGCAGGATCAGCGCCCGGCTGGCGCTGAACTCGATCGTCCGACGGGTCGCGTCGTAGGCCCCGGCGATGCTGCCGATGTCCTTGCGGGCCTGGGCGTCGTAGAAGATCTTGACGATCGCCTGGGCGGTCTGGGAGGTGACGAACCAGATGTAGCTCGGCGTCTCGGCGGCGGCGGTCCCGAGGCTGACCGGGAAGGTCGTCGCGCCGTAGGTGATCCCGAGCAGTGGCCGCTTCGCCTGCTCGTCGAAGCGCGGGGCGATCTCGTAGGTCTTCAGCTGTCCGTCTCGGTTGACGGTGATCTTGGCCGGCGTGGTGGCGACGCATCCGGGCTTGGTGCTGCCGTCGGCGCACGTGTGGCCCGAGATCGCGTTGCGCAGCGGCTCGAGCCGGCCGGCCGCCTGCTCGAACTTGAGGCCGGGCGTGAAGCCGGGCACGCCGTCGATGCTGACGACCTTGTCGTCGAGCTGGAGCTTGCCGTCGGCGGGGCTGCCCTTGACGATCTGGTCGACGACCGGCGCGATCCTCGGGATCCCGTCGACCGCGTAGACGCCGAAGACGATCACGAACGCGAGCACGATGTTGACCAGCGGACCGGCCGCGATCACCACGATCCGCTTCCAGACCGGCTGACGGAAGTACGCCCGCGGCATGACCTCGGCGGGCAGCTCCTCCCGCGGGTCCATGCCGCTGATCTTCACGTAGCCGCCGGCGGGGATCCAGCCGATCCCGTACTGGGTCTCCCCGCGCTGGACCTTCCACAGCGGGCGCCCGAAGAACAGCGAGAACTTCTCGACGCGCATGCCGACGGCCTTGGCTGCGGCGAAGTGCCCCAGTTCGTGCAGGACGACGAGCACGGCGAAACCGATGAAGGCGAGCAGCCAAGACACGCCGACAAGAGTGGCACAGGCGCCTTGGCGGACGCTGAAGGCCCCCGACCGCGGCCGACCGACCTGCCGACCGGTCGGCAGAAGACCGGTCGGCGCCGGCCTCGAGCCGCCATGGTGACGCCGACCCGCCCGCCGAGGCGGGGTCAGCCCGCGGCCGTCACCAGCCGCCCGACGGAGCGGCGGTCAGTCGGCGGCCTCGACCAGGCCGCGCGCGTGGTCGCGGGCGTCGCGGTCGGCGGCGTAGAGGGTCTCGAAGGCCCGCACCGGGCCGGACCCGAGCGTGTCGAGCGTGGACTCGACGATCGCGGCGATCTCGAGGAAGCCGATCCGCCCCGCGAGGAACGCGTGGACCGCGACCTCGTTGGCGGCGTTCAGCACGCACGGCGCCGTCCCGCCTGCCTTGCCCGCCTCGCGCGCCAGGTGCAGGCAGCGGAACGCCTCTTCGTCGGCCCGCTCGAAGGTCAGCGAACCGACCTCGGCCAGGTCCAGCGGCCGCATCGTCAGCGGCACCCGGTCGGGGTGGTGGAGCGCGAACGCGATCGGCGCCCGCATGTCCGGGTGGCCGAGGTGGGCCAGCGCGGCGCCGTCGCAGAGGGTCACGTACGAGTGCACGATCGACTGCGGGTGGACGACGACGTCGATCCGCTCGTAGGGCGTGCCGAAGAGGTGGTGGGCCTCGATCACCTCGAGGCCCTTGTTCATCAAGGTCGCCGAGTCGATGGTGATCTTGCCGCCCATCGCCCAGGTCGGGTGGTCGAGCGCCTGCTCGATGCCGACGTCGGCCAGCTGCTCGCGGGTGCGGCCGCGGAACGGCCCCCCGGAGGCGGTCAGGACCAGCTTCTCGATCGTTCCCGGCCGCGGGTGCCCCTGCGAGCCGCTCTCGGCGTGGATCAGCTGCCAGAGCGCCGAATGCTCGCTGTCGACGGGCAGGACCCGCGCGCCGGTCGCCTCGGCCAGCTGCATCACCAGCTCGCCACCGACGACGAGCGACTCCTTGTTGGCCAGCGCGAGGTCGATGCCCTCCCCCAGCGTCGCCACGGTCGGCCCGAGGCCGGCGGCGCCGACCAGCGCGTTGAGGACGAGGTCGGCCCCGGACTCGATCACGAGCCGGACCAGCCCCTCGGGGCCCTGGAGGACCTCACCGTCGGTCCACGCCTCGGCCGCCTGGGCCGCGGCGTCGGCGTCGGCGATCGCGATCCGGCGGACGCCGTGGGCGCGGGCCTGCTCGACGACCGCCTGCCACTGGCGGCCGGCCGCCAGCCCGACGACCTCGAAGGTGCCCTCGGGAGCGGTCGTGACGACGTCGAGGGCCTGGGTCCCGATCGAGCCGGTCGAACCGAGGATCAGCAGCCTGCGGGGCTCGGACATCTACACACCACCCATCGCGAGCCAGACGTAGAACCCGGCGACGACGGCGAACATCGCCGCGTCGAGCCGGTCGAGCACGCCACCGTGGACGCCGAACAGTCCCCCGGCGTCCTTGGTCCCGGCGTCCCGCTTGAGGAAGCTCTCGAAGAGGTCGCCAAGCGGGGCCGCGACGGCCACCGCGAGACCGAGCAGCAGCGCCTGTCCCCCGCTCAACCAGTCCTGGTAGAGCCCGGCGAACCAGGTCGCGGCGACGGCGGTGACCATGCCGATCAGCAGGCCCTCGATCGTCTTGTTCGGCGAGACCCGCGGCCACAGCTTGCGGCTGCCGAACAGACGGCCGCCGAGGTAGGCGCCGGTGTCGCCGAGGAAGGTCCCGATCAGCACGTTGACGAGGATCCCGCCGCCGTGGTCGGCGTCACGCAGCAGCACCGCGTGGCCGAGCGTCAGCCCGATCCAGGTGATCCCGAGCATCGTCACGGCGACGCCGGGCATCCCGCCGCGAGGCCGCGCGAGCGCGACGGCCAGGAAGACCACCGGCAGCATCAGCACGACCGCGGTCAGCATCGCCTCGCGACCGTTGAGCGCCGCGGCCAGGATCACGGCGACGACGCCGATGCCGCCCGCGATCAGCGACGGACGGGTGCGCGCGAACATCCGCGTCAGCTCCCAGATCCCGATCGCGCCGAAGGCGATCACGCCGGCGGCGAAGATCGCGCCGCCCTGAGCGACGAGGAAGATCGCCACGATCGCGGCGGGGATCGCCACCAGCACGCGCGCGCCGAGGTCGCTGCCGGTGCCGCGGTCGGAGGGCGAGCGGACGCTCTCGATCGCGTCCTCGAACCGCTCGAGGGCCTCGATCTCGCCTTCGACGGCGTCGCGCGGCGGCTGCCGCTCGCTGTCTCGCTGCTCGCTCTCGGAGGTCCGGCGACGGCCCCGCCGCTCACGGTCGTCGAGGCTCGAGTCGTCGGTGCCGGACTCGGCCGGCAGCGGCTCCCCGGCCCGACGGCGACGCGCGGGCAGCGGGTCGACCGGGGCGTAGGTCCCGCTGGTGGTGCCGCGGACGCGACCGCCGTCGCGGGTCCCGGTCCGGGTCACGTCACGGGTGCCACGCGTCACGTCGCGGGTCCCGGTGCGGGTGCTGGTCCGCTCGGCGGGCTCGAAGTCGCCGAACTCCAGCTCGAAGCGGGCCTCGCGCCGACGCCCTCGGGGCGCCGCCGGAATCGGATCGCGTTCGTCGTCGGTCACGGAGAGATCATCCTCTCCCGGACGGCGGGATGACTCGTCGGGCGTGGAGTCGTCGGTGCGATTGCGACGCCGGCGGGGCATGGGCATCAGCCCTCCCGCCCCCCGAAGCGCCGCTGGCGGGTCGTGTAGTCGTCGAGGCAGCGCTCGAACGCGGCGCGGTCGAAGTCCGGCCACAGCTCGGGCGCGAAGATGATCTCGCTGTAGGCGCACTGCCACAGCAGGTAGTTGCTGATCCGCTGCTCGCCGGAGGTCCGGATCAGCAGGTCGGGATCCTGGAGGTCGGGACCGTAGAGCAGCGACCGGAAGGCCTCCTCGCCCCCGCCCTCGTAGCGCTCCGCGGCGTCGAGGATCTCGGCCCGACCGCCGTAGTTGAACGCGACCACCAGCGTGATCGCGTCGCCCTTGGCGGTCTCGGCCTCCGCCCAGTCCATCTTCTCGACCAGCGCCGGGTCGACGCCCTCGCGGCGGCCGATGAAGCGCATCCGGGCGCCCTCCTCGACCAGCTCGGGCGTCTCACGGTCGATCCGCTCACCGAACATCGCCATCAGCCCACGGACCTCCGGCTCCGGACGCGACCAGTTCTCGGTCGAGAACGAGAACACCGTCAGCTCCTCGACGCCGAGCTCGGCGGCGTCACGGAGCCGCGCGCGGACGACGTCCGCGCCGGCCCGATGGCCGTCGATCACGGGCCGACCCTGGCGCTGAGCCCAACGGCCGTTGCCGTCGGTGATGATCGCGACGTGACGCGGACGCCCGGAGGCGTCCGCGGATGGGGCTGCTCCCGACACCGCTCAGACCTCGAGGATGTCCGCTTCCTTGGCCTTCAAGCCCGCGTCGAGCGACGCGATCGCGGCGTCGGTCACCTTCTGCAGCTCGGCCTCGGCGCGGTGCTCGTCGTCGGCGCCGATGTCGCCGTCGGTCTTCAGGGTGCGGAGGTCGCCGAGCACGTCACGACGGACGTTGCGGACGCGGATCCGGCCTTCCTCGCCGATCGAACGGGCGACCTTGACCATCTCCTTGCGACGCTCCTCGGTCATCTCCGGGATGCCCAGGCGGATCGTCTTGCCGTCGTTGGACGGGGTCACGCCGAGGTCGCCGTCGGAGATCGCCTTCTCGATCTGCTTGATCGAGGACGGGTCGTACGGCTGCACGGTCAGCAGCCGGGCCTCCGGGGCGCCGATCGTCGACAGCTGCCGGAGCGCGGTGGGAACGCCGTGGTAGTCGACCACGATCCGGTCGAGCAGGTTCGGGCTCGCGCGGCCGGTGCGGACCGTCGCGAATTCGCTGGAGGTCTGCTCGACCGCCTTCTTCATCCGCTCCTTGGCGTCAGCAAGCAGCTCGTCGATCATCGAGTCGTCGGGCATAAAAGACCTCTTCGGTGGTGGGCGGCGTCAGGGCCGGCACGGCCGGCAGCCCGAACTCACGCCGGAGTGCGGACCAGGGTGCCGATGCGCTCGCCCGAGACTATCCGGACGATGTTCCGCTCGTCATCCATGTTGAACACATGGATCGGGAGACGGTTCTCCATGCAGAGCGTGAGGGCCGTCGAATCCATCACCCGCAGGCGCCGTTCGATCGCTTCCATGTGCGTGATCTCGGTGATCAGCTCGGCAGCGGGATCGGTGCGCGGATCGGCGGTGTAGACGCCCTCGACGCCGTTCTTCGCCATCAGGATCGCGTCGCAGTGGACCTCGGCGGCCCGCAGCGCAGCGGCCGTGTCGGTGGTGAAGAACGGATTGCCGGTGCCGGCCGCGAAGATCACGACGCGGCCCTTCTCCAGATGCCGCTCGGCGCGGCGCCGGATGTACGGCTCGGCGACCTCGGTGATCGTCAGCGCGCTCTGCGTGCGCGTCGTGACCCCGAGCTTCTCCAGGGCGTCCTGCAGCGGCAGTGCGTTCAGCACCGTCGCCAGCATGCCCATGTAGTCAGCGGTCGCGCGGTCCATCCCCGCGGCGGCACCGGCCATGCCGCGGTAGATGTTGCCCGCCCCGACGACGATCGCCACCTGGACGCCCAGATCATGGACGCCCTTGATGGCGGTCGCGACGGCGGCCAGCCGCTCCGGATCGGTGCCGTAGTCCCGCGAGCCCATCAAGGCCTCGCCGGACAGCTTGATCAGAACGCGCTGGAACGCCGCTGGAGTCTTCGTCATCGAGGGAGCTGACCTGGTCGGTTGGTGAGCCGGAGCCTACTCGCCGACCTGGAAGCGAACGAACCGCTTGACCACGACGTCGTCGCCGACCGCCTTGCGCAGCTGGTCGATCGTCTTGCCGTCGTGCTTGTCCGGGTTGATGTGCTCCTGCGGCAGCAGGGCGACTTCCTTGAACCACTTGGCGAGCTTGCCGTGGGCGATCTTCTCGCGGATCTGCTCCGGCTTGCCCTCGGCCTCGGCCTGCTGGGCGTAGACGCGCAGCTCGGCGTCCTTCGCGTCCTGCGGGACCTCGTCCTCCGACACGTACTTCGTGGCGGGGATCGCCGCGACGTGCAGCGCGATCTCGCGGGCGAGCGTGTCGAGCGCCTGGGCGTCGGCCGAGCCGTCGACCTGGACCGCGACGCCGACCTTGCCGGTCGCGTGGATGTAGCTGCCGACGGTGCCCTCGCCCTCGACCACGAAGCGGTCGGCACGACGGATGACGACGTTCTCGCCCATCGTCGCCGACAGCTCGCTGCGGGCGGCCTCGACGGTCCGGCCGTCGGCCAGCGTCTCCTCCAGCAGCGCAGCCGTGTCGACCGCGCCCGCGTCGCCGTTTCCGGCGATGTGGGCGGCGATCTCCCGCGCGAACGCGATGAAGTCCTCGTTGCGGGCGACGAAGTCGGTGTTGCAGTCGACCTCGATCAGCGCGCCACGGCGGCCGTCGGCCACCGAGGCGGCCTGGACGGTCCCCTCGGAGGCGTCACGGTCGGCCAGCTTGCCGACCTTGTTGCCCAGCTTGACGCGGAGGATCTCGACGGCCTTGTCGAAATCGCCCTCGGCCTCCTGCAGAGCCTTCTTGCAGTCCATCATGCCCGCGCCGGTGCGCTGGCGGAGCGCCTTGACGTCGGCGGCGGAGATCGTGATGTCGCTCATACGGGGCTCTCGGTTCAGCCCTGCGGCGCCGCGGGCGCCTCGGGCTCGGTGGTCGGGGCCTGCTCGGCGGCGGCGGCCTGGTCGGCAGCAGCCTGGTCGGCGGCCTGCTGAGCGGCCTCCTGGCCGGCGGCGGCGGCGGCGCTCTGCTCCTCGGCCTCGAGGCGACGGGCCTCCTCAGCCTCGCGCTGCTCGGCCTCGACGGCCTGGCGCTGCTCGCGCTCGGCCGACTCACGCGTACGACGGGCCTCCTCGGCCTCGTACCAGGCGGCGGCGCCACCGGCAGCCGCATCACCGATCGCGTGCGAGATCGTGCCGCAGGAGCGGATCGAGTCGTCGTTGCCCGGGACCGGGTAGTCGACGCCGTCGGGATCGACGTTCGTGTCGACCAGCGCGATCACGGGGATCCGCAGCTTGGTGGCCTCTTCGACGGCGATCTTCTCGCTGTTGACGTCGATCACGAAGACGGCGTCCGGCGCGCGGCGCAGGTCCTTCACGCCACCGAGGTTGATCTGGAGCTTGGCGAGCTCCTTGCGGCGCGTGATGCGCTCCTGCGAGGGCAGCAGGTCGAGCTGGCCCTCGGCCTCGAGGCGCTCGAGGTCGTTGAGCGTCTTGATCCGCTTGCTCGACGTCTGGAAGTTGGTCAGCAGGCCCGGGGACCAACGCTGGTTGACGTACGGCATACGCGCGGCCTCGGCGGCCTCGCGGATCGAGTCCTGCGCCTGGCGCTTGGTGCCGACGAAGAGGACGGTGCCGCCGCGCTGCGCGATCCCGGAGACGAACTCCTGGGCGTTCGCGAGCAGCTCGACCGTCTGCAGCAGGTCGATGACGTGGACACCGGAGTGCTCGCCGTGGATGAACCGCGCCATGCGCGGGTTCCAGCGACGGGTCTGGTGTCCGAAGTGGACGCCCGACTGCAGCAGTTCTTTGATGCCGACTTCGGCCATGAGGTACTCCCTTGAAACGACGAAAGACAGGCCCGCCGGACCCGGAGCGCGTTTCCGACGGTGTCGGACAGGGACGCTTCGGGGGAACCCCAGCGGGGTAGGAATGGATGGACGACGCACGACATCCAGACGGACGCGCGCATCAAGGATTCAACCAGAGCGGCGGGCACCACGCGGCGCGGGGCCGGATGGATGCCCTGCTCCCGGGCTAGTTCCCGGCCTTCGCGCGCTCGAGCGCGCTGGCCAGGTCCGCCGGAAGCGGCGACTCGACCTCGAGCGGCTCGCCGCTGATCGGGTGGGTCAACGAGAGCCGCGCCGCGTGCAGGAACTGGCGCTCGAGCCCGAGCGGATGCGGCGCCCCGGGGACGCCGGAGCGGCGGCCGTACTCGGGGTCCCCCGCGACCGGCAACCCGATCTCGCGCAGGTGGACGCGGATCTGGTGGGTGCGACCGGTCTCGAGCGTCACCCGCAGGAGCGTCGTTCGCGGCAGCACCTCCTCGATCACGAAGTGCGTGACCGCCCGGCGCGGACTGTCGGTGTCGATCGACTGGCGGGTGCGGTGGTGCCGATCACGCCCGATCGGCGCGTCGATCGTGCCGCTGCGGGCGTCGGGTCGCCCGTCGACGAGGGCCAGGTACTCGCGGGTGACGGTCCGCTCGCGGATCGCCTCCTGGAGCGCCCGGTGGGTCGCGTCGTTGAGCGCCACCAGCAGCAGCCCGGAGGTGTCGCGGTCGAGTCGGTGGACGATCCCGGGCCGCTCGGCGTTGCCGCCCGGCGGCAGCCCGGCGACCATCCGGCTGGCGACGGCGTCGACCAGCGTCGGGCCGTAGTGGCCGGCACCGGGATGGACGACCAGCCCGGCCGGCTTGTCGACGACCAGCAGGTGCTCGTCCTCGTAGAGGACGTCGACCGACGGGGCGTCGTGGCGGACGGTCTCGACCGTCCGGATCAGCGAGCCGAGGTCGACGGTCAGGTCCTGACCGGCACGGAGCGCCAGGCGCTTCTGGGCCGGATGCCCGTCGACCTTCACCGCTCCCGCCGCGATCGCCCGCTGGGCGCGGGCCCGGGAGCCACAGACCTCGGCCAGCACGACGTCCAGCCGTGCGCCGTCCTGGTCCTCGCTGACGACCAACCGTTCGACGCTCATCCGCGCTGGGGGCGTTGGTCCGCCGCCCGCGCCGCCGCCGTCGTCCGACGGTGGTCGAGCTCGACGACGACGACCAGCAGGATCATCCCGAGCACGATCGACGCGTCGGCGAGGTTGAAGGCCGGCCAGTTGGGCGGCTTCAGGAAGTCGATCACCGCGCCCTCGACCACCCGGTCGAGGACGTTGCCGAGCGCACCGCCCGCGAGCATGCCCGCGGCCAACCAGGCGAGCGGCACGGTCCGGTTCCGGACGAACCAGACGGTCAGGGCGACGAGCGCGGCCAGCACCAGCAGCCCGACGATCCACGGCTTCCCCGCGAAGCTGGAGAAGGCGACGCCTTCGTTGCGCACGTGGACCAGGTCGATCAGCGGCAGGAAGCTCTCGCTGCGCCCGTTGGAGACCGCCTCGACCGCCAGCCGCTTGGTCAGCTGGTCGACGATCAGGACGGCGATCGCGACCGCCGCGACCCGTCGGGTGGCCAGTCGGCCCGCCCGCTGCTCATCCCGCGACAAGGCGCACCACCAGCTGGCCGACGAACTGCAGGACGAGGATGCCGACGAGCGGCGAGAGGTCGAACGCGCCGAGCGGCGGGATGAACCGCCGGAAGACCGCGAGGTACGGCTCGACCGCGTCGCCGAGGAACTTGATCACGGCGGTCGTGAATCGGTTGTACGGGATCCGGATCGAGGCCGACTGCAGGAGCGAGACCAGGATGTAGGCGATGATCAGGATCATGTAGACGTCGATCAACGCCTCCAGGAAGTCCGCCACCTGGGTCCGGGCGGACGCGAGCACGACCGTCGCGGCGAGCGAGGTCATGCGACGTCCACGACGGCGTCGAAGGCGTCCTGGAACGCCTCGCGGACCCCGCCGCGATCGAGGGCGCGGAGACCGCGGGCGGTCGAGCCACCCGGGGAGGTGACCGCGCGACGGACGGCGAGGGTGTCGTGGCCCTGCTCACGGAGCAGCGCGGCCGAGCCCTCGATCCCGGCGGCGGCCATCCGACCGGCTTCGGCCGGCGGCATGCCGTGGCGGACCGCCGCGTCGACGATCGCCTCGGCGACCAGGGCGACGTAGGCGGGCAGCACTCCGAAGATCGCGGTCGCGGCCGGCATCTGGGACTCCGGCAGCTCGACCACGGTCGCGCAGCGACGCAGCAGCTCGAGCACCGCGGAGCGGACCTCGAGATCGGCCTCGGGAGTGCCCCCGGGCTCGATCGCGACGGCGATCACGCCCTTCCCGACCCCGGCCGGCGTGTTCGGCATCAGCCGGATCACGGGACGGTCGGGGTAGGCGGCGCGAAGGGCGCCGGTCTCGACGCCACCGAGGATCGAGACGACGGCCTTGGCGGCACCGACGTCGACGGCCGCCTCGGCGAGCTGCCCCGGCTTGTGCCCGAGCACGACGACATCGGCGCGGTCGGCCAACGTCCGTGCGTCGGCGACGGCCTCGCCGCCGGTGATCTCAGCCAGCGCCTGGGCGCGCTCGGCGACCGGGTCGAAGGTCAGCACCGGTTCACCGATGCCTCGCGCCAACGCGGTGGCCATGTTGCCCGATCCCAGAAATCCCAGACGCATAAGCGACGATGAACGGTACCGGTCCGCCGAGGCGACTACCGCAACGGCTGTCTAGCTCTGGTTGAAGAAGCCCTTCTCGATCAGCTGGGCGCGTTCCTCGGCCGAGATCGAGACGTTGGCGGGCGTGAGCATGAAGACCTTGTCGGCGATCCGCTGCATCCCGCCGTCGAGCGCGTAGGTCAGGCCGCTGGCGAAGTCGATCAGCCGCTTCGACAGGTCCGAGTCCGAGGTCTGGAGGTTGATCACGACCGGGATCCCGTCCTTGAAGCGGTCCGCGATCTGCTGCGCGTCGTTGAACGACTTCGGCAGGACCAGGTGGACGCGGACGTCGCGGTCGGCCGCGCGGCCACCGCCGCCGCCACCACCGCCGCGGGAGGAGCCGCCGACCGGCCGTAGGTGCGACCCGCCACCGACCCGGGTCTCGCTCTCGTCGCTGAAGATGTCGTCGAAGTCCTCACGCCGGCGGCGGGCTCGGTCGATCCGGCGGACCGGCGTCGGTTCGCGCACGGGCTCACGAGCCCGCTCACGACGATCGTCGTACTCCGGTTCATCGTCGTAGGAGTCGTCGTACATGTCTCGCTCCTCAGCGAGAGCGAAGTACACGAGCACCTTGTGCCAAGCGTCGCGGAAGGCCATGACGGACTGATGATTCTCCCACGGCGGCCCGGTTCCTGCACGCGAGCACGGCGACTTTGCTCGCCGCGCCCCGCCGGCCGGCCCCAACGGCCTCCGCCGGGCCGCTCAGCGGAGCAGGACGTTGCCCAGCCGGACGACGGTCGCGCCCTCCTCGACGGCGACCTCGAAGTCCTGGGTGGTCCCCATCGACAGCACGCCGAGACCGTGCTCCTCGGCCAGCTCCCGCAGCCGCGCGAACCAGCGCCGGCTGTCCTCGGCCCGCTCGGCGAACGGCGGCATCGTCATCAGCCCCGCGACCGGGAACGGGCAGCGGGCGATCACCTCGGCGAGCGCCTCCGGGGCGACCCCGCTCTTGGCCTCCTCGCCGCTGACGTTGACCTCGATCAGGACGTCGAGGCCCGGGCGGGCGAGCTCGCGGTGCCGCTCCAGCCGCTTCAGGACGCTGTCGCTGGAGACGGAGTGGATCCGCGCGACGTGCGGCAGCAGGTCGGGGACCTTGCGCGACTGGAGGTGCCCGATGAACTCCCAGCGGAGCGCCGCGGTCCCGGGCAGCGCGACCTTCTCCAGCAGCGCCTGGACGCGGTTCTCGCCGACCAGCTCGACCCCGGTGCCGACCAGCCGCGGGACCTGGTCGGCGACCAGGTACTTCGTCGCCACCAGCACGTCGACGGCGGCCGGATCGCGCCCGCTGCGCTCGCACGCCGCGTCGATCCGCGAGCGCACCTCCGCCAACCGCGTCCGCACGACCTCGGGGTCGAGGTCCTCGATCATGTCAACCACGCGACTCCTGCCTGTCGTCCGGTGCACCCGGCGTCACGCCGGTGCGAGAAGAACCGCTCAGGGTCACAGATCGTGCAGTGGCGGGCGACGTGGACGCTGCCGACACCAGCGGCGCGCAGGCGCAGCTCGGCGGCCGCCGGCAGGTCGGCGTGGTCGCCGACCCGGACCGTCGGGCCGAGCGGGGCCAGGGCGGCATGGACCTCGTCGCCGACCTCGTAGCAGCAGGCCCCCGCCCCCGGGCCGACGACCGCCATCACCGGCCCCGTGCCGCCCGCCTCGCGCAGCGCGACCAACCCGGACTCGAGCACCCCACCGACCAGCCCGCGCCAGCCGGCGTGGACCATCGCCACCGCCCCGTCGGCGACCAGCGCGACCGGCAGGCAGTCGGCGCAGAGGACCACGCACGGGGTCCCGCGGAGCCCGGTCGCGAAGCCGTCGGCGTCGCGGACGTCGGCGAGGCCGGCCCCGGGCAGGTCGTCGTCGTTGCGGGCCACCAGGACCTCGGTCGCGTGGACCTGGCGGGCCTGGGCCAGTCGCTCCGGCCCGACCCCGGCCAGCGCCGCCAGTCGCCGCCGGTTCTCGGCCACCGCCTGGGGGTCGTCGTCGGTCCAGCTGCCGAGGTTGAGCGACGCGAACGGCCCCCGCGAGGCGCCGCCCCGGCGGCCGCTGAAGTGGACGGTCGCCGCGGGCAGCGAGAACCGCAGGTGGCCGTCGGCGGTCCACGTGAAGCCGGCCGGCGCCGTCCCCGACCGCTCGTCGCGGTTCGTCATCGCTCGGCCTCCGCGGACGAGTCGGAGGCCGTCTGGGGGTCGGCCAGCGCCGCAGCCAGCTCGGCCTCACGCGGGGGCAGCGTGGGATCGAGGCGCCCGTCGAGCTTCGCCGCCAGCGCCTGCCGCAGCCGCTGGCCGAGCTCGGGCCCGGCGGCGACGCCGGCCGCGAGCAGGTCGTGCCCGTCGATCTGGAGCCGCACGTGGCGGATCTCGTCGAACCAGCGGCGGGCGTTCGGGCCGCCCGCGAGCGCGACCACCTCGTCGGGCACCCCGGCGGCGGCGCGCTGGATCTCGGCCGGAGTGGTCGCCCGGGCCAGCGGCGCGAGCGTGCTCGCCCGCGAGCCCGCGCCGACGATCTCCCGCTCGGCGACGGTCAGCTCGATCGCCTCCAGCCACGGCAGCAGGTCGTCGAGGCCGACCCCGGCGCAGGACGCGGCCAGCCGCACCAGATCGGCCCGGGCCCCGACCGGCAGCAGCGCCAGCGCCGCCCCGACGCCGGACGGCGCGGGATCGAAGCCCGGCGGCAGGAAGCGCGGGTTCAGGTCGCGCAGGATCGTCAGGACCGAGGCCGGGTCCGGCTCGCCGAGCGTCAGCCGCAGCTCCGACCCGTGGCGGGCCCCGGAGACGGTCGACGGATCGGCGGCGGCGGCGAGCCCCCGCGTCGCCGGCTCGATCGTGAAGCCGAGCCGCGACGCGTAGCGGGCGATCCGCCAGACCCGGGTCGGGTCGTCGACGAACGAGCGGTCGTGCAGGACCCGCAGCCGTCCCGCGGCGAGGTCGTCGCGGGCCCCGGGGACCTCGACCAGCCGCCCGTCCCGGAGTCGGATCGCGATCGCGTTGAGCGAGACGTCGCGGCGAACGAGGTCGTCCTCGATCCGGTCGACCGGCTCGACGTCGGGCAGGGCACCCGGCTGCGCGTAGGTCTCGCGGCGAGCCCGCGCGACGTCGTAGCGGACGCCCGGCTGCGGCTCGACCTCGACGGTCCCGAAGCGCTCGTGGCGCGCGACGATCGGCCCGAGTCGGGCGGCGACGTCGTCGACCGGCCCGGTCGCGACCAGATCCAGCTCGTGCGGGGGGATCCCCAGCAGCAGATCGCGGACGGCGCCACCCACCACCCAGAGGTCGTCGTTCGGTCCGATCGCGTCCATCAGGGGCCGCGCGGCGGGCAGCAGCCGCAGTGCGGCGTACGCCTCGGCAGGGTCGCGGAGAGTGGGGCGACGAAAGAGCACGCCGCCGGACCGTACCCTGTCCCGATGGCCGGCTCCCTCCTCAACGCCTTGCGCCGCCCGCGGGCCTGCTTCGGCTGCGTCGGCGTGGTTGTCGCGGCGCTGCTGGTGATCGGCGGTCTCGCGGTCTGGAACCACCTGCGGGGACCGAGCGAGGTCTCCAACCCGGACGTCGAGTTCACGGGCGAGGCGCCGCCGACCACCGAGCCGACGGCGCCGGCCGACGCCGAGGACAGCTTCGACGACGGCGCCGACTGGCCGATGTACGGCGGCACCGAGCAGCGCACCCGCTACCTGCCGTTCGCGGGCAAGGCCCCGATCCGCCCCCCGCTGACGACCGTCTGGGGCTCGACCGGGCGGGTCCTGCTCGAGTACCCGCCGGTCCTCTGCGGCCGTCGGCTCTACCTGCTCCGCAACGACGGGGTCCTGCGCGCGATCGATCGCCGGACCGGCCGGACGGCCTGGTCGCGACGGATCGGCCGGCTGGCCGCCTCGTCCCCGGCCTGTGGCAACGGCCGGGTCTACGCGACGGTGCTCACCCGGGGACGCGGCGCCAAGGGCGGCCAGCTGATCGCGCTCCGCTCGCAGAACGGACGGATCGCCTGGCGACTGCTGCTGGCCAGCCGCTCCGAGTCCTCGCCGTTGCTGACGAAGGATCGGATCGTCTTCGGCACCGAGAAGGGCGAGGTCGTCGCCGTCACCCGCTCGTCGGGGCGGGTGCTCTGGCGGTACCAGGCCAGCGGTGCGGTCAAGGCCGCCGTCGCCCGCGACGGCAACACCCTCTTCGTCGGCGACTACGGCGGACGGATGAACGCGATCTGGCTCAACAGCGGCCGCCGCCGCTGGACCACCGACCTCGGCGGCAGCCTCTACAGCACCCCGGCGGTCGCCTACGGCCGGGTCTTCGTCGGCAACATCGACGGCTCGATCTCCGCCCTCGGCGAGGAGACCGGCCGGATCGCCTGGCGCCGGCGGGCCAAGGGCTACGTCTACTCCGCACCGGCCGTCGCGCCGGTGGCCGGGCGCGGTCCGACCGTCTTCATCGGCTCCTACGGCGGCGTCCTCTACGCCCTCGACGCCCGCTCGGGCCGGCCGCGCTGGACCCGCAACGTCGGCGGCAAGATCTCGGGCGGGATCACCGTCGTCGGCGACCTCGTGATGTACGCGAACCTCGGTCGCAAGTCGCTGGCGATTCGCCGAGCCCGCGACGGCGCCCTCGTCTACACCCACCGCAGCGGCGCGTTCGATCCGGGGATCTCCGACGGACGCCGGCTCTACATCGACACCTACACCAGCGTCTACCTGCTCGCCCCCCGCGCGCGAGCCAAGAGCGACGCGGCGTCGCTGAAGGCGGGCGCAGCGGCCCGCAAGCGCCTGAAGCGCGAAGCCGCCGCCGCCGCCGCCAAGAAGCGCCAGCAGTAGCGGGGCGGCGAGCGAGCCACGGCCGCCCAGGCCCCCCACTTTCAACTCCACAACTTTTCAGTGGTACAGTTGTGCAATGTCGATGCCGCACCCGCTCCCCGAGCCGCTCGTCGAGCTGATCGCCCAGCGCTTCCGGGTCATCGGTGACCCGATCCGGATCCGTCTGCTCGACCGCCTGCGCGATGGCGCCGCGACCGTCGGCCAGCTGACCGAGGCGATCGGCAGCAGCCAGCAGAACGTCTCCAAGCACCTCGGCATCCTCCACCAGGCCGGGATCGTCTCCCGCACCAAGGAGGGCACCGCCGTCCGCTACGCGATCAGCGACGACTCCGTCTTCGCGCTCTGCGAGCTGGTCTGCGGCGGTCTGCGCAGCCAACTCGCCGAGCGCGACCAGATCCTCGGCGGCGAGGTGCCGTCATGAGCACCGGGCCGCTCGGTCGCCTCGGCCGCTTCGCCGCCGCCCACGCCAAGGTGGTCGTGGCCGGCTGGGCGGTGCTCGTCGTGATCCTGGCCGTCTTCGCTCCGCGCGTCGAGTCGGCGCTCTCGGGCGCCGGCTGGGAGGCGACCGGCTCGGAGTCGGTCGAAGCCCGCCACCTGATCGACCGCCACCTCGACGGGGCGTCCAGCTCCGCGCTGATGGTCGTCGTCCACTCGCCGACGCAGACCACCGACGACCCCAGCTTCCGCGCGACGATCGCCCGCAGCGAGCGACTGCTGGCCGGCACCGAGCACGTCGGCCGGGTCGTCCCTCCCACCCCCGGGCTGAGCGTCTCCCGCGATCGCCACACCGCGATCGTGCAGGGCACCGCCGCCGGCAGCGCCAACGAGATGGTCCGAGCCGCCGACGACGTCAAGGACCGCCTCCGCGGCGCGCCCGGCGTCGAGGTCGCCCTGACCGGAGCGTCCGGGATGTGGTCGGACTTCAACCAGGCCAACCTCAGCGCGATGCTCAAGAGCGAGCTGGTCTCGTGGCCGGTCACGCTGGTGATCCTGGTGATCGCCTTCGGTTCGCTGGTCGCCGCCGGCCTGCCGTTGATGCTCACCATCACCGGCCTGGTCGCCGCCGCCGGCTCGCTGTTCCTCGGCGCCCAGCTGCTCGACATCTCGGTCTGGGCGTTCAACTTCGCGATGATGTTCGCGCTCGCGCTCGGCATCGACTACGCGCTGTTCATGGTGATGCGCTTCCGCAGCGCACTCGCCGACCGCGGCGATCCCGTCGAGGCGGTGGTCGAGACGATGGACACCGCCGGGAAGGCCGTCCTCTTCTCCGGCCTCACCGTCCTGATCTCGCTGACCGCGGTCCTGCTCGTCCCGAGCCCCGCCTTCCGCTCGATGGCGCTCGGCATCATGCTCGCGGTCGCCTTCATCCTCGCCGCGACCCTGACCCTGCTGCCGGCCGTGCTCGCCCGGCTCGGTTCCCGAGTCGACCGTGGCGCGCTGCCGTGGCTGCGCTCGGGTGAGGACCGCTCGCCGCGGTTCGCCGCCTGGGCGGCGCGTCTCTGGCGCCATCCCAAGCGCTACGGGGCGTTCGCGGTCCTGCTGCTGGTGCTGCTGGCGATCCCGGTCACGGGCCTGAAGACCGGGATGCCGTCGATCAAGGTCGTTCCCGAGCAGGACGGTGCCCGGGTCGGCTACGGCCTCGTCCAGCAGGGCTTCGGCCCCGGCGCGCCCGGGCAGCTCCAGCTGGTCACGACGACGCAGGACGCCGGTGCGGTGGCCGCCGTCGCGCAGGCCGATCGCGGGATCGCCCGGGTCCTGCCCACGGTCACCGGCACCGGCGGCGTCGCCGTGGTCCCGGTGGTCCCGGCCGTCGACCCCTCCTCCCCGGCGCTGGGCGCCACGATCGATCGTCTCCGCGGCGAGCTACCGTCGGGCACGCGCGTCGGAGGCCAGCCGGCCGAGAACCACGACCTCGAGGCGACCCTGCAGGCCAAGACCCCGTTGGTCGTCGGGGTGGTCCTCGGGCTCGGCTTCCTGCTGCTGCTCGTCGCGCTCCAGGCGCCGGTGCTCGCCGCCGTCGGCGTGCTCACCAACCTGCTGGCGGTCGCCGCCGCGTTCGGCGTCGCCCGCCTGATCTTCCAGGACGGTCACGGCAGCGGCCTGCTCGGCCTCGAGCCGCAGGGGTTCCTCGACGCCTGGGCGCCGGTCTTCTTCTTCGCGATGGTCTTCGCGATCTCGATGGACTACACGGTCTTCCTGCTCTCGGCGGCCAAGGAGCGGTGGGACCGCAGCCACGACCCGCGCGACGCGATGATCGGCGGGGTGGCCTCGTCCGGCCGGGTCGTCTTCGCCGCCGCGGCGGTGATGGTGGCCGTCTTCTTCACCTTCGCCCTCTCCGGGCCGCTGCCGCCGAAGGAGATGGGCGTGATCCTCGGCGTCGCGGTCCTGCTCGACGCCGCCCTGATCCGCCTGCTGCTGCTCCCCGTCCTGCTGCGTCTGCTCGGCCGTTGGGCCTGGTGGACGCCCCGCGTCCTCCGCCGGGTCCTGCCCGACGTCCGTTTCGGCCACGCCTAGGAGGCCCCGATGCCCAACCGTTCGATGAAGCGCCCGCCGCACGCCGCCGCGACCCCGCGCGCGGTCGAGATCCTGCTCGACGCCGGACGCGCGCCGAACAGCCTCGCCTACTACCGGGGCGGGCTCCACGACTGGGTCACCCTCGGCCTGCCGACCGTCGCCTACCGCAAGCGCTGAACCCCGATCGCGCGGCACGACGACCGCCGACCGCCCGCACCGTGGCCGGACAGGGGGCGCCCTCGCCGGGCGCCCGCCGACCGGCTCTAGGCCTGGTCGGGAGCAGCGATCGGCCGGACGGGGATCCCCGCCTCCGCGATCCGCTGCTTCGCCTCGGCCACCGTGTAGGTGCCGAAGTGGAAGATCGACGCGGCAAGCGCCGCGTCGGCCCCGGCCTGCAGCGCCTCGACGAGGTGGTCGAGCGTGCCCGCGCCGCCCGAAGCGATCACCGGAATCGGGACCGCCGCGGCAACCGCCGAGGTCAGCGGCAGGTCGTAGCCCGCCGTCGTCCCGTCGCCGTCCATCGAGGTCAGCATGATCTCGCCGGCCCCGCGCTCGACGGCCTCGCGGGCCCAGGCCACGGCGCCACGCCCGGTCGGCGTGCGACCACCGGCGACGTAGACCTCCCACGGGTCCGGCACCACGCCGGCACGGTCGGCCGCGACGGCCTTGGCGTCGATCGCGAGCACGACGCACTGGACCCCAAAGCGATCCGCGAGCTCGGTCAGCAGCTCGGGCCGAGCGACCGCCGCGGAGTTGACCGCGACCTTGTCCGCCCCGGCGTCGAGCACCGCCTGGGCGTCGGCGACCGAGCGGATCCCGCCGCCGATCGTGAACGGCACGAAGACCTCGTCCGCCGCCCGCCGCGCCAGCTCGACGATCGTGTCGCGCTGGTCGCTGGTGGCGGTGATGTCGAGGAAGACCAGCTCGTCGGCGCCCTCGGCGTCGTAGCGGGCCGCCAGCTCGACCGGGTCGCCGGCGTCACGCAACCCGACGAAGTTGGTGCCCTTGACGACGCGCCCGGCGTCGACGTCCAGGCACGGGATCACGCGCTTCAGGTGCACGGTTCGCTCCTCGTCACGTTCGACGGACTCAGCGGTCCTGCAGGGCCGCGTGGCCCTCGGCGATCGTGAACCGCTTCTCGTACAGCGCCTTGCCGGTGATGACCCCGCCGAGGTTGACGAGCCGGGCCTGGGCGAGCTGCCGCAGGTGCTCGGTCGTGCCGATCCCGCCGGAGAAGATCCACGAGCCGCGAACGGCCTGGGAGATCCGCCGGACCTCGTCCATGTCGGGGCCCTGCTCGAGCCCGTCGCGGTCGGCGTTGGTGTAGACGAACCGCCGCACGCCCCGCTGCTGGAGCCGGACGATCGCCTCGGAGCCGTCGATCTCGGTCGTCTCGAGCCAGCCCTTGGTGGCGACCTTGCCGCCGCGGGTGTCGACCGAGACCATCACGCGGTCGCGGTGGCTGCCGAGGACCGAGTCGAGGAAGTCGGGGTCGGTGATCGCAGCCGTACCGAGGATCACGCGCTCAGCTCCGGCCTGGAGCGCCTCGCGGACAGCCTCGATCGTGCGCAGGCCGCCGCCCCACTGGACGGGCACGGACAGCTCGCTGGTAATCGCCGCGAGCTGGTCGAGGTGCGCCGGCTCGCCGGTCTTCGCCCCGTCCAGGTCGACGAGGTGCAGGAAGCGGGCTCCGGCCTCGACCCACGAACGGGCCGCCTCGAGCGGGCTGTCGCGGTAGACGGTGCTCTCGTCGAAATCCCCACGGACGAGGCGGACGGCCTGCCCGTCGAGGATGTCGATCGCGGGGTACAGAATCACGTGGCGCACCTCGTACAGGTCTCGGCGAACCCGCGCAGCACGCGGAGTCCGTCCTTCGACGACTTCTCAGGATGGAATTGAACCCCGTACACCCGCTCGCGCCCGACGGCGGTCACGAAGCGTCCGCCGTAGTCGCCCCAGGCGACGATGTCGGCGGGGTCCTCCGGCTCGGCGACGAAGGAGTGCACGTGGTAGAAGGCGGTCTGGTCGGGCAGGCCGGCGCGCAGCGGAGACGTCGCCCCCGGGCTGGGCGATTCGGCCCAGTCGACCAGGTTCCAGCCGATGTGCGGCAGCTTGAGGCCGGCGGCGGGCCGCAGCGCCCGCACACGACCGGACAGCAGGCCGAGGCCCTCGCCGCCGCCGCGCTCATCGGAGCCCTCGAACAGCAGCTGCATGCCGAGGCAGATGCCCAGCAACGGCACGCCGTCGGCGACCCGCTCGCGCACCAGCCGGTCGAGCCCGCTGGCGCGCAGCATCTCGGCGCCGGCCCGGAACGCGCCGACGCCGCTGATGATCAGTCCGTCCGCCGCCCGGATCCGGGCTTCGTCGGCCGTGACCTCGGCCTGGACCCCAGCGTGGGCTAGCGCCTTCTCGACGCTGCGCCGGTTCCCGACGCCGTAGTCGACGATGACGATCCGGGCGGAGGCGGTTCCCTCCAGCTCGATGCCGATGCTCACTCGGTCAACGTCCCCTTGGTCGACGGCACGCCGTGCTCGTCGGGATCGATCGAGACGGCCACGCGCAGCGCGCGGGCCAGGGCCTTGATGCCGGCCTCGATCATGTGGTGGGCGCCGCGACCGCGCTGGATCTCGAGGTGGATCGTGCTCCGCGAGGTGGCCGAGACGGCCCGCACGAACTCCTCCAGGAGCTCGTGCTCGAAGCCCCCGGTGACGCCGGCGGGCAGCAGGTCGTGGTCCTCGAAGACGACGAACGGCCGCCCCGAGAGGTCGATGTGGCAGGCCGCGCGGGCCTCGTCCATCGGGATCGTCGTCGAGCCGTAGCGCCGGATCCCGACCCGGTCGCCGAGCGCCTCGCTCAGCAGCTGCCCGAGCACCAGCCCGGTGTCCTCGACGGTGTGGTGGCTGCCGGTCTGGAGGTCGCCCTCGACCGCGACCGTCAGGTCGAAGCCGGCGTGGCGGGCGAACAGGTCGAGCAGGTGATCGAAGAAGCCGACGCCGGTGGTGCGGGTACCGGCGCCACCGCCGTCGAGATCGAGCTCGATCGAGACGTTGGTCTCGCCGGTCGAGCGTTGTTGGGCAGCGGAGCGCGTCATCGACCGTCCCTATTCTGCCGCGCGCGCATCGAAGCCGCGTGCACGACGAATCCCTCGGCGTCCGCGATCAGCCCACCGGCGGCCGCGAGCGCGTCGCTGGCGTCGTTCACGTGGACCTCGCACATCGTCCGCCGGAAGGTCCGGGCGGAGAGCGTCGAGGCGAACCGAGCGGCCCCGTCGGTCGGCAACGTGTGGTTGCTGCCCACGACGTAGTCGCCGAAGGCGGTCGCCCCGGTCGCGCCGACGAAGACGCAGCCGGCGCTGCGGACCTGCCCGGCGAGCGGCTCGATGGTCTCCCCGACCAGCTCGAGGTGCTCGGGCGCGAACGCCTCGGCGACGGCGAGCGCCGTGTCCGGCCCGTCGACGAGCACGGTCGCGTAGGCGGCACCGCTGTCGGCGGCGCCGAGGCCCCCGGCGATCCCGGCCTCCAGCCGCGTCACCACGGCCTCCCGCAGGCTGTCGTCGTCGGTCACCAGCACGACCAGCGAGCCGTCGCCGTGCTCGGCCTGGGCGGCGAGGTCGAGCGCGACCAGCTCGGCGTCGGCGCTGCCGTCAGCGGCTACGAGCAGGTCGCTCGGCCCGGCGAAGCCGTCGACGCCGACGACGCCGGTCAGCTGTCGCTTCGCCTCCTGGACCCAGAGGTTCCCGGGTCCGACGATCACGTCGACCCGGTCGACGGTCGCGGTCCCGTGGGCGAGCGCGGCGACGGCGTGCGCTCCGCCCATCCGGTAGACGCGGTCGGCCCCGGCAAGACGCGCCGCGGCGCGCAGGACCAGGTCGTCGGAGGGCGTCGCCACGACGACCTCGTCGACGCCCGCGGCGCGGGCGGTCACGACGCCCATGATCACGGTCGACGGGTACGGGGCCCGGCCTCCGGGCACGTAGACCGCCGCTCGCCGGACGGGGACCTCGCGGACGCGGATCCGCTGGCCCTGGGGCAGCGGGACGTCACGGTCCTCGCTGCAGGTCGCGCGGGCGACCGCACCGACGTTGGCGATCGACAGCTCGAGTGCCGCGCGCAGCTGCGGATCGAGTCCGGCCACGGCGGCGTCGAGGTCGGCCGCGGCCACGATCAGCGGCTCGACGGCCTCACCGGCGGCGCGATCGAACCGGCCGACGGACTCCAGCAGGGCGACGTCGCCCCGCTCACGGACGTCCGCCACGAGCGCGGCGACCGCTTCCGCGACCTCCCCGCCCCCCGGCACGAGGGTCCGGATCCGAGCGGCAGCGGTCTCCGCCTCGGCGACGCTGTTGGCGGTCAGGCGCTCAACCGGCAAGCAGGGCCTCCCGCAGCTCGTCGACGGCGGCGGCCTTCAGCCGGTGCGAGGCCGGGTTGACGATCAGGCGCGCGGTCGAGGTCGCGATCTCCTCGCGGACCACCAGGCCGTTCTCGCGCAGGGTCGTGCCGGTCGCGGTCAGGTCGACGATCGCGTCGACCATCCCGGTCAGCGGCGCCAGCTCGACCGAGCCGTTGACCTTGACGATCTCGGCCTGACGGCCGGTCGACTCCAGGTAGCGCGTCGCGATCGTGACGTACTTGGTGGCCACGCGCATGATCCCGAGCCGCCGCAGCGCCTCGGTCGCCGGATCGGGATCGCCCGCGATCGAGGCGAGCACCATCCGGCACGGGCCGTAGCCGAGGTCGGCGAGCTCGACGACGTCGCGGGTGCCCTGCTCCATCAGGACGTCCTTGCCGGTCACGCCGACGTCGGCGGCCCCGGACTCGACGTAGGTCGCCACGTCCGACGGACGCATGGTCACGATCCCGGCGTCCTCGAACAGCAGCTTGCGGTCGTTGGAGCGGACCTCGCTGGTGTCGACCCCGACGCGATCGAGGCTGTCGAGCGTCGGCTTGAGCATCACGCCGCGGGGAACGGCGATCCGGAGTCCGAAGCGGTTCACGACGTCACCTCCCCGATCGAGGCCGAGCCCGCTTCCGGGCTGCTCTCCTCGCCGGTCCAGCCGACCCGCCAGCGCCCGCGCGAAGTGCCGACGAGCGCGGTGTGGAGCGCATCGATGTCGAGCGCGAAGCCGACGGCCGGCAGCGGCCGACCGAAGCGCCCGAGGAGCTCGTCGTAGCGGCCACCGCCACCGATGGCGTGGCCCTGCCCCGGGGCGTAGACCTCGAACACGGCACCGGTGTAGTAGCCGAGCTTACGGGTCAGGCCGAGGTCGAGGATCACGTGGGAGACGACCTCGTCGTCGAGCCGTTCGACCAGCTGACGGAGGCCGCTGGCGGCCTCGCGGACGCGTTCGTCGGTGAGCGTGTCGAGCAGCTCGGGGCCGCCCCGGCGCCCGGCCACGTCGAGCAGCAGCTTGGCGGTGGCAGCGTCCGTCGCGGCGCGAACCTCTCGCTCGAGGCCGACCAGGTCGCGGGTCGCCAGCTCATGCAGGACCCGGGCGCGCTGCTCGTCGGCGATCCCGACCGCGTCGAGCAGCTCGGGGAAGAGCGAGGCGTCGCCGACCGCGACCCGGGCACCCTGGAGGCCGACGGCCTTGAGCGCGCCGACGAGCACCGTCAGGGCCTCGGCGGTGCCTTCGGGTGCGGGTGCGCCGCACAGCTCGATTCCGGCCTGCAGCAGCTCACGGGCCTCGCCGCGACCGGGAAGGATCCCGCGGTAGCAGTGGGCCTGGTAGCTCAGCCGCAGCGGCAGCGGGGCGTCGGCGAACCGCGAGCCCACGAGCCGGGCGATCGGCACCGTCATGTCCGAGCGCAGGACGAGTGTCTCACCGCGCTCATCGACGGTCCGGAAGCGTGGCCGGGCGGCGTCGCCGGCAGCGGCGACTCCCGCGCGTTCCAGCACGCTGGCGTACTCCACGGCCGGGGTCGATACCTCCCCGTAGCCGTACTGGGTGAACACGTCGCGGAGCGCGGCGACCACGCCATGGCGCTCGCGCATCTCGTCGGGCAGCACGTCCCGCGTGCCACTGGGGATGGGCAGCGTCATCGACGACCATCATCGCGGGTCTGGGCGAACCGCGACGTCAGGCTCTCGACGAGCTGTCGGCGACGGCGACGGACCCGCTGTCTCGGGGACCAGACGCCTGGTCTCGGGTACCGGACCCGTGGTCTCGGGAGCGAGACGCGAAGCGCGCCGCCCGACGGCCATCGACTCCGCGCAGCGCCGGACCGAACGACGCCCGGCCGCGGACCAGCGGAATCGTCGGCCGGGGTGGCCGATCGTCGCACCGGACCGGCCCTCGAACGAACGACGGAGCCCGCGGCAACCGGCCCGCGTGGACCGCGACGCGGTCCGGCGAAGCGGTCCGCCGCGACCGCTCAGCCGATGGTGACCGGAACGTCCTCCGGAACCCGCTGGATCTGGGCCCCGAGGTCGCGCAGGCGCTGATCGATCGCCTCGTAGCCGCGGTCGATCTGGTCGATGTTGCCGATCGTGCTGCGGCCCTCCGCGCAGAGCGCGGCGATCAGCAGCGCCATCCCGGCGCGGATGTCCGGCGAGGTCATCCGCTCGCCGTGCAGCCGGCACGGGCCGCTGATGATCGCGCGGTGCGGATCGCAGAGGGTGATGTCGGCGCCCATCCCGACGAGCTTGTCCGTGAAGACCAGGCGGTTCTCGAACATCCACTCGTGGATCAGGACCGAGCCCGTGGCCTGGGTCGCAAGCGCGACGGCGATCGAGGTCAGGTCGGCGGGGAAGGCGGGCCAGGGGCCGTCCTGGACCTTCATCTTGTGCTCGCCGACGTCGCGGGCCGTCTTCAGCTCCTGCTCGCCGGGGACGACGACGACATTGCCGTCGAGCTCCGAGTGCAGGCCGAGGCGCCCGAAGACGAGCCGGATCATCCGCAGGTCGTCGGGGTTGACGTCGGTGATCCGGACCTCGCCACCGGTCACCCCGGCGAGCGCCATGAACGACCCGATCTCGATGTGATCCGGACCGACCGTATGGTCGCAACCGCCGAGCTCGCGCTGCCCGACGACCGTCAGGACGTTGGA
The DNA here is from genome assembly GCF_056269115.1 of Patulibacter ginsengiterrae. NCBI lineage: Bacteria > Bacillati > Actinomycetota > Thermoleophilia > Solirubrobacterales > Patulibacteraceae > Patulibacter > Patulibacter ginsengiterrae. The sequence goes on from NZ_JBWDOG010000002.1 coordinate 655,734, forward strand.
CTCGATCCCGCTGATCGCGGCACCCATCCGGACGAGCATCCGGGCCAGGTCCTGGACGTGCGGCTCGCACGCCGCGTTGCCGATGATCGTCGTCCCGGGCGTGAGGGCGGCAGCCAGCAGCGCGTTCTCGGTCGCCATCACGGACGGCTCGTCCATGAAGATCTCTCCGGCGACCAACCCTCCGGTCGGGGCCTGCATCTCGATGTCGCGCCCGAGCTCGAGCGTGGCGCCGAGCGCACGGAAGGCGTCGAGGTGCGGATCGAGGCGGCGGCGGCCGATCACGTCGCCGCCGGGCGGCGGCATCACGCAGCGGCCGAAGCGCGCCAGCAGCGGGCCGGCGAGCAGGAACGAGGCACGGATCCGCTCCGCGTCCTCGCGACGCAGGGTGTCCCCCGCCTGCAGCGCCCCGGCGTTGAGCCGGACGGCGTGCTCGTCGAGCCATTCGACGGTGACGCCGAGCCCCTCGAGCAGGTTGATCATCGACGCGACGTCGCGGATTCGCGGCACGTTGCGCACGATCACGTCCTCCGTCGTCAAGACGCAGGCCGCCAGGATCGGCAGCGCTCCGTTCTTGTTGCCGGCGGGGCGAACCGACCCCGAAAGCGGGCGGCCACCGTCGATTACGAACTTCTCCATAGCAACAGTCTGGTCCGGTGTCGGGGCGCAAGCGCGGGGCCGTACGCCCGCGGTCGTCCGCCTACGGACCGTCGGCAAGGCTAGCAGCGTGCACCGTCCGGACCACGGCCGCGCCGGGCCCCGGCGCGCTGCCTGCCAACGCGAGCCTCGAGCGATCGCGCTGACCCGCGAACTCCGGGCTTCCGGACGACCCCGGTCGTCCGGTAAGTGTGTCGTTCGACCAACGGCGCGGCCCGTCCCGGCGCTACGCTCAATCGTGCATGCCCGACTCCCTCACCATCACCATCCTCGAAGGCGACGAGACCGGGCAGGAGCTGCTCGAACAGGCACTCCGGGTGCTCGATCCGGACGTCGTGGGTGTTCCGGTGGAGCTCGAGCGGTTCGACCTCTCGCTCGCGAAGCGGCGGGAGACCGACAACGCGATCGTCCACGAGGCAGCCGCCGCGATGCGCGTCAGCGGCCTCGGCGTCAAGGCCGCCACCGTCACCCCCGAGGGCAAGGACGACGTCGGCTCGCCGAACCGGATCCTCCGCGAGGAGGTCGACGGCAAGGTCATCATCCGCACCGGTCGCCGGATCCCGGGCGTCACGCCCGCGGCGGGCATCCACTTCCCGATCTCGGTCGTCCGGATGGCCGTCGACGACGCCTACGGCGCCAAGCAGTGGCGTGAGGGCACCGAGGGCGGCGAGGACGAGATCGCCTACCGGACCGAGAAGATCAGCCGCTCGACCTGCCGGGCCGTCGCGGAGTACGCGTTCCGAACCGCGATCCAGATGCGCGGACGGGTCTACGGCGGCCCCAAGTGGACCGTCTCGCCCGTCTACGAGGGCATGCTCAAGGAGGAACTGGACCGGGCCGCAGCCGCGAACCCGGACGTCGCCTACCAGCCGGTCCTGATCGACGCGACCTACGCCGGCCTCGTCTCCGGCGACGCCGACGGCCCGCTCGTGATCCCGGCCCTCAACCGCGACGGCGACTGCCTCTCGGACCTGGTGCTGCCGCTCTTCGGCTCGATCGCCGGCGCCGAGTCGACCCTCCTCAGCTTCAACGACGACTACACGCCGCGGGTGGCGATGGCCGAGGCGCCCCACGGGACCGCCCCCTCGTTGCAGGGCAAGGACGTCGCCAACCCGATGGCGATGCTGCTCGCCAACGCCGCGGTCCTCCACTACGCCGCCCAGATCCACGACGTGCCCGCCGCCGAAGTGGCCTCGCGCGCGATCTACGAGTCGGTCCTCGAGGGTGCCTCCGCCGGGATCAAGACCCCCGACCTCGGCGGCTCCTCCTCGACCACCGCCGTCACCGACGACGTCATCAACCGGATCCAGACCAAGATCGACGTCTGGTCGTCGCTCGGCACCGGCCACTGACCCATCGGCCTGGCGGACACCGGTCCGCCAGGCCCGCCCCCAAGCGACCCGAGCCCGGAGCGCCTCGCCGTCCGAGAGCTCCGCGGCCCGCGGCGGCCTGCGGCGACGCGCCGCCCCGGTGCCGCGCCGCCCCGGTGACCCGTCGCGCGGTGACGCGCGGCGAGGTGGCCGCCCGGGTCTCCGCCAGCGGACTGATGCGGATTTACCGCCTTGGTGACCGACAATCCGCATCAGTTCACGGCGGGACCGCCCGTCGGCCTTGTCGATGTCACCGATCGGCGGAGAACGTTCCCCGTCGGTACGTGGTGACCGGGAGGCTTTGTCCCGGCGGCCCGCTTCCAAGCCCGCCCCGCCCAGCGGCCCTCTCGGCGCGCCCGCGCGGCGCGAGCGTCCCCACGCCCGGCCACGCCGGCCGCCGCCGCTAGGCCTCCCCTACCACCGTCCGATACGAAGCCGGTCGGCAAACGCGGCCCGCCGAGACGCGACCCCGTTCAGCGCCCTTGCGCCGGCCGCCGCCGGCGGCAGGAGTCGACCACGACGGCGCCCTCACCCGCACGTCTCAACGCCATCCCGGGCACCGCCGACAGGGAGCCCTGTTGGCCAGCGGCCCGGTACCCGACCAGGTGCCGCCGACCCCAGGGCAGCCCTCCCTCACCAGCCACGAACCCACGACCCGCCCACGGCGACCAGACCACCGCCGGCCAGCACCGACGCCCAGGCACACGCACCAAGAGCCTCGGCGGCGGCCGGCTGCCGGCAGTCCTCCGCCACTGGCCGGCGGCCAGGCGCCGGCCAGTCCTCCGCCACCGGCCGGGAGCCATCACCGGGCCGCGCCGGAGCCGACCAGCCACCAAGCCGACCCGACCCGACCGGTCCCGAGCCAGGCCGGCCCCAGCCACCAAGCCGCCGAGCGGCCGCGGGCCCCGCGCCGCGCCGCAACGCCACAAAAGTCGCCCAGGACCACCAGGAGCCAGAGCACCAGTTTCGCGCAGAACGCCCCGAACGCGCCCGACCCAGCCCCGACCAGGCCAGCCCCCACTCGCCCCGGGAACCCGACCGGCCCGCACCACCCAACCATTTGCACGCACCAGCCAACCATCAAACCACAAAAAAGCGCCCCGCCAAACTGGCGGGGCGCAAACTAAATCCGGCGGCGACCTACTCTCCCA